>NZ_BLTG01000061.1 GCF_017312405.1 Mycobacterium sp. PO1
AAGGCGCGGGAAACGACGACAAAGGTGCGGGAAGCGAGAGCACGAACGGTGAAGACGCGGACGACGACCCGTAGCCGCGGCTAACCTCGAGAACATGCGTATTGATGACCGGTGGCCGACGTCGTTTTCCGTGCTGGGAGCCGGCGTGCTCACCACTGCGCTGTTCGCCGCGGCGCCGGCCGCTGCCGTACCGGTATACGGCAGCAACGGGGTGTTCGGCGTGACCACTCAGCCGCGAGAGGGGTGGGCGACGTCCTTCATCCCGCCCGGCCGATACCGGGTCGACCAGTCACCGAGCATGCAGCCCTACCAGAGTCCCCCGGGATTCTGGCTACGCTGCAGTGATTTCCCCTGTGCGGGAACGTCTCCGGGCAACATCATCGGTACCGGTGCCGCGCAGCGCGACGCTCCCACCTTCGTGGACATCCTGCCCAGCGATGTGGCGATCGCGCTGCACAACGTCACGTTGACGACGCTCCCCTGACGCTTCGCCTCGTTTCCAGTTGCGCGCGGACGGCATCGATACCGACGAGTTCGATGTCGTCCCGAGCGACGCGTTGCCAATCAGCACGGCTGATCGCGAAATGCAGCATGCGGTCCGGCGACCCCCGCCGGGGCTGAACTGACGTGCCGGTCTGCAGATAGGGCAGCGACCGGGTGACCGCGAGCGACGCGACGTTGTCGTGCCAGGCGCCGGTGGTCGCGTGGTCTGCGTCCAACCCGCGGAAGATCATGTGCAGCGCTGCCTGACGCACCTCGCGACCGATGCCGCGCCCCTGATACGCGCGCCCGATCCACGATCCGGTTTCGGCACTGCGAAGGACTGGGAAGCGGTCAGACGCGATGGAGCACATACCGACGACGACAGCACTCACGAGCACCGCGAAATGTAGATCCCAATGATCGACAGTCGTTTCAGCGCGCGAGCGCCAGTAGTACCGCAGGGTGTTGCGCTGCAGCTCCGGCGCGGCGACGTCGGTCCAGGGCCTGGTGAACGGCATGGTCGCAGAGTCATGAACGCCCTGCGCAGCCAGTTCCGCCAGTGCGAACCCCAGATCGTCGGTGACGTAGCGCAGCGTCACCGAGGGCGTCCTCACTTCCAGGCCCGCCAAAGGCCAAATCGTCGACACCATGACAGCCACGGCAACACACCGCGCCCCGGTAGTTGAACTGATTATCGCCCGCGGTCGGTTATCGCCAACGGTCCGTTATCGGCCGCCGTCCGTCACGCCCGCGGTAACTTTCAGCCCTCGGTTCGCTATCTCCCGCGAACCGTCATCGACCGCCCAACGCGGGGTCGAAAGTCGCCCGGGCGGCGACCGAGGCGGCCACTGCTGCCACGACGACGGCGGCATCGTCTTCCCGGTCCTTCGGGACCACGACCTCGGCGCTGTCCGCGTCCACGCGGTGCGCCATCAGCCAGTCGTAGAGCAGCCAGTCCAACGCGCAGGCCATGTCGAACCGGTCGGCCTGCGCATCGCCCGCGGCTGCGGTGACCCGCGCCAGCGCTTCAGCGTGCTCGCGGCGGGCGGCGTCCCGGTTCACGCCCGAACTGTCGAACAACAGCATGGCCAGAGTCAGCGGTAGCCGTGCGCCGTCCTCGGTGCGCAGCACCCATCGTCCGCCCTTCCACGGGCGGGCGGGATCAACCTGCACCATGTCTCCGAAGCCGCCCACCACCCCGAGTGTCGGCTCGTCGAGCTCACCGTCGAGGGGTGCGGGGCCCAGCAGGCCCAGCGGTTGACGGGCCAGGATCGACATCAGCGCGGCGGTGCCGACGATCTGTCCGGCGCGCACATCCGGAACCAACCCCATACTGTCGGCGGCCCGCGCGTAGTCCAGGCACAGCCGGTCGAGGCTGCAGTACAGCTCGGCGAGTACGTCACGCTCGACCGGTGACGGCCGCCGTCCACCCCCGAGTACGTCGCCGAACCGGCGCGCCGCATCGATGAGGGCGTCGTCCAGCGCGGACAGGTGAGTGGCGGCCAGACGGTCCGGTTCCTCGTCGGCCTCGACAAGCTCCAGCAGCGACGTCGGCCGCCCGTCGACCGTCGCCCAAGCGAACCCGATCTGGTCGTCGGTCTGGACTATTCGGGGCCTCATCGACGCCGCTCCCACACCATCACGCGGTTGTTGCCTGAGTCCGCGATCGCCAAGCGGTCACCGTGCAGACTCAATCCGTAGGGCCAGCACAGCGTGTCACGGCCGACCAGCGCCCAGCGGTTCTCTCCATTGGAGCTGAAATCCGGCTGCGCCAGCACATGGTCGGCGGGCCGCCCACCGAGTGGCTCCGAGGGCAGCTCATCCCACAGCAGCACCCGGTTGTTGGCGGTGTCGGCGACGGCGAGCCGCCCGTCGTCGAGTCCAACGGCGTAGGGAAACCGGAACCGGTCCCCGCTGTGGGGGCCGTACGGCCACTCGTCGGCCGACGAGAAGTCCTGCTGCCCCAGGACTGAATCAGCCGGTGCGTCATCGCCGGGATGCGGTGACCAACCGAGCACCCGGTGATCACCGGCGTCGGCGACCAACAGCAGTTCGTCGGTGCCGGTGACCGCGTGCGGCCACCGGAAACTCGCCGGTCCGACCGCCTCGCCGCGGTTTTCCTCCCGCGCGTGTTCGCTGGGTTGACCCAACACGATGTCGGCGGGCTGGCCGGGCTCGGGAATTCCGCCGGACCAGCCCAGCAGCCGGCGGTTACCGGTGTCGGCCACCCAGAACCGCTGCCCCAGCAGCGCGAACCCGAACGGCCAGTACAGCGTCGACGCCGAACACTCCTCGCCCGCGTTCGGCTCGACCGCACTCGAATCTGCCTGTCCGAGAACGACATCGGGTGCTACGTCGTTGCGCTGCGGCACCTCGTCCCAGACCAGGATGCGGTGATGCCACGCGTCGGCCACGATCAGACGTCCACCGATGACGGCGACTCCGGTGGGGAGGTTCATCCCCCGCTCGGGGCCCCGCCCGCCCGCGGCCCGCCCTTCCGACGTCCCGTCGGGCTGGCCGAGGACCACATCGGCCGGTTGCTCGTCGGACTCGGGAACACCGTGCCAGATCAGCACCCGATGGTTGCCCGAGTCCGCCACCACCACATGAGAGTCGTCGAGGAACACCCCGCGCGGCGAATACATCCACGCCATGCTCGGGGAGGCCTGCGGCAGCGCCAACCCGCCGGGCGCGGGCGCGCCCAGCCAGGTACGAGGCTCCCATCCACCGCTGTGCTCATCGGTCAGCACGGCGAGCGCGCCGACTGGGCCCGTCCGTCCGCCTGCACGGCCATTCACGCTGTGGCGCACGGTGTACCGGCTCATGGGCCGACCCGCACCCAGACATCTCCATCCTCGACCCGCAGCGGCAGTTGTTCGAGCTGCACACCGGGGGCGGACAGACACTCCCCGGACGACGCGTCGTAGCAGAACCCGTGCCACGGACAGGTCAGTGTCCCGGCCGAGACATCCAATACGGCATTGTCCAAGGGCAGTGCCTCGTGAGCACATTCGTTGCGGTAGGCCGACAGCCGCTGATCGACATTGACGACGAGGACATCGGGGCCGTGCACACTGACCTCGCCGACCGGGACCGCGTCGGCGCGGGCCACCCGCACCCAGCCCTCGGCCTCCGGGTCGGCGGCGCGGCGGAACGACACCGACTCGATCGGAATGATCGTCGGCGTGGGCTCGTTGGGGAGTACCTCGACCGTGCTGATCGCCGGAACCGCCTGCAGCAGCGCACTCTCCACCAGTTCGCGGAGCGTGACCGAGGACATCGAGCAGCCGTTGCACGCGCCTTCCAGACGAACGAACGCGACGCCGTCGGCGACACGGTCGAGCGTGACGTCGCCGCCGTGACTGTGCAGTTGGGGACGTACCGCGGCCAGCGCCCGTTCAGCCAGGGTGACCGGGTCGGGGCGGATGATGCCGTGGAGCGTGAGCAGCATGCGCACCACCGGGTCGTCGACGAGGTCGAACAACAGTGGCCGCGCCGCGTCGTCGGCGCGCATTCGCGTCACGATGGTGACCAGCCCGGCCCGGTGGATCTCCTCCAGCGCAGCCTTGAGCTCTTCGGCGGCTGTGCGGGCGGCGGGATCCAGTCCGGCGACGGCGGCCAGCGCGTCGTCGACGCGGCGCGCCAGCGTCTCGAGGTCGGCCCCTTCCTGCAGGTCGGTCATCGTGCCTCCTCGCCGCGATCGAGGGCCGTCTGGCGGGCCACCTCGTCGAGGATGTCGCGAACCGTGCGTACCGAGTCGGTGTCGCCGCCGTCCTCGAACAGGAACCGGGCCTCGTAGAGCTTCGCTTTGGCCTGGTCGAACAGGCCCAGATGCGCGAGAACGTTGCCCTGATTCGCCAGCACCCGGGCGCGGCCCAGCGGATCGCCGTCGCGGTCGCGCGACTGCAGCACCGCTTCGTAGATCTCGACCGCCTCGACCAAGTTCTCCTGACGGTGTTTGGAGGGGGTGTAGACCATCGAGTTGGCCAGGTTCAGCTGCACGCTGGCCCAGCGTTGCGGATGCTCGTCGCGGGTGAATACGGTCAGCGCCTGCCGCAGGGATTGCGCGGCGATGCCCAACCTCAATTGGCTCGACGCTTCCACCATCGGCATGGTCAGGTAGGCGGTGGCGAGATCGGCGTGCGCGGAGGCCCACAACAGCGGTGCGTCCTCACGCCGGATCAAGTGCAGCGCGGAGTGGTAGTGCGGAACGGTGGCGGGCAGCAGCTCGGGGCGCTGCGCGGCGCGCTCGTGCAGGATCCCTGCCGCGCTCAGATGCAGTTCAGCGCGCGCGACACGCAACGCATCGGCGTCCTCGAGCAGACTCAGAGCCCGCTCGAGACGTTGCAGAGCCGAGGGGTCCTCGACGTCGCGGCACACCCCGGCCGCGGCACCGGCCAGCACGCCGGCCAGGGGTCTGCTCACCGATGCCGCGAGTTCGGCGGCGCGGTCGAGCAGCGGCACCGCCGCGGCGGGGTTGCCGTCAGCCAGCGCCGCCGAGGCCTGCGCGGCCAGCACGATCGCGGCGATCTCTCCGTCGTGCCCGTCGAGCTCGGGCGCGGAGTCGGTGCGCCCCAGGGCGAAAAGCACCACGTCGACCAGCACGGCGAACTCTCCGAGGTCGGCGCGGATCGCGGCGGGGTCGGCCTGGTCGGGATCGAGAACGAATCTGTTGTAGCGCGACACCGGGTCTTCGCCGGTCAGTGCGTGCAGGGCGCTGTCCCGGTCACCGGCGAGGGCGTGGCGGTACGCCTCGAGCCGATCCGGCCACTGCTCGGGAAGCCGGCCATCGACCAGCGCGGTTCGGGCGGCTTCGGTGTCGTGGCCCGCCGGGATGAGCAGGTATCCGGCGGGGAGGCCGAACGCGCCCAGCGGCTGCGGACGCGCGGCAAGCATGGTGCCGGTGTCCTCGGACACATCGGCGACGGTGTCGGTCACGGCCCTCCCACGAGATTCATCCCGATAACGGTCCCTTGAGGTCGCGCTCGGCGGCGCGTTTGATCAGGTCTGCGGCCAGCTCGGCCCGCCCCCGGGTGCGGTGGGTGGCGATCCGTTTGCGCACCACCCCGTCGTCGAAGACGACGACGATGTCGACGGCCCAGTGCCCCCGCTCGTGGACCACCACGGTGTCCACGGCGCGGGCCTCATCGGCGGAACTCTCGCCGCGGACCGTGGTCGGCGGCCTGTTGTTCGGAGACGGGTCTTGGTGATCACTCATGGCGATCACCGTTCCCGCTCCTCGTCGCCGGAAACCGGGATGCGCAGCGCGGCGTGGTCATCGTCCCAGAATGCCTGGAAAACGCCCTGAAGTGAGGTCTCCCTCAGCAGCTCACTGACGAGTACCGACCGGTCCCCGGCGGGATTGCGCTGTTTGAGCAGCAATCCCCCGCTGCGGGGCCCGCGCAGCGGAATCAGCCAGAACGTGCCGTCGCGCACCACGGCCGTCACGGCGTCGGAGGGGAACCGCGCCGCCGCCAGCGCGGCATCGAGGCGCAGATATCCGTCCGCGGTGAACTCGACGGTCGCCGCAGCGTGCCCGGCCGGACGCAGCGGCGCCAGGAAATCCCGCTCGACGACGTCGATGACCTGCTCCATGGCCGCGGCGACCGGTTCGGAGAGTTCAGCACCCATCTCGACGCCGGCGACCTCGACGAGAAAGACGGTGATGTCGCTCGGGCAGTCGTCGGCGAGTGCCCAGCGCGCGAATGCGATCGCGTGGTCCCAGCGAAATGAATGGGTGTGCAGACCCTGCAGCGGCGGAAGTTCGGCGAATTCCTCACCGGGTACGCGGAAGACCGTGCCCGGCGCCGATCCGGTGGCCGCGGCATCGATGATGACCACCCTGCCGGCCCCGCGCATCTGGAACGCCACGTCCATGCCTGCCGTGCCGCCGTCGACCAACTTCGCGCCGTCGGGTACGCCGCGCTCCCACAGGTGACGGACCAGCACGGGTCCCACCCCGTCGTCGCCGCGTAGCAGGTTGCCGCACCCGATGATCACGACGTCGCAACCCGGCGGCTGGAGGGTAGCCGCCGGGTTGCTGGTCGTGGGGTTCACCCGTGGTGAGGGCAGGTCACACCATCCCGTTGATGACGAACTTGTTCAGCTCGCGTCCCGTCTTGCCGTCGTAGGCGTGCACCGTGCACACCAGGCACGAGTCGAAGCTGCGGGCCACGTGACCGAGCTCGACCGGATCCTCGGCGTCGACGATCGGCGAACCGACCAGGGCCCGTTCGATGGGGCCGAGCGTCTCGGAGCCGTCGCGCGGCCCGATGTTCCACGCGGTCGGGGTGACGACCTGATAGTTCTTGATCTTGGAGTCCTCGATGACGATCCAGTCCGACAGCGAGCCGCGAGCCGCCTCGGTGGAGCCGAACCCGCGGCCCTCGGCGTATTCGGTGGGCTTGGTGTAGAAGCTGTCCTTGAGTTCGAGGGCGTCCAGCCACTGCCGGGTCCACTTGTAGTATTTCGGCGCCTCGTGCATGCGGGCCAGCTGCCGCACCATGACCGACGGCCCGATCGTGTTGTAGATGTCGCCGAACAGTGGGTCGTTGTCCTGGTGCGGCGCGGGATTGGGGCCGGCGGCGGCCATCCGCCGGGCCAGCGGACCGGCCTCCAGCGGGATGTTGCCCAGGTCGCCGACGGCGTAGCGCGGAGACTTGGCCCAGCTGTACTTGCCCTGCTTGCGACCCTGCTCGGGGTCGATCGGGATGGTCTCACCGTCGAACGGGTGCAGCGGCCGGTCCCCCTGGTAGAAGGAGTGCGTCACGTCCTCGCGGACGTTGGCCTGGTCGAACTCGTAGTACCGGCCGTCGGCGAATACCCCGGAACGCCCGATCAGTGCGGCGTTACGTCCGTCGATGGTGGGGTTTTCGTACAGCGTCGGGTCGAAATAGGTGCCGGTGGCCAGATAGTTGCCGACGCCCTGTCCGTACTTGTCCAGCCCGACATCGAGGCAGTAGCGGATGAAGAAACCGCAGTCGCTGTTGTATTGCGCCTCGTTCTCGTCCACCCACGCCAGCACGTCGTTCCACGTCTTGTTCTCCAGCCACCGGTCCACCGAGCAGCCCAGCCACTGGCCTTCCAGCCAGGCGTCGTTCCAGTGCTCGAGGATCGCGATCGATCGGGTCACGTCCGACAACGTGGGCGCGCACATCACTCCACCGGGCACCATGAAGCTCGAGTGGGGCCACTGGCCGCCGAAGATCGCATACACCTCGACCGGTTTGGCCGACAACACCACGCCCGGTTGATAACTCGTGCCGACGTAGGGAGCGAACCGGCGCACGGCTTCGTCGTACAGCGACGACTTCGCATAGTTCTTGTTGGTCAGGTCGATCGCGAACAGCGCGTAGAAGTACCGCGGGATGGACTGCAGCGTCTCGCATGCCTGGCCGATGTTGCGGACCAGCGTGGCGTTGGGCGGCATGTGGGTGCGCCACGCGGTGTCCAGGGCGTAGGCCGACTTGTACAGGTGGCTGCCGCCGCAGATGCCGCAGATGCGGGGACACACCACCAGCCCGGCCTGAGGGTCCTTGCCCCGCAGGATGATCTCGAAGCCGCGGAACATCGCCGCCTCGGTCCACGCCGAGGTCACCACACCGTCTTCGATGGTGACGCGGACGTCGAGGTCACCCTCGACGCGCCCCAGCGGGCTGACGAAGAGATCGAGTTGATCGGTCATTCAAGGAGTCCTTTTCTGTTGGAGACCATCGCCTCAGACGACGAACATGTCTTCTTTGGACCACTGCGGCGCCGCGATTCGGGCCGCCGCGGCGAGGCCCATGTACGTGAGGTGGTCGGTACCCTCCGGCACTTCCTTGGGGATCATCCCGCTGACCTTCTGGGTCTTGAACAGAGTGCCCGGCGCGAGGTCGAAGTGCGGGAACTCCGGTTCGGTGCAGCCGATGCACGGCATGCCGGCGCGGGTCTTGCTGCTCTGCCGGTTCCACAGGATGCGGTTGCACGGCGAATGCGTCATCGGTCCCCGGCAGCCGAATTCGTAGAACAGGCACCCTGTTCGGGTACCCTCGCCGAACGACATCGTGGACTGTTTGTATTCGAAGAACTGCACCCGGGTGCAGCCGGTCTGGGTGAACGTCTTGAAGAACGTCTCCGGCCGGTGCAGGTCGTCGAGGGTGATGTCACCGGCGCGGCCGGTGGCGAGCGCGACGAGAATCTGGGTGATCCAGTCCGGGTGGGCGGGGCAACCGGGAATGTTGATCACCGGCAAGCCCATCTTGGATCGGAAATCCGGCCCCAGGAAGCCGCCTTTCTCCCGCTTGTGGAACTGCAGACCGGTGGACCCCGACGGATTGGGTTCCATCGCCGGGATGCCGCCCCAGCATGCGCAGTCTCCGATCGCGACCACGATCTGCGCGGCGGCGGCCAGATCGGTGACCCAGTCCTTCATCGGCCGGTCGGCGAACATGTCCGTACGCCCGTCGTAGGCCTCCATGACAGACCCCTCGAAGACGAAGATGTCCAGGGGTCGCTCGCCGTTGGCGCAGTCCCAGAAGACTTTCTGGGCGTTCTTACCCAACTCCAGACCCAGCGACGGATGCCACACCAGGTCGAGACCGAAGTCGACGATCAGGTCGACGACGTTGGGCTCGTCGGCGTTGAGAAACGACATCGTGTTGCCGCTGCACGCGCCGCCCTGGAACCAGAGCACCGATGCCATGGAGACTCCTCTCGACTCACCGGCGGCGTCGGCCTCCGGTGCGGTGGGCTGTCAATTCGGTTGTCGGGGGGTCACTTCAGTGACCGGAAAGCTCAGACCCTGCGGCCGAAGGCGCGGGCGACCTCGATCAGGTATGCCAGCCCGCGCGTCACGTCCGGGTCTTTCGCGGCACCGCGCAGCGTCGACCAGAGCCCGCGCAGCCCACGGGGCGGCGCGGGTACCGATGAGCGCGCCGAAACCAGCGCATCTCCCAGGGCGGCAACGACCTCGGCGCCCCTGGGGTCGGTCAGTGACGAGCTCAGCAGCGTGTTGATCGCCGGGGTCGCTTTCACCAGTCCACCGGTGAGCACGGCCAGGCTGGCCGACAATTCGGTCAGGTCGACCTCGCGCAGCGCGGCCAGGCCGGGGATCTGCTCGCTGGAGCCGCTGAGTTCCCCCCACGCCGAGGTGAGATTGGCGGTGATGTCGTCACCGCGGCGGACGAATCCGTCCAGACCGCTGACCAGCACCGCCAGCAGGTCGGCGTGGTCGAGCAACGTCGTCAGCGCCTCGGCGACGCGCGGATCATCGAGACGGTCGCGCACGGAGTCGGCGGGACCGGCGCCGTTCACCGAATCCAGGACGGGTGTTGCTGCCGGACCGCTGGCGCCCATCCGATACCTCCCGGGGCGGGATCCCCTGCTGCGCGGGGGATGTGGCTGTTGCGCCCAACGTACTGCGCGGGCGGCGCCGTGCCTATCGCTTTCGCGCAACAGCTATCAGGATTGCGCAGAGATGGCTACGCTGAAACGAGCCCGTCCGTCAGGAGCCTTGTGTTGCCGCCTCGAATTCGGTTCCCCGCCACCAAAGTTAGCCTTCCCTACCTTCGGGCGGGAACGCGGTCGCACTGATGTCTCGGTTGACGCGGCTGGGCTACATCGACATCCGTCGGACCAGCGATCCGGTGCGACGCAAGGTGCGCTCGCGCGGAGTGCCGCCGGCGCTCACCGCCCATGAGATCTTCTACACCGAAGACGTGGGCAAAGCCGCCCGGCTGCTCGGGCGGGCGTTGACGCCGTTGACGCTGACGGTCGACCCCGCCGACGCCGGCGGCTTCGCGGCCACCATGCACGGGGTGCGGCTGCGCAATGTCAGCATGCTCTACCTGGACCTGCACGTGCCGGCCACCATCGACATCCCCGAGTCCGGTCGGTACTTCGCGGTGCACATGCCCCTCAACGGGGTTGCCACCGTTCACCATCCGGCGGCGACCTTCCAGGCGAACACGATGCGCTCGCTGGTCTCCAGCCCGGGCACACCGTTACGGATCGAGCTGGGGCTCGACGCCCCGCAGCTGTTGATCCGCATCGAGCAGCAGGCGATGACCGCCCACGTCACCCGGCTGATCGGCCGCAACCTGGTCAGGCCGCTGGTGTTCGATCCCGACTTCGACCTGGCCACCGAGGCCGCGATGCGCTGGCATGCCGCCGTGCAGCTGGTGCACACCGAGGTGTACCACGCGGGTTCACTGATCCAGAAGGGACGCGGTATCAGCTCGGTCGAGGAACTGGTGATGAGCAGCCTGTTGCATCTCCAGCCATCGAACTACCACGCCGACCTCACCCAACCGGTGTCGGCGGATCCGCGGCGCACCGTCATCCAGCAGGCGATGGATTTCATCGACGGCCACCTCGCCGAACGGATCACGATGGAGTCGCTGGCTCGCGAAGTGCACATGAGCGTGCGATCCATCCAGCAGGGGTTCCGGGCCGAGCTGGGCATGTCCCCGATGGCGTTCGTGCGCGAGCGGCGGCTGGAGCGCGTGCACGAGGAACTCACCGATGCCATCCCCTCCGACGGGGTGACGGTGACGGCGGTCGCGGAACGCTGGGGCTTTCACCACCTGGGCAGTTTCGCCGTGGAGTATCGCAAGCGCTGGGGCGAGGCCCCCTCGGAGACACTGCGGCGCTGACGAGCGTCGCCGACGACACTGCGGCGCTGACGAGCGTCGCCGACGACACGCTGTCTCAGCAGATGCGGGGCAGCTGCTCGCCGAGCTCGCGTTCCACGACCCGGGTGGTGCCGAAGGCGGTGCGCGCCACGGCCATGCCCGGATGGTCGCCGACCACGCGGCCGATGACGGTTGCCTGGGCGCCTTCGGGTCGGCCGCGCATCGCGGCGAGCACCGCGTCTGCGTGGGCCGGGTCGACGAAGGCCACGATCTTGCCTTCGTTGGCGACCTGCAGGGGGTCCAGCCCGAGAAACGAGCAGGCCGACGCAACGGCATCGGGCACCGGCACAGCGGCCTCGTCGATCTCGACGCCGACCGCAGCGGCACGCGCGATCTCGACGAGCGACGCCACGAGCCCACCGCGGGTGGGATCACGCAACGTGTGTACCGCCCCCGGGTCGCCCGCCTCGGTCGCACCGGAGAGCATCGCCGCGACCAGCCGGTGCAGCGGCGCGCTGTCGGTGCGCACCTCGGTGCCGAAGTCGATGCCCTCACGCACGCTGAGGATCGCCACCCCGTGCTCGCCGACCGGGCCGGACAGAATCACCACGTCACCGGGGCGGGCACGTTCGGGCCCGATGTGCACACCGGGCGGTACGACGCCGACGCCGGCGGTGTTGACGAACAGTTGGTCGGCGCTGCCCTTTCCGACGACTTTGGTGTCGCCGGTGACGATCGACACGCCGGCCTCTTCAGCGGCCCGCCCCATGGTGGAGGCGATCGCGCCGAGCACGTCGAGCTCGAGTCCTTCCTCGAGGATGAAACCCGCGGTGAGGGCCACCGGCTGCGCGCCACTGCACGCCAGATCGTTGATGGTGCCGTGGACCGCGAGATGGCCGATGTTGCCCCCCGGGAAGAACAATGGCTGCACCACATACGAGTCCGTGGTCAGCGCGACGCGGCCGGAACCGACGTCCAGCAGCGCCGAGTCACGGGCCGGGCCGGCCGCCGATCCGAACGCCGGCATGAACAGGTTCTCGATGAGCTCCTCGGACAGCACTCCCCCGCCGCCGTGGCCCAGCACGACCCGCCCGGTCTCGCGCAGCGGCAGCGGACAGACCCAGTCGGCGGGGTCGACGGTGACCGGCTGCTCAGGCATGCGCGGCGCTCGCTGTCGGCGATGCCGCGCTCTCGGCCGCCGCCAGCCGGCGGAATTGGTAGTAGGCCGCGCACGCGCCTTCGCTGGAGACCATGGTGGCGCCCAACGGTGTACGCGGTGTGCACGCCCGGCCGAACGCCGGGCACTCGTGGGGTTTGAGCAGACCCTGCAGCACCTCTCCGCTACGGCACTGGTCCGATTCGGCCACCCGGATGTCGCCGACGCCGAACCGGCGTTCGGCGTCGAAGGCGGCGTAACGCGGCGATAGGGTCCATCCCGATGCCGGAATCAATCCGATGCCGCGCCACTGCCGGTCGGTGACGGCGAAGACGTCGGCCAGCGTCTGCTGTGCCACCGTGTTGCCCTGTGCGCTGACCGCACGCGGGTAGGCGTTACGGAGTTCGGGAGTGCCCGACTCCAACAGCTCGACCACCTGTCGGACCCCTTCGAGCAGATCCAGCGGCTCGAAACCGGTCACCACGATGGGCACGCCGAACTCGTCGACCAACGGACCGTACTCGCCGGTGCCCATCACCGAGCACACGTGACCGGCGGCCAGAAAGCCCTGCACCCGGTTCGTCGGCGAGGACAGGATCGCTCTCATCGCCGGGGGCACGAGGACGTGCGACACCAGCATCGAGAAGTTCGTCAGCCCGAGCCGCTCGGCGTGCACGACGGCCATCGCATTGGCCGGCGCGGTGGTCTCGAACCCGACCCCGAAGAACACCACCTGCTTGTCCGGGTTGTCGGCGGCCACCCGGGTGGCGTCGAGCGGCGAGTACACGATGCGGACGTCGCCTCCGCGGGCACGAACCCCGAACAGGTCGCGACGGCTGCCGGGAACCCGCAGCATGTCGCCGAACGAGCAGAAGATGACGTCGTCGCGCGCCGCGATCTCGAGGGCGCGGTCGATCATCTCCAGCGGAGTGACGCAGACCGGGCACCCCGGGCCGTGGATGAACTCGACGGCTCCGGCCAGCAGCTGGTCGATGCCGTTGCGGATGATCGAATGGGTTTGCCCGCCACATACTTCCATGACCGTCCAGGTCCGGGTGGCTCGACGCGTGATGGCGTCGACGAGGGTCTTGGCCGCCGCCGGATCGCGGAACTCGTCGAGGTACTTCATGCCGAATTCCTCTTCATGTTCCCCGGGGTGTCGTGACGGTCGGGCTGCTCACCGGCCAGCTCCTCGTCGAGCACGCCGAGGTCGGCGAACATCTGCAACGTTTCGTTTGCCGACACCTCGTCGAGGCGGGTGATCGCGAAACCCGCGTGCACGATCGTGTACTCACCGACCTGCATGTCGGGAAGGTAGGCCAGGCAGACGGTTTTGGTCGTGCCGCCGAACTCGACGGTCGACATCCGCGTCCCCGCTTCCTCCCAGATCTCGATCACCTTGCCGGGGATTCCGAGGCACACTGGCCGCTCCTTTCCTCTTCGACGCACTCCGACAACGAGGCCGCGGCGACCGCCGCCTGCCCGAGTGCCAAACCTCCGTCATTGCACGGCACCACCCGATGGGTGAGCACCTCCAGCCCGCACGCCCGCAGGCCGGCGGCGATGCCGGTCAACAGCAGACGGTTGACGAACACACCTCCGGTCAGCCCCACCGTGGTGATGCCCGCTGCGACGGCTGTGTCGGCGGCCGCCCGCACGGTGGCTCGCACGACTGCGTCGTGAAACGCCGCCGCCAGACCGGCACGGTCGGCGCCGGCGCGCATCCCGGCTGCCAGGGCGACGATCACCGGCGCCGGGTCGAGGACGGCGCCGTCCCACGCGAAATCCAGCGTCGGGCGCCACCGCGCGGTACGGGCGAGGTGTTCCAGTTCGACCGCGGCCTGCCCTTCGTAGCTGACGTTCTGACATACCCCCAGCAGGCTTGCCACCGCGTCGAACAGCCGGCCCATGCTGGTCGTCGCAACGCATCCGAGCTGCCGGCTGAGCTGTTGGGTCAGGATGTTCATGCCGGCAGCGCCGATCGCGGCGGCGGGCGGCAGGTCGTCGATGCCGGTCACCCCGGCCCGGAGCATGAGGTCCACCGCGATCCGGGCGGGTTGGCGCACCGCTCCGTCGCCGCCGGGCAGTGCGAACGGTGCGAGATGAGCGACCCGGGTGAACCGGGTCGGGTCGCTGATGGCGAGCAGCTCGCCACCCCAGATCGTCCCGTCCGTGCCGTATCCGGTGCCGTCGTAGGTCACGGCGATGACCGGGTCGCCGAGGCGGCCGTGTTCGGCCAGAAGCGCCACCGCGTGGGCGTGGTGGTGCTGAACGGCGCGCACGCGCCCGCCCCGTCGTTGCGCCCACCGGCTGGTCGCGTAGCCGGGGTGCAGATCGCAGGCGACGAGCTCGGGGTGGCGTCCGGTCATGAACGCCAGGTGCTCGACAGCAGTGGTGAAGCACTGTTGGGTCCGGGGATCGGCCATGTCACCCAGATGGGAGGACAGGTGCGCACGTCCGTCGGGGCCCGTCAGTGCGAAGGTGGTCTTGAGGTCGCCACCGGTGGCCAGGACGGTCGGCCGGTTCCCCGCCGTGCCTCCCGACCCGACCGGCAGCGGCGCGTAGCCGCGTGATCGGCGTACCGGCAACTCGGCGCCGTCGTCGTCGATCGCGACAACGGAGTCCTCACAGGGCACGTGTATCGGCCGGTCGTGGGTCAGCACCGCGTCGGCGAGGCCCTCGATCCAGTCGAGGTCGCCGTCGCGGTACGCGATGGGTGAGCCGCCCTGGTTGGCCGACGTCATGACCAGCGCACCGCCACCGAGCGCTGCGAACAGCAGATGGTGCACCGGCGAATAGGCCACCATGAGCCCGACGTCGCGCAGGCCGGGTGCCACGAGTGGGCTGAGCGTTCCGGGCCGCACCGGCACCAGCACGATCGGGGCGGCCGGTCCGCTCAGCGACCGGGCCGCGGCAGCGTTCACCTCGGCGATGCGCCGGGCGCCCTCGATGTCGGCGGTCATCACCGCGAAGGGTTTGGCGGGCCGGTTCTTCCGCTGACGCAGCGTCGCCACCGCTTCGTCGTCGTCGGCGCGGCAGGCGAGGTGGTAGCCGCCGATGCCCTTGATCGCGACGATCGACCCGCCACGCAGCGCTTCGGCAGCCGCCGCCACCGGCGGCCCGCCTCCCGGACCCTGCCAACTCAGCGTCGGGCCACACTGCGGGCAGGCGATGGTCTGGGCGTGGTAGCGGCGGTCGGTGGGGTCGGCGTATTCGTCGGCACACGCCTGACACATCGCGAAATCCGCCATCGTCGTGGCGGGCCGGTCGTAGGGCAGATCGGTGATGACGGTGTAGCGCGGACCGCAGTTGGTGCACGTGATGAAGGGATGCAGGTACCGGCGATCGCTGGGGTCGAACAGCTCCCGCAGGCAGTCGGCGCAGATGGCGATGTCGGGTGCAACCAGGGTGCGCGCCGACGGGGTGGTGGCGTCGTCGCTGTGTCGGATCGCGAATGTCGTGTCGCCCTGAGGCGCGGTGGTTTCGACGTCGATCGCGTCGATGCGCGCGAGCGGCGGCGGTGCGTCGCGGAGTCGGGACAGCGCCGCGCCCACCCGCTCGCCGGGGCCCTCGAATTCACAGTGCACCGCCCCTGAGGCGTTGAGCACGAAGCCGGTGACCCCGTGTTCGGCGGCGATGCGGGCAACCTCGGGGCGGAACCCCACGCCCTGGACCAGGCCGGTGATGCGCAGCCGGAGACGCACGGTGTCAGCGACGCGGGCCACACCGTCGGTTTCCGCACATGCGCTCATGGGGCGCGGGTCTCCTCAGCTCTGCGTCAGTGGGCTGTCGACACAGATCGGCCCGATCAAGGCTATCCCTCCCCCGGGGGCCCAACAATCGCAATCTCGCAGACAGGTCTGCGCTTTTCCGTTGGCCGTGGACCCTGCGCAGGCTGTGGTCGCAGGATTACCCTGCGGATGTGCACGAGTTGTCGCTGTGTCATGCGATCGCCGGAGTCGTGACGTCGCATGCCGAGGGGCGACCGGTCGAGGTCGTCCGGGTGCGGGTGGGTGCGCTGCGGCAGGTGGTCCCGGACTCACTGCTCTTCTGCTGGAGCATCGTGCGTGACCATGAGGGGCTTGGGGTCGCGGAGCTGCAGATCGAGTCGGTGACCGCCGCTGTGGAGTGCGGCGCCTGTGGTGCGACATCGGACATCGCGTCGCGCTTCTCGGTGTGTTGCCCAGTGTGCGGCAGCGGCTCCGTCGAGGTGATACGTGGTGAGGAGTTCCTGGTGACGTCGATCGATGTGCGCAACCACGACGAGGTCCTCGAGCACGGGGCTGGTCGTGGGTAGGTTTCATCGCCACGATGACGGCACCGTGCACACCCACGATGACGACATCGTGCACAGCCACGGCAGCGACCTCGTGCACAAGCACGACGGCACCGACCAGCACGGCGACCACAGCGGCTACGCCACCGCCACCGAGCGGGTGGATGTTCTCCAAGCCATCTTCTCCGAGAACGATCTCCGCGCATCGATCAATCGGGAAGCGTTCGAATCGAACGGAATTCGCGCACTGAACCTGATGAGCTCGCCTGGTTCCGGGAAAACCACGGTGCTGGCTGCCACCCTCGACGAACTCGCCGGCGAGCTCGCCGTCGGGGTCATCGAGGGAGACATCGCCACCGACCTGGACGCCGCGCGACTCTCCGGACGCGGCGCGCAGATCTCTCTGCTGAACACCGACAACGGTTTCGGCGGTGAATGCCATCTCGACGCGCCGATGGTCAACCGCGCTCTTGCCGGTCTCGAGCTGGATGCACTGGACCTCGTCATCATCGAGAATGTCGGGAACCTGGTGTGCCCGGCCGAATTCGACGTCGGCGAACACGCCAAGGCAATGGTGTACTCGATCACCGAAGGCGAGGACAAACCGCTGAAGTACCCGGTGATGTTTCGCGCCGTCGATGTGGTGCTGCTCAACAAGATCGATCTGGCGCCGCACTTGGACGCCGACGTCGCGACTTACATCGAGCGGATCAGACAGGTGAATCCGACCGCCACCGTGCTGGCGGTCAGCGCCCGCACCGGGGAGGGCATGGCCGACTGGTTCGCCTGGCTGCGGCGCTTCGCCGCTGGGGCCTGACCGCGACTTCGCCGCCGGGGCCTGAGTGCGGCTACAGCGGAGAGGCACCGCGCAGGTGCTCGAAAATCAGAGACGTCTGCGTCCCGGCGACGTCGGCGTCGGCGTTGAGGTTCTCGACGACGAACGCCCGCAGGTCGTCGGTGTCGCGCGCGGCGACGTGCAGGATGAAGTCGTCGGCACCGGCCAGGAAGTACACGTCCATCACCTGCGGCTTGGCCCGGATCTGGGCTATGAAGTCGCGGATCTTGCCGCGCGCGTTGAACTGCAGGCTGACCGAGATCATCGCCTGCAGCGTCAGGCCGATCGCGGCCGGGTCGATGTCGGTGTAGAAGCCGCGGATCACGCCGGCCTCCTGCAACCGGCGCACCCGTCCGTGGCACGTCGACGCGGCGATGCCGACCAGTTCGGCCAGCGCGCTGTTGGACATCCGCGCGTCGGCGTGCAATGCGGTGAGGATGCGACGGTCGGTGTCGTCGAGAGCAACGGTCCGAACATCCTTCGGCGGCTGCGATCGACCAGACCCCTCGGCCGACGATTCTGCTGGCATGTCTGGATGCTAGCGAATGATCCACATTGATATTGCGTCAGAGCCGAGGGTTCTTCACACTTTGAAGGACTTTTCTGTTTTCCTGACCTAGCGCGAGGAGCGATCATGCGTGTCGGAATCCCGACCGAGATCAAGAACAACGAGTACCGCGTCGCGATCACCCCGGCGGGCGTCTCCGAATTGGTGCGCCACGGCCACGACGTGCTGATCCAGGCCGGCGCAGGCGAGGGCTCGGCGATCACGGACGACGATTTCACCCGCGCCGGCGCCCAGATGGTCGACGGAGCCGACGCGGTGTGGGCCGACGCCGAGCTGCTGCTCAAGGTCAAGGAGCCGATCGAGCCCGAGTACTCCCGGATGCGCAAAGGGCAGACACTGTTCACCTATCTGCATCTGGCCGCCTCGAAACCGTGCACCGACGCACTGATGGCCTCCGGCACCACGTCGATCGCCTACGAGACGGTTCAGACGTCAGACGGAGCGCTCCCGCTGCTGGCTCCGATGAGTGAGGTCGCGGGCAGGCTCTCCGCTCAGGTCGGCGCCTACCACCTGATGCGCACCCAGGGCGGACGTGGCGTCCTGATGGGCGGGGTGCCCGGCGTCGCTCCGGCCAGGGTGGTGGTCATCGGCGGCGGCATGGCCGGCGACAACGCCGCCGCTGTGGCCTGGGGCATGGGCGCGCACGTCACCGTGTTCGACCTGAACATCAACATCCTGCGCAAGATCGACGCCGAGTACGGCGGCGCCATCGAGACGCGCTACTCGTCGCGGCTCGATCTCGAAGACGCCGTCAAGCAGGCCGACCTGGTCATCGGCGCGGTGCTGGTGCCCGGCGCCAAAGCCCCCAAGCTGGTGCTGAATTCGACCGTGGCCGAGATGAAGGCCGGTGCCGTCCTGGTGGACATCGCGATCGACCAGGGCGGGTGTTTCGAGGACTCCCGCCCCACCACGCACGACGATCCCACCTTCCGCGTGCACGACACGGTGTTCTACTGCGTGGCCAACATGCCTGGCGCGGTGCCGAGCACGTCGACCTACGCGCTGACCAACGCGACGATGCCGTACGTGCTCAAGCTGGCCGACAAGGGTTGGCGCGACGCGTGCCGCGCCGACGCCGCGCTGGCCAAGGGCCTGTCCACCCACGAGGGCGCTCTGCTGTCCGAGCAGGTCGCCGCAGACCTGGACCTGCCGTTCACCGATCCGGCGGACGCGCTGCGCTGATCGTCACCCGGAGATGTCGCCGTCCACATAGAACCAGCGCCCGGCGCGGCGGCTGAAGCGCGAGCGCTCGTGCAGCACGCCGGCGCGGTGGTGGGCCAGGAACTCCACCTCACCGGCGTCGTCATCGACGCCTCCGCCGACCTGGTCGACGATCTCCAGACGCGACCAGGTGACCGCGCCGACTGCCACGTCCTCCGGCCGGGTGCGGGGATGCCAGGTACGCCACAGGTAGTCGGCGTCGCCGGCGACGTAGGCGCTGTACCGCGAGCGCATCAGCTCCTCGGCGGTGTGCGCCTGCCGCTCGCCCAGGTGCAGCGGCAGACAGCAGCGACCGAACACCTCGTCGCCTCCGCAGGGACAGGGGCCATCGGGTTGCACACAGACAGTGTGCCTCAATTGACGGGTGTCAAGTAAAGTCGAGGACATGCTGATGCTCGCCGACGTTCTGCCTGACGCTCCGACGACCACCGACGACGCGCTGCAACGCTATGACGCACTGCCTGTCGTCGAGCCGGAGTTCATGCTCGGGACCTGGCATGGTGCCGAGGTACCCACCGCTCACCCACTCGACGGCATGCTGGCCGCAAGCGGCTGGTGGGGCAAGCAGTTCCGCGACGCCGAAACCGTGCACCCCCTGCTGTTCCCCACCTCCGACGGCAGCGCGCTGTGGCCACTGAATCCCGCTCTCGCGTTCGGCGGTCTGGGCGTCGCCACCAAGGTTCCCGGGGTGAAGAACCGCAACTTCGCCGGCACAATCGCCGCGCTGCGTCCGATACTGGCGGCGCGCGGCCCCAAGGCCCGGCTGCGCACCACCCGCTACCGCGGCGTGGACACCGCGACGATGATCTACGACCAGCTCCCGATCAACGACGTCTTCCGTAAGCTCGACGACCAAACCATTCTGGGCGCAATGGATCTGCGCGGCATCAGGTCGCCGTATTTCTTCCTGCTGCGGCGCGACGACGACTCACTGCCCGTCGTCTAAAGCGTGTCGAACAACTCTATTGAATGTTCGGCACCGCCCTTCTCGGGCGTCGTCGGTTCAGGCCGCGGGTGCGGTGTGAACGTCGGTTCCCGCGTCATTCGGGCTGGTTTCACCAACACGAGGGTGTTGGCCAGCGCCGTCCCGTCGGCGGGCTTTGGTGGCCCGGCCCCGTTGCTTGGGGGTCCGGGGATCGGTTGAGGTGTCGTGCTGGTGGCCCTGGCCCCAGCGGGCCAGATTCCGCGCGGCGTTGGCGTCTCTGTCGGCGGTATGCCCGCATCCGCAGGTGAACACCCGATCCGCCAAGGTCATCGAACTGTCGATGTCCCCGCACTCAGGGCACAGACGGGTCGATGGATACCACCGGTCGGCTTCGATGAGCTGCCCGGCCCGCCACGCCTGCTTGTACCGCAACAGCCGCGCGAACTCCGACCAGCTGGCGTCGGAGATGGCGCGGGCCAGCCGATAGTTGCGCAGCATTCCGGTCACGTTGAGGTCTTCGATGACAATCCGGTCGTGGGTCTTGACCAGCTCGCCCGACACCTGGTGCAGGAAATGGCGGCGCACGTTGGCGACACGATGATGATGCCGCCCCAACCGGGCCGCGGCATCCTTGCGGTTTCGTGATCCCTTCTTCTTGCGAGACAACGACTTCGACAACCGCCGCTGATGAGCGATGCCGGCGGCCAGCGCCTTGGGGGCGTCATCGATGCGGGCGACCTCGGTGCCGTCTACAGTCGCGGCGACCAGGAACGCCGACAGGCCGCGATCCACCCCCACCCAGCCGCCACCGTCGTCGCGGCGGGGTGGGTGCTGATGAGCTGAGTGCAGATCGGCGGCCTCGACATTGAGTGCGATCCACCAACGGCCCCCGTGACGACTGAGGGTGGCGAACAGAATCTTGGCCCGGTCCTTGGCGAGCATGCGTCGCAGTCGGCGGGTGTCGTCATGGACGGCGATCTGGCCGATGCCGGGCAGCGTGAGCGAACGGGGCCGGTCGTTGTCGCCGATACGGATCGCGGCGGGTTTACCCTTGGGGTGCTTGTTGCGCAGCCGAAACGACGGGATGTCGCCGGTTTTCTTCTTGAACCGTGGGAACCCGACGCGGCGGCCTTTGCGCTTGCCCGAGCGCGAATCAGACCATGCCGCCAACCCTTTACCCAGGTCAACGGCGGCTTCCTCGAACACCTGCTGGCACACATCGCCCCGCCAAGACAGGCCTGTCACCACCACTTCGACGCCACCGTCGGCATCGACAGCGAACACCCGGCCGGCATCCTCGGTCTTCTTCCACCCATTGAAGGTGTTGATCAGGTCGAAAACCGTCCACGGCACCGTGGTGCCCGGGTCGGTTCGCCGGCCAGACAGGCTGGTTTTGACGATCCGCAGGCACTGGTTGAACGCGAACCGCGACGCGCCAGCATGGCGGGCCAGCACGTCACGCTGCTCGACCGTCGGGTCGAGACAGAACCGGAATGTGGTGTGCCGCGCCATCACCATTCAGCGTCTCATGACGGACTGACAAGCACGCTGGCCATTGCAATCGTGTCGGTACACGTGATGACGATTCGTGGTCATGTGACCCGAAACCTGGTCGGCGCCGCCGGTACCGCTCTGATCTGTCCGATACCGCGTGGGCGCGCATCGCCCGCTTCCTCGTCTCGAAACATCCCAGAGGTGGGCGGCCCTGCCCACCGCAGCGGTGGCGCGAGTACCTCGACGCCATCTTGTATGTGCTGCGCACCGGGTGCGCGTGGTGGCATCTGCCGCACGACTTCACCGTGTCGTGGTCAGCGGCGCACAAACACTTCCTGCGCTGGTGCCGCAACGGCACATGGGCGCGAATCCTGACCACGGTCCGCGGCGAGGTCCGTACCCGCTCCGGCCGCCGCAGACGACCCACCGCGGCCGTCGTTGATTCCTCCAGCGTCAAGGCGTCCTTGGTGGCCGGGCCGCGCGGGTTCGACGGGGCAAAGAAGGTCGATGGCGTCAAACGTCATGTGCTCGTCGATTCCGGCGGCGTTCTGGTCGCCGCCGTCGTCACCGCTGCCAACGTCGCCGACCGCGCGGCATTCCCCACGCGGCTAAACAAGGCAAAACGCATCGCCCCGACCATCAGCCACGTGTGGGTGGATAAGGGCTACACCGGTCAGACCGTGACCAGCGCCGCGGCCAGGGCCGGTGTCACAGTGGACGTGGTGTCCGGGCCGAAACCCGGCCGCGGGTTCATCGTCGAACCGCGACGCTGGGTGGTCGAACGCACCAACGGCTGGATCAACCACTGCCGACGACTCGACCGCCACTACGAAGTCACCCTCAAAGCACACGAAGGCTTCCTCTACCTCAGCCAGATCGCCCTACTGCTACGCCGACTCGACCGCACCCAGTTATTCGACACGCTTTAGGGCCTACTGCCCGTCATACAGATCGGTCGCCACCAGGGCCGCCAGCTCGCCGATCAGGTCACGCCGGCTCGGCGCCTCCGGATCCTCGCCGGCCGAACGGGTCATGATCGACAGCAGCAGCTGCCGCCCGTCCGGTCCGTACGCGATCCCCACGTCGTTGGCGGTGCCGAAATCCCCGCTGCCGGTCTTGTCGGCGGTGGTCCACCCGGGTAGGCCGGCCCGCATGCTGGACGTCTCGTTGGCCCGCATCCAGTCCTGCAGAGTCTGACGGCTCGACCCGGCCAACGCGTCGCCGGCCAACAGGGCACGGTAACCGGTACCCAGAGCCAACGGCGTGCTGGTGTCGCGGGGATCGCCCGGCGCGGCCGAGTTCAACGCCGTCTCCCACCGGTCCAGCCGCGTCACCTCATCCCCGATCGAGCGCGCGAATTCGGTGATCGCCGACGGACCACCGAGCACGCGCAGCAGGGCGTTGGCCGCGCTGTTGTCGCTCTGCTGCACCGCGGCCTGGCACAACTCGGCCAAGGTCATCGGTTGACCCACCCGGGGCTCTGTCACCGGCGAATACGTCACCAGCTCCGAGGGCGTGATCGTCACGGTGTCGGTCAATGCCGACAGCCCACGGTCGACCCGGGCGAGCACGGCTGCCGCGGCGTAACCCTTGAACGTCGAGCACATCGCGAAACGGTCCTCGGCACGGTGCGCGAACCGGCGGCCGGTGGGCAGGTCCACGGCGTGCAGCCCGACGATGACCCCCTCGCGCCGCTCGAGCGCCTCGATCCGGGGGTCGGTGGGCGGGACAGGCGTGTTGGGGTCGTCGCGGACGGGGGGCTCGGCGCGACCGCACGCGGCGAGCGCGGTCACCGACAAGCCGCCCAGCATCAGACGCCGGCGTGACAGCGATGTCATGCCGGCTCAGTCCGCCAGGGTCTGCAGTGGTTTGGGCAGCGAACGTCTGGTGCGCACCGGGCCCAGCACAGCGGCGCCGAACTGGCGCGTGAGCAGTTGCCGGGCAACGGCGTTGACCTCCTCGAGCGTCACCGCCTCGATCTTGGCCAAGGTGTCGGGGATGCTGCGGTGCGTGCCGTAATTGAGCTCACTGCGCCCGATCCGGTGCATCCGTGAACCCGAGTCCTCCAGACCGAGCACCAGACCGCCGCGCAGCGACCCCTTCGCGATGCGGCACTCGTCGGCGGTGATGCCGTCACGCGCCACCTCGGCGAGCACATCGGTGGTCACCCGCACGACTTCGTCGAACCGTTCGGGCTGACACCCGGCGTAGATCGACAGTGCACCGCTGTCGGCGAAGGTGTCCACCGTGGAGTACACCGAGTACGCCAACCCCCGCTCCTCCCGAATCTGCTGAAACAGGCGGGAACTCAGTCCCCCACCGAGCGCGCTGTTGAGCACCGACAGCGCCCACCGGTGATCCCAGTGCCGACCCGGCGTCCGCACACCCAGCGACAGATGGGTCTGTTCGGCGTCACGCCGGATCAGCTGCAGCGACGGACGACCGCTGACCCGGCCGGTGCCCTTGCGTGGCGGAACCGGCGTGCGGCCCCGCACCAGATGCGGGCCGAAGTGCTCACGCACCAGGCTCACCACCTCGTCGTGGTCCACGTTGCCCGCGACCGCGACCACCATGCGATCAGGTGTATAGCGGCGCACGTGAAAGGAATGCAACTGGTCGCGGGTCATCGCCGAGACCGAGTCGACGCTGCCGATCACCGGACGGCCGACGGGATGCTCACCGAACATCGCCGACAGGAAGACGTCACCGAGGGTGTCCTCGGGATCGTCGTCGCGCATGGCGATCTCCTCGAGCACCACGTCGCGTTCGACCTCGACGTCGTCGTCCAGGCATCGCCCGCGCAACACCACATCGGCGACCAGGTCGACCGCCAGCGCAAGGTCCGAGTCGAGCACATGCGCGTAGTAGCAGGTGTGTTCACGGGCGGTGAAGGCGTTCAACTCACCACCGACGGCATCGACCGCCTGCGCGATCTGCACCGCCGAGCGGTTCGGCGTCGCCTTGAACAGCAGGTGCTCCAGGAAGTGGGCCGCACCGGCGACGGTGCGGCCTTCGTCCCTGGATCCAACCCCGACCCACACCCCGACCGACGCGGAGTGCACCGACGGGATGTGCTCGGTGACCACCCGAAGACCGCCGGGGAGTTCGGTGCGGCGAACCGCGGCGGTGGTGTCCTCGCCGCGGCGCCCGCGTCGCAGCGCTGTCGCTCTAGTTGCTGGCGGTCGCGGCATCAACAGGAGCGTCAGCCGGGCTGTCCGCCTTCTCGGTGTCGGCGTCCTCGTCGACGAGAATCAGCGAGATCTTGCCGCGATTGTCGATGTCGGCGATCTCGACCCGCAGCTTGTCACCGACCTTGACGACATCGTCGACCTTGGCGATCCGCTTGCCGCGGCCCAGCTTCGAGATGTGCACGAGACCATCACGCCCGGGCAACAGCGACACGAACGCACCGAAATCGGTGGTCTTGACCACGGTGCCCAGGAACCGCTCACCGGTCTTGGGCAACTGCGGATTGGCGATCGCGTTGATCTTGTCGATCGCGGCCTGCGCCGAAAGCCCGTCGGCCGCGCCGACGAACACCGTGCCGTCGTCCTCGATGGAGATCTGGGCGCCGGTCTCCTCGGTGATCGAGTTGATCATCTTGCCCTTGGGTCCGATGACCTCGCCGATCTTGTCAACCGGCACCTTGATCGTCGTGATCCGCGGGGCGTACGGGCTCATCTCGTCGGGCTCGTCGATCGCCTCGGCCATGACCTCGAGGATCGTGATCCGCGCATCCTTGGCCTGCGCCAGCGCACCGGCCAGCACCTTGGAGGGGATGCCGTCGAGCTTGGTGTCGAGCTGCAGCGCGGTGACGAAGTCCTTGGTGCCGGCACACTTGAAGTCCATGTCGCCGAACGCATCTTCGGCGCCGAGGATGTCGGTCAGCGTGACGAAGCGCCGTTCGACACCGCCGCCTTCCACTTCCACGTCGTCGGAGACCAGGCCCATCGCGATGCCCGCGACCGGCGCCTTCAACGGCACGCCGGCGTTGAGCAGCGACAGTGTCGAGGCGCACACCGAGCCCATCGACGTCGACCCGTTCGAGCCGAGCGCTTCGGAGACCTGGCGGATCGCGTACGGGAACTCCTCGACGCTGGGCAGCACGGGGACCAGCGCCCGCTCGGCCAGCGCTCCGTGGCCGATCTCGCGGCGCTTGGGCGAGCCGACCCGGCCGGTCTCACCGGTCGAGAACGGCGGGAAGTTGTAGTGGTGCATGTAGCGCTTGCTGGTTTCGGGCCCCAGCGAGTCGATCTGCTGGGCCATCTTGATCATGTCCAGCGTGGTCACACCCATGATCTGGGTCTCGCCGCGCTCGAACAACGCGCTGCCGTGCGCCCGCGGGATGATGGCGACCTCGGCCGACAGGGCGCGGATGTCGGTGATGCCGCGACCGTCGATGCGGAAGTGATCGGTCAGGATGCGCTGGCGGACGAGCTTCTTGGTCAGCGACCGGAACGCCGCACCGATCTCCTTCTCGCGGCCGGTGTACTGCTCGGCCAGCCGGTCGAGCACCTCGACCTTGATCTCGTCGGTGCGCTCGTTGCGCTCGTTCTTGCCCGCGATGGCCAGCGCTTCGGACAGCGCATCGGTGGCCACCGACGCGACGGAGTAGTACACATCCTCGCCGTACTCGGGGAACAGCGGATACTCGGCGGTCTCCTTGCCGGCCTTGCCGGCCAGCTCGGCCTGCGCGTCACACAGCGTCGCGATGAACGGTTTGGCCGCCTCGAGCCCCTCGGCCACCACGGCCTCGGTCGGTGCACCGGCACCGCCGGCGACCAGTTCGATCACGTTCTCGGTGGCCTCGGCCTCGACCATCATGATCGCGACGTCATCGGACTCCTCGACCTTGCGGCCGGCGACGACCATGTCGAACACGGCGCGCTCGAGCTGCTCGACGGTCGGGAACGCGACCCACTGGCCGTCGATGAGGGCGACCCGTACACCGCCGACCGGCCCGGAGAACGGCAGGCCGGAGATCTGCGTCGACGCCGAGGCGGCATTGATCGCCAACACGTCGTAGAGATCCTTGGGGTCCAGGCTCAGCACCGTCACGACGACCTGGATCTCGTTGCGCAGCCCGGAGACGAACGTGGGGCGCAGCGGGCGGTCGATCAGGCGGCAGGTCAGGATCGCGTCGGTGGACGGCCGGCCTTCACGCCGGAAGAACGAACCGGGGATGCGGCCCGCGGCGTACATCCGCTCTTCGACGTCGATGGTCAGCGGGAAGAAGTCGAAGTGGTCCTTTGGGCTCTTGCTGGCGGTGGTCGCGCTCAGGAGCATGGTTTCGTCGTCGAGGTAGGCGACGACTGCGCCGGCGGCCTGCTGGGCCAGCCGCCCGGTCTCGAAGCGGATGGTGCGGGTGCCGAAGCTCCCGTTGTCGATCACGGCGGTCGATTCGAACACGCCTTCATCAATTTCTACGACAGACATAAACGTCCGTACGGCCTCTCTGGGGTCATCATTCAACTGTTTTGCGTGGGCACGCGCGAAGTCCCGCCTCCGGGTCAACCCGGAGCAGCCCCAGCCCAGATGCGTCGACGGCCGTCGATCGAAGCGGCCGGAGTTCTCTCCGGCAGCCACTACCGAAGACCGCGCGATCGGGCGGTTCCTGTCGTGTCACGCGGGAACGGTCCCTGCGGATCTGCGAAGACCGCACCCGGTTGTTCGCGCCTGCGGCAGCCGAACGCACCCATGGTACATCCCGGTACACCGCAAACCCCTAATCCCTCCGGTTCAGGTCACGTCCTCCACGCACACGGTGAAGGCACGCTCCTGGTAGGGGTAGCCGACGCCGCTGGCGCACTGATCGGCGTTGGCGACATCGGCCAAGATCTGGGTGGCGCGCTGACGTCGGGGCGCCTGCGCGTCACCGCAGTCGACCCGCACGGGGTCCGACCCACTCTCGGTGTCGATGCTCATGCATCCCCCGACCACCCAGTCGATGTCCAGGCACACCGTGGTGCGCGAATCGGAGAACGACCCGCGCATCGAATAGTAGGAGTCGACATCGGACGGGCACGCCTCGGCGGTGTCGGCTGAGCCGGAGAACACCGCCACCACCTTGTAGTTGGACTCCGCCGACCCACACGCGGCTTCGACAGCCTCAGGACGGTCGGGGGGTCCGCCCATCTGCACACAGTCCCCCACGACGAGCTCCGTGGCCGGCGTCGACGACGAGCACCCGGTCAGCAGACCTGCCGCTGCGGTCGTCGCGAACGCGATGAGCAGGGCTCGCACTGCTGGGGCCCGGCGCAGGTGACAGCCCAGGTCAGCGGCGCAGGCCGAGACGCTCGATCAGCGAGCGGTACCGCTCGACGTCGACCTGCGCCACGTACTTCAGCAGCCGGCGACGACGGCCGACCAGCAGCAGCAGGCCGCGGCGCGAGTGGTGGTCGTGCTTGTGCATCTTGAGGTGCTCGGTGAGGTCGATGATGCGCTTGGTCAGCAGCGCCACCTGGGCCTCCGGCGAGCCGGTGTCGGTGTCATGCAGGCCGTACTGGCCGAGGATCTCTTTTTTCTGGTCGGCAGAAAGCGCCACGAAACAACTCCATCAATTCGGTCCGCGTTCACGAATCCGGAGGGAACTCCGGGGGCACGGCCACCGCGAACTGCAGCGCGCGCCGGGTCGGCAGGGAGTTTAGCAGCGGATTGCGGTGCCACCGAATCGACCGCGGCGGGCCGCGCAGACCGACACCGCGGCGGGCCACGCAGACAGGGCCGCGCATCAGAACCCGCGAGTCAGTGGGCAGACAGGATGGTCCGGGCGCGCTCGGTGTCCGCACCCATCGCCGCCACCAGGTCGTCCACCGAGTCGAACCTCTCCTGGCCCCGCAAGCGGGCCACGAAGTCGACCGCCACATGTTGGCCGTACAGGTCGGCGGTGGTGTCCAGGACGAAGGCCTCGACGGTGCGGGTACGTCCGGAGAACGTCGGGTTGGTGCCGACCGAGACGGCCGCCTGGTAGCGCTCGCCCGGGGTGACGCTGCCGACCACCGGGCCGTGGCCCAGCACGGTGAACCACGCTGCGTAGACACCGTCGGCGGGGATCGCCGAGTACATCGGCGGAGCGACGTTGGCCGTCGGGAAGCCCAGCACCTTGCCTCTACCGTCGCCACGCACCACGACCCCCTCCACCCGGTGCGGGCGCCCCAGGGCCTCTGCCGCGGTGACCATGTCACCGGCATCCACGCACGAGCGGATGTAGGTCGAGGAGAACGTCACCGTCTCGTCGCGGTGATGTTCGGCCACCAGATTCACCGAGTCCACCGCGAAGCCGAAGCGCTCGCCGGCCTTGCGCAGCAACTCGACGTTGCCCGCCGCCTTCTTGCCGAACGTGAAGTTCTCGCCGACCACGACCTCGACGACGTGGAGGCGTTCGACGAGCAGTTCGTGGACGTAGCGCTCGGGGGTGAGTTTCATGAAATCCGAGGTGAACGGCATGACCAGGAACACGTCGATGCCCATCTCCTCGACCAGCTCGGCGCGACGGGTCAGCGTGGTCAGTTGCGCCGGGTGACTGCCCGGGAAGACGACCTCCATCGGATGCGGGTCGAAGGTCATCAACACCGTGGGCACGCCGCGCGACCGGCCGGCTTTCACCGCACGACCGATCAGCTCCTGATGCCCGCGGTGGACACCGTCGAAGACGCCGATGGTCACCACACATCGGCCCCAGTCGGTCGGGATCTCCCCCTGGCCTCGCCAGCGCTGCACAGCCAAAGCCTACGACCCGCCGTCAACGCCGGCCCATCAGCACCACCCAGATCAGGTGATGATTGCCTAAACTTTCCAGTTGTGAGCCCTGATGGCAGTCCCGCCGACCCCGCCGACCTGTCGACGGTGGCCCAGGACTACCTCAAAGTCATCTGGACCGCGCAGGAGTGGTCACACGAGAAGGTGTCCACCAAGTTGCTGGCCGAGCGCCTCGGCGTATCGGCCAGCACCGCCTCGGAGTCGGTCCGCAAACTCGCCGATCAAGGGCTGGTGGATCACGAGAAGTACGGCGCGGTGACGCTCACCGACGCCGGTCGCCGCGCCGCGCTGGCCATGGTGCGCAGGCACCGGCTGATGGAGACGTTCCTGGTGCGCGAGCTCGGCTACAGCTGGGATGAGGTGCACGACGAGGCCGAAGTGCTCGAGCACGCGGTCTCCGACCGGATGCTCGACCGGATAGACGCCAAGCTCGGTCACCCGACGCGGGACCCGCATGGTGACCCGATCCCGGCGGCCGACGGCCAGGTGCCCACCCCGCCGGCGCGTCAGCTGTCGGTCTGCGAGGACGGCGACGCCGGCACCGTCGCGCGCATCTCCGATGCCGACCCGGAGATGCTGCGCTATTTCGACACCGTCGGGATCAGCCTGGACGCGCACCTGCGGGTGGTCGCGCGCCGCGATTTCGCCGGCATGATCTCCGTCGCGGTCACGCAACCGGTCCCGGACGGTGCGGGCGAGCCGGCCGAGACCACGGTGGATCTGGGAAGCCCAGCCGCCGAGGCCATCTGGGTCATCGCCTAGCATCCTCGAATGGCCAAGCTCGAGATGTCGCGTTCTTTGCCGCTGTCGGCCGACGAGGCGTGGGCCCACGCGTCGGACCTGTCGAGCCTCGGGGACTGGATGACCATGCACCAGGGCTGGCGCTCGGAGGTGCCCGAGGTGATCGAGGTGGGCACGACCGTCGTGGGCGTGGCCGGCGCCAAGGGCATGCGCAATCGGGTCACGTGGACGGTGCGCCAGTTCGATCCGCCGACGGCGCTGTCGGTCAGCGGTGAGGGTGTGGGCGGAACCCGCTACACGCTGTCGATGAAGGTCGACTCCACCGACGAGGGCTGCACGTTCACCGTCCGCATGGACCTCGGTGGTGCGCCGCTGTTCGGACCGATCGGTTCGGCGGCGGCGCGGGCGGTCAAAGGCGACATCGACAAGTCGATCCGGGAGTTCGAGCGGTTGTACTGCTGACTTCCCGCGTCGCAGGACTCATCGGGTGTCGATGCGGGTCGTGTATCCGGCGCGGGCTTCGGCGTCCCCGTCGAGCATCTGGTGATCAGCACCCATCATCGCCATGATCTGGGTGCGCGCGGCGCTGGGCAACATCCCGTAGCCCCAGGACATCGCGCGGAGCCGACCAGGGACGTAGACGGTGCGCCGACCGCGCCGGACGGCCTGCACCGTCGCCGCGGCGACCTCCTCGGGTTCGCAGGAACGCAGCAACCAGTGGTCGTGGAGCCCGCTGGTGAGCTCGGTGTTCACCACCCCGGGAAGCACGCACGTGAATTCCACACCGCTGCGGCGAAGTTCGAGCGCGGCAGCCTCGGTCCACCACCGCGAACTTGCTTCCGCTGTAGGTAGCCACTCCCCCGAACGCCATGCGGCCGGCGGCGGACGCCACGTTGACCACCCGGCCCGAGCCACGCGGCACCATCCGCCGTGCGGCGTGCCGCGTCCCGTGGATCACGCCGGCCACGTTCACGGCGAGTTGGCGGCGTACAGACTCCGCCGTCTCGTCGAGCACGCCGACCACCGGCATGATCCCGGCGTTGTTCACCATCACGTCAAGGGTTCCGAGCCGTTCCTCGACGTCGTCGAGAAAGGCACCGACACTGTGGTCGTCGGTGACGTCGACGCCGGCCGCTATCGCACCGATCTCGGCGGCCGTGCGCTGCGCGAGTTCAGCGTCGATGTCGCCGATGGCCACCCGAGCCCCGGCCGCGACGAAGGCGCGCGCCGTGGCGGCCCCGATCCCGCGCGCCGCGCCGGTGATGGCCACGACCTGCCCGGTGAGCGTCGACGGTCTCGGCACCCTGCCACCAGATCGCCATCTCATGACTTCTCCATATCCACCAGGGCCCGCTTGAGAACCTTGCCGGTCTCGTTGCGCGGCAAAGCCTCCAGGAAAACCACATCTCGAGGTACTTTGTGCCGGGCCAGCCGCGATCGCACTGCGCTGCGGATCCGATCCGCATCAGGCGCGGCCTCGGCACCTGCTTCGTCGCTGCGGACGATGAATGCCCGCAGACACATTCCGAAATCGGGGTCAGGAATCCCGATGACAGCGACCTCACGGACGCCCGGTACTTCAGCGAGGACATTCTCGACTTCGAGTGGGTAGACGTTCTCTCCTCCGCACACCACCATCTCGTCATCGCGTCCGTCGATGAACCACAGACCCTCGTCGTCGAAGTGTCCGGTGTCACCGCTGGAGAGCAGCCCGTCGAGGCTCTTCTTGTGCCGGCCGTCGGTGTAGCCGCCGAAGCTCAGTCCGCTGGAGACGTAGATCGTGCCGACGGTGTCGGGATCGGTGATGCGCCGGTCGCAGTCGTCGTAGGCGGCGATGGTGCACCCGACCGGCGGGCGACCCACGGTGCCGGGTGCACGCCGAAGCTCGGCTGGGGTGGCGACCGCCGCGGTGGCCACCTCTGTGGAGCCGTAGAGGTTGTAGACGACGTCGCCGAAGAGTCGGGTGGCCCGTCGGTACAGCTCCGGCGACAACGACGATCCGGCGGTGAAGACCACCTCGAGGGACGAGGTGTCGAAGCCGTGCAGAACCTCGGGGCGAAGGTCGAGGATACGTGACAGCATCGTGGGGACGACGACCAACGCCTTGGCGTGATGAACGTCGATCGCGTGCACCGTGTCTCGGGGATCGAAGCGACGGCGCAACACCACCTGGTTGCCCAGTGCCAATCCCAGCGAGCAGGTGGCGAGCCCGGTGGCGTGGAACAGTGGTGCGGCCACGACGTAGGCGCTGTCGCGCGGCCACGGAATCCGATCCAGGAGCTGCGCCGACTGCAGCGGGCTGATGCGTTCTCGCGGAGCTCCTTTCGGCGCACCGGTGGTACCGCTGGTGAGGAGAACCAGGCCGCCCGGCCGGGCCGGCGGGGCCGGCGCCGACACCGACCGACCTGCCGCGAGTTCGACGATCCCGGAACCCACCAGTTGCACGATCCCGGGATCCAACTCGCTCAGTAGCGGTGCGAACTCGTCGTCGGCCAGTACGGCGCTGACGCGCTCACGGGCACAGACGTCGGCCAGTTGGGGGCCGGCGAAGCCGACGTTCAGCAGCACAGTCCGCACTCCAGCCTTGTTCGCCGCAGCCAGATCCAGGACGAAGTCGACGCTGCTTCGCCGTAGCAGACCTACGACGGTCGGCTCCTCGCGCGAGCGTTCATCAGGGCCCGCGCCGGTACCCCTGAGGTTCGCCAGCGTCTGTGCCCGCGCGTTGGACTGCTCATCCACCTCGCTGAAGGACAGCTGGATGGTGTCGTCGCTCAGCGCGTGACGCGCCCCGTATCGTGCCGCGGTGTAGTGGGCCAACCCACCGAACGTGCCGAACCGGCGCAACGCCCGGGCAGCTCTCAGGACATCTCGAGGACGGGTCGGCTGCACCATCCCCCGTCGGACCAGCACCGCCGCCGCCCGCACCATATCCATGGTGCGGGAGATGTTCTCCCCCACAGTCATCGTCTGATCTTCTCCAGTAATCGCATCGTCAACCGCACGACCGCGGCGGGATCGTCGAGCTGCGGACAATGTCCTGACCGGGGAAGGACCACCAGGTCACTTCCCGGGATCTGTCGGTGCAGAATCCGACTGGCGTGCACCGGGATGATCCGGTCGCGCGCCCCGTGCACGATCACCGTCGGACAGCTCACATCCACCTCTCGGTGCCCGCCGTCGGTCTCGACGGCATATTGGAAGGCGTACCGGCCCAAGGTTTCCAACGCCCCGGGTGCGGCAGCTGACTCACACCAGCGGCGCACCACCCCGGGGTCGACGACGGCTCCCGGACCGTAGAGGATCCGTCTGGTGGCCATGCCGGTCGCCCAACGCACCGCCGGGGCCGGCACCGGGATCCGGGCCACCCCGCTCCACACCGAGGCGGGTACCGGACGCAGACGAGCCAGCCGCGCCAGCCAATGACGGGCATTGACCGGATCGTCGAGCGCCACCAGGCCCGCCACCCTGTCCGGCTGACGACTCGCTGCACGTACCGCAGTGGCGGCTCCGAGCGAGTTGCCCACCAGGACCGCAGGTCCCATGTCATCGAGCAGCGAGCGAGCGAACGTGTCGAACTGGTCGACGAGGGGTCCGGGTGCGCGTGCCCCTGCCTGGCCGAATCCGGGCAGATCGACCGCCACGGCGCGTTGCCCCGCCTCACCGAAGCCGCGCAGGACATGCATCCAGGTGTCGGCAGAATCGGCATAACCGTGCAGCAACACGACGGGCGGGGACTCGCCCGGCACCTCGAGCACGCGCGTCCCGAACCCGCCGAACCGCCGACGGGTCTCGGTGATCATCCCGCGAGCAGTCCCTTCGCGATATGGGTCACCTGGATCTCGTTGCTGCCCGCGTAGATCATCAGTGACTTGGCATCGCGGGCCAGCTGCTCGACACGGTATTCGGCCATGTATCCGTTGCCGCCGAAGAGTTGGACTGCCTCCATCGCGACCTCGGTGGCGGCCTCGGAGGAATACAGCTTGATCGCCGACGCCTCCGCAAGAGTCGGCATCTTCCCGTCGGCGAGACGCTCGAGGGTCTGAAAGACCATGTTCTGGACATTCATCCGGGCGATCTCGATCCGGGCCAACTTCAGTTGAATCAGCTGGAACTGTCCGATGTTCTTGCCCCAGAGGGTGCGACTTGCCGCGTAGTCGAGGCACAGCCGATGGCACTCGTTGATGATGCCGAGCGCCATCACAGCGACGCCGAGCCGTTCGGCCGCGAAGTTCGCCCTGGCACTGTCACGCCCGTCTCCGCCGGCGTGCTGTTCGGATTCACCGAGCAGACGATCCGGCCCGAGCCGTACGTTGTCGAAGAACAGTTCACCCGTCGGCGACGACATCATGCCCATCTTCTTGAACGGCCGCCCCTGGGTCAGCCCTGCCATTCCTGCATCGAGAACGAAGGTCAGCACCGGTCGTTGGCGCGCATCGGTGCCACTGTCGTCGATCAGCTTGGCGTAGACGACGATGACATCGGCGTCGGGACCATTGGTGATGAAAGTCTTCTGACCGTTGAGCAGATAGTCCGCACCATCCCGCTTCACGTTGGTTTTCATCCCGCCGAACGCATCCGAGCCCGAATCAGGTTCGGTGATGGCCCAGGCCGCGACCTTGTCGAGCGTCATCAACTCCGGCAGCCACCGCTCTTTCTGAGCCAAGGTGCCACGGCTCATGATGGTCGCCGCACCGAGGCCCAGGCTCACCCCGATGGTGGACAACAAGCCGATGCTGACTCCGGCGATCTCGGATATCAGCACCGCAGCCATCGACGCCTGTGCACCGATCTCACCGATGCCGTCGGCCTTGGCCGGCCGCTCCGACGTCGTCTCCGATGCCTGGCGCGTTCGTTGCTTGTCCAGCATCGTCTTCACTGCCTCGGCGGCCATCACATCGAGACCGAATTCGCTGAACAACTTCCGGGCGAAGGGATAGGGCGAGATCGCGCCGGTTTCGAGATCGTCGAGGTGGGGGCGGATCTCCTTGGCGATGAATTCTCGCACCGTGTCGCGCATGATGATGTCGGTGTCAGACCATTCGTACACGGTCACGCCCCCGGCAGCCGTGCGGCGATGTCGTCGAGTTCCCAGATCTTGTCGGTCTCGATCGTGTCGACGTCGTGCCAACCCTGAAGCAGTGAGATCGCGCCGCCCTGAACGGCGTAGACCTTTCCGGTGATCGGGCACTTGTCACTGGCGAGATAGCCGACCAGCGGCGAGATGTTGGCCGGCGAGAAAAGGTCCAACTCACCGTCGGCCGGTTCAGCCATCAGCGCACCCATCCCGGGGGTGGCCAACGTCAGCCGGGTGCGCGCGATCGGGGCGATGGCATTGACCCGTACGCCGTACCGTTCGAGTTCCTCCGCTGCTATCAACGTCAGCGCAGCGATACCGGCTTTGGCCGCACCGTAATTGGCCTGGCCGGCATTGGGTAGGGTCACCCCCGAGCCCGATGCGGTGTTGATCACCGATGCGACCGGTTGCTGCCCACTCTTGGATTGGCTTTTCCAGTACTCGGCAGCGTGATGCAGCATCGCGAAGTGCCCCTTGAGGTGGACGTTGATCACGGCGTCCCACTGCTGTTCGGTCATACCTGCGATGAATGCGTCGCGCAGGATGCCGGCGTTGTTGACCAGCACGTCGAGGTGCCCGAACTCGTCGATCGCCTGTTGGACCACGCGGTTGGCACCCGCCCAGTCGGCGATGTTGTCGGTGTTGGCGACGGCGCGGCCGCCGCGGTCGGTGATCTCGGCGACGACCTCGTGCGCGGGGCCCGCATCCTTTCCTTCACCGGTGTTGCTCCCACCGAGGTCGTTCACCACGACCGCGGCGCCCTGGGCGGCGAACAGCAGCGCATGCTCGCGTCCGATTCCGCGTCCTGCGCCGGTGATCACAGCAACCCGGCCATCCAGCATTCCCATGATGTTCTTTCCTGTCAGCGTTGTCAGTGGTTGTCGGTCGGTTCGATTCAGTCGGCGATGTCGGCCCAGCCGTCGGTGATGGCTTTCTCCTGACCGCCCGCTCGCGTGGTTTCGAATGCGTAGGTCGTGATGCCCGCGCCTCGGCTCTTACGCCAGATCGTCGTGTGCAGGTCGTCGCCGGGCAACACCATCTTCGAGAAGCGCACCGCAAAACGTCTGAGCCGTGTCACGTCCGAACCGCCGACCTCGGTGAGTACCGCCCACGACGTGAACGCCATGGTGCAGAGTCCGTGGGCGATGATGCCGGGCAGGCCGGCGTCGCGTGCCACCTCCTCGTCGAGATGGATCGGCATCGGATCCCCGGAGGCCGGCGAATACCGGAAGGTTTGATCTTCGTCGACGTGCTGGATCACCTCCGCCACGGGCGACTGTTCGCGCAGCGCCTCGTCGAACTTGTGTGGCGGCGCGAGGACACCGACGGACTTACCGGCATTGAATCCGCGCACGAAACACGTGACGTACTGTTCGTTGACCAATTCGCCGTCTTCAGTGCGGCATTCGACAAGGATCGCGGCGCGTGTACCGTTGTCCAGCCCCTCGTACCCGACCATCTTGCCGCGGGAGACCAGTTTGTCTCCCGGTCTGATCGGCCGGTGGAAGATGAAGTCCTGCTCACCGTGTACGACGCGGGGAACGAGTTCGACCGGCAGCACATCCACCGTCGGCATCATCATCGACTCGAACACCGGCACGATCGCGAACACCGGCGGGGCGATGTCGCCGTCGCGATGAGCCGGGATGGGATCGTTCGTGGCTGCGGCATACTCCGCGATCCGCTCGCGGGTCACCTCGAATCGGTCGTCCTCGGTCCAGCTGTCGAGACCGCTGTCGTCGAACGCCAGGTCCTGCTGCATGCTGGTCACAGTCACACCGCCGCCGAGGCGAGTTCGTCGAGTTGGGTGAGCGTCTTGTCCAATTGCCGCATGCCGTCCTTCTCCACCGCCTTCGCCAGCGCGCCCTTGACAAGCGCACCCTCGAAGTCTCCGGAGACCGTGAATCGCGATCCGGCGCCCAGCGGCTCGATGGTGAAGGTGAAATCGGCCTTCACACCGGCCATTCCGGTTCCTCCGAGAGCAAGGCTGGTCGGCGCATCGACGGACCTGACCGACCATTCGATCTTGTTCGCCATGTTGAGCATGACGATCTTCGCGGTCAGGCGCGCACCCGGGGTCAGGGTGGCAGGCGGCTCTTCGAGCCACTTGTCGTGAACGGTGAACCAGCGGTCCCACGTCTGCGGGTCCGAGATGATGGCCCAGAGCTCGTCGGGGGCTGCGCCCAGGTCACGAGTGGCTTCGATGTGTCCCATGATGTGTTCCTTTTCTTGTCGAGATGTGACTGTCGATGAGGCTTGCGGCGTCAGCGTTCGGCGCGTTGGTAGGCCGTGACGACGGCCGCGCCGCCCAAGCCGATGTTGTGCTGCAGTGCCGCGGTGACGCCGTCGACCTGGCGTCGGTCGGCGTCGCCACGCAGCTGCCAGGTCAGCTCCGCGCACTGGGCAAGACCTGTCGCTCCCAGCGGATGGCCCTTGGAGATGAGTCCGCCCGAGGGATTGACGACCCAGCGGCCTCCGTAGGTGGTGTCCTTGTCGTCGATGAGCCGGGGAGCCTCGCCCTCTCCGCACAGTCCCAGCGCCTCGTAGAGCAGCAGTTCGTTGGCCGAGAAGCAGTCGTGCAGTTCGATGACCTGGAAATCGTCCGGGCCGAGCCCGCTCTGCTGGTAGACGCTCTGCGCGGCAGCGACATTCATGTGGTACCCGATCAGGGCCTTGCAGGTGCCGTCGAAGCTGTCGGCGAAATCGGTGGTCATCGCCTGGCCGACGATCTCGACGGCCCGGTCCGCAAGGCCGTGCCGGGTCACGAAGTCTTCCGAGGCAAGAATCGCTGCGCCGGATCCGTCCGAGGTCGGTGAGCACTGCAACTTGGTCAGGGGGTCGTAGATCATCCTCGCCGCGAGGATGTCATCGAGGGTGTACTCCTCTTGGAACTGCGCGTACGGGTTGTTGACCGAGTGTTTGTGGTTCTTGTAGCCGATCGCGGCGAAATGCTCTGCGGTGGAGCCGTATTTCTGCATGTGTTCGCGGCCGGCCGCCCCGAACATCCACGGCGCAGGTGGGAACAACACTTCCGAGATCTCGGCCAGGGCCAGGAAGTGTTTGTCCATCGGCTGCGCGCGGTCGTCGTAGGTGGAACCCAGGGATCCCGGCTGCATCTTCTCGAACCCCAGCGCGAGCGTGCAGTCGACCAGTCCGCCTCGAATCGCTTTGGCGGCCAGATACAAAGCGGTGGATCCGGTTGAGCAGTTGTTGTTGACGTTCACCACGGGTACACCGGTCATGCCCAGCTCGTAGACGGCGCGCTGGCCCGACGTGGACTCGCCGTACACGTAACCTACGTAGGCTTCCTGCACGTCGCGGTACGTGATGCCGGCGTCGTCGAGTGCCTTGGTGCCGGCTTCCCGCGCCATGTCGGGGTAGTCCCAGCCCTCCCGCGCACCGGGCTTCTCGAACTTCGTCATGCCCACACCGACCACGAACACTCGATTCGGCATCTTCATCCTTTCGATCACTCGCCTGGGCGCCGCTGGGGCGCGTCAAGAAACAAACATACTTGCCTGCATGTATGTAGGCAAGCAGTTGCCGGGATCGCCTGTAGCCAGAGAGGAGACGAGGGGAAGCGCTGCTTGGAGTCAGGAAGCGGCGAGCGCCGCGTCGAACACCACGCGCAGGTCGACACACGCACGGTCCCAGCGCCGCCGCGCCTCCACGAGGTCACGATCGACGAAACTGACGATCAGTATCCCCCGCAGCGCGTCCATCGCGGTGAAGATGGCATTGCGTAATTTCTTGCGCGACATAGCATCTGGAACCAATTGATCGATAGCCGTCACCAGTGTGCTGTTCACCATGGGCTCCACACGTGCGACCTCGCGCGCGAGGACCTCGTCAGTACGCGCGGCCACCCACAGCTCGATGGTCGCCACCAGCATGTCACCCTGGTGCGACTCCCACAGGAACTCCAGCACACTGGCGACCGGGTCAGCACTGGAAAGCAGCCGGCCGTTCTGCCTGATCGCGGTCTGGATGCGTTGCTCGGCAAGATGCTCGATGGCGGCGACGACGAGATCTTCCTTGGAGCGGAAGTGGTGGACCTGCGCCCCACGCGTCACCCCGGCGATCTCGGCGATCCGGGGGGTCGTGGTTCCGGCGTAGCCGTAGGTGACCAGGCACTCGACCGTGGCATCGAGCAGACGCGTGCGCATCGCCGCGGTGCGTTCTGCCTGGGTCCGCCTCGTGCGCCCCACTCCCGTCGGCATCCCGCAAGCCTTCCCATCCGCCGGGCTTACCACCTGCCCGGAAGGTTGGTTCAGACTACATGCCGGCGGGTGCGGGGCCAACGATCCGGCGGGACGGGCGCGTCGGTGCGAGGCGGTCACTGTGGCGCCGAACCCATCACCAACACATTCCCGTCGAGCGACGACTCGATGGTGCCGGTCAGCGAGAGCTGATTGACGATCTTGACCCCGTCCGCGCGGAGGTAGCCACGCGCACTGCCGTCACCACCAGTGACCGAGATGTCTGCACTGTAGGTGATGTTCGTCAACGTCGCGTTGGTCACCGTCGTCTCGGTTCCGTTGAGGATGAGGCCCTGCTCGTCTTCGAAGTCCGTGTACGTCACCGTCGTTGTCGTGAGGTTCCCGGCCTTCGATGTCGTCACCACCGCGCTGCCGCCGACTCTGCCGGCCCGGGACGCCTCGGTGGGGGTCGCCTTCACGACCACCGATGACAGAGGTTGCGCCCACCCCGAAGAGTCCGGAGTGGAAACATCGGCGGGGCGGGTTCCGCCGTCGATGTTGTTCAACGTCGCGACAACCAACCTGGTGTCGGAAGGGTCGGTCTTGCTGCGTTCCCAGAAGGTGACGGCTGTGCCATCGGCACTCCAGTTCGCTACCGGTACCGAGTTGTACGCGCCGCTCGGGTCCCCCACGAAGATGCCGTTCTCACCGGCCAGCTCGTCCTCGACCGAGATCACCCACGCTTGGTTCAACGAGCCCTTCTTGGCCTGGAAGGTCGGAAACACGACGTATGCCGGAACGAAGGTCGGCCGTGTGATCTGCGACATCGGAGTGAGATAGTCCAAGGTGCGTGAACTGCCGAGTGCGAGCCATCGGCCGTTCGGGGACATATCGACCGATTCGTCGTAGTCCAAGTTGGTCGTCAAGCGCGTGACTGTGCCGTCGGCCAGATCTATCAGGACGTTGTCGGCATTTCCCGCTTCGTACTTCCCGGAGAAATCGGTGACCATCACGCCCTTGCCGTCGGAGGTGAAGTTCTTCAGCTCTCCGCCCACATACACCACGTGGGGATCGACGATGACGTAACCGGTATCAGTCCGCTCCAATCGGCCCACACTGGAGACCAGCTGGGTCGCGGTGCCCGATCCGAGCAGTTGGGTGAAGCCGACGTGCACACCGTCCGGGGCGATCCGCAGCTCCCGTTGCTTCTGGATCACAACGACGTTCGCGGGAACGCTGGTCGGCACCGTGATCTCGAGCAGCTGGGAGCCCGCGCCGCAGGCATTCACTCCCCCGGCACACTCGAGGATGTAGTGGTCGGCTGTCTCACCACCGGAGTCAGACTGGGTCCCTGCGCTCAGCAGTATGCGCTCGCCGTCGTCGAAGGCGAAGGGTTTCGACAGGTTGTCGGTGAGCTCGGGTGCCAGACCGCAGGTCAGGCACTGCAATCCGGACCCGTCGGTGCCGACCCGATAGATCTCCGTTCGAGTGGCCCCCGCCGGCGTCGCGCGGAAGATGAGCGCCGTGCCGTCGTGGGTGTAGGTGGGATTCTGCGGCTGTACCACGTCGTCGGGGAGCGGAACGACGAATCGGTCGGCGCTCGGCTGAATGCTCTGCACGTCGAGGCCGACGGTCAAGCGGGGCATACCGAAGTCGGGACGTAGAAAATGCAGCAGGTTGAGCTTGCCGTCCGTCACACGCACGCGGAAGGAGTCGACACCGCCGCCCATCGCATACTCCAGGTCCGGCGTATACACAAACGTTCCCGTGACATCGTCGATCACCACCGTGCCGTGTTTGGGCCGGGCAATCACGGTGTAGGTCAGGGTGTCTCCCTCTGGATCCGTGGCACCGAGATCACCGGTGATCACACCCAATGGCCCTTGCACGTTCGACGACGGGTCGTAGTCGAGCACCGGGGCCTGATTGAAAAAGTTGCGCCGGACCCAGCCGAGCAACGACCAGGCGAACAGCGTCTGCACGGGTTCGTCAACCATCTGGCTCGCAAGGGGCCCGCCGACACCGGGGTTCGTCAGGTACGTGACGGAGACGACGTCAGACTGACTGCCCCCTTCCGCGGATCGGGGGTCATCGGCAAGCACTTCGTCGGCGGACGGCGATACTCCCTGTGCGGCTCGGCTGGGGAATGTCGTGGGTCCGCCGCCGGTCTCAGTTGCTTCCTCCTCTGCCAACACCACCGGGATGTCGACGAGAGGAACTTCCGACCCGTCAACGACCGTGGCGTATGCCGCCACAGCATCGACGATTTCAGAGTGCTCAGAGGTCCCCGGTTCATCGTCGAGGGTCGTCGTGTCGTCGCCCTCAGAGGCACCGTCGTCGCTCTCGTCACTGACTTCGACCTCGTGACTGTCGCCGACCTCGTCGGACTGATCGATCTCGTGACTGTCCCCAGGCTCATCGGCGTCCTCGATCCCGTCGATCTCGGGTGCGTCGTCCTCGGCGTCCTGGCCATCGGAGTCGCGATCAGACGAGTCTTGTTCGGCCGAGCCGGGGGTTTCCGCGTTGTCGAGGCCCGAGCCGGGCGCGTTCCCGGAATCGCTCGCACGCTCGGAAGTCTGCGCGGCGTCGGAGCTCCCGGTCACGGATGTATCGGCGCCCGCGTACCCATAGCCGGTGGTCACCAAGGCTGCGATCGCCATGGCTGCCGCAATTCCACCGCAGCGGACCGCAAAAGCCAGTGTGTCGAACAGCTTTGACTCCTGCTCACCCTTCGATGAACCGTCGAGCGGAGCGTCGTCGTTGGGGGTGTTTGACATGTTGTCTCCATCACATGGTCGGTGACACTGAGGTCGATTCTGTTATCCGGTATCGATGTGGCTTGTCCACTTGAAGTGGATGTTTCACTGATTCTCGAGAAACAGCGTTCTCACGTTCGGTGGATGGCGGTGACGACTGTGCAGGGACATTGCTCTCACGATCTCGAAGTCACCTCGATGGTCCGAGGGTTCTTGGACCGACCCTGCGCGTCTGATCCGGGGCGTCAGGTCGTGGCTGTCATCACGGACCAGGAACCTGATGACTGGCGCCCTGGAAGCCGCCGGCAGTGGCGATGACGAGATCTCCTGCACCGAAGGGAATCTGAACATAGCCGTGGTCGTCGGTGATCATGGTGACGGAGCCCACGGTCACCGTGGCACCGCGCACAGGACGGGCCTGACTGTCCTCCGCCACCGTGGCAGTCACGCGAATCCTGTCGCCGGAGGGCGAGATGGCCAGCTGGGGTTGGTTGACGCCCGGGAAGTCGGTCTGGGTCGGCACCCCGCTGTAGGTGACACCATTGATCTCGGAGGAGACCTCTCCGGAGAACGAATTCTTCTTTCCGACCTTGATGCTGCCCTTCAAGAATCCGGTACGCTCGCCCTCGCTGGTCAGATCAGCGCTCCACACCGAGTTGCCCACCGGATTGAGAATGGTGACCTTCTCGGTGCCGTTGATGAACGTCTTCCCATCGTCGGAGTAGTTCTTGTAGGTGACGGAGTAGGTTCCCCACGCGAAGATTCCGCTGTATCGGAGGGTGGCGGTTCCGGAATGCGCGCCTCTGAGCACTCTGGTGTCCTGCCGGCCCATCATCGGGTTGTAGTCCTCGACCGGTATCGACCAGCGCGCGATGGCTTCAGGATCTTGGTGTACCGGCGGCAGCGGGGTCGTCGGTGTGCGGGTGGGAAAACTGATGATGCTGACTCGCCAGGGGGTGTCGGGCGCCCCGGGGGTCACGGTGTCGGGACGCTGTTGCTCGTTGATCACCGCGCGCGTGGAGTCGGGAAACCAGCTCCATCCGCGGATCGTCCAATCGGGGTCGACGATGATCGGCTGACCCGAGTAGCCGCCCTGCTGCTGACCCGCGGCGAGATTCATCAGCCAGGGCTCGTTCATCGAGCGGCGGTTGTTCCACAGACTCACCCGTCCGATCTGCGGGAAGGCAGCACTGTCGATCAGCGACGGGCGTTCCAGAGCGGTGAACACGTCCATGCGGTCCAGACCGCGAGCGGAGCTGAAATAGATGGAGTTCCCGTCCGGGGCGATGTCGCCGGATTCGTTGTAGTCGAGGTCGGTGGTGAGTTGCCGCCGCTCGCCGGTAGCCGTGTCCAACAGGTAGATGTCGTAGTTCAAGCCGGTGGAGGTGGTCTGATACTTCAGATAGCGGCCACCGGCGTGCCAACTCGCTCCCTCGTAGAAGCGGGTGGCGTCGGCGAAGTCTTCTGCGTAGTCGGCATTCTCGAGCCACTGCGGACTGAAGATTCGCTGATCGACGAGCTTGTATCCGTCGGCGGTGGGAACGAGCCTGGCAATGCTCATCCGCGGGCCGCGGAAGAATGTGTTCTCCGTCCACGTCACGTACTCGCCGAACGGGTCTGGCTTGGCCTCACGATTCTGCACGGGGAGAAGGCGTTTGTCCGACGGGAACTTGACCTTCTTGACCGTCGGGTTGTGGCAGGCGTAGATGGAGCCTTCGCATTCGAGCACCGAGTAGGTGATCGCGCCGGCGCCGCCCAGCGGCTCACCGGCTGATTGCTGTCCCGACGTGTTGGCGAACCAGATTCTCTGGTTGTCGTAGAACGCCCGGGCCTTGGCGGTGTTGTCGGCCACCCCGCAGGAGATGCATTGGTAACCTCCGCCATCGAGGTCCGTGACGGCGATGTGCGTGTTGCCGTCGACCTCCACCTCGAGGATGAGGTGTTCGCTGTCCGGACTCAGTTCCGCACCCGTGACAGTGACCCCGTCGGGGAGATCGAATTCGACGACCTTGTCGACCACGAAGGGCTCCAACGCTGGTGACGACGCAGGATCGCCCACTGCGGCAACGCTGAGGACGATCCTGGCTGTGGGCCTGCCTTTGTCACGCTTGAACAGGTACGACATCAGATGGAAACGGTTGTCACTGACCCTGACGGTGAACGAGTCGGTTCCGCCGAATTCGGCGAAAGCTGCAGTGGGCGTGAAGACGAAATTGCCGGTGAGTGGGTCGATGTTGACCGTGCCGAACCGGGGATCTCTGATGAGCGAGTAGGTCAGTGGGTCGCTGTCGGGATCGAGGGCGCCGAGATTGCCGGTGATCACGCCGTCGGTCATGTCCTGAGAGTTGAGAGTGGCGTCGTAGCGAACGGTCGGCGGACGGTTGAAGAAGGTCCGCCGAACCCAACCGAACAGGGAGAAGTCCGTCGTGGCCTGTGCCGGGGCCGGGGGCGTCGGCTCCGGGGTTGCATTTGGGCCGAGGGCGACCTCGGCCGGCGGGGCGTCGAGCGGCTGCGCCGCTGTCGGTGCAGTGACGGCGTTGGCCGTGGCATCGACCGCGCCGACCTCCGCGTCGTCTTCCGCGCGCCTGCCTACCGCCTCGGGGTCCCCGACGAGTGTCGATTCCGCATCGGCGACAGGCTCGGTTGAAGGGTCGGACTGGACCTCGTGGTCCTCGGCGGTGACGCCGGCGTAGTCGTCGCCAGAGGAATCACGATCTGAATCCGGTTCTGGTGCAGTCCCGGAACGATCGTCGAGCTCGACGTCGACGTCCGTATCGGTGCCCACATCGATGTCGGTGGTGATGTCGACCTCGGGGTCGACATCGGGGTCGACCTCGGGGCCGACATCACTCTCGGTCGCGGCGTCGAGGTCGGTGTCGGCGTCAAGCTCGGCGGCCAGGTCAGCCTCTGCCAACGTTTCGAGCGCGTCGTTTTCGCTGTCCGTCGAGCCGTCCGGCGGCGATTCGGAGGTGCTGTCTTCGACGTCGCTGGTGGAGGTCGACTCAACCGAGCCCCTACCGGCGTTGTCCGCGCTCGACGTTTCGCTGTGCGCCGATGAACTACTCGCCGGAGCAACTCGACCCGTCTCCCCCGTGTCGGCAGCGGCAACTCCGTGACCAGCTGCCAGAGCAGTCATGACGTATGCCGCTAGTGCCAGACCGCCGACCTGAACGGTGCGCTTGCAAACGTGGCCGAGATCCACCCCGGTCAGTTCACCGTCGACACCGGATTCCCCGGAACACGGGCGCAGCGTCGACCGCGTGTCACCACCCGGGTGCCGGGTTGACGTCGGACTCGGGGTAACGGTCTCGTGATGATGGGTCATGGTGCTCAATCCGATCCTGGAATGCGGCGAGCGTTGGACCGCAGGCAGTGGTACCGGTCACTTCGCTGTGCCGCTGTGTTGTAGATCGCATTTAACATACCGATCGCGCTGTATCAGAGCAAGCATTACGCACAGTAATTGTCGATAGTGTCGATAAAATAGCTACATGAATTACGTCCTCAGCTGCGCAAATAGCGAGTTTGGGACAGGATTGGGCACGTCATTGCCGCGCCAGGCCACTCAGTGAGACTGCAGATTCCCAACTGGAGTGTATGTAAATTACGCGACCCGGCACGCGCCACTGGGGGTGCGACGGTTACAGCGTCGCGGGCCGGATCACCACCACCGACTTGGTCTTCGCTCCGGCGTCCTGCAACAGCGCCATCACGCTCCCGTCGGGGGCCGCCGCGGCGTAGACGCCGGAGATGCCTGCCGGCGTGAGCGGACGTCCGTGGCCGGCGTCGATGGCCTCGGCCGCGGTGAGGTCGCGCCGCGGAAAAGCCCGCAGGCACGCCTCGTCGAGGGAGTAGGACAATTCCGGCGCCTCGGCGAGTTGCTCCAGTGTCCGGGCCTGCTCGAGGCCGAAATCTCCGACCCGGGTGCGCCGCAGCGCTGTGAGATGGCCTCCGACACCGAGCGCGGCGCCGACGTCGCGGGCCAGAGCGCGAATGTAGGTGCCGCTGGAGCAGTCGACCTCGACGTCGACGTCGACGACCCCGCCTGGGCGATCCCGGTGCACCGCGAGCACCTCGAAACGGTCGATCCGCACCGGCCGGGGTGCCAGCTCGGGGCTCTGTCCCTCGCGCACCATCCGGTAGGCCCGCTTGCCGTCCACCTTGATGGCGCTCACCGCAGAGGGAACCTGCTCGATGTCGCCGCGCAGTGCAGCGACGGCGGCCGCGACGCGGTCGTCGGTCACAGCGACGGCCGAAACACGTTGCACGACATCGCCTTCAGCATCCTCGGTGGTCGTGGTCTCGCCGAGCCGGATCGTCGCCGAATACGACTTCGCCGTGGCCGTCAGCAGACCGAGGATCTTGGTGGCGCGTTCCACACCGATGACCAGCACCCCGGTGGCCATCGGATCCAGTGTGCCCGCGTGCCCGACCTTGCGGGTACCGAACATCCGCCGGCACCGGCCAACGACATCGTGACTGGTCATCCCACCGGGCTTGTCGACCACCACCAGGCCCGGAGGCACCGCTGTCACAGCACGATCGCCGTCAACGCGATCCCGTTGCGCACCGACCACCGACCTGTCAGCGCCGTCAGCGGCGGGCCCGACAGCGCTTCCGGGTCGATGAGGATCTGGGAGGTGAACGTCCCCGCGTGTCCGGACCCGTCGACGTCGAAGCGGATGTGTGCGTCCTCGAAGCCCAACCACCGTCGCGTCAAGGGGTACCACGCTTTGTAGGTCGCTTCCTTGGCGCAGAACAACACCCGATCCCAGTGCACGTCGTCGGGCAGCGCGGCGAGTTCATGCCGTTCGACGGGGAGGCTGATCGCGTCGAGCACCCCGTTGGGCAACACGTCGTGCGGCTCGGCGTCGATCCCGACGGACCGCACCTCTTCGCGGCGGCCCACCGCGGCCCCGCGGAATCCTTCACAGTGTGTCAGGCTGCCGACAATGCCGTCGGGCCAACAGGGTTCGCCCTTCTCCCCTTTGAGGATCGGGACCGGGTCGGCACCGAGATCCACCAGGGCCTGACGTGCGCAGTAGCGCACGGTGATGAACTCGTTGCGCCGCTTGGGAACCGACTTGGCGATCAGCGGCTCCTCTTCAGGCAGCGGAGCCAGTTCCTTGGGGTCGGTGTACAGCTCGGCGGCCGCCAGGGCGGTTATCGAACCGGGCAGCACCCCGGCCAGCAGGGTGGCGGCGATCATGCCCGCCTGCTCACGATCCGCTGTTGCACCTTGGCTGCGTGATCACGCATTTCCTGGGTGATCTGGAAATGCCCGCCGAACTCGTTGAGATAGCCGGGCGCGTACTTGGGATCCGGGAGGATCTGCCGCAACCACCGGTACGGCCTGCGGCGGCGCCACTCGCGGGGGTAGCCGACCGAGACCTCCTCGAAGCGGACCCCGTCGTACCAGGTGGTGCGTGGGATGTGCAGGTGTCCGTACACCGAGCAGAGCGCGTTGTAGCGGGTGTGCCAGTCGGCCGTCGCCGTCGTGCCGCACCACAGCGCGAACTCCGGGTAGAACATCGCGTCACAGGGTTCACGGACCATCGGGAAGTGGTTGATCTGGATGGTCGGGGTCATCCAGTCCAGATCTTCCAGCCGCTTGCGGGTGTAGGCCACCCGCTCACGGCACCAGGCGTCGCGAGTGGAGTACGGCTCGGCCGAGAGCAGGTATTCGTCGGTGCCGACGATGTTGCGCTCCTTGGCGATCGCCAGCCCCTCGGCCTTGGTGCCCGCACCCTGCGGCAGAAACGAGTAGTCATAGAGCAGGAACATCGGCACCAGCGTCGCCGGGCCACCCTCCTCGGTCCACACCGGATAGGGGTGCTCGGGAGTGAGGACGCCCATCTCGTCGCACATGTTGACGAGGTAGTCGTAACGCGCCTTGCCGAAGATCTGCATCGGGTCGCGATTGGTGGTCCACAGCTCGTGGTTGCCCGGCACCCAGATCACCTTGGCGAACCGCTTGCGCAGCAGGTCCAGTGCCCACCGGATCTCGTCGGTGCGTTCGGCGACGTCGCCGGCCACGATCAACCAGTCCTTAGGTGAGGCAGGATGCAGCGACTCAGCCACAGGCTTGTTGCCGGTGTGCCCGGTGTGGAGGTCGCTGACCGCCCACAGCGTCGGACGTCGGTCGTCACTGGTCACAACAGACCAGAGTACTGGTGCACCCATCACGCGCTCGCCACCCGTTCGCCGGGCAACTAGAACGTGTTCTAGGCTTCCGGTCCCCCGGCGCGTGGCGGCCGTTACACTGCCCCGCAGGACGGACGAATGCGAGCGGGACCGGACATCTCACCGGCCCGGAACCTCGAGGGGGTGCGATGGTCGCCAAACTGCGGCTCTTCTCGGCGCTGTGTGCGCTGGTCGCCGCGGTGGTGGTGGTCTGGCAGACGACTCCGGCCGGCCCGGTGGCCGGCGACCGGGTCGAACTGCGTGCGACCGGCGCGCCGTTGCCGGCGGTGTCGACGACCATCAAGTATCCGGTGATCGACCTCGTCGACCCGGATCCCTTCGATCCCTGCCGGGACATCCCGTTGGACGTGGTCCAGCGCATCGGCCTGGCTTTCACCCCGCCCACGCCCGAGGACAGTCTGCGTTGCAAGTACGACGCCGGGAACTACCAGATGGCCGTCGAGGCGTTCGTCTGGCGGACCTTCGAACAGACCTTGCCGGCCGACGCGGTCGAACTCGACATCAACGGCCATCGCGCGGCGCAGTACTGGGTGATGAAGCCCACCGACTGGAACAACCGCTGGTGGATCACCTGCATGGTGGCATTCAAGACCAGCTACGGCGTCATCCAGCAATCGCTGTTCTACTCGCCGATCTACTCCGAGCCCGACCCGGACTGCATGCAGACGAACCTGCAGCGCGCGCATGAACTGAGCCCGTTCTACATCTACTGATTCCCAAGCTGCTCGCGGGGTATGGACCGCTCCAGCATCCCGATCGTCTCCTCGTCGTCCCAGCGATACCGCACGCCGGCCTGCTGCAACGCCGGGAACGTCCAGTTGGCCATCGTGGCGAGGACATCGGGCGGCACATCCTTCGGGTCGGTGATCTCATGGTTCGACAGCACCGTCTCCCCCGCGATCCGGACGGTCCCGCGCTCGGTCTCGAGGACCAGCGATACGTCTTCGCCCACGGATTGCAGCCGAGACAGCCACGGCGCCGACACCACCCGCGCCGGAATCAGTGGTCCGTCGCCGTCGAACAGATAGCCCTCGTTGAACGTCGGCTCTCCGTCGGGCCGGGGCGGATAGGCGATATAACCGAAGCCCCGACCGCTGCCGAACAGCGCCGACTGCCAGCAGTGCCCCCAGAATCCCTCCAGCCGGCGCACCCCTTGGCGGCGGATCCGCAGTCCGCTCCCCGTGAGGTCGTGACACTCGCCGGCCACCTCGACCGACCCGGCAGCGCGGAACAACTGTTCGTAGCGGGGCCCGCCCATCAGGTCACCGGCGATCGACGTCTTGAGTTGCGTATCCGCGTCAGTCCGCAACGCACCCTGCACCCACGGCGGTGCAGCCATCCTGGCCTCGATGGCGAACCGCAGGTTCACCAGTGGGCCGGTCTTGCGTCCAGCGATCAGGTCGGCCGACGTGGTCTGAATCGCGTGACCGTCGAAGGCCACGGTCCAGACGTCGAACGGCTCGACGCACCTGAACGCGATCGGGCCCGCGCCCAGCACCGCGGGCGTGCCGTCGGGCGCGAACGGCGAACGGGCCGGGGCGTTGTCGCGCAACCGGTACACCCGACCATCGGGGAAGGCGAGGTTGACCTGGATCTGGTGGCTCCCCCAGTGCGCCGCGACCGCCTCGATGCCGATGCGCGGCAGGCCGACCGCACCGCTGTCGTCGAACACCCAGAAGCTGACCGAGTCCCGCATCTCGGGGTCATCCGGCCGCTCGGCGAACACGTACTCGCGACCGGCGTCGATTCCGCCGGCGAGGTCAGTGGTCATCGCTACTCCTGAGATAGGTGTCGACATAGGTGGCGAATCGCGGCCGAATCACGTCGACATCAAGGCCGAAATCCCCGGGGTCGCGCTTCGGGTGAGGGTCCTGGCTCTCGGCGTTGGCGTGCCACCACACAGCCATCCGATGCTCGAACTCTTCGGAGACCGGCACTTCGAGCCAGTCGTAGAGGCGGCGCACCTCGCCGACGGGATCGACCTGCATGTCGCGAAAGTCGATGTCGTAGAAGCGGGCATCTCCGCCGTTCGCCCGGAACTCCATGGTGCGGGCCACCGCGGTCGACCACACCTCCACATTGAGCTCACCGAGGTAAGGACGATCGACGTGGTCGCTGAACCCGCTGACTATGTCGGCGTAGACATCGGCCACCGAGAGCATCACGTCGGTGGGGTCGCGGTGCGTCATGACGAAGCGCGCGTCGGGGAAGACGCGGTCCAATTGGGATACAGAAGTCATGTGGGCGGGCGTCTTCAGTCGCCACGGTCTGGTGGGTTCGCCCCACTGCAGCAACTGCAGGACCCTGCGCTCGTAGCGGTACGTAGGCGTGAGATCGGCACTGTGGAGCAGCCACCGAGAGTAGGAGGGGATCTGCGCGAAGGCCTGGAAGATCTGCGAAGTGAAATTCAGTGCCATCAGATCCAGGCACTCCGTCGGGCCGTGTGTGTCGCTGGGCACGTGGTGTCTGCTGCCGACCACAACGGGCCGCTGCCCGGCCGGGATGCGGGGATCGTCGCCGAGCACGGTGGACGGCGGCGGGCACGGCCGAGTCGACTCCCAGAGGCGTAGATAGCGGACGCCGGGGTCCTGGGCCAGGAGGAAGGACAGGGCTGTCGATCCGGTACGGGGCAATCCCAGGCCGAACACCGGCGCGGTCACGGGCTGGTCGGCAATCTCTGGGTATCGGGCGAGCCAGTCCTCCACCTGCAACCGCTGGCACAGCAACAGCCGGATGCGGTCGTAGATGTAGGCCTCGCCCCGGGTGTTGAGCTTGGCCTCGGCGGCCAGGGCACGCAAGAGGATCTCCAGACCCTCACGAAAGCAGTCGTCGCCGAAATCGGCGAGACCGGTCTGTCGCATCGCAGCACCGAGCAACTCGTCCGACGACACCTGCGATGCGGCCATCGTTTGCCTCCCACTTTCGTGACAGTAAGCTGTCACGATTATGAGCGGTTCGTCAATCCCTCCGCGGCGGAACTACGACAACACCAGCCGTCGGCAAAAAGCTGATCAGACCCGCGACAAGATCGTGGCCGCCGGTAGCGAGCTGGTCCACGAATTCGAGAGCTGGAACTGGCAGGGGCTCACGTTCAAGGCGGTGGCCGAACGCGCCGCGGTCGGCGAACGGACCGTCTATCGCCATTTCCCCTCCGAGCAACTGCTGCACGACGCGGTGATGCAACGGCTCGAAGACGAGGCGGGAATCTCCTATGAGGACATCGACCTGACCACCTTGGACGAAGTGACGACCCGGATTTTCGCATCCCTGCAGCGGTTCTCGGTTCGGCGATCGGCGCAGGCGACCGACGATCCCACGTTCAACACCGTCGACGAGCGTCGTCGCGCGGCGCTGCAGTCGGCGGTGGCCACCGCCGCGGCGCAGTGGAGTGACACCGAGCAACGGGCCGCCGCGGCGCTTCTGGACCTGCTCTGGAACGTCGAGGCCTACGAGCGCATGGTCGGGGTGTGGGGCCTGGAGGGTTCCACTGCGTCCCAGGCGATGCGCTGGCTGATCGCCAAGATGGTTCGGGCAATCGACGGCGGGCAGTCACCTCTTGCGTAGCCTGTCGGGGTGAACGCGACAACGCCGGCTATGACCGAGCCGACACCGCCTCGCGGGATGGCGGCCCGGATCGGACGCACGCTGGGCAAGGTGCTCGGGTTGCCCGAACCGACGTCGGGTGTCGTCGTCCACCGCGGCCTGCGTGTTCCGATGCGCGACGGCGTCGACCTGATCGCCGACCACTACGAGCCGCAGCTCGCCACCCCGGCTGGCACGCTGCTGGTGCGTGGCCCCTACGGGCGCAGCTTCCCGTTCGCGGCGCTGTTCGGCTCGGTCTACGCCGCCCGCGGCTATCACGTGCTGGTGCAGAGCGTGCGGGGCACGTTCGGTTCGGGCGGCGAGTTCTCGCCGATGGTGCACGAGATCCCCGACGGCGCCGACACCGTCGCGTGGCTGCGTGAACAAACCTGGTTCACCGGCACCTTCGGCACCGTCGGACTGTCGTATCTTGGCTTCACCCAGTGGGCGCTGCTCAGCGATCCGCCACCGGAGATGAAGGCGGCGGTGATCACGGTCGGTCCGCACGACGTCAGCGGGCCACGTTGGGGCACAGGGTCGTTCGGCCTCAACGACTTCCTCGGCTGGAGCGACCTGGTCGCCCATCAGGAGGATCCCAACCGGCTGCTGACCCTGCTTCGGCAGGCGCGGGCGCAACGCCGTGTGACGCGCGCGTCCTATGGTCTGCCGCTGGGCGAAGCGAGCCGCGCGTTGCTCGGTGACGGTGCGCTGTGGTTCGAGTCCTGGCTCGAGCACCCCGACGCCGACGACGAGTTCTGGACGCGGCTGCATCTACGAGAGGCTCTGGAGCGCACGGACATTCCGGTGCTGCTGCTGTCCGGTTGGCAGGATCTGTTCCTCGAACAGACCCTGACCCAGTTCGCCAGGTTGCGCGACCGCGACGTACCCGTCGGCTTGACCGTCGGGCCGTGGACCCACGGACACATGATGACCAAGGCCGCTCCGACGGTCATCCGCGAGACGCTGGACTGGCTCGGTACCCATCTGGGTGATCAGCCCTCCCAACGCCCCAGCCCGGTGCGTGTGCATGTCGGTGGGCAGGGCTGGCTGGAGCTCGCGGACTGGCCGCCGCCGATGCCCGAGCAGGTGCTCTACCTGCAGCCCGGCGGTGGTCTGGCCGGCGCCGCGCCGGCCCAGGGCGGTGACGAGGTCTTCGTCTACAACCCCGCCGACCCGACCCCGACGGTCGGAGGACGGCTGCTGTCCCCCGTCGGCGGTTACCGCGACGACACCGAACTGGCGCGCCGCGCCGATGTGCTGACCTTCACCAGTGCGCCGCTACCCACCGACCTGTGTGTTGTCGGCGCCCCGGTCGTGGACCTGTCGCACTCCTGTTCCAACCCGAACAACGATGTCTTCGTCCGGCTCAGCCAGGTGGACGCGCAGGGCCGGTCGCGGAACATCAGCGACGGCTACCTGGCTTCAGCACCCGACACCGGCACGGTGCGCCTCGAACTCGACGCCGTCGCGCACACCTTTCCGGCAGGCGCCCGGATCCGGGTGCTCATCGCGGGCGGGTCGCACCCGCGTTTCGTGCGCAACCTGGGCACCGGCGAGTCCGTCGCCACCGGCACCGCGCTGGCGACGGCACGTCACACCGTGCGTCTCGGCGGCGAATCACGCCTGGTCCTGCCGGCTGACAGCCGGCCACCGTCAACCGACTGAGCCACGCACCCGGTCGGCGATCCCCTCCAGGACGGTCTCGTCGTGCACCGGGTCCGCCCAGTCCGGTCGCACCGGCAGCTGGACCCAACTCGCGCAGCCGCGGTAATCCGGGGTGCGCTGCAAACGCACCGGCTCACGTAACGCCGCCGCCGACACCACCACGGCGGTGAGCCGGTGCCGGGGGCGAAAGTCCAGCCGGTCGGCGCGGACCGACTCGTCGGTCCAGATGTGCAGCGACGCGAGCTGTTCGAGGTTCTCCGGGCGGCGGACCTCGACGACGGCGACCACGCGGGCGCCGGCACGCACCAGCACCTCGTCGTCGGTGCTGTCGCGCGCCGACTCCTTTAGCAGGTCGCGATGCTCGGGCCGCACCCGCTCGGCGTGGCTGTGTGCGATCGTCGGGAACAGCAGGAATCGCGACGCGGCGACCTCGAACCGCTTCTCGTGGATGCCGCCCTTACGCAGCAGAAGCGTCTGCCTGCCGTCGAGGAGGGCATGAATGGCCGCGCTCCACTCCTTGAGCGCCGGAGTCGGCGCCGACATCGGCCCGGAGGCCGGCTTCGAGACCGGCGCCGGCGTCGACGCCGACATCGGCCCGGAGATCGGCCTGGCCTCGCCGGTCATGCCAGGCCGAGGCGCGCCCGGACCTCCGGGCGGCGCAGCGGTGGAACCGTTTTCGGCGGCTGCCTGCGCGGAGCCAGACCGGCCAGCAAGCGTTCCGTGGTCGCAGTGACCTCGGCGACCGCGGTCTCGAACGCGTCGACGTTGGCCGCCGACGGCTTGGTGATGCCGCTGACCTTACGGACGTACTGGCGCGCCGCGGCCTCGATCTCCACGGCGGTGGCCGCCGGTTGCAGCCCGCGCAGCTCGGTGATGTTTCGGCACATGACCTCCACGATAGGCGCTTGACGGGTGTCGATACGGTGAGCGGATGACCGAAACGTCCGATGTCCTGCTGGTCGAGACGACCGACCGAATCCGCACGCTGACCCTGAATCGGCCCGGGGCCCGCAACGCGCTGTCGGCGGCGCTGCGCACCGGGCTGTTCGCGGCACTGCGCGAAGCTCAGAGCGACGATGACGTCGACGTCGTCATCCTCACCGGGGCCGACCCGGTGTTCTGCGCCGGACTGGACCTCAAGGAACTCGGCGACACCACCGAGCTGCCCGACATCTCCCCGAATTGGCCGCCGATGACCAAGCCGGTGATCGGCGCGATCAACGGCGCGGCCGTCACCGGGGGCCTGGAGATCGCGCTGTACTGCGACATCCTCATCGCCTCCGACCAGGCGCGCTTCGCCGACACCCATGCCCGGGTCGGCCTGCTCCCGACCTGGGGTCTGTCGGTGCGGCTGCCGCAGAAGGTCGGGGTCGGTATGGCCCGGCGGATGAGCATGACCGGTGACTACCTGTCGGCGGACGAGGCGCTGCGCACCGGGCTGGTGACCCAGGTCGTGCCGCATGCCGAGCTGCTCGACACCGCGCGCCGGATCGCGGCGTCGATCGTCGGCAACAACCAGAAGGCGGTGCGGGCGCTGATGGCGTCGTATCACCAGATCGACGAGGCCCAGAACAGCACCGGGCTGTGGATGGAGGCCGCGTCGGCGCGGGAGTGGATGAAGTCCACCAGCGGCGATGACATCGCTGCCAGTCGCGGCTCGGTCATCGAGCGGGGCCGCTCACAGGTGCGTTAGCCCCGTCTCGCACCGCGAAGGCGCACGTCTGCACAGTAGGCGCGGGCGTGTCGTGGCGCGCCGGTCGACCGTCGACGCGCCCGCCATGTCGCTCAGTTCCGCAGCGACGGCCAGACCAGATCCCGGTAGCGCTCCTTCATGGTGTCCAAGACCGCGAGGCCCTCGGTGGCCCAGACGGTTTCGTTGAAGATCTCGACCTCGATGTCTCCCCGATAGCCGGCCTGATCGACCAGGGCGCTGATCGCGGCGAAGTCGATGACGCCGTCGCCCATCATCCCGCGCGACACCAGCGGATCGGCCGCCATCGGCACCAGCCAGTCGCAGATCTGGTAGCTGCTGATCCGGTCGGCGGCCCCGGCCCGGGCCACCGACTCGGCCAGCCCGGGATCCCACCACACGTGGAACGTGTCGACGACGACGCCGACGGCATGCGCCGGGAACGGGGCGGCCAGCTCCAATGCCTGGCCGAGGGTACTGATGACTGCCCGTTCGGCGCAGAAGACGGGGTGCAGGGGTTCGAGCGCCAACCGCACGTCACGGTCGACCGCGTAGGGAACGAGGTCGGCGAGGCGCTCGGCGACCCGGGCGCGGGCACCGACGAGATCACGCCCGGCCAGCCCGCCGACGACCATCACCAGCTCGCGGGTGCCGAGCGCGGCGGCCTCGTCGATGGCGCGCCGGTTGTCGTCGAGGATGGCGCCCGAATTCTCGACTCCGGTCAGGAATCCGCCACGGCACAGCGTGGACACCCGAAGACCGTTGTCACGCACGATCTTCGCAGCCTCGTCGACGCCGGCCTCGGCGACCCGGTCACGCCACACCCCGATCGCAGGCAGACCGGCCGAGGCGGTGGCCTCGACCGCTTCCCGCAGTGTCCAGCCCTTGGTGGTCATGGTGTTCAACGACAGCCGGTCGCACCAGGCGGACATCAGCCGACTCCGTTGAGCGCGAGGAACGTTCGCATCCGATCGGCGGCGAGCTCCGGGTCGGCCAGCAGACCGGCGCGGTCTGCGAGCACAAAGGCTTCGCTGAGGTGGGTGACCGACCGCCCGCTGGCCAGCCCGCCGATCAGACTGAAGCCTCGCTGGCGGCCGTTGAGCCACGACAGGAATGCAATACCCGTCTTGTAGTAAAAGGTGGGCGCGGCGAACAGATGCCGACCGAGCGCGCTGGTCGACTCGAGAATCCGCCGGGCCGCGGTGCTGTCGCCGGCGTCCAGGTGTTGCAGCGCAGTCGAGGCGGCCGGGAAGATCGCCGCGAAGACACCCAGCAGCGCATCGGAATGATGCTGTCCGTCGCCCATGATCAACTCGGGATAGTTGAAGTCGTCACCGGTGTAGAGCCGAACCCCTTCGGGGAGCGCGCGGCGCAACGCCACCTCATGCGCGGCGTCCAGCAGCGACACCTTCACCCCGTCGATCTTGTCGGCGTGCTGCCGCACCAGCGCCTCGAATGTCGCGGTGGCGCTGTAGAGGTCGGCACTTCCCCAGTAGCCGCGCAGGTCCGGATCGAACATCTCCCCGAGCCAGTGCAGAATCACGGGACCGTCGGCTTCAGCGAGCAGGGTGCCGTAGACCGACAGATAGTCCTCGGGCGAGGAGGCGACCCGCGCCAGCGCACGCGACGCCATCAGGATCACGTTCGCGCCCGCTTCGGTGACCACATCGACCTGTTCCCGGTAGGCATCGGTGATGACCGACAGACCGCGCGCCCCGGTGGGCACGTTCTGCGCCGCGAGTTGATCGGTGCCGGCACCACAGGCCAACCGACCACCCACCGCGGCGGCCTCGCGTCCCGAGCGGGTGATCAGTTCCCTGGTCGCCGGCCAGTCCAGGCCCATACCGCGCTGCGCGGTGTCCATCGCGTCGGCGACCCCGAGTCCGTAGGACCACAGCTCGTGGCGGTAGGACAGGGTGGCGTCCCAGTCGACGTCGGCGGGCGCACCGGGCGTGTTGTCGCCGAGCACATTCGGCACCACATGCGCTGCCGCGTAGGCGATCCGGGACGTGATGGGCGCCTGGGGCCGGCGCCAGTCGCCTGGCTCGCCCAGCTGGTAACGGTCGAGCTCCCCGTCGATCGGCAACACGACCGAGGCGGAGGTGACGCTCGCGGTCACAGCACGATCTCCGGAACTTCGAGCCGGCGGCCCTCGGCTGAGCTCCTCAGACCGAGCTCGGCCAACTGCACACCGCGGGCGGCCGAGAGCAACCCGAAGCGGTGTGGCCGCTCGGCGAGCACGTCGCGCAGAAACTCCTCCCACTGCAACTTGAAACCGTTGTCCAGATCGGCGTTCGCGGGAACCTCGAGCCACTGGTCACGAAATCGCTCGGTGACCGGGAGATCTGGATTCCATACGGGTTTCGGGGTGTGTGCACGCTGCTGGGCCACACAACGCCGCAATCCGGCCACGGCCGAACCGTGGGTTCCGTCGATCTGGAATTCGACGAGTTCGTCGCGGTACACCCGCACCGCCCAGGACGAGTTGATCTGGGCGACGATGTCACCGTCGATCTCGAAGATGCCGTACGCAGCGTCGTCGGCGGTAGCCGAATACGCGTGGCCCGCTTCGTCCCACCGCCTGGGAATGTGGGTGACCGCGCGGGCGGTGACGGCTCGCACCGCGCCCAGCAGTCCCTCCATCACATAATTCCAATGGCAGAACATGTCGACGGTGATGCCGCCGCCGTCCTCGGAGCGGTAGTTCCAACTCGGCCGCTGAGCGGGCTGCCCGTCGCCCTCGAACACCCAGTAACCGAACTCCCCGCGCATCGACAGTATTCGCCCGAAGAATCCCTCGTCGACCAGGCGACGCAGCTTGACCAGCCCGGGTAGGTAGAGCTTGTCGTGCACGACACCCGCGACGACACCGGCATTGTGCGCCATCCGAGCCAGTTCGATGGCCTCGGTCAGCGTTTCGGCGGTCGGCTTCTCGGTGTAGACGTGCTTGCCGGCCTTGATGGCCGCCGACAGCGCCTCCACACGCCGGGACGTCACCTGAGCGTCGAAGTAGACGTCGACCGTGGGATCGGTGATCACCGCGGTCACGTCGGTGGTCCATTCCTGAACCCCGTGCTCGGCGGCCAGGTCGGCGACCTTGTCGGCGTTGCGGCCGACCAGGATGGGCTCGACGGCCACCCGCGTGCCGTCCTCGAGGACCAGGCCGGCATCGCGGAGCGGGAGTATGGAGCGCAGCAGATGCTGGCGGTAGCCCATCCGTCCGGTCACGCCGTTCATCGCGATGCGCAGCGTTCTGCGCGGCGAAGTCGCTGAAGTCATCTGGGAGTTCCCTGTCTGGAAAGGCGGCGACGGACGAGGCCGTCACGGCATGTGCTGTCGGGTGACCTGCACCGGTGCGCGCCTCGGCGACGAGGGTGCGTGGTGTCAGCACTTCGGAATGCGCTTTCCACGGTAAGCTGTGCGCACGTCGCGGTCAACCCAGGATGGGCTCCACGACAAACGACGAGCATTCGGCGAGTTCAGGAGCGGCAGCGATGGCGGCGGTCAGACTGCAGGATGTAGCGGCGCGCGCCGGCGTGTCCCAGGCCACCGCGTCGCGGGTGCTCAACGGGTCGACGAGGATCCCCGGCGAGGGAGTCGCCGATCGCGTCCGTGCCGCTGCGCGAGAACTGGGCTACAAGCCGAATGCGCAGGCCCAGGCCCTGGCGCGGGCCTCCACCGGCCTTCTGGGCCTGATCGTGCACGACATCGCCGACCCGTACTTCTCCTCCATCGTGCGCGGTGTGCAGACCGCGGCCCGGACCGCCCGCAAGCAGGTGCTGCTGGCCAGCACCGACCGCGACTTCGACATCGAACGCGAATCGGTGAGCACGTTCATCTCCCACCGCGCGGATGCGATCGTGCTGGCCGGATCGCGCCAGAGCGGAGACCTCGACCGCGCCCTGGAGGCCGAGTTCGACTACTACCGGGCCAACGGTGGACGCGTGGTGGTGATCGGCCAACCGCTGGCCTTCGGTTCGGCGGTCGAGCCCGAGAACCACTGCGCCTCCGGCCAGTTGGCCGACGCGCTGGCCGAGGCCGGGCACACGCAGTTCGCGGTGATCGGGGGCCCGGGCAACATCCGCACCGCGGTCGACCGACGCAACGGCTTCGTCGAGGCACTGAGCCGGCGTGGCCTGACGACAATGGTCGAGGTGTCCGGGCCGTTCACCCGCGACGGTGGTTACGCCGCAGCCCGACGCCTGGCCGCGGCGCTGCAGCTGCGGCCCGACAGTGGCGCCACGCCGGTCTGCGTCTTCGCGGTCACCGACGTGATGGCGATCGGCGCCATCGCGGCGTGGCGGGAGATGGGCCTGGTCGTGCCGCGGGACGTCTGCGTCGCCGGCTTCGACGACATCCCGACGCTGCGCGACCACACTCCCAGCCTGACCACGGTGGTGCTGCCACTGGAAGCCATCGGCGCCCAAGCCGTGCAGCTCGCCCTGCACTCGGGCAGCGATGACCTGCGCGAACGTGTCCCAGGCCAGGTGGTCCTGCGGGACAGCACCCGCCTACCGTGACGAAAAGCCCGCGCATCGGCGGCGCCGCCGACGTTGACAGTGTGCGCTGAGTCACGTTAGGGACGGAATCGCTTCGGAAAGCGCATTCCCAGTCGAGTCGCTCGGCTCGAGCTCCTGCGAACTTAGGACATTTCCATGGCGGTAACCGCATCGGCCGGCGTGCGCCCCTCCTCATCGGGACCCCCTCCGGCCCCTTCCCGCTCGACACGCTCGTGGCGGCCGTCGTTCTCCGCCCGGCGCGCCGCAGCCAGCCTGTGGCGTCCGGCCGCGCTGGTGATCGTCCTGCTCGCCGGCTGGTGGGCCGTCACCGCGGCCGAGCTCGTCGCCCCCTACATCCTCCCGTCCCCGATCGACACCTGGCACACCGCGCAACAGAACGCGGCCTACCTCGCCCAGAACACCTGGGTCACCACGTGGGAGACCGTGGTCGGGTTCGTCATCGCGGCGGTCGTCGGCGAACTGGTCGCGGTGATCATGGTGTACTCGGCGAGCCTGGAGAAGACCGTCTATCCGCTGATCCTCTTCGCCCAGGTGATCCCCAAGATCGCGATCGCACCGCTGTTCGTCGTCTGGCTGGGTTTCGGTCCGTCGCCCAAAATTCTCGTCGCCGTGCTGATGGCCTTCTTCCCGATCGTCATCTCCGGTCTCGCCGGCCTCCGTTCGGTCGACCCCGAGATCCTCGAACTGAGCTCGACCATGGGCGCCAGCCGACTCAAGACCTTCATGAAGATCAGGTTCCCGGCCTCGTTGCCGCAGCTGATGTCGGGGTTGAAGGTGGCTGCCACCCTCGCGGTCACCGGCGCGGTCGTCGGCGAATTCGTCGGCGCCAACGAAGGTCTGGGCTACGTCATCCTGCAGGCCAACGGAAACGTCGACACCGCAATGCTGTTCGCCGCCCTGATCATCATGTCGGTTCTGGGCATCGTCCTCTTCGCGATCATCGAGATCGCCGAGAAACTGCTCATCCCCTGGCATTCCTCGCGCCGCACCGCCAGTTCCGCGACCACCGGCGCCTGACCGGTAACCGAAACCGACCCATCCACGACCTCTCCAGGAGTTCCTCATGTCCTTCCCCCGCCGCCGCACCACGGCCGCCATCGCCGCCACCACGGCCCTGCTCACCCTGTCGGCCTGTGGCGGCAGCAGCCCCGACAACGCTCCCGCCGCCGACGGTTCCGCCACCCCGGCGACGCTGATGCTCAACTGGTACCCCTACGGCGAACACGCACCCTTCTACTACGGCGTGCAGGAAGGCATCTTCGCCGACCACGGCATCGACCTGACCATCGACGCCGGACAGGGATCCACCAAGACCGTGCAGGCGATCGGCACCGGCCAGGCGGACTTCGGGTGGGCCGACACCCCTGCCGTACTGAGCAACATCGACAAGGGCGTCGACGTCAAGAGCGCGGGAGTCTTCCTGCAGACCACGCCCTCAGCGGTGCAGGTGTTCGCCGACTCGGGTATCGACGACCCCCAGGACCTCGCGGGCCGCACCATCGCGGTGTCCGCCGGTGATGCGCCCACCACGACCTTCCCGATCTATCTGGACAAGGTCGGGGTGCCCGAGGATCAGGTGACCCAGCAGAGTCTCGACGCCGCCGGCAAGATGGCGGCGATGCTGTCGGGCCGCGTCGACGGGTTGATCGGCTTCGCCCACGACCAGGGTCCGACGATCGCCGACAAGAGTGGCCGCGAGGTGCGCTACCTGCGCTATTCCGATGCCGGCCTGAACTTCTACAGCAACGGTCTGATCGTCAACAACGCCATGATCGCCGACAACCCAGAACTGGTGCAGGCGATGGTCGACGCCACCAGCGAGGCATTCGCGGCGGCCACCGAGAACCCGGAGGCTGCCGTCGACGCGATGGCTGGCAAAGACCCTCAGATGCCGCCGCGCGAGGTGCTGCTGCAGCAGTGGCAGCAGACCATCCCGTTGCTGTCCACACCGGCCACCGCCGATCAGGCACCGGGCAACAACGCCAAGGAGGACTGGGAGACCACCATCGCCACCCTCAACGAGGCCGGGCTGCTGGAGAGTGCCAAAGACCCTGCCGAGTACTGGGATTCGTCCTTCGCGCCCGACGGACAGCAGTAGGAGATCCTGGACATGACCACCGCAACCATCACCCCGGCGGGTAACCCAGTGAAAAGCGACACCACCGAGTCCTCCGACGTGATCGCGATCGACGGTCTGACCGTGACGTTCTCCTCGAAGCGGGCCACGGTGACCGCGCTGGAGGACATCGATCTGCGGGTCGCTGACGGCGAGTTCGTCGCGATCGCCGGACCTTCGGGATGTGGCAAGTCCACGCTTCTGAAGGTGGTCGCCGGGCTGACCGACGCATCCTCCGGAGACGTGCGCCTGCGCGGGACCCCGGTGCAGGGGCCGCAACGCGAGATCGGCTATGTGTTTCAGCGGGCAGCGCTGCTGGAGTGGCGGTCGGTACGCAAGAACATCCTGCTGCAGGCCGAGATGCGCGGCATGCCCCGCCAGGCTGCCCAGCAGCGTTGCGACCAGCTGATCGAGATGACCGGTCTGACCGGATTCGAGCAGGCCCTCCCCCACGAGCTCTCCGGCGGTATGCAGCAACGTGTCTCGCTGTGCCGCGCGCTGCTGCACCAGCCCCGGGTGCTGCTGATGGACGAACCGTTCGGGGCGCTCGACGCATTGACCCGGGAGAAGATGAACGTCGAGCTGCATCGCATCTGGCGCGAGACCGGCACCACCGTCGTACTGGTGACCCACTCGGTCGCCGAGGCGGTCTACCTCGCCAACAGGGTCGTCGTGATGGGCCCACGACCGGGCCGCATCATCGAGACCCTCGACGTCGACCTGCCCGCCGAGCGGGACTACGGCGAGACGATGGAACGTCCCGAGTTCATCCGGGTGGCCAACCGGGTGCGTGAACTGCTCGGCAGCTCCTCGGCCGCCGACTGACCCACCCCGCCCCGGCAGCGCGTGGGCGCGTGCCTGCTCACCTCGACACCTGTGTGTCGCGTGCAGACGCGCGCCCTCGCCGCGCGTCATCGCATCTGTTCGGCCGCCAAATCTTCCACGCTCATGCCATCGACCAGCCGGTCGAGCGCACCGGTCATCGTCGCGCACTCCCGTGTGGGGTGATCGGCCGGACAGTTCAGGGCGTGGGTGAGGAACTGCTGCGCGGCGCGAGCTTGGGCGATGACGCGGTCGAGATCGGCCAGCTGAGCGCGGACCGAGTCGCGCCACTGCTCGCTGGGCGCATCCAACACCGCTGCGGCGATGTCGAGCGGAACCCCCAGGCGGTGAACGATCTTCAGAAATGCCAGTCGTCGCAGCTCCTCGGTTCCGTACATCCGGGTCCCGGCTCGCCGGGCCTTGGGCCGCACCAGGCCACGCTCGTCGTAGTACCGCAAGGCCGACGGCCTCATCTGCAAGCGTGTCGCGGCCTCGCCGATCGTGATCGCGTCCATGACGTCATTTGACTTCACCTCGACTTGAACCGGCAAGGTCGTCGTCATGAACGACACCACACCGATGCCGGTCAACCATCACGGCGATCATCCTGGGTTCGCCGGACTCACCGGCACGCTGTTCGCGGCGGTGTTCCTGCTTGCGGGCCGCGCCGGTGCCGCTCTGGCCGGCGAGCTGACCAGCCCGGCGGCCGGCGACCACGTCGTCGACATCGGCTGCGGGCCGGGCAACGCGGTACGCGCGGCGGTCCGGCGGGGCGCCCGGGCCACCGGCGTCGACCCCTCTGCCGCGATGTTGCGCGTGGCACGCACCGTCACCCGGGACAAAGCCGCCACCTGGGCCGAGGGCAGCGCCGAAGCGCTGCCGGTCGCCGACGCCTGCGCCACCCACGTCTGGGCGTTGGCGACGGTGCACCATTGGCGGGACGTCCCCACCGCACTGACCGAGATCCGTCGCGTGCTCGCCCCCGGTGGGCGGTTGCTGGCCATCGAGCGCCGGACAGAACCCGGGGCGACGGGTTATGCCAGCCACGGCTGGACGGCACAGCAGGCCGAGTCTTTCGCGGCGCTGTGTTCATCGGCCGGCTTGGTCGACGTCGACGTGACGACGAGACAGGCCGGCAAGCGGGCCGTATGGGCGGTCTGCGCCCGCCGGCCCTGATCCGGGCGCGCGCTGCGGTACGGCAAAGTCGGCGTGTCGCCGTGCAGACGCGCGCGCTCGGCGAAATGGGGTCAGCCGGCGCCCGCGACCAGCCAGCGGCCGGACAACACCCGCCAGCCGACGAACGCCAGCCGCAGCACCATGAACGTGGTCAGCCCCGACCAGATGCCCAGCAGCCCCCAGCCGAACGCCAGCGACAACCAGATCAGCGGCAGGAACCCGACGAGGGCGCTGACCAACGTCGCTGTACGCATGAACCTCGCGTCGCCGGCTCCGAGCAGCACGCCGTCGATCGCGAACACCACCCCGGCTATCGGTAGCTGGGCCACGAGGTACCACCACGGCACACTGATCTCGCCGAGCACCGAGCGATCGTCGGTGAACACCGACGGCAGCACCGACGACCCCAGCGCGAACACCGCGGCCAGTACCGCCGCGGCGACCGCCGAGAACACCGTCACCCGCCAGGCCACCGACTTCGCGTGCGTCAGTTGACCCGCCCCCAGGGCGGCACCGACCAGCGACTGCGCCGCGATGGCCAGCGAATCCAGCACCAATGCCAGGAAATTCCACAGCTGCAGGACCACCTGATGGGCGGCCACGGCCGCCGCGCCGAAGCGGGCCGCGACCGCACCGGCGGAGACGAAGCACGCCTGAAACGCCATCGTCCGCAACACCAGGTCACGTCCCATCACCACTTGCGCCCTGAGCACCGACGTCCGCAGTCCGAGCGGGACACGCTCGACGATCAACGCCCGGATGAACAGTCCCGCGGCCAGCCACTGGCCGACGACATTGGCCACCGCAGAACCTGCCAAACCCAGCTCCGGGGCACCCATCAGGCCGTAGACCAGCGTCGGGCACAACACCGCCGACAGCGCGAATCCGACCACGACATAGCGCAGCGGACGCACCGTGTCCTGGACACCGCGCATCCAGCCGTTGCCCGCCGCCGCCACGAGGATCGCCGGTACCGCCAGGCTGGCGATGCGCACCCAGGGCACTGCCGCGTCGGCGACCTCACCGCCGGCCGAGGCGCCGGCCAGCGCCGAGACCAGCGGTCGGGCGAAGAGTTGAACCGTCAGCACGATCGCGGTGCCGATCCCCAGCGCCAGCCAGGTCGCCTGCACGCCTTCGCCGATCGCGGCCCGGCGGTCACCGATCCCGTAGTAACGAGCCGCGCGGGCGGTGGTGCCGTACGCCAGGAACGTCAGCTGCGAACTCAGCACGCCCATGATCAGCGCGCCGATGGCCAGAGCCGCCAAGCTGACCGCGCCGAGGCGGCCCACGATCGCCAGGTCGAACAACAGGTACAGGGGTTCGGCGGCCAGCACGCCCAGTGCCGGGAACGCCAGCGCAGCGATACGCCGGCTGGTGGCCGGCTCGAGGGCGTCAGTCAAGCGCGCTCTGCAGTGCCGCGACCACGTCGGCGGCAGATCCGGCCGTGGTGTAACCCGCCGCCAGCCGATGGCCGCCGCCACCGAAGGTGGTGGCGACCGCGGCCAGGTCGATCGTCTTGGCCCGCATCGACACCGACCACAACTGCGGCTTGATCTCCTTGAACACCGCCGCCACCTCGGCCTGGCGGGTGGTGCGCACGATGTCGACGATGCTCTCGACCTCTTCGGAGCGCGCCGCGGCCCATTCGTCGTGGTCGACGACCGCGTAGACGAATCCGCGCCCGCCGGCGGCGTCGGCGATCAGGCGGGCCGAACCGAGCACCCGCGACAGCATCGGCAACCAGGCGAACGGATGGGTGTCCATCAGTGTGCGGCTGACAGTCGCGTTGTCCACGCCGAGCTCGACCAGCCGCGCAGCCAGCCGGTGCGCGCGCGCACTGGCCCACCGAAACGATCCCGTGTCGGTGGTCAACCCGGCGTACACGCAGTGCGCGACCGCGGCGTCGATCGGAATGTCCCAGGCGTCGAGCAGCTCGGCGACCAGCATCGTCGTCGAGTCCGCCGACTGGTCGACGTAGTTCGCGGAGCCGAACATCAGGTTCGACGCATGGTGGTCGATGACCAGCACGCTGCGACCCGGGGCCGCGAGCTCACGCAACTCGCCCAAGCGGTCCACGCTGGGAATGTCGACGGTGACGACAAGGTCGGCGTCGCGGCGCATCGCCTCCGGCGCCACCAGCAGGTGGCATCCGGGCAGCGAGCACAGCGACTCGGGGAGTACGTCCGGCGCGGCGAAGCCGACCTCGACATCCTTGCCCAGCCGGTCGAGCACCAAACCGAGCGCCAAACCGGCCCCGATGGTGTCGGCGTCGGGGAAGACGTGACAGACCACGCTGACCGTCGCCGCCGACGACAGCAGTTCAGCGGCGCCACGAGCGTCGACCCGCGCGCCGACCGCGTCAGTCGCCGCGTCTGCCGTCGAGTGTGTCGAAGTCACCCATGTCCTCAGCGTCAGGCCCGTCCCACGGTTCCCCGGCGGGCTCCTCGAGCCCCCCGGCTGCCTCCGCCCCGCTTACACGGTACGGGTCCGCCTCGCCTGCGTGCTTGGCACCCTGACGAACTCTCGCCAAATCCTCATCTGCCGCCCGGGCACGGGCCAGCAGCTCCTCCATGCGGTGCGCGGCGTCGGGCACGGTGTCCCGGACGAACGCCAGCGTCGGGGTGAACCGCACCCCGGTCGCGGCGCCCACCTTGGTCCGCAGCACGCCCTTGGCCTTCTCCAGCGCGGCGGCCGCGCCCGGATAGTCCGGCTCCTCGTCCAGCGAGCGACCCAACACCGTGTAGAACAGCGTGGCGTCGTGCAGATCGTTGGTGACCTTGGCATCCGTGATCGTCACCCCGGCGAGTCGAGGATCTTTGATCTCGTACTCGATCGCCGAGGCGACAACCGTGGAGATGCGTTTGGCCAGCCGCTTCGCCCGTGCGGGGTCAGCCATGGCGCGTGCTCACCTTTCGGTCTCGGGTCCCACTCAGACCCGCTCTTTCTCGACCAGCTCGTAGGTCTCGATGACGTCGCCCTCCTTGATGTCGGAGTACGTCAACGTCAGACCGCATTCGTAACCCTCGCGGACCTCGGTGGCGTCGTCTTTCTCGCGCTTCAACGACGACACTGTGAGGTTCTCCGCGACCACCACGTTGTCCCGCAGCAGCCGAGCCTTGGCGTTGCGCCGCATGATGCCCGACTGCACCAGGCAGCCGGCGATGTTGCCGACCTTGGACGACCGGAAGATCGCCCGGATCTCGGCACGGCCGAGCTCGCGCTCCTCGTAGATCGGCTTGAGCATGCCCTTGAGCGCACTCTCGATCTCGTCGATGGCCTGGTAGATCACCGAGTAGTACCGGATCTCCACGCCCTCGCGGTTGGCCAGCTCCGTCGCCTTGCCCTCGGCACGAACGTTGAAGCCGATGATGATCGCATCCGAGGCCGACGCCAGGTTGACGTTGGTCTCGGTCACGCCACCGACACCGCGGTCGATGACGCGCAGTTCGACCTCGTCGTCGACCTGGATACCCAGCAACGCCTCTTCGAGCGCCTCGACCGTACCGGCGTTGTCGCCCTTGAGGATGAGGTTGAGCTGACTGGTCTCCTTCAGCGCCGAATCCAGGTCCTCCAGGCTGATCCGCTTGCGCGCACGGGCCGCCAGCGCGTTGCGCTTACGCGCGTTGCGCCGGTCGGCGATCTGCCGGGCGATCCGGTCCTCGTCGACGACCAGGAGGTTGTCGCCTGCGCCCGGTACCGACGTGAAACCGATGACCTGTACCGGCCGCGACGGCAGCGCTTCCTCGACGTCCTCGCCGTGCTCGTCGACCATGCGGCGCACGCGGCCGTAGGCGTCGCCGGCGACGATGGAGTCGCCGACGCGCAGCGTGCCGCGCTGCACCAACACGGTGGCCACCGGGCCGCGACCGCGGTCCAGGTGCGCCTCGATCGCCACGCCCTGGGCCTCCATGTCCGGGTTGGCCCGCAGGTCCAGCGAAGCGTCGGCCGTCAGCAGCACCGACTCGAGCAACTGCTCGATGTTGACATTGTTCTTCGCCGAGATGTCGACGAACATCGTGTCGCCGCCGTACTCCTCGGGAATCAACCCGTACTCGGTGAGCTGCCCGCGGATCTTCGACGGGTCGGCACCTTCTTTGTCGATCTTGTTGACCGCGACCACGATCGGCACCTCTGCCGCCTGGGCGTGGTTGACCGCCTCGATCGTCTGCGGCATCACACCGTCATCGGCGGCGACCACCAGGATCGCGATGTCGGTGGCCTTGGCGCCGCGCGCACGCATGGCGGTGAACGCCTCGTGACCCGGGGTGTCGATGAAGGTGATGGGCCGCTCGGCACCGTCATGCTCGACCGACACCTGGTAGGCGCCGATGTGCTGGGTGATGCCGCCGGCCTCGCCCTCGCGGACGGTGGCGTTGCGGATGGTGTCCAGCAACCGGGTCTTGCCGTGGTCGACGTGACCCATGACGGTGACCACCGGCGGGCGGAACTCGAGGTCCTCCTCGCCGCCCTCGTCCTCGCCGTAGGTGAGGTCGAACGACTCCAGCAGCTCGCGGTCCTCGTCCTCCGGGGAGACGACCTGAACCTTGTAGTTCATCTCGCCGCCCAGCAGTTCCAGGATGTCGTCGCCGACAGACTGCGTCGCGGTGACCATCTCGCCGAGGTTGAACAGCGCCTGCACCAGCGAGGCCGGGTTGGCGTCGATCTTCTCGGCGAAGTCGCTCAGCGACGCACCGCGCGCCAGGCGAATGGTCTCGCCATTGCCCTTGGGCAGCCGGACGCCACCGACGACCGGAGCCTGCATGTTCTCGTATTCGGCGCGCTTCGCCCGCTTCGACTTGCGACCCCGCTTGGGTGCGCCACCGGGGCGTCCGAACGCACCCGCGGCACCGCCGCGCTGACCGGGACGACCGCCGCCGCCGGGGCGACCGCGGAAACCACCGCCACCGCCGCCGGGACCTCCACCGGGTCCGCCGCCGCGGTAGTTGCCACCACCGCCGCCGGGACGACCGCCGCCGCCGGG
>NZ_BLTG01000062.1 GCF_017312405.1 Mycobacterium sp. PO1
GACGGTCTCGACGACCGGGGCCACCGGCGGCAGGGTCAACATGGCGTCTCGATCTGGCGAGTCCCCGATCCTGAGTCCACCCGTTCTTAGAGTCGGGTTGGTTTGATCCGTTCTCAGTTGATGCTGCAGGCCACCGGGGTATGGGTGCAGCGGCAGGCTGCAGCGTACTCGGCCGGTGTGAGGTAGCCCAGGGCCGAGTGGCGGTGTCGGTGATTGTGCTCGTGCTTGAAGTCGCCGATGACCACGCGGGCCTCGAACAGGGTGTTCCAGTAGTTGCGGTTGAGGCACTCCCTCCTGAGGCGGTTGTTGAACGATTCGATGTAGCCGTTGTCCCACGGACAGCCCGGCGGGATGTAGACCATGCCGGTCCTGTTCTCGCAGAATCGTTGCAGCGCTTGAGAAACCATCTCCGGCCCGTTGTCCATGCGCAACACCTTCGGCGGGCCGCCGGCAGCGGCGAACACCTTGGTCAGCTCGGCAACCAGTGCCTCACCGGTGATCGAGCGCTCCACCAGATTGAGCAGCGACTCGCGGGTGTGTTCGTCGATCATCGAAGCGATCTTGATGGCCTTGCCGTCGACAGTCGAGTCGAACTGGAAGTCGATCGCCCACACCACGCCCGGCGCATCAGCGAGGATCGGCGGCACCGACGAGACGCCGGCCCGCTTGCGCGGACTGTGCACACGCACCTGCAGGCCCTCTTCGCGCCAGAGCCGGTGGATCTTCTTCCTGTTGACCTCACGGCCCTCGTCGTAGCGCAACGCCGCCCACGCGCGGCGGAACCCGTGACACGGGTGTTTGGTGGCATAGGAGCGCAGCCAAGCCCTCATCTCAGCATCAGGATCATCAGGGGTCTGGCCCAGCGGAAGACGGCGGTAGGTGGAGCGAGCCAGCCCAACGGCCTTGCACGCCAGCCGCTCCGACATGCTCAACGTCTCCTTGAGCATGTCCACGGCGCGCCGCTTGGCAGCCGGGCTCAGAATTTTCCCTTCGCGACCTCCCGCAGCGCGTCCTTCTCGAGTTCAGCGTCGGCCAGCAGCCGCTTGAGCCGGGCGTTCTGCTCGCGCAGCTCTTTGAGTTCTTTGGCGGCGTCGGTGTCCATGCCGCCGTAGGTGCGCCGCCAGTTGTACAGCGTGGCCGGCGAGACCCCCAGCTCGGCGGCGATCTCCTCACCGGTCTTACCCTCGGCAGCCAGCTCATCTGCCCGCCGCAGCTTGCGCACGATGTCCTCCGCGGAATTCCGCTTCCGACCAGCCATGTGTTCATCGTCCCTTCTGGCCCGACATCGGGCCATAGGACTCTAAAACTGGTTGGACTCATTCAGCGGGAACACGCCA
>NZ_BLTG01000063.1 GCF_017312405.1 Mycobacterium sp. PO1
CATTCAGCGGGAACACGCCACACCGACTGGGCGGAGCGCGACCGGGCCATCGTGTTGACGGCGGTGCTCGCCGGGCTCCGCGCGGACGAGCTTGTGCGCGCCAATATCGGCGACATCCGGCCAGCAGATGACGGCGGAGTCATTCATGTGCGTGGCAAGGGCAACAAGGACCGCCGGATACCGGTGGAACAGGCACTCATTCACGAACTGAAGGCCTACCTAGAGTCCCGGGCGGTCCGCTTCCCGAGCGCGAGTAAACGACGGTCCAGCAATGGTGCCTTGGGCGCCTGGCCGGCCACTGCCGCGCTGTTTGTCGGCGCTGACGGTGAACGTATCACCCGTGGCGCCTTGCAGTACCGGGTGCTGCGTGCATTCAAGAAAGGCGGGTTGAACAGCCAACGCTCAGCGGGCGTCTTGGTGCACGGCTTCCGCCATACCTTCGCCACAGAGCTCGCCAACGAGAATGTCAGCGTGTACGCGCTGATGAAGCTTCTCGGACACGAGTCGATGCTTACCTCGCAGCGCTACGTGGACGGGGCGGGGACTCAGAACCGTGCAGCAGCCGCCCAGAACCCGCTCTACGGCCTCATCAAACAGTCGCGGAAACCGTAGCTCCCACGGTTAGTTCGGCGTTCGTGCCGACAAAGGCCGGAGCGGAAATTCATACTGCGTCACCGATCCGGCGTCGCGAGAATCTTGAAGAGCATATTGTTGACGTCGGTGAGGGCCTGGACGTCGACCCGGCGGTCCTGTGTGCTTAGTCTCGCCTTACGCAGGCTAGTGACCAATCCCGGTGCTGCCCAGTCATTCTCGCCTAGAGCCACACCAAACCCGGTATCGGGTTCGGTGGCAAATACCGGCACGACGATCACCGTCGGTTCACTGGGGATCTCGTTGTACACGGTAGAGGAAATGACGAGCACGCTGATACCGGTGTCAATTGTCCAGATGTCACCCCGTCGCGGGGAGTCGCTCAACGCTCGGCCAACTCATCCAAATTGCGGTCCGCCCACGCCTCGCTGAACGCCGTTGCGTCGGGGTGTGCTCGCATCCACTGCTCGTGTGCTGCGCACCGACGACGCATGTCCTCGACATCGAGCAGGGTCTCGATCCAAGAGTTCATCGACTGCTGGTCTTCGTCGGCATACCGTTTGACAGCCTCGTAAGCCGAGTCAGAAACGCGCAGTGTGATCATCCTTGCCATCGGCTCATGCTAGCAGAAGACGCTAGCAACGGCAGGCAGGACCAATCCATGGGTCGTCACCGTGACGATTCGGCGCCTTACAAGGCACCGGCGGGGGTGTGCCAGATAAGTTCCGTATGGTCAACCAGTAAGGAGGCGCGCCCGTGGGCGCGCGAGCCCGCGTTACGAAGTGCAGCGGCCGAGCGGCGTCACCGGATGATGCCTGGGGTCCACCGGATCATGGTCCAACGCAGGAAGGCAATTAGGAAGCGACGGTAGCGTGACGAAAACACCCGACAGCACGGCACGATTCGTCACTGTGACGGATTCTCGTTGTGAATCTAATTGTAGCGCAGCGCCTCTCGGCCAACATCATGGATAATCTCCATTATCCATGAACTTTCGATCAACGGCGGCGTCCCCCCGAAGGATCCGAAAGCGTCAAAAAGCCCAACACTCCGCGGGCTGCGCAGTCCTCCTCGGTTCCCACCTCAAACCCAATGCCCCGCTTGTGCAACGACTCCCCGGCAGCCTCAACCGCCTCCTCGCTGCCCACATCCCAGCCCGCATACAGCATCCGGTTGCGGTCCCCGTGATGAACGGCGATCCGGTGATCCGCGTCGTCGATCCGCAACAGGACCGATCCACTGGACGCCTCAACCGCCTCCATCCCCAAAACCTCCGGACCGAACGCCAACCACTCCTTCGCATCCGGAGACTCCACACCCACATAACCCAACGCTTTCACCAACATGTGTAAACCTCCTATGTTGACCCG
>NZ_BLTG01000064.1 GCF_017312405.1 Mycobacterium sp. PO1
GGGTGGTCCGTACGGGGCGGGTGGCAGCCAGGCCGTCGGGCCCATCACTCCGGGGCCGACGGACTGGAAGAACTCTGCCGAATTGCCCATGGTCATCAGGTCGCGCACGAAGTCGAACTGGCCGGTGTTGTTGAAGTCGGCGTTCGGCACGGGCGGCACGTACGGGGCCCCGGCCGGCGGCGGCGCCGGGGGCAGTGCCGGGTCCACCGGCGGTACGGGCTGTGCCGCCGCCTGGGCGGCGGCCGTCAGCGCGGCCCCGCCGAGCAGGGCACCGGCGACGGCGACTTTGACGGCGAGCAGGCAGGTGGCCATGTGTGCAGGGTAGTGCGCGGTCGGCGAGTGCGTGACCCTTCGACTACAGCGGCAGACCGGCCTCGAGGAACTCCAGGCCCTCGAACAGGGTTTCCGGCGACATCGGGGTGCCGTGCAGTGCGGCCATCATGACGCCGGTCATCGCCCCTGCGGTGATGCGGAGTTGCGGGTCGTCGCCGTCGCGATCCAACCTCGTCGCCAGCGCCTCGGTGATGAGCTCGATGACGTGGATGTAGGTGTGGTAGAGCCCGCCGGCAGCTTCGGGCAGGGTGTAGAGCAACTGCTGGCGGTTCATTTCGGCGGCCCACTCCGGACCCGCCATGCCGCTGAAGACCTGCTGCAGCGCGTGACGGTAGGCGGCCAGCGGCGCCAGGTCTGCGGGTGCGGCCAGGAACAGATCGATGATCGGCTCCATGAGCTGATCGGGGATCAGCAGGTCGGCCTTGTTCGGGAAATACCGAAAGAAGGTCCGCGAGGACACGTCGGCGGCCTCGGCGATCTGCTCGACGGTCGTGGTCTGGTAGCCCTGTTCCTCGAACAGTCGAAAAGCGGCTTCGCGCACCGCCTCCCGGGTGCGGCGCTTCTTGCGCTCCCGGAGTCCCTCGGGACCGTCGCTCACGCGGCCTTCCCCCAGCAGCGCTTCATTCCTTCGGCGACGTCGATGCTGGGCACTCCCGGTTGCGGGTCGTCGGTGACGAGCACGACCCCGGTGTCGATCATGTCGATCCCGGTGTCGGGCACCGGTTTGTCGCCGGTGCTGAGGAACGTCGCGACGGCGTCGACGGCCTGCTCCGCCATCTGTACCGGGTTCTGCTGTGCGGTGGCACCGATGACGCCCTCGGAGACCAGTCGCAGTCCCGGGTCGCAGCCGCCGTCGACGGAGACGAGCACCGCGGGATTGTCCGCCGCGGCGAGGATCTCGGCGGCGCCGCTGGCTGCGGGTTCGTTGATGGTGTAGACGAGGTTGATGTCGGGGCTGTGGGACAGGCACCGCTCCATCGCGGCGCGGCCGCCCGCGGCGGCGCCGAGGGTCACGTCCTGACAGGCGATGCGGTATCTCCCGCCGCGATAGACGCCGGTCGGCGCTTCATCGCCGGTCCTGCGGTAATCGCCGACCGGGATGCCCATGCCGGTCAGAAAGCCCTGGTTGCGTTGGTAATCCGACTCCACCTGCCGGTTGTGGAACAGGTCGAGCAGCGCGATGACGGCGGTCTGGCCGGCCATCTTCTCCGCCGCCCAGGCGCCGATGAGCCGCCCGGCCTCGAAATTGTCGGTGGCGAAGGTGATGTCGGCCGCGCCGGGGTCGGTGGGCTTGGTGTCCAGCGCGACGACGAAGACGCCGGCGTCGCCGGCGCGGCGGAGCGCGTTGTCGACACCCGCGCCGTTGGGGGTGATCATGATGACCCGGTCGCCGCGCGCGACGGCGGCGTCGATCGCGGCCACCTGGCTGCCGACATCGCCGTCCTCAGTGCCCGCAGCAGTCGTCAACGTCAATCCCTTCGCCTCGGCTTCCCGAAGCGCGGTCTGCTTGATGTCGACGAAGAACGGGTTGGTCTCGGTCTTGATGATCAGCGCGACGCCGTTTCCGGCCTCTTCGGCGGGTTCGGTCTTGCTGCACGCGGAAACCAACGCGGCGATCAGCGTGCAACCGGCGGCGAGGGCGGTTAGCCGGCACCGGACTGATCGGCTGGCAGAGCTGAACATGCGAGGGCCTCCGCGCGGGTCTGTGCATCGCCGAGATCGGCGGTAACCCACCTCGAACTCGCTGGTCAGCCCGTGATCTCGGTAGCGGCGAGTGTAGTGGCAAGAGGTCATTGGCAAGTGAATTCCGCCAGCCTGTCACACTTTTCGGCCGGTGGTGACTACTGGCGCTGCGTTCGCCGACAGCGGGTGCTGCCGCCAAATCCGTTGGCCTGCCCGACCCCTAGCTGGGCTTTGCTGTTAGCTCACGACCAGGGAAATTGCGAGCGCGAACATGGTGAGCGCGATGGTCGCGTCGAGAATGCGCCAGGTCTTCGCAGACGCGAACAGCCGCCCCAACCGCCGGGCGCCGAAACCCAGGCTGGTGAACCACACGGCGCTGGCCGCCACCGCCCCGACGCCGAACAGCCATCGCTCGTCGCGGTGCTCGTTGGCCAGCGCGCCGAGCAGGATGACGGTGTCGAGATAGACGTGCGGGTTCAGAAACGTCAGCGCCAGACAGGTGATCAGCACTCCGGCGAGCCGAGACGGGTTGGCCTGCGACGGAGTGAGCGTGCCGGGGGTGACGGCGCGGCGCGCGGCCAGCAGGCCGTAACCGATCAGGAAGGCGGCGCCGCCGAACTTGGCGACAGTGACGACGTCGGGGTGGGCCGCCACCAGCGCGCCGAAGCCGGCGATGCCGGCGAAGATCAGCACCAGATCGGACACCGTGCACAGCGCCACCACGGGCAGCACGTGCTCGCCGCGGATGCCCTGTCGCAGCACGAACGCGTTCTGTGCGCCGATCGCGGCGATGAGGGCCATCGTGGTGGCGAAGCCGCTCAGGACGACGAGGAATCCGGTACTCACCCGCACCACGCTAGGAAGTCGCGACCGAGCAGTACAGCTAAAGATTCTTTCGGCAGATTAGTGAATCTAATGGCGGCGAACGACCCGTGCACCGGCGTGCGGCCGGTGCGTGGGTCTCCGGTGTGCGAGTGCGGTCTTCACCGGCGAATCCACCGTCCGGCCGGGGATGGCCGTCTGTGGCACGAGACGTGGAATAGCACGTCGGTGCCGCTCGTTAGCTTCTCCAGTGACGCGTGATTCCCCACGTTTCGCTCTCCGGGCCGTACACCGTCTGCTGGACTAAGATCAGCTCGCGGTTCTGTGGCCTGAGCACGACCGGCGTTCCACCCCTGACCGAGCCAAGAAAAGGACTCACCATGGCATCAGCTCGTACGCGCCGCGTCGCGGCATTCGTTGGCGGCGGGGCCGTCATCGCGATGATCGGCTTCACCGCGGGGTGCGCCAGCGACAGCGAGACCCCCGAAGAGACGACCCCCACGACCACCACGACCACGACGACGACCACGCCGCCGCCCGTGGCCCCGACCGAGAAGGCCCCCAACCCGGATGGCCCGAACATCTTCACTCCTCCGGTCCAGGCTCCTCGGCAGACGGTCAACCCGGGACGCGACGACTACGGCCAGTGATCGAAGCGTGCCCGGACGCTGTCCGGGCACGCTCTGAGTTCTGCGGGTGCCATGACGACGAGGGCGAGATGGCTGGCGACAGGCCGCTCCTTGGCCGTTGTGCTCGTCATCGGGCTTGTGCTGGCAGCGATAGCGTGGTCCGCTCGCGAAACCCGCTCCGACGAGAAGCTCATCGAGGGTCCCTACGCGTCGTTGCTGGCCGCGTCGGTCGATCTCGGGCCGGCGCGCGAGAAGAGCATCGAGTTCACCGCCAGCCTGACCGACCGGTCCCGGCCCACGGCGCTGATCGAGTGGGCCCGCGACCGGTCGCTGTCGGTTCAGTGGCGACCCGGTGACGACTGGGTGGTGCTCGAGGGTGCGCCCGCGGCCGTCGAGCGGGCGTTCGCCGTGTCGGTGCGGGACTACCGGGGGCGGATGGGGCAGCACTTCTACGCCTCGCCGCACCAACCCGCGGTACCCGAACACCTGCAGGCCGAGGTGTCGGAGATCGGCCGGATCCTCAGCTACCTCCCGCATCACATGTCCCGCCCCGACCACTTCGCGCTCGACGTTCCCGACCGAGGGTTGTCGCCCGACGCGTTGGTGACCACCTACAACGCCGACGAACTGATCCGCTCCGGCTTCACCGGTGAGGGGATCACCATCGTGATCTTCGCCTTCGACGGCTTCCGGCAGTCCGATCTCGACCAGTTCACCACGATGTTCGGCTTGCCCCAGTTCACCCCGGAGGTCGTCGGTGGATCTCCCGGTGAGCCGCGGGCCGAGCTGTCGATGGATCTGCAAGTCGCCCATGCCATTGCGCCGGCGGCCCGTAAAGTCGTGGTCAACGCGCGGCCGACCGTCGAGGGCGACGGCGGCTACCGCAAGATCGGTGAGATGCTCGAGGACACCGACCGCCGGTTCCCGGGTGCGGTGTGGAGCTTCTCGATCGGCTGGGGATGCGACAAACTGATCACCGCCGCTGACCTGGCGCCGGTCCGATCCGCGTTGCGCACCGCGCAGTCGCACGGAACCACGGCCTTCAACGCCAGCGGTGATCTGGCCGGGATGGAATGCCGTGGCGGACAGGACTGGTCGTCACCGCCGAGTGAGCAGGATGTGGGCCTCGACTCGATCGCCTCACTGCCCGAGATCACCAGCGTGGGAGGCACGACGCTGTCCACCGACGCCGACGGCGAGTGGGTGTCCGAGCAGACCTGGTTCGATGTGCCGCTCTCGCAAGGCACCGGCGGTGGCGTCTCGTCGCTGTTCGAGCTGCCGCCGTGGCAGCAGGTCGCCGCGCAAGCCGTCCCGTCCGACCGCAATACCGGTATGCGCATGACACCGGATGTCGCCGCGGTGGCTGACCCGTTCACCGGGGTGAGGATCGTTCTCGACGGTCAGGTCGTCGTCGGGGGCGGGACGTCACAGTCGGCACCGATCTGGGCCGGTCTGACCGCGGTGATGAACCAGTATCTGCTCGCCAACGGCGGATCCCTGATCGGGGACATCAATCCGCTGCTCTACCGCATCGCCCAGGGTGCACCGCGACCCGCCTACCGCGACGTGACGTTGGGGGGCAACGCCGTCGACAATGCCGGCCCCGGTTATGACCTCGTCACCGGACTCGGGACCCCGGATATCGACAATCTCGCCGAGAATCTGCGGCTCGCGCAACGGGTGCAGTCCTGATGAGCGCGCCCGGCATGACGGAATGCCCGATCTGCCAGACCGACGTGCCCGCAGGCGAATACTGCGGGCAGTGTGGCGTACCGCTGGCCGAACATCGCAGCGGAGACGGCCCGCATTGGTTGCGGGCCCGCGCCTTCAGCGCCGCCCCCGGCCAGCGACTGCTTTCTCCGGCGCTGACCAGTTCGCTGTTCCCGCATCTGAATCCGCGGGCGCGCAAGGTGTTCCTGATGGGACTCGGACTGCTCGCGGCCGCCCTGTTCGCGGCGACGTTGTTGCGGATGCCGGCTGCGCTCGTCACCGTCGCCTCCCTCGGTCTTCCCCTGCTGTTCGCGCTCTACCTTCGCGAATCCGATGCTTTTCACGATCTTCCACGCAGCAAGCTGGCGCTGACGGCGGTGTCGGGCGTCGTCCTGGGCGTCGGGTGGGCGCTGCTGACCGGGGCTGCCGTCGCTCGTTCCTATGGTGTCCCGTTGGGCGCGGGTGTCGCCGCCGAGCGGATTCTGCGTGACGGGATCGCGGTGCCGCTGGGCAGCATGTTGCTGATGCTGGTTCCGGCGCTGGTGACCCGGTGGTCATGGCGGGGTGAGCGGGAGGCCTTGGACGGCTACGTCATCGGTGCGCTCGGCGCACTGACGTTCACCGCCGCAGCCAACCTGGCCCGGCTGGCGCCCCAGTTCACCCTCGGGATGGTCAACCGGGTGCGTCCGCTGGACGGTCTGCTCGTCGAAGCGGGCGTGCGTGGAGTCGCGATGCCGTTGACCGCTGCGGCAGTCGGCGGGCTCATCGGGACGGCGCTGTGGTTCACCCGTCCGCCGACGAAGGTCCACCAGCACCGTGTTTTCGTTCGCGCCATCCTCGTCGTGATCGCCGTTGTGGTGGTCGCCATCTACGCGCTGTTGGGGGTCGTCGATGTCGCCCGCCTTCCGCAATTGGCTCAGCTGGCACTGCATCTGACGTTGACGGGGATTGCGCTGTTCGCGTTGAGGGTCGGCCTGCATCTGGCGCTGTTGCACGAGGTGCAGGACGACATGCACGCCGACGAGCCCATTCTGTGCGTCGAGTGCAACCACGTGGTCCCCGACGCGCCGTTCTGCGCGATGTGTGGCGCGGCGATGCGGGCGTGTTCGCGCCGGTCACTTCGGGACCGACGCGCGGAGCGCCCGGTCCGGCTCGCCGACGATGCGCGTGCCGGCGACATCACGGTGGGTCTGCTGCCCGGTTACTCCATACACTCCGGCACGTTCGAAGCGAACCGGCCGGCGACGACGTCCTTCCGCACCGTTGCACTGGCGCTCGGGGTCACCATCGCGGTGCTGGCGGTCGGGCTGGTCGGCGTCTCGGGGCTGCTCTCCGAGCCGCCCCCCAGATATGTCTGCCCGCCTGACTGCGGGAACCCTCCGATGAACCGGGCAGTGGAGATCAACCCCCGCTTCACTGCGGCCGACGGCGTGTACTCGGTGTCCTACCCGGCTCCGGGAGCCGCATACGAGGTCACGACGACCGATGACGGGGTGACCGCGGTACTGCAGGCCGGGGACGGCGGCACGATGCGGTTGTTCAGCCGGCCCGCGCAGGGTCGCAGCGCCGAGGAGATCGCCGTAGAGCTGGTGAACGAAACGTTCCCGGACACCAAGACCGCCTACGAGATCCCGAACACGATGGTCGGCTATCAACCCGGATACGGGTTGGCCGCCGACCTCTGGCCGCAGGGTGCGATGAGCAGTTCCAGCCGCATGCGCATCATCGTGATGGTCGCCGTGAAGAACGATGTGGCGCTCATCGCGGGGGCGGTCGGGCCATACCGCGCCTTCGGACCGGACTTCGGTTCGGGTAAACCCTCGGCGGCCAGCCTGCAGTTGGCGCTGGACATGGGCAAGTACGTCAACAGCTTCAGCTGGCGCGGCGACCCGCCCCGATAGCCGGGCCGCGGAGCGGGCTCCGTTGGCCCGGACCGCGCCTCGGACCCGATCTGCTCCGTTGCTCGCCGCTATCGCGTCCTATCCCACCTGTGTTGCCAGCGGCAAGAACACATCGCCGACGATTTCGCGGATGGTGTCCGGTGGGACCGCCGCCATGGCCGGCACGTGCCGAGAACCGTTGCGCGTCATCGAAGCTGTCAATCGCCTGGGAGGTGAGGACTCGGCGATTGCCCGCGGTTGCCCCCGGGAAAACGACCGGTACCAGACCACTGACCCCGAGGGTGGATCATGAATCGCTACATCGGTACAAGTGTCGCAGCAACGTCCATGATGTTCGGCGCGCTCACCTTCACCGGCACCGCCTGGGCCCAGCCCGACGAGAGCGGAACGCCGCAACCGCCGGGCGACGAGACCGCTGCGGCGACAATCGAGCGACTCCAGAGCGAAGGTCACTCCGTCGTGGTGCAGGGCGCCGTCGACGGGCCGCTGGAGGCGTGTGACGTCGAGGACGTGACGAGCGGTGAGCAAGAAACCACGATGATCGTGACGGTCGCCTGCGATCCCGACTACGCCGGCTGACCGCCTACACGATCTTGCGCAGCACCGTCCCGGGTGGGTAGTCGAGCACCATCGGTTTCCCGTCCCGGCCGACCGCGGTGGAGGTCAACGTGACGTGGGTCATCTGGCCGGTCGTGATCGGATGAGCCGACTTCACGTCGGCGACGTGAAAGGCGTTCGCGCGCGGGTCGGGATCGTCGGTGACTGCGAGTAGGTCTCCGGGGCGGACGTCGTCGACCGCCACCTCGACGATCTCGAACTGCTCGGACATGGCACCGAGTCTATGAGGTGTCGCCCCGGCGAACACCTCGTCGCTCCGCAGGGTCAGGCCCCATCGCGGCCCACCGCCGGGCGTAGTCTGCACAACCGTGATCGATATCGGCCTGGACGACATGCGCAACTGGTTCGGCTTCGGGGTGGCGGGCAACTTCGCCGGACATCTCGAACAGGCCGGTGAGGACGCCGACTTCGTCAACGTCAGCAGTGAAGGCACCGCGCCCAAAGGGATCTTCCCCTGGTACGCCCCAGGGACGGACTCGTTCCTGAGCGAATTCCCGCTGTCCACCGACGCGGTGGTGCTTCCGAACCAGACCGACGGGCCGCTGAACCTGCAGATCGAACCGGAGGTGGGCCTGGCCTGCCAGGTGGTCTGGGACGGTGACACCGTGGTGACATTGCGTCCGTTCGCGCTCGGAGCATTCAACGACTGCTCGATTCGGCGCCCCGGAGCCCCCAAGATCAGTCACAAGAAGAACTGGGGTCCGGCCTCCAAGGGTGTCGCGCCGACATTCTTCGAGATCAGCGACCTGACACCCGATGGGCCGACCGCGACGTTGCGGCTGGTCTGCTACCTGCACAGTGACGGCGAGGAGCACGCCTACGGGGTGGACAGCCCGTTGATCGGCTACTCCTACTACGGCGAGGTGTTGCTGGACTGGATCGTCGAGCGGTTGGCCAACCAGAAGGGCTCGCCCGACACCCCGCTGGAAGACGTCGGTGCGTTGATGGTGGCCAGCGGGCACCCCGAGAACGTGCTGATCGGGATCGGCGCGACGCGGTACACACCGTTGGGTGAGTCGACGTTCCTCAAGCCCGGCGACCGGGCGATCGTGCGGGTCTACGACACCGAGAGCGACGCAGCCTCCGAGCTGAACCAGTTGGTGCGGTAGACGGCGATACTGATGCATTCACCGTAGCGCCATCGCAGCATCGGATTCCGTCATCGAGCCGACGGTGAAGCCGCTGCGATCGTGGGACTGCGGGCTCTGGTTCTGGGAGCGAGCGGAGATGTCGGCAGGGCGGCGTGACCGACTACGCGCCGAACACCGGCCGGGGAGCTGGTGGATGCTCGAGAATCGCTGGTAGCACAAATGTTTCGACATACCGACGCGCCGTGTCGACCTTGTCGATGTCCGGAACCACGCCCAGAAGCATGGTGATCGCAGTAGACGTGATGAACCGCGCGATATCGCGCGGCGGGACCCCAGCTCGAAGTCGAGAGTCCGAGTCGTCGCCCGCCATCAACTCGACGAGTTGCTCGACGAGGTGGGGGAGCGCAGGGTCGTTGGCGACCAGATGCGCGACCGTACCGTCATCACTGTGTTGAGAGAGAGTCTTCAGCAGCGGATCGTCAATCAGTTCAGTCGCCACGATGACCAGACTCTCGACGAGTATCTCTGCCGTTCCGGCGTTTTCCGGCAATCGCAGGGCGATCTCCTTCTGGCAGCGCAGTGTCTTTCGGCGCACCAACGACTCCAGCAGAGCCCTGCGATTGGGAAAGTGCCGGTACATCGCGGCGCGCGAGTAGCCTGCCTCCTGGGCGATGAGCTCCATCGTCGAAGCCTGGAACCCGCGGGTCAAGATCGACTTCTCAGCCGCATCCATCAGGACGGTTCTCGCCACCTCAGCATTGTTGCCGCCACCAGCCGGGCGGCCTCGGCCCCGGGCCGGTTTGCCAACCGGCGGCAGTGCGCCGCTTGCCGCGCGGGTGCCCTGCATGGCGTCACCCTACGCCAGCCGCCGGAAGGATCGACTGCCGCGCACTCTTGTCGGACACGTCCGCACGAGCTATAAATAGACGAATCACGGACTTTGTTTATTTTTGATCAGGGGTGGAATGCGGACCATCTGGGCGGCACTGTTGGGTGGGGGGCTGTTGATCGCGGTGCTGTCGGGAACGGGTGTATCGACCGCGCCCGTTGTGTCGGCTGCGCCCGGCGAGAGTGGATCGGTCTCAGCGGAACCAGGTTCGCCGGACGGCGACGACACCGACGGTGAGCGCGATCGCGCTGACCCGGCGAGTGGGCCCGCCGATGGCCGGTCTGAACTCGCCGACGGCACGGATGAGGCGCCCGGCGTTGTGGACGCCGAGGAGCAGCACATCGGGGCGGGCATTGACGATGAGCCTCGCGGGGTGGGCGTCGACGGCGACGAGTCCTCGGCCGCCGCCGAGGACGAGGAACCCGGCGTCGTCGTCGAGGATGAGGAACCCGGCGTCGTTGTCGAGGATGAGGAACCTGGCGTCGTCGTCGAGGATGCCGACATCGTCAGCGCCTCGCACAACGACGAACCGGCGACCCATGGGGTGAATGCCGACGACAGCGCCGAGAAGAGGGAGTTCGCAGAGTCGAACCGCAGCGCCGGCACGCCGGAGACCGTTCCCCCGATCGCCGAGAAATCTGAGGATCTCCCGGCTGCGACCGAGCAGGACGCCGAGGGCGTGGCCGGTTGGATGGCCGCAGAGTCGGGCGCTGTCGTCGAGACGTTGCCCGAACAGGCGGTCGCCATTGACGCGGCAGAGGCTACCGAAGGCGAGGTCACCGACAACGAGGGAACCGACAGCGCCGAAGACGTCGGCGCGATCCGTGGTTCTACGAGCGAAGCGACCGCAACGACATCGCTGACCATGAGCGCCGTGGCGCCCAGCCCGCCGCGGTCCACTCTGCTCAGCTTGGTCGGCTCGGTGGTGCTGAATCTTGTTGTGGGATTGATCCAGCTCGTCGACGGGCCGCCTGTACTTCCGGCGAACAGCACCGTCACCGTCCGAACATCGTCGCTCGATCTGCCGATAGGCGCCGGTCGCTCTGTTCAGGCGGATTGGTACTTCCCCGAGCACATCGACGAGACCACCCGATTCGTGTACCTGCAGCATGGCTTCCTCGCCAGCGGCCCCATGTACAGCTACACCGCGGCCGACCTCGCCGAGCGCACCAACAGTATCGTTGTGGCACCGTCTCTTTCGTCGAACTTCTTTGCGCCCGACGCTGCATGGGTGGGCGGTTCGACGATGCAGCGTGCGGTGGCCGAACTGTTCGTCGGCGAGCGGACCGCCCTGACCGAGAGTGTCCGTGCTGCAGCAGGGTGGGACATCGAGCTACCGGACGACTTCGTCTTGGTAGGCCACTCGGCCGGCGGGACACTGGTCGTGAGCGCAGCAGGACGCCTCGTCGGTACCGGCGCGTTCGAGAACCTGCGCGGAGTGGTCATGCTGGACGGAGTCGAGCCCGCGGCCTCGCCGGCGGTGCGTCAGGCACTGGGCAAGCTGACGGGCGCCTCGGACAAGCCCATCTATCTGATCTCTTCGGAGCGCTACTTCTGGAGCCGCGGCGGTGACATGGCAGACAAGCTCGAGCTGGCGCGTCCTGACCGCTTCAACGGTGTGAGTCTCGACGGCGGTCTGCACATCGACTACATGGAGGGCGGCAACCGATTCATCCAGTTCATGCAGTACCTCATCGGCGGATTCTCCCGGCCGGCGAATGTTCAGGCGGCCGGCCTGATCGCCGCGGGGTGGGTGAACGACCTCTTCGCCGGATCGACCGAGAGCGGCGTCTATGGGCAACCGGACGAGCAGATCACGATCGACACCGCCGCCAGCGCCGCCACCGCGCGGATATTGCCCCTGGGGTATCCCTCGCGCCCGGTGTGGCCGCCTCTGCTGGAGGCGGCACTGACGGCGATCTTCGACGCCGGGGGCAAGTATCTGTTCGTCTACGAACCGTTGCCCGGGTTCGTGCCCGCATCCCCTGCGACGTCCCCTGGACTGCGCCTTGGCCCCCAATTGACCGCGCAGTGAGCCGAGGAGGGAATTTCTCGACCGTCGGAGAACTTTGACCAAGTGCTGCCGACGGGGCGGCACCTGATCGAGGAGAGCCGATGTCCGAGCGCCGCACCACCGCCAAGTCCCCTGCCCGATCCTCCGCCGGCAGCGTCCGTCGACTGCTCGCCATGGCCGGTATCGGCGGCGCGTTCGCCGCTGCCCTGATCGGCCCCGGCACCGCGTCCGCCCAAGCGGACTCATGTCCCGACGTCGAGGTCGTCTTTGCCCGCGGCACCGCCGAGCCCGCCGGGCCGGGCCGGGTGGGGCAGGCGTTCATCAGCGACCTGCAGAACAGTCTGAACGGTCAGAGCGTGGGGGTGTACGCGGTCAACTACCCGGCCTCCTACGACTTCCTGCAGTCCGCCCCGCAGGGGGCCGGTGACGCCAGCGCGCACGTGCAGAGCGTCGCAGCCAGCTGCCCCGACACCAGCATCGTGCTCGGCGGCTATTCGCAGGGCGCCGCGGTGGTGGACCTGATCACCGCCGATCCCGCCGCCACGTTCGGGTTCGGCCAGCCCATGCCGCCCGCAGTGGCCGACCACGTCGCCGCGGTCGCGGTGTTCGGCAACCCCTCCGACAAGATCGGGCGGCCGTTGAGCGCGATCAGTCCGCTGTACGGCGCCAAGACGGTCGATCTGTGCAACGGGGCTGACCCGGTGTGCTCCAACGGCGACGACCGGGCGGCACACAGCCTGTATGTGCAGACCGGGCTGACCGACCAGGCCGCCGACTTCGTCGCGGCCAGGATCTCCGCAGCGCCGGGGTCTGCCCCGATGGTCAACGCGTCGGATACGGTCGGCTGACGCGCTGCCACGCGGCAGGCACCATGGAGGCGTGACGACCCCACCCACCGAGGACGCGGTGCTCGCCGAGCTCAGCCTCGCCGAGAAGGCGGCTCTGACCAGCGGTACCCGGTTCTGGTACACCCAAAGCGTCGAACGTCTGCAGCTGCCCTCCATCATGCTCACCGACGGACCCCACGGTCTGCGGAAACAGCGCGCCGGGGGTGATCACCTCGGGATCGGCGACAGCGTCCCCGCGACGTGTTTCCCGCCCGCGGTCGCCCTGGGATCGTCGTGGGATGCCGGCCTGGTCGAGCGGGTGGGCGCGGCCCTCGGAACAGAAGCCGCGAACGCGGAGGTCGGAGTCCTCCTCGGTCCCGGACTGAACATCAAGCGTACTCCGTTGTGCGGCCGCAACTTCGAGTATCTATCCGAGGATCCGCTCGTCTCCGGCTTGCTGGCCGCGGCGCTGGTGGCGGGCATCCAGAGCCGGGGAGTCGGCGCCTGTCCCAAGCACTTCGCGGCCAACAACCAAGAGCACGACCGCATGCGGGTCAGCGCCGATGTCGACCCGCGGCCGCTGCGCGAGATCTACTTGCGCGGGTTCGAACACGTGGTGACCGAGGCCCACCCGTGGGTGATCATGTGCTCCTACAACAGGATCAACGGTGTGCACACCGCCGAAGACCCCTGGCTGTTGACCACCGTGCTGCGCGACCAGTGGGGCTTCGCCGGCCTGGTGGTCTCGGACTGGGGTGCGGTCAACGACCGCGTGGCGTCGCTGTTCGCAGGACTCGACCTCGACATGCCCGGCTCCGCCTTCGCGGCCGCGCAGATCATCGATGCGGTCGCCGCGGGATCGCTCGACGAGGACGTTCTCGACCGCTCGGTGCGCCGCGTGCTGCACCTGGTGCGACGGACCGGGGCGCACCAGGTCTCGACGAGTTTCGACAGCGATGAGCACCACGCGCTGGCGCGTGAAGCCGCCGGCCGCGGGATCGTGCTGCTGAAGAACGACGACGGAGTGCTCCCGTTGCCGACCCAGACGCGGATCGCCGTCATCGGCGAGTTCGCCCAGTCTCCCCGATATCAGGGTGCCGGCTCGTCGATGATCGTGCCAACCCGGTTGAACTGTGCTCTCGACGAAATCCGTTCGCAGGCAACGGGTGACGTGGTGTTCGCGCGAGGTTTCACCACGGAGGCAGACTCACCGTCCGGCGAAGCCGAGCGGCTTCTGGACGAAGCCGTCGACACGGCGGCGTACGCCGAGGTCGCCGTCGTCTTCCTCGGCCTGCCGGCGCGCTGCGAATCCGAGGGCTTCGACCGAGACGACCTGGACCTGCCCGCGTCACAGCTGCGACTGCTCGACGCGGTGGTGGCGGTCAACCCGCGAACGGTGGTGGTCCTCTCCAACGGCGGCGTGGTGGCGCTGCCCTTCGCAAGCAAGGTTCCGGCCATCCTGGAGGGCTGGCTGCTCGGGCAGGCCGGTGGTGCGGCCACCGCCGACGTGTTGTTCGGTGCGGTCAACCCGTCGGCGAAGCTCACCGAAACAATTCCGGCACGCGTGCAGGACACCCCTGCCCACCTCACATATCCGGGCGAGTTCGGTCACGTCCGGTACGGGGAGGGGCTGTTCGTCGGCTACCGCTGGTACGACGCGCGATGCCTCGAGGTGGCGTTCCCGTTCGGGCATGGGTTGTCCTACACCAGCTTCGACTACACCGACGCTGTGGCGACGGTGAACTCTGATGGCGGGCTCGACGTCTCGGTGACGGTCACCAACACCGGTGGCGTGGCAGGCCGCGAGATCGTGCAGGTCTACACGAGCCTGCCCGGCAGCGGTGTGACCAGGCCGCCCCGCGAGCTCAAGGCATTCACGTCGGTGCACCTCGACAGCGGCGCGTCGACGCGGGTCACCATGCCGGTTCGGCGAAAGGCCCTGTCCTACTGGGATATTCGGGCAGATTCGTGGGTTGTCGAGGGCGGTACGTACACCGTCGACGTGGCTGCATCGAGCCGTGACGTCCGCAGCACGGTGACCGTCGCCGTCGACGGCGACGACCTCGATATCCCGCTGTCGCCGATGTCGTCGTTGGCCGAGGTGTTCGCCCACCCCGTCGCCGGTCCGATCGTGGCATCAGCGTTCGCCGACCAGATGGCCTCCCTCGCCGGGGGGGGACGGGCTCATGCCGGAGGGCGTGGACATGTCGCGGATGCTCGACTCGTTTCCGATCGGCAAGGTCGGCATGCTGGCGTCCGCCGCCGGCGTGGAGATCGACCCGGCCATGATCAGCGAACTGCTCGATCGCGCCAACGATCCGCCGGACTGAACGGATCATGAAATCCTCTGAACTGGGCGTTTGTTGTGTTTGACTCATTCGGCAGCTGCTGGATGAACGACCTCGACCTGCGAATATGTTGTTGGTCGCGTTGGCGGCCGATGAGGGCGAATGAAAGCACTGCGGTATCTCCTGCGGTATCTCGCGGGCGGCTCTCGGCCCGCCCGCCAACAGGGCGGCGCATCGCCTCCCACTGGGACGGCAGTCGTTATAGCGAAATAGCGGCCATAGGGACCAATTCCGCCACCGCAGCGTTGATCTTGGCTGCGATACCGGCGTCTTTCAGAGCTTTATCGACCAACTTCCGCGCAGCCTGGAACGTCCGAGCCGAGGACACATCGACCTCAGCGGCGAGTTTCTCCGCCGCGGCGCCGAGCTTCGCCAACTGCAGGTGCAGATCGATGGTGTTGTCGTACTCCGGGAACGGGACTAGGAATACATACTTATCGAAGTGCCGGGCTCCGTATAAGCCCAGGGCTTGCAGCGGCTTTACTCGCTCCAACACGGTCCCCGAGTTCAGAATGGCGCAGAGGTAGCTCGCTTCTGACTCAGTCGCGACGGCCGTCCAGTAGAGGGAGAAGTCGATAATGGCCCGTGGATCCCTTACGACCGCTGCGGCGAGTCTGTTCCCGGTCTTGGTGTAGATCACTCTGACCGCTGCGGGCGGCAGCTGCGCGGACAGTTGCCCGTGGAAATCGATGCGGTCCAGCAGCGTCCCTGCGTCGGACTCGGACTTATTCTCGGCCCACGCTTTCTCAGCTTGGTCCCACCACGACTTCAGTCCCGGGTGGTCAACGACTGCCGCTTCCTCCAACACCCCGTCGTCACTGATCGCGAGTAGTGTTCGGCGCGGCTCCAGAGTGCGGAACGGAAGCGTGGTCAGGCCCAGATACGTTGGCCGAACGAACTTGGTCTCGACTGTGGCGGTGATCGCCGGCAACTGTTTCCACCGTTCGGGCTCGTAGACGCTTCGGTTCGATGACACCGAAACGCGGCCCGCGCCCGCGCCCAGTGGACCTGCCAGAGCCTCGCGTACAAACAGTGCCATCTGGGGAGCGAGCACGGCGCCCTGCCGGAACTGCGACTTGTACGGGGACTCCGGGCGCACCGCTCCGGCATCGTGCGCAGCGACGGTGCCGGAGCTGACGGTGATCTTGTCCTTCGCTTCGTCCCACGGAATGTCTGGTCGTGCAAGGTATCCCGTCCACGTTACGGTCTCAGCGTCGATCGGAGTCGCTGACGAGGACCTCTCGCCGTGGATGACGCAAGACACCATGGGGAATCCGGTGGTTGCGTGTGCGAGGTACCAGCTGAGCCCGAATTTGACGGCGAGGTGCTCGGAGTTCCTCGTCATCCACTTGCCAGTGCGGAATCCGGTATGTGGCTTGCGCGTCAGGATGCCGTAGGGCATCACAAACGAGAACGCGCCGCCGGGGCGGAGGTACAGCTCCACAGCCCGTACGACGAACAGCGTGGACAGGTCGCGGCTGGCCGCGCCTAGGCCGCCGGTGAGCAGATTGCGCGGCTTGGCGAGCTTCTTGTAGTTCTCCTGCATTGTGGCGGTCATCTTTGCGTACGCCAGCCACGGCGGATTTCCTACGAGTACGTCGACGCGGTTGTCCGGCTCGGCGAGCCACAGGGGGCGGATGAGGTTGCGGACGTAGTAACCCCAGATGTGGTCCTTGCCCGACTTGTGCAGCGCCCGCATGGTCGCGAAGGTGGCGCTGAGAACCTCTGCCTCCTCAGCGGTCACCTTAAAGCGCTTGAGGATCGGGTCAATCAGCGTCCCGTTCCTCTTGTTCGTTGAGTCGAGCGCGTTGTCGGCCATCTCCGACACCAGGCGGTCGAACCGGCCGGCGTCACCGAGGATGCTGCGCGGGAAGACCAGATCGTCACCGAACAGGACACCGCCTCCGCCGGCGATGATGGAGTCCCCTTCGGTACTGATGGTCACCCGGTCCACGCCTCCGATGAGGTCCCGGCTCTGCTCCCACTGCATCGAGTCACCCAGATACACAGGGATCGCGATGGGACCCCTGTCATCGTCTCGGAGCCGATTTAATCCGATCGCCAGGACGTAGGTGACCCTGGCGAGGGTCACCGCGACCGGGTGAACGTCCATGCCGATCACATTCGCAGTTACCTCGTGCACCGCTGTCGCCGTTGGCGTTCCCGACTTCTCCGCGGTCTCGAGGTAGCGCCGGATGGCGTGGAACAGGAATGTCCCGGAGCCGCAGCTCGTTATGCGCTGTATTTGGG
>NZ_BLTG01000065.1 GCF_017312405.1 Mycobacterium sp. PO1
CCGCGCCGCCGCCGACGACGGCCTGCCCGACGCGCTGCGCGCCGAGGTCACCGGCGGGCCGGCGTTCGGCGCCGACATCGCCGACTCGTTCTCCGGGGCCAACGTCACCCTGCTGGCCGTGACCGCGGCCGTCGTGGCGCTGCTGCTGATCATCACGTATCGCTCCCCGACGCTGTGGCTGGTCCCGCTGCTGGTCATCGCCTTCGCCGACCGGGTCGCCGCCGTGCTGGGAACCGCGATCGCCGAGGCCGTCGGCATGACCCCGGACGGCTCGACATCGGGCATCACCAGCGTGCTGGTGTTCGGGGCCGGCACCAACTATGCGCTGCTGCTGATCTCGCGCTACCGCGAAGAGCTGGGCCGCCACGAGTCCCCCCGCGACGCGCTGGACGTCGCGGTGCACCGGGCGGCGCCGGCCATCCTGGCGTCCAACGCCACCGTGGTGCTGGCCCTGCTGACACTGCTGCTGGCCGAAGCACCCACCACCCGCAGCCTCGGTGTGCAGGCTGCGTCGGGACTCGTGGTCGCCGCGATCTTCGTGCTGTTGGTGCTGCCCCCGCTGCTGGGCCTGTTCGGCCGGAAACTGTTCTGGCCGTTCATCCCCAAGATGGGGGCGCGGGCACTGACCGACAGCGGTGTCTGGCACCGGGTCGCCTCGGCGGTCGCGCGACGTCCTGCCCCGGTCGCCGCGGTCTCGATCGGGGCGCTCGCGCTGCTGTGCACCGGCATCCTGGCCACCCCGCTCGGCCTGTCGCAGACCGAGCAGTTCCGGGTGCAGGCCGAGTCGGTCGACGGATACTCCACACTGGCCGAGCACTTCCCCAGCGGGCTCACCGACCCCACCGTCGTCATCGCCTCCGCGCAACGCGCCGACACGGTCCAGCGAGCCATCTCCGACACCCCCGGCGTCGTGTCGGTCACGCCCGCCGGGTCCGCATCCAACGGCCTGCAGCAGTTCACGGTCGTACTCGACGCCCCACCGGCCTCCGACGAGGCATTCGACGCCGTCGACGCGCTGCGCGACTCGGTGCACCGGGCTGATCCGTCGGGACTGGTCGGCGGGTCCGATGCCAAGGCCCGCGACGCTGCGGCAGCAGCCCGACACGACCGGGTGGTGGTCATCCCGGCCATCCTCGCGGTGGTGCTCGCCGTGCTCTACGTCCTGCTGCGCGCCGCGCTCGCACCCCTGGTGCTGGTCGCCGCGACCGTGCTGTCGGCGTTGGCCGCCCTCGGGCTGGGCGGCTGGGCCAGCGTGCACGTGTTCGGCTTCCCGGCACTGGACAACACCGCCCCGCTGTTCGCGTTCCTGTTCCTGGTGGCGCTCGGCGTGGACTACACGATCTTCCTGGTCACCCGCGCCAAGGAGGAAACCCCCGAGCACGGCACCACCGACGGCATCGTGCGGGCGGTGTCGGCGACGGGCGCGGTCATCACCAGCGCGGGCATCGTGCTCGCGGCGGTGTTCTGTGTGCTCGGAGTGCTTCCGCTGATCGTGCTCACCCAGGTCGGCATCATCGTCGGCCTGGGCATCCTGCTGGACACCTTCGTCGTCCGCACGGTCGTCATCCCAGCGTTGTTCACGCTGATCGGGCCGCGGATCTGGTGGCCGGCGCCCGTCGGTGCGCGTCCCCGACACCGCAAGGCGAGTAGCGTCGTGTGATGACCGAGGCACCCGCCGCCGACACCGCCCCGCCCCCGCTGCACATGCGGCGCAACGGTTTCGACCCGATCCCCGAGCTGGCGCGGATCCGCGACACCGACGGCGTGCGCACGGTGACCAACGCGTTCGGCATGACGGTGTATCTCGTCACCCGCCACGACGACGTCAAGACGGTGCTCTCCGACCACGCCCGGTTCTCCAATTCCCGCCCGCCCGGGTTCGTCGCTCCGGGCGCGCCCCAACTCAGCGACGAGGAGCAGAGCCGGGCCCGCGCGGGGAACCTGCTCGGGCTGGACCCGCCCGAACATCAGCGGCTGCGCCGCATGCTGACCCCGGAGTTCACCATCCGCCGGATCAGACGCCTGCAGCCGCGCATCGTCGACATCGTCGACGCCCAGCTGGACGAGCTCGCCGCCGCCGGAGCCCCGGCCGACCTGGTGGAGCACTTCGCGCTGCCGGTCCCGTCGCTGGTGATCTGTGAGCTGCTCGGGGTGCCGTATGCCGACCGCGACGATTTCCAGCGGCGCAGCGCCCGCCAGCTGGATCTGTCGATCTCGATCCCCGAGCGGCTCGACCTGGCGCGGCAGGGCCGCGCCTACATGGCGACGTTGGTCGACGGGGCGCGCCGCCGCCCGGGTGACGACATCCTGGGCATGCTGGTGCGCCAGCACGGCGCCGAGCTCACCGACGACGAACTGATCGGCATCGCCGGACTGCTGCTGCTCGCCGGTCACGAGACGACGTCGAACATGCTGGCGTTGGGCACCCTGGCACTGTTGCGCCACCCGGAGCAGCTGGCCGCCGTGCGCGACGACCCGGCCGCGGTCGCGCCGGCGGTCGAGGAGTTGCTGCGCTGGTTGTCGATCGTGCACGCGGCGGTTCCGCGCATCACGACCACCGAGGTCGAGATCGCCGGCACCGTCATCCCGCCGGGTCAGCTCGTATTCGCTTCGCTGCCCACGGGCAACCGCGACCCCGCATTCATCTCCGACCCGATGCCCTAGACATCGGCCGGGGCGCGCTCGGGCATCTGGCGTTCGGCCACGGCGTGCACCACTGCCTGGGAGCGCCGCTGGCGCGCATGGAGATGCAGATCGCTCTGCCGGCGTTGCTGCGCCGGTTCCCGACGCTGTCCCCGGCCGAGGCTTTCGAGGATGTGGCGTTCCGCTCGTTCCACTTCATCTACGGTCTGAAGTCGTTGGAGGTGAACTGGTGAGAGTTCAGGCCGACCGGGAGGCGTGCATCCAGGCGGGCAACTGCGTGATGGTCGCCGCCGACGTGTTCGACCAGGACGACGACGGCATCGTCGTGGTGCTCGACGAGGACGTGGACCCGAGCGGAGAACTCGCCGACCGGGTCCGCGAGGCCGTCAAGCTGTGTCCGTCGAGCGCGCTGAGCCTGGCGGAGGACTGAGCCGCCGCTCGTCGTCGCCGGGCAGGTCGATCACGCCCGCGCGCACCAGCATGACCACACTGACCACGAGCACCCAGGCGGGGAAGCTGACCGTCATCCACATGTTGATGTCGCTGGCCACCAGCACCGCCAGTGCCGTCGCATACGTCGCGAACACCAGCCAGCGCGGCATCAGCCGCGTTCGGAGCCAGATGGTGGCCAGCGAGATCATGAACACCGCGGCCATCCGCAGCGCGTAGGTGTTGCTCAGCGCGAGCAGCAGGCCCTGCCCGAACGCCACGACCTCGGTGCGGGTGTCGGCGCGCATCACCAGCTCGCGGCTCACCAGCAGCCCTGCGCCCACCGACGTCGACGCGAAGATCATCGCCAGGAACAGCAACCCGCTGCCGAGGAACACCGAGCTGAAGAAGCGGTCCTCCAGCTCGCCCAGCCCGTCACGCACGACACCGATGAACCACAGGAAGGCGATGCCGGCGAACGGCATCAACACCACCGCCACCCGCAGCCGCTTGCCCGGCCCCTCCACCCACTGCAGACCGAGCTCGGCGTCGGCGGGCAGCGAGGTGCGCATCAGCACCAGCGCCGTCCCGAACAGCAGCGCGAACAGCACCCCGGCGAACGCCGCCGCCCGTGGTGTGCTCAGGCGCCGCAGCTGTCGGTCGACCGGAGTGGGCATGCCGTCATCGTGGCACGAACGGCGGTCAATCCGGGGCCACTTCTCCGTCGGCCGTCACGGTGCGGTTTCCCCCGGCGTGCTTGGCCCGGTACATCGCGGCGTCCGCGCGGTCGATCAGCTCGTGCACCACCGACACCACGCCCGCACCGCCGCTGTGCCCGGAGGCCAGTCCGACGCTGACGGTCGCCGCCGCCGGGCCGTCGCTGGTGGCCACCGCCCGGTGCAGCAGCGCCGCGACCCGCTCGAGCACGTAGGGACCGCCCGCCACGACGACGACGAACTCCTCGCCTCCGGTGCGGGCGATCACCGCATGGGCCTCGACCGCCGAGACGGCGTCGCGCGTCGCGTTGGCCACCGACACCAGCACCCGGTCACCGGCGTCGTGGCCGAAACCGTCGTTGATGGCCTTGAACTTGTCGATGTCCACGGCCAGCACCCCGATCTGACCACCGCCGGAGTGCACCAGCTGTTCCACCGCCACGTCGAGCCCACGCCGGTTGTGCAGTCTGGTCAGCGGGTCGTGTAGGGCGTCGACCGCACCCAGGCGCAAGGCCAACAGGTGTGACTGCACGATCACCGGGACACCGACGACGGTGGGCAGCAGCACCAGCAGCCGGACAGTGATCAGGGTTGCCGGCTGAGCCTGCTGGGTGAGCGCCCAGCCGTACAGCCACGCGAACGCCGCGGTGGTGAACACCAGGTGCGCCAGCAGCGCCCGCGGTCCGTGCACCACCACGATGTAGATCCCGTTGGCCGCCAGCAAGGCCAGCCCCGGCATCGCGGTGAACGCGTCCTGGTAGCACAGGATCACGGTCACCACCGCGATGTCGGCGTACACGGCGAAGACCATCGACTGCCGTTCGGTGGGCCACGGACCGAAGATCCACAGCACACCGAGCATCGCCGAACTCACCGCGATGATCATGACCAGCGGCTTGGCGACCACCGCGCCGCCGTCGGTCTGCGCCCACAGCACGGTCAGCAGCGCGGTCAGCCCGTACAGCAGCGAGAAGCTGCCGATGAAGACCATGTGGATCCGCAGGAACCCGCGCGACCGCAGGTGGTTGACGGTCCAGTCGAAGTCGAACGGCTGACGGAGCCAGGTCCGGAAGTAGTCGCGGAAACCCTTCTCCATCAGCCCAACCCGCGCTGCCTCAGGGCTGCCCGGCCAGCAGCCGGATCATCAACCCGTTGGCCTCGGCCAGCAGATTGCCCTCCGGGTCGAGCAGCTCGGCGTTGACGAACGCCTTGCGCCCGTCGGTCTCGCGCACCCAGCCCCGTGCGGTCAGCGTGGTGTCGATGGGTGTGACCCGACGGTAGTCGACGTGCAGGAACGCGGTGCGGCTGATCGGCCTTCCCGCGGCGTGGATCACCATGCCGAACACCGAGTCGAACAGCAGCGGCAGCACGCCGCCGTGCACCGCGTAGTTGCCCCCGACCGAGAAACGGCTGAACGCCACCTCGAGCACCACCTCGTCGGGCTCGAATTTCCTCACCCGGTAGGGCGGCATCAGCAGACTGCCCGCACCCGGCAGCGACGGCACCCGGTTGGCCGGTCCGACACCTTCGGCGGCCTCGAAGGGTCCGAGCAGCCCGGCGAGTTCCTCGGCCAGCTCGGCAGCCCGGTCCCAGGTGGCCGCATCCGGATCGGCGGACACCGCCAGGTCCTGCACTCGGCGCACCGCCGCCAGGAAGCGCCCGAAGCCCGGCCCGGGTTGTGCGGGCTGGAAATTGGGGAAGCCGCCGTGCCGGTCGTAGTCGGGATCGGCGGTGCGTGGATCGGAGCCCGGATCGCCGTCGGCCGCGGACGTCACGCGCGCCCGAGGACGTCGTGCCGGACGATGGTCTGCTCTCGCCCCGGACCGACGCCGATGCACGAAACCTGCGCTCCGGCAAGCTCTTCGAGCCGAAGCACGTAATCCCGGGCCTTGGCGGGCAGTTCGTCGAAGGTGCGGGCCCCCGAGATGTCCTCCCACCAACCGGGGAGCTCCTCGTACACCGGTTCGGCGCGCGCGATGTCGCTCTGGGTCATCGGCATCTCGTCGGTGCGCTTGCCGTCGACGGTGTAGCCGACGCAGATGGGCACCGTCTGCAGGCTCGACAGCACGTCCAGCTTGGTCAGGAAGTAGTCGGTGATGCCGTTGACCCGGGTGGCGTACCGGGCGATCACGGCATCGAACCAGCCGCACCGACGGCGACGACCGGTGGTGACCCCGACCTCGCCGCCGGTCTTGGCCAGATACTCGCCGTTCTCGTCGAACAGTTCGGTGGGGAACGGCCCCGACCCCACGCGCGTGGTGTAGGCCTTGAGGATGCCCAGTACGGTGGTGATGCGGGTCGGGCCGATGCCGGACCCGACGGCGGCCCCGCCCGCGGTCGGATTCGACGATGTGACAAAGGGATACGTGCCGTGGTCGACGTCGAGCAGCGTGCCCTGCGACCCTTCGAGGAGCACCGTCTCGCCGGCTTCGAGTGCCTCGTTGAGCAGCAGCCGGGTGTCGGCGATGCGGTGCCTGAAACCGTCGGCCTGGGCCAGCAGGTTGTCGACCACCTCGGCGGGATCGAGCGCCTTGCGGTTGTAGATCTTGACCAGCACCTGGTTCTTGAATTCCAGTGCCGCCTCGATCTTTTCGGCCAGCAGGACCGGGTCGAGCACATCGGCGACACGAATGCCGATGCGCGCGATCTTGTCCTGGTAGCACGGACCGATTCCGCGTCCGGTGGTGCCGATCTTCTTGCTGCCGGCGTACCGCTCGACCACCTTGTCGATGGCCACGTGATAGGGCATCAACAGGTGCGCGTCGGCGGAGATCAGCAACTGTCCGGTGTCGACGCTGCGGTCCTCGAGACCGCGCAGTTCGGTCAGCAGGACACCGGGGTCGACGACCACCCCGTTACCGATCACGTTGGTCACCCCGGGGGTCAGGATCCCCGACGGGATCAGGTGAAGCGCGAAGTTCTCCCCCGTCGGCAGGACCACCGTGTGACCCGCATTGTTGCCCCCCTGATACCGCACGACCCACTGCACACGGCCACCGAGCAGATCGGTGGCCTTTCCTTTGCCCTCGTCGCCCCACTGGGCGCCGATGAGCACGATTGCCGGCATGGCTGGTACTCCCGCTTGTCGTGAACCCCTTCTGGGCACATCCCGGCAGACAGGGTAATCGACCGACGTACCCGGCCATAGCGCGACGGCGGCCCCTGGGGATGCCCGGCCACTCGATGGACGTGCCAAGATCGTCGCACTGTTCGACGTCGACCGACCGGGAAGAGGAGAGTTCGGTGCCACCCCGCAGTGAACGGAGCGAGGCCGCGGTCTTCGGTCCCGGGCGGGTGCCGCGGCCGCTGCGCCGGTTGCCGGTCGTCGACCTCGACGGCCTGCCCGACTGCGACCGGGTGGTGGTTGTCGGAGCCGACCGGGACCTGGCCGCCGCCCTGACCCGGCTGCTCAAAGCCGACCGGCTCGACGTCGAGGTGGCGCACGTGCGGCACTGGTGGCACGCCCGAACAGCCCTCACCGGTGTCGCCCGCCGGGTCCCGCTGATCCGCGACGAAACCGGGACCGTGCTGACGGGTGTGGCCTACTGGCTGCCGGCCGACAATGCGCCGCGGGTGCGGGGCGAAGCGGTCGTCGATGACACCGTGTTGTTCGACGGCGAGGCCGCCGGCGTGCGGATCGAGCCGATCGCGTCGGCGCCGGGTCTGCGCGCCAGGGTGCTGGCGCCCGGAAGGTCCCGCCGGACACCCGACGGTGCCCCGGACCCGCTACGCCCCCGACGCTGGGTCACCGGCCGGGCGGCCCAACTCGGCACCAAAGGAGCGGTGGTACTGCGCGACGGCGTGGCGGCGCCACGCACGGTGCGGCGCTCGACGTTCTACCGGCACACCCAGGGCTGGCTGCGGGTCGGGCCCGGTAAGCGCAAATAGTTGCAGGTACGTTCACAGACATGAACGTCCGGCCGATGCGGCAGGCGGTGCGTCCCAGCCCGGTGTTCCTGGCGCTACTCGCCGCGACCGCGGCGGGTGGGACGCTGGCGTGGCTGTCGGCGAACCAGGCACGGCCGATGGCCTACATCGGGGTGTTCGTCTTCGTCATCATGGGCTGGCTGGTCACGCTGTGCGTGCACGAATTCGCCCACGCCTACCTCGCGTGGCGGTTCGGCGACCACGACGTGGCGGTGCGGGGCTACCTGACGCTGAACCCGCTGAAGTACTCGCATCCGCTGCTGTCCCTCGGGTTGCCGGTGCTGTTCATCGCCATCGGCGGGATCGGACTGCCCGGCGGTGCGGTGTACGTGCGTACCGGGTGGATGACGCCGCGCAGGCAGACGCTGGTCAGCCTCGCCGGCCCGGCGGTCAACCTCGGCTTCGCGATCGCACTGCTGGCGCTGACCACGGTGCTCTACGACCCGGCGCATTCGGTGTTCTGGGCCGGCGTCGCATTCCTGGGTTTCCTGCAGGTCACCGCACTTCTGTTGAACATGCTGCCGATTCCGGGGCTGGACGGCTACGGCGCACTCGAACCGCATCTGAGCCCGCAGACCCGACGGGCGGTGGATCCGGCCAAGCAGTGGGGCTTTGTCATTCTGCTGGTCGTGTTGATCGCCCCGCCGCTGAACCAGTGGTTCTTCGGAGCCGTGTACTGGTTGTTCGACCTGTCCGGGGTGTCGCCGGGGTTGTCCTGGGAGGGAAGTCAGCTGACCCGGTTCTGGTCGGCCTGGGTGTGAGCCGCCGCGCCGTACACGGCGTGGGCCAATGCGATCTTGTCGCGCCGCAGCTTGTCGACGGCCCCTGCCGGGAAGCCGCGACCTGACGGGCGGGGCGGCACCTGGCTCATGTCCTCGAGCAGGGTCCATCCCGAGCCGAGGTCGATCAGCGACTGGTGCTTGATCGCGTAGTAGTCCGAACTGATCGCCATCGCGACCCCACCGGCGCCGGCCGTCGCCGCGGCCATGTGCAGATGAAAGCGGGTGGAGATCCATGTCTGCCCCGGCGCGACCGGCAGGCCGCGCTCCCACACGTCGACGAACGGATAAAAGGCAGCGCCGGGTAACTCGTGCTCGATCAACGCGTACACCTCGCGGTCCACCCGCGGGATTCCTTCGACCACGCACACCTGGTCGCCGCGGACGCCCCAGGCGCGCAGCATCGACAGCGTCGCCCCGGCCACCGCCGCGGTCCCGACCTCGTTGAGGTCGGACTGCAGACACACCATCACCGCTGGCCCGGGACCGTCCGGCCAGACCTCGCGCGGGTCGACGCTGCGCTCGGTGCCGACGGTCAGGAACGCGTCGTCGACCCCGGCCTCACCGGCATCCATGCCGAGCAGCTCCGCGGACGGGGCGTCACGCACGTCGACGATGTCGAACCGGTCGGCCAGCGCGCGCAGAAGCGGAGCCGAACCGGGCGGCTCGGGAGCCAGGCCCTGGCCCGTCATCGCCAACCGGGCGCCGGAATGGCGGGCCGCCGCCGCGGCTCCGGCGAGCAGTCCGACGTGGCGCGGCCAGATCGCGTTGACGTAGCCGCCGCCGACGACGTGCACCACGTCGAGCGTGCGCAGCGCCATGATGCCCTGATGCCAGCGCGGCGCCAGGCCGGGATTGGCCACCGCGTGCTGGACCCAGCTGGCCACCTCCCACGGGTCCTCACTCGGCGCCTCCCAGCACAGGCGCCACAACGTGTCGGTGAACCGCACGCCGGGATGCGCGTCGCCCAGCAGCATCTGCACGGGGCCCGGCGAATGGGTGTCGACCCACACCGTGGCCCGCGGGGCGACCCGGGCCAGGTGACGAAGCCATCCGCTCAGGATCAGCTCGTCACCGAAGTTGGGATATCCGGCCGTCGTCACCAGGTAGAACACAGGAGATTCCCAGGTCGGCGGCATCGGGCCATCGTAGACGAGGCCCTTGCAACACATGCGCGAGTTCGCATATATTGCCGCCATGGGTGCCGGACACGACCACAGCCACGCCGATGCCCGGGTGTCCCGGATGGTGCTGGCCGCGGGAATCCTGTCGATCTTCTTCGTCGTCGAGCTGACCACCGCGCTGGCGATCAACTCGATCGCGCTGCTGGCCGACGCCGGTCACATGCTGACCGACCTGGTCGCGATGTTCATGGGCCTGACCGCGGTGCTGATGGCGCGGCGGGGCAGCACGTCGCCGTCGCGCACCTACGGCTGGCATCGCGCCGAGGTGTTCACCGCGGTCGCCAACGCGGTGCTGCTGCTGGGCGTGGCCGCGTTCATCCTGTACGAAGCGGTCGAGCGGATCGGGGACGCCCCCGAAGTGCCCGGCGTGCCGCTCATCGTCGTCGCCTTGGTCGGACTGGCCGCGAACGCAGCGGTCGTGCTGCTGCTGCGCTCACATTCGAAATCCAGCCTGGCCGTCAAGGGCGCCTACATGGAGGTCGTCGCCGACACCCTCGGCAGCATCGGGGTGCTGATCGCCGGCATCGTCACCGTGACCACCGGCTGGCCGTACGCCGACGTCGTCGTCGCGGTGCTCGTCGCCCTGTGGGTACTGCCCCGGGCCATCGCGCTGGCCAGGTCAGCGCTGCGGATCCTGTCGGAGAGCTCACCCAGCCACATCGACGTCGACGAACTGCGCACCGCCCTCGGGTCGGTGGAAGGGGTGACCGAGGTCCACGACCTGCACGTGTGGACGCTGGTGCCGGGCAAGGACATGGTCACCGCACACCTCACCAGCAGACGCGAGGCAGCCCTCGTCCTCGACGACGCGCGTGCGGTTCTCACAGCCCGGGGCCTGGGCCACTCCACCGTCCAGGTGGAACCCCCGGACGCCGCCGCCGACTGCGAATGCGAGACGACCTAGGTCAGGACAACCCCAGCGCGACGCGCGCCGCCGGATCGCAGTCGTCGAGCAGATCCAGGCAGCGCTGGTACTCGTCGGTCTCGCCGATGGAGTCGGCCGCCTTGGCCAGCGCCGCAACACAGCGCAGGAAGCCCTGGTTGGGCTCGTGCGCATACGGCACCGGTCCGAAGCCCTTCCAGCCGTTGCGGCGCAACTGGTCGAGGCCCCGGTGGTAGCCCGTGCGGGCATAGGCGTAGGCGGTGACCGCCTTGTCGTCGTCGAGCGCGTCCTCGGCCAGCGCTGCCCAGGCGACGGACGCCGACGGGTGCGCGGCAGCCACGATCGCGGGATTCTCCTGCGCATCCAGCTCCGCCTCGGCCGCCGGGTCGCCGGGAAGCAGCACTGGTTCTGGTCCGAGGAGGTCACCCATCCGAGTCATGGCCCCATTGTGCCGTGCGCGGATGAGCGGGCGTCACCGCGGATGACTAAGCTTCCGCCGTTACGATCGTTGGGGACGCCAGGGAGGACCGCAGCAGGGATGTCGAACCCCACAGAGCCTGACCGGCCGGACGAGACCACCGACGAGGTCCGCGAGCCGAACGAGCAGGACGAGCACGGCCCGCACAGCGAAGAAGAGCGGACCGAGGTGTTGCCGGAGTCCGAACACGAGCCTGCCACCGAGGTGATGGCCCCGGCGGATCCGAATGCGCCCGGCGCCCAGGATCAACCCGAGGAGCGGCGCTTCACCGCGCCCTCGGGTTTCGACGCCGGCTCCACCCAGGTGATCAACCGGCCCAGTGAGCCGCCCACCGAGGTGTTCACCGCGCAGAGAGCGGCCGGCCCGCAGGAGATCCCCCCGCGCGGCGACAGCCCCAAACCGCCCGGGCGCAAACGCAGCTGGGGCTGGGTCGTGGCGATCGCGATCATCGTCATCGCGTTGGCGGCCATCGCCGTGTTGGGGACCCTGCTGATCACCCGCAGCTCCGCGCCGCAGGTCTCACAGGAAGACATGGTCCGGTCCACCATCGAAGACTTCGACGTCGCAGTGCAGAACGGTGATCTGGCCGCACTGCGCAGCATGACCTGCGGGGCGACCCGCGACAGCTACGTCCGCTACGACGACAAGGCCTGGGCCGAGACCCACGCCCGGGTTTCGGCCGCCAAGCAGTACCCGGTCGTGGCCAGCATCGACCAGGTGGTGGTGAACGGCGACCATGCCGAAGCCAACGTCACCACCTTCATGGCGTACGCCCCGCAGACCCGCTCAACCCGCAGTTTCGACCTGCAGTTCCGCGACGACCAGTGGAAGATCTGCCAGGCCCCGACGGGTTGAGCAGCCGAGCCCGCCGATCCTCGGGCGGCCTCACCCTCGACACCTTCGACGCGACGAGATCCGACTTTTGCCGGCGATCACTCGCTCTTCGCGCGCAAAAGTCGGATCTCGTCGTGTTCGAGCCAGCGAGGACTCAGCCGGCGGTCACGCTCCGGCCGGCGCTGAGCAGATCGTTGCACGCCTCCACGACCCGCTCGCTCATCGAGGCCTCGGCCTTCTTCATGTAGCTACGCGGGTCGTAGACCTTCTTGTTGCCCACCTCGCCGTCGATCTTCAGCACACCGTCGTAGTTGGTGAACATGTGCGCGGCGACCGGCTTGGTGAACGCGTACTGCATGTCGGTGTCGACGTTCATCTTCACCACGCCGTAGCGCAGCGAGTCCTCGATCTCGGACTTCAGCGAGCCCGATCCCCCGTGGAACACGAAGTCGAACGGCTTGGCGTCGTCGCCCAGGCCCAGCTTCGCCGCGGCCACCCGCTGCCCCTCGGCGAGCACCTCGGGCTTGAGCACGACGTTGCCGGGCTTGTAGACGCCGTGGACGTTGCCGAACGTCGCGGCCAGTAGATACTTGCCGTGCTCACCGGCACCGAGCGCATCGATGGTCTTCTCGAAATCCTCGGGCGTGGTGTAGAGCTTGTCGTTGATCTCGGCTTCCACGCCATCCTCTTCGCCGCCGACCACGCCGATTTCGATCTCCAGGATGATCTTCGCGGCCGCCGCCTGCTTGAGCAGTTCCTGCGCGATCGAGAGGTTCTCGTCGATCGGCACGGCCGAGCCGTCCCACATGTGCGACTGAAACAACGGGTTCTGGCCCGCACGCACCCGCTCCGAGGAGATGTCCAGCAGCGGCCGCACGTAGGTGTCGAGCTTGTCCTTCGGGCAGTGGTCGGTGTGCAGCGCAACGGTGATCGGGTACTTCTCGGCGACGACGTGCGCGAACTCCGCCAGCGCGACCGCACCGGTGACCATGTCCTTCACGCCCAGTCCGGAGCCGAATTCCGCACCGCCGGTGGAGAACTGGATGATCCCGTCGGACCCCGCGTCGGCGAAGCCCTTGAGTGCGGCGTTGATGGTCTCCGACGAGGTGCAGTTCACGGCCGGGAACGCGTACGCGTGCTCCTTGGCTCGGCCCAGCATCTCGGCGTAGGCCTCGGGCGTGGCGATGGGCATCGGCTTTCCTCTCAGCTGTGCTGGCGTCGCCCGCCAGTATCGCAAGAATGGCTTGGATGCACAGCGCAGCCGTCAGATGCCCGGCAGCGGTCATCGGTCGTCAGCGCCTCGCCCGGCCCGGTGCGCGGACGATCAGGTGGTGAGCACCATGCGGTAGCGCGCGCGGCCGGCGTCCATCGCCTCGAAAGCCTCGGCGGCCTGGGCGAGCGGTCGTTCTTCCACCATGGCGCGCACTCCGGTCAGCAGCGCGAAGTGCAGCGTCTCCTCCACGTCGCGCGCGGTGCCGGACGGGTGCCCGGTCACCGACAGCCCCGAGTTGATGATGTCGAGCGGGCTGATCGGCAGATTCTCCGGCGTCACGCCGACTGCGACCAGTTCCCCGGCCGGACCGAGCCCGCCGACGGTTGCGGCCATTGCCTCGGCGTTGTTCGCCGTGGCCAGCACGACGGCGGCACCGCCGAGCTTCTGCAGCTCCGCCGCGACGTCCTGCGCTGTCGAGTCGATGTAGTGGTGGGCGCCCAACTGCCTGGCTTCATCGGCCTTGCCGCTACCGCGCGCGATCGCGACCGTCTCGAAGCCCATGGCCCGCGCCCACTGGACACCGAGGTGCCCGAGCCCGCCGACGCCCAGAATGGCGACCAGGTCCCCGGCCTTGGCGCGGGTCTGCCGCAGCCCGTTGAACGTCGTCACGCCCGCGCATCCCATCGGCGCGGCCTCGACGAACGACAACCCCTCGGGCACCCGCGCCAACGCGGTCCACGGGACGGTGACCGACTCGGCATAACCGCCGGGGTAGTGCCAGCTGGGCACCTGCATCCGCTCGCACTGCATGAAGAGACCCTTGCGGCACGGAATGCAGCGGTTGCAGTTGCCGCCGAACCAGCCGACCGCCACCCGATCGCCCATGGCGAAGTCCTCGACGCCATCGCCGACCTCGGCCACGGTCCCGGCGATCTCATGACCGAGCGTCAGCGGCCACTGCAGACCCGGGAAGTGGCCCGCGTAGAACTCGCGGTCGGTGCCGCACACACCGCAGGCGGCCACGTCGAGGCGCACATGTCCCGGCGGTGGTGACACGGTGTCGACCTCGACGACGGTCAGCGCCTCGTTGGCGGCGGGAACCTGCACGGCCTTGTGGGAGGACATGTATGAACCCTAGCGCCGGTACCCTAGGGAGCCGTGGTCATCGACAATCTCGCCCTGATGCCCGACTTTCTGGACCCCATCAACCTGCTGAGCTACTTCGGCACGTGGGCGTTGGTCGGCCTGCTCGTGGTGGTGTTCGTCGAGTCCGGCGTGCTGTTCCCGATCCTTCCAGGAGATTCGCTGCTGTTCGTGGCGGGAATGCTGGCCGCGGGCATCTCCACGGCGTCCGCGGAGGGCAACGTCGCCGACGTGAACTTCCAGCTGTGGCAGCTGCTGCTGTTCATCCCGATCGCCGCGATCCTCGGCGCGCAGGTCGGCTACTGGATCGGCCGCAACGTCGGCACCGCCATGTTCAAGCCCAACGCCCGGTTCCTCAAGCAGAGGTACCTCGACGAGGCCCACCTGTTCTTCGAGCAGCGCGGCCCGTTCGCGATCGTCATCGCCCGGTTCGTGCCGATCGTCCGCACGCTGGCCCCGATCACCGCCGGCGCAGCAAGGATGAACTACGCGGTGTTCACGCTGTACAACGCCGTCGGCGCGGTCGTATGGGGGGTCGGTCTGACGCTGCTGGGGTATTGGCTGGGGCGCATCGAGATCATCCAGAAGCTGCTCGAGCCCATCGTCATCGGCATCGTGCTCCTGTCGGTGCTGCCCATCGCCGTCGAGTGGTACAAGCGCCGCAAGGCCGCCAAGCGAGCCGGCATCCCGACCCCGCCCATGGAGTCCGGCGAACAGACGACCTAGCGCGGAAGGGCTAGCTCTCGGCGCGGTAGACGATCTCCATCGCCACGCCGGTGGCGCCGACCGACGGCGAGGTTGTGACAGCGGCTGCCTGAGCGACGCTGTCGAGTCCACGACCGAACCCGAACGTGTCCTGCGGGTGGGGTAGAAAAGCGTGCAGCTTGACCGGGCGCGCGCCGTCTCCGGCGGCCTGACCGGCGCTCGAAAGAGCTGTGGTCACAGCCGCCTCGACGGCGAGCACCCGGTGTGCATGCTCGACCACCCCAGCCCGGGCCACGGCGAACAGCGTCGCGTTGGCACCGACAGCGACGGTGCCGTCCGGCGCGGTGCGGACCTGTTTGGGGGTAGCCGCCCGGATCGCGATGACGTCGACCTCGATGAGGGCACCGCCGGTCAGCAGTTCATCCACCCCGATGACCAGAGACGGCGGAGGACCGGCGTCGAACATGTCGTTCCACAACGCCTCGAACAACGGTGCATCGGCAACGTTCTTCAAGAACACATGAACGCGGACCACCTGGTCCCAGTTACTCCCCGCGTCCTCTAGCAGCGTGGTGCAGATGCCGAGGGTGAAGGTGGCTTGGGCCACCAGCGGTGAGACATGATGGGGGAAGTTCGGATTCACCGTCGCCGCTGGGGCCAAGCCGGTCACACCGAATTCTGTTGGCAGCTGGCCGGCAAGAAACAGCCAATCCCCCGCCGCGACGCAGGGCGTGTAGTTGGCGAGCGGCTTCGGTAACCGCGGGCTGTCGACCTGTGTGACCGCGAGGACCTCAGGCTGTGCCGCGATGACGTCCACCGAGACCAGCGCGCCCGGCACCGGCATCGCGTCCGAACCGACACCCACTGTCGTGCGTGGCGGCGGCATCGGAAAGAAGCGCTTCCACACCTGGTCGAAGGCGTCGAACAACCGGCAGTCGGTGAGGAACACCTGAGTCTTGACGACGGCCCCGAGGTTGGCACCCACCGATTCGAGCAACCTGCTGAGTTTCTCCAGAATGTAGGTCGTCTGCCGCTGGATGTCAGCTCCGTAATAGGGGAACTCAGGCGAGACCGCAGCCTGAGCCGGTATGCCGACCTCAGGGTCGGCGGCGGTCAGACCCGACACGAAGACCAGACCGTCGCTGACCGTAACTCGCTCCTCGACCAGGAACTCCACGGTATGCGTCTGGCTACCCGAGCTCGACATGAAGCGCACTTCCTCCCCGGCGGATTACCGCCCACGACAACACTGACTTAAAACCGTATTCTCTTGCTGTACTTGCGATTAGTGGCCCTGGCACGATTCGCCTACGAGGAAGCCTCGTCGATGCCGAAGAAGAGCCGTCGCAAACCTTCGTCCTGCAGCACCGTGGCGACATCCTGCTCCTCACCGATGCGGCCACCTTGCATGATGTGCACCCGGCTGCAGTGCGGCAGGATCGCCGCGGGGTTCTCCTCCACCACCCACAGCACACCGACACCGCTGTCGGCCGCGTCGGCCAGGCGACTGATCAGTTCCTGCACAATTGTCGGAGCCAGACCGGTCGTCGGTTCGTCCAGCGCCAGAAAGGTCGGGTTGGAGGCCAATGCGCCGGCGACAGCGAGCATCTGGCGCTCGCCGCCGGAAAGCGTGGAGGCGCTGCTGTTGCGCCGTTTGCGCAGAGACGGGAATCGGTCCAGCGCTGTGTCCAGCGCGGCGGCGGTCTTGGACCTGCCCAACGGCATCGCCGCGACACGGATGTTCTCTTCGACGGTGAGGGTCGGAAAAGTGTTGCCCCCCTGGGGCACATAGGCCATACCCTTGCGCACCATCCGTTCGGTCGGAATGGCCTTCAAATCCGAACCCGAGAACTCGATCTGCCCGGACATCGGTTTGAGCAGCCGGAACACAGTCTTCAACAGCGTGGACTTGCCCGCGCCGTTGGGCCCGACCAGCGCGACTGTCTCGCTTTCCCGGACCGACAAGGAGACGTCGTGGATGACGGGCAACTTGCCGTAGCCGGCAGTGACGCCCCGGACGTCAAGCAGCGTCATGTGGCACTCCCCAAGTAGATCTCGGCGACCGTCGGATGCTCGGCGATCTCCCCGGGTGTGCCGGAAACCACCACTCGGCCTTCGGCCATCACGTACACGTAGTCCGACACCGCGAAGACGAACTGGATGTTGTGGTCGATGATCAACAGGGTGATCCCACGCGCTCGCATGTCACTGACCTGTTCGGACAACTTGCCGATTCCACTGGGAGCTACTCCGGCTGCCGGCTCGTCGAGCAGCACCATCTGCGGCTGCACCATCATCAACCGGGCGAAGTCGACGAGCTTGGTCTGACCGGCGGTGAGGTCCTCCAGCCGCTGATCCTTGACCGCTCCAAGCCCGATCTCGTCGAGCAGACGATCCGCCCGAGAAGCGAGTTCGCGCTCCTGACGGGTCCAGCGAGACCGACGAAAAACAGCTGACCACAAGGATTCCGATTGGTCGGCACCGGCGGTCATGAGGTTCTCCCACACCGACAGCAGCGGAAAGCCGACCGGAGTCTGAAATGACCGAACCATCCCGCGCCGAGCGATCTTCCACGCCGGTTCCCGGTCGATACGCCGTCCGTACAACACGACCTCACCGGTATCCGGCTGGTCGAACCCGGTCAGCACATTGAACAGGCTGGTCTTGTCGGCGCCGTTCGGTCCGATCACGGCTGTGATGGTGCCCTTGCGGGCGCGCAGCGCCACTCCGTCGACCGCGGTCACGCCGCCGAAGGACTTCGTCACGTTGTCCGCGCGCAAGACCACGTCGTCTGATTCAGCCATCGTCATGGCACCGCCTTGGTTTCGGAAGTCTTGTCCGGCAGCAGATCAGCCTCGCTGAACCGGAACGCCGATCTCTCGCTGGACAGGCCCTCCGGGCGGAACCGCAGTACCAGGACGAGGAGCAGGCCCAGGATCAGCGGCCGGGTCGCGGCCAGAATCTGTGCGTACTCGGCTGAACCCTGTAGGAAGGTCAGCAGTTCGGTGCACACGATCAGCAGCGTCGCACCGATCACCGGTCCCCTACGGCTGGCCATCCCTCCGACGACCAGCGCGGTCCACACCACGAAGGTCAGCTCGGAGACGAACAGCGAGGGCACCACGCTGCGTACATGCCACAGATACAGCGGGGTGATCACAGCGATCAACGCGCCGGCCAGTACGTAGGTGACGATGCGGTACCGTACGACGTTCTTGCCCAGCGATCGGGCAACCGCCTCGTTATCCCGGCTCGCCCGCAACACCCGGACGAACGGTGTCTTGGACAGCCGGTTGGTCAGTAGGTAGACACCGAGCGCGACCGCCAGGGCCAGCCCGAGCAGCACCCACCGGTAGTCGCTCGCCGGTACCAGGTCACTTAACGGCCGGTCGATCGACGAGAATCCGGTGGCGCCCCGGGTCAGCTTGTCCTCACTGATGATCAACTGGTGGATGACTTCGGCGAAGGCGAGCGTGGTGATCAGGAAGTACTCTCCCCGCAGCCGAATCGCCGGGAGCGCGACAATCAACGCGGCCACCGCGGTGACGGCGACGGCAGCGACTATGCCGGTCGCCATCGACCAGCCCGGCGCGAACCACAGGCCCGAATCCACTTTCGTCTGGGTCACGATGATGTAGGTGTACGCCGCCACGGCGACCAGGCCGGCAACCCCGAGGTCCCACATGCCCGCCCAACCGGCGACCAGATTCAACACCATTGCCAGGGCTGCATAGATGGCGGCGAGGGTCAACACCCCCACCAGAAAAACGATCAATGACTGCATCAGGCCGCCTGCTTCCGCTGCCGCACACTGAACAGGCCGCTCGGCTTGAACAACAGCACGATGATCAGCGCTGCGAAGGCCACGACGGTGCGATAGGACGTCGGGATGAGTAGCGCACTGAGGTCCATCGCCAGTCCCAACAAGAGGCTGGCCATGATGACCCCGTAGGTGCTGCCGAGGCCACCAAGTACTGCGGCGGCCAGAATGAGAATGATGTTCTGCCAGCCTAATTCGGGGCCCACCGAGCCGATGATGCCGATCATCACGCCGGCCAGTCCGGCGAGAAAGCCGGCGATGAACCAGACCTGGTAGGACACCAACCGAGTCGAGATCCCACGAACTCTGGCCAAGTCCGGGTTGGTGGCCACCGCGCGCACCGAGATCCCTGCCGGCGTCTTGGTCAAGAAGACGTGCAGTGCCAGGATGGCCACCGCGGCGGTCGCCATGATCGCGATCTCGCCGAAGGAGATCTGCATTCCGGCCACGGAGTACGAGGTGCCGAACGAGACCTCGTAGTGTTGCAGGTTGGCGCCGAAGATCATCACCAGCAGCCCGTAGATGATGTAAGCGACCCCGACCGACGAGAAGAGCTGCACGAGGACGCCCTTTTGTCGGATCGGCTCGAATACCACCACCGATAGCACTACCGCAGCCACCCCGGTGGTGGCGGCGGCGAACAATGCGGCAAACCATGTCGGCATGCCGAGATCACGGCTGGCAAAGAGGCCGACAAACGCAGCGAGGGCGAGGAATTGGCCGTGGGCGATGTTCAGGAATCCCTCGGTTTGACGGACCATCGAGAACCCGACGGTGGCCATGGCGAGAATGCTCCCGGTCACCAGGCCGAATATGACGTACTGCACTGCACTGCCTTTCGGGCGTTGACGGAGGAATGCGTCGAGTGCGCGCTGGGGTGGGCGGCCACCGGGGTGACCGCCCACCTCACCGGCTAGCGATCGAGTACCTCGCTCAGTGCCGGATCGAGCTCGAGCACGTCGACCTGCGTCCAGGCGCCGTCGACGATGAACTGTTCACCGAACAGCGGCGCGGCCAGGTTGTTGGCGTCGTTGAGGTCCAGAGTTCCCGAGGCGCCGTGATAGTTGATCTCGTTGCCCGCTTCGAGCTCCCGAACACCGTCGGCGTAGGAGAACACCTCGACGCCGCCGGGACTGAGCACCTCGGGGATAGCGGCCGCGATGTCGGCACCTTCGGTGCTTTCCGCCTTGGTGATGGCCAGCGCCAACGCGATGTACTGGTCGTATTGGTTCGCGTCGTAGACCCCGGCCGCCGGATCCTCCCCGGTCTTGGCTTTGAAGCGCTCCGCAAAGCTCTGGTAGGCCGGTGATTCGGTGTCGTAGGCGGCGATCGCGCCTACGGCCACCCCGTCTTCCAGTTCTGGCATCAGCGAGCCGATGGGGGGCGTGACGAGGTCGGGCGAGACGAAGAACTTTCCGCCGTATCCGCGGCGTTGCCATTCCCGCAGAATCACCGACCCTGCTTCGTGCCCGGCGGCGAGGTAGACCGCGTCGGGGTTCGCGTCGAACGCCTGGGCCAGCTCGGCCTGATAGGAGGATCGGCCCGGGTTGAACCGGACGTCGGCGACGACCTCACCGCCGACGCCTTCCTCGAACACTTCCTTGAAGATGTCGGCGGGTTCGGACAAACCTTCGGTGTTCTGCGCCATGATGGCGACCCGCTGGATTCCCTCGTCGCGGGCGAACTGCGCCGCGATGGTGCCGCCGTCGGTGTCCGAACCGGTGATACGCCAGATGTATTCGCCGCCGGCATCGTCGAGTTCCGGGGTGCCGCAGCCTGGGCAGAATACCGGGATCTCCAGCTCGTTGGCACTGTCACGAATGGCGAGGCCGCCCGTCGACTCGACGCCGCCGACGGCCACCACACCCTCGACGTCGACCAGCCGAGAGAAGCCCTGAACAGCACCTTCGACAGTGGACAGGTTGTCCGCGGCGACAAGTTCGACGGGTTTGCCGAGCACTCCCCCGTTGTCGTTGATTTCGTCAATGGCCACCGAGACAGCGGCTTGTGACGGCTCGTAGTACGACGAGTAGTCGCCGGTGATGCCGTTCAGCCAGCCGAATTTGATCACGTCATCGTCGGCACTGCCACCTCCGCTACTGCACGCTGTCAGCAGGAGAGCGGCACTGGAGACCGCGCCAATGGCTCGTTTGGTTCTGTTCACTGTTTTCCTTTCTCGGCTCGGTCGACCAGGTCGGCGTCGTCGTCGGTGTCGGCGCCGAAAATCCCTGCCCTCCAGGCGAACCCAGGGGTCAGACTCAGGAGCTGACCTCGTCGTTGGCCAGCAGATATCGGACGATGAACTCGTGGGAGGTTTCGAGATGAGTGCGGGTTAGCGCGTACAGCGCTGGGCCGTCCCCGGTTTTAGCGGCCTCGAGAATCGCGGCGTGTTCTTCTTGGAGATGCTCGACGTTGCCGATCACCGCCAGGTGCAGATAGAGGTAGCGGTCGGCGAGCTTACGAAGCTGATCTATGTGCGCGATGGTCATCGGCCGGTTCGCCCGGTGATACATGGTGGCGTGGAAGTTGGCGTTGGCTTCCAGCCACTCGACGACGTCGGTGGTTTCGGACATCGTTTCGTAGTGCCCGGTCATCTGGATGATTTCGGCGCGACCGATCTGCGGTACCGCCATCTGGGTCAGCGTGGGCTCGACCGCCATCCGCAGCTCGTACAGTTCCTGTAGTTCGAGGATGGACAGCCGCCGCGAGTACGGGATGCCGTCGAGCATGACGACCAGCCCCTCGGCAACGAGTGCCTGCATCGCGTCGCGCACCGGTATCCGGCTGACCCCGAACTGCTCTGCCAGCTTCGAATACGACAGCCGCACTCCGGCGCCGATTTCGCCCGTGAGCAGTGCATGGCGAAGCTTGTTCACCACGGCGTGCCCGACGACTGACGATGCCATCACACCTACCTGTATCTGTGATCCATATTACGTATACAGAATGTAGCTTTACGTATTCATAAGGTCAATGCCGAATACTAAATGGCGCATGTTAAATACAGATGCGTGCTGTTTCGCACAGGTTTCGCCGGTGGGCTACGCCTTCGGTGAACGATCCTCTTCGAGCGCGCGGATCAGGCTGGCGGCGTCCCACGGGCCTCTGTGGCGCAGCCCGTTGACGAACAGCGTGGGTGTCGCGTTGAGGTCCATCGCCTCGGCGTCCTCGGCGTCGTCGGTTACCCGGTGCAGCACCTTCGACGAGTGCACGCGCACATCCTGGTCGAACTGATCGATGTCGCAGCCCGCCGCGACCGCATAGCGATACATGTCCGACCACTCCAGGTCGTCCTGATGGGCGAACAGCTCGCGGGCCATCTCCCAGAACCTGCCCTGCAGCGCCGCCGCTTCGCTGGCCCGGGCCGCGTCGAACGCCCGGGGGTGGGCCCGTTCCAGCGGGAAATGTCGCCAGACGTACCGCAGGCGGTCGCCGAAGTGATCGCGCACCTCGTCGATGGAACCGGTCGCGCGACTGCAGAACGGGCACTCGAAGTCGCCGTACTCGACCAGCGTCAGCGGTGCGTCGTGCCGCCCGCGGACGTGATCGCGGTCGGGATCCACCGGCCGCAGCAGCTTGAGCCCGACCGGTTCGGGCGGGCTGAGCCAGTCGGTGATGCGGAACACCGCCCAGCCGAACACGAACGCCAGCACCGACGCCGCCAGCACACCGATGCGGGCCTGATCCTGGCGTTCGGGTTCGGCGATCGCGATGTCGACGATGAACAGCGAGATGGTGAAGCCGATTCCGGACAGTGCGGCGCCGCCGGCGATACGCCGCAACGTCAGGCCCGGCACCAGTACACCCAGACCGCTACGACGCATGAACCAGGTGGCGGCGGTGATGCCGACGAACTTGCCCAACACCAGCCCGGCGATGATGCCCCAGGTCAGCGACGACCGCACAGCGGTGGACAGGGTTTGCGCATCGAGACGAACCCCGGCGTTGACCAACGCGAACAAAGGCAGGATGACAAATGACACTGCAGGCCCGACGCTTTCCTGCAGCCGTTCGTTGATCGAGATCGACTCCCGCAGCGAGCGGCTGGCCGCGCGCGCGTACTGCGAGTTCGGGGACTGCCGGAAGGCGCGGATCTGCTCGACGGCCTGCTCCACCGGCCGTCGCTCGGGGGTGAACACCGGGATCAGCAGGGCGACCGCGACGCCGGCCAGCGTCGGGTGCACACCGGCCAGGTACAGCGCAATCCACAACGCCACACCGAGCACCGCGTAGGCGGGCCCGCGGGCCGTGGGCAGGAACCTCACCGACGCCAGCGCCGCCAGCAGCGCGACCGCGCTGAGCAGCGGCACGACCTGGATGCTGTCGGAATAGAACAGCGCGATCGCGCCGAGCGCACCGACGTCGTCGACCACCGCCAAGGTGAGCAGGAAAACCCGCACCCGGGCGGGGAACATCGGCCGGATGAGGGCCAGCGCACCGACGAGGAAGGCGGTGTCGGTCGAGATCACCACGCCCCACGCCGCGGCGTTCTCCCCGGACGGGTTGAACGCCAGGAACACCACCGCCGGCAACACCAGACCGGCCGCGGCAGCGACGACGGGCACCGCCGCGCGCGAGCGGTCGGTCAGCTCGCCGATGGTGAATTCACGTTTGACCTCGAGTCCGACGATGAAGAAGAAGAACGCCATCAACGCGTCGTTGACGAAGTGCTTGACCGACATGTCGAAGTGGTGGTCGCCGAATGCGACACCGAGATGGGTCTCGAGCAGCTCTGAATAACTCTGCGCCCACGGCGAATTGGCCCACAGGATGGCGATGACGGTGAACCCGAGCAGTAGCGCGGCGGCGGTGTTGTCCGATGTCGACGTGGTCTTCGACCCGCGGTTGACCCGCCGCGACGGCAGCAGCGGGAAACCCCGCGACGACGGGAGCTCACTCACCAGATTCGTCGCCCGCGACGGTTTCCGATTCGTCGCCCGCGACGGTTTCCGATTCGTCGCCCGCGACGGTGTGCGCGGCCTCCATCAGCATCCATCCCGCCAGCTGTACCGACAGGTCCCGCTCGGGTATCTCCGACGAGTTCACCGCTCCGTCGACGAACTGCGCGTCCCCTCCGGCCGGGGTCGGCACCTGGGCGGGGCGGTCCCAGAACGCGCTGAACAGTGGCAGCTCCTCGGCCGTCTGCCGGCCGTCCCACGCCGCGCGCGCCGAGGCCAGCACGATCGAGCGGGCGGTGTCGCGCGCCGTGTCGTCGTCGGGCGCGTGTCCGGGGAGCATGGTCGTCACCAACGCGAGGTAACGCGCCAGGATTCCGTTGAACAGCCCGCCGTCGCCACCGCCGGCGCCCTTGATCACTCCGTCGGGTGCCATGTTCTCGGCGACGGCGGCCACCAGCCGGTGCACCCGCTGCGCGTGCCGGGAGTCCTCGGTGCGTGCGGCGAGTTCCGTCTCCAGTCCCAGCACCACGCCCTGGCAGTAGGTGTACTGGGCACGGACCAGAGACCCGGCCTTGATGCCATCGAACACCAGGTGGGTCTCCGGATCGATCAGTGTCTCGTCGATCCAGTCGGCCATCTGCTGGGCCCGGCGCAGCCGTTCGCCGTGCCGGGCCAGGAAGATGGCAGCGGGCCCGTTGGCCGGCGCGTTGAAGAACTGGTCCTGCTTGCGCCACGGGATCCCGCCGCCGTCCTCAGGCACCCAGGCCGTGACGAACTGCTCGGTCAGCGTCTCCAGCGCCTTGGTCCGTTCGACACCGGCGATCCGGCCGGCCCGCTCCAGCGCGAGCGCCAACCAGGCCATGTCGTCGTAGTAGTCGTTGGTCCAGCGACCGACGTTGCGCAGCCGGTGCCCGCAGATCTGGCGGGTGATCTGCTTCTGCCGCGCCTCGGTCGGGTCGCGCCGCTGCGCATCGACGAGGTTGTCCAGCAGATGGGCCTGCCACCAGTAGTGCCAGGTGCCGAAGCGGCGGTAGCGCGGGGCGGCGGGCCAGGCCACCACCCCGAGTTGCGTCCCGGGCAGCCCCCACAACCGCCTGAGATGCCGCCGGGCGATCGCGGCTTCTGCGCTGGCGGCGCGGTTGGCCCACAACTGATCCATCCGTCGATCCTGCCTCACCAGCCACCCGAAGCGCTATGAGACAAATTTGTCTCATCTGAGCTATAGTCGTCTCATGTCCACGCGTGAAGATCTGTTGCGCGCCGCCGCCGATTACCTCGGCCGGCGGCCGAACGCGACACAGGACGAGATCGCCTCGGCGGTCGGCGTCAGCCGCGCAACACTGCACCGGCACTTCGCCGGGCGCTCCGCGCTGATGACGGCGCTCGAGGAGCTCGCCATCGCCGAGATGTCCGAGGTGCTGGCCGCCGTCCGGCTGCATGAAGGGCCCGCCGACGAGGCATTGCGACGGCTGGTGACCGCCTGCGAGCCGATCTCCCCGTACCTCGCGCTGCTCTACAGCCAGAGCCAGGAGGATCCGGACACCTGCATAGAGGTGTGGGGTGAGATCGACTCGACGATCACCGAACTCTTCCTGCGCGGCCAGCAGGACGGGGTGTTCCGGCCCGAACTGCCCGCAGCCTGGCTGACCGAGACCTTCTACAGCCTGGTCGCCGCGACCGACTGGTCCATCCGCGCCGGGCGGGTCGCCGCACGCGACGGAACCCGACTGATCACCGACCTACTACTCAACGGAGTGAAGCAATGAGCAGACGCTGGTTTGCCCTCGGCGTCCTGACCATGGCCGTGCTCATCATCGGCGTCGACGGCACCGTGCTCGCACTGGCGATGCCGTTCATCAGCGCCGACCTCTCGGCCAGCGGCACCCAGCTGCTGTGGATCGGCGACATCTACTCCTTCGTGCTGGCCGCGTTGCTCATCAGCATGGGCAGCCTCGGTGACCGCATCGGACACAAGAAGCTGTTGCTCTGCGGTGCAACGGTATTCGGCGTGGTATCGGCCATCACGGCGTACTCGTCGTCGCCGGAGATGCTCATCGCCACCCGCGCCCTGCTCGGGATGGCCGGCGCCACGCTGGCCCCGGCCACGCTGGCGCTGATCCGCGGGCTGTTCCCCGACCAACGTGAACGCAGCATCGCCGTCGGCATCTGGGCGTCGGCCTTCTCGGCCGGTGCGGCGCTGGGCCCGGTGATCGGAGGTGTTCTGCTGGAGCACTTCTGGTGGGGCTCGGTGTTCCTGATCAACATTCCGGCGATGGTCGTCCTGGTCGTCGGCGGTCTCGTGCTGCTGCCCGAACATCGCAATCCCGAGCCGGGACCGTGGGATCTGCCGAGTGTCGGCCTGTCCATGGTCGGCATGTTGGGCGTCGTCTACGCGATCAAGGAGGGCATCGCGGCTGCCGCGCACGGTATCCGGATCGACGCGGTGCTGGCCGCGCTGCTCGGCGCCGCCGCGTTGACGCTGTTCGTGCGCCGTCAGCTGCGCCTTCCCGTCCCGCTGATCGACGTCCGGTTGTTCCGCCGCCCGGTGTTCACCGGCGTGGTGGTGGCGAACCTTCTTTCGGTGCTGGGCCTTTCGGGTCTGGTGTTCTTCCTGTCGCAGTACTTCCAGCTGGTGCGGGGCTACGGTCCGCTGCAGGCAGGGCTGGCCGAACTGCCCGCCGCGGTGACCGCCACGGTGTTCGGCGTGCTGGCCGGGATCGCTGTGCGGTATGTGTCACACCGGTTGGTCCTGACCGCCGGGTTGACGCTGGTCGGGGTGGCGATGGGGACGCTCATGGCGTTCCTGCTGCTGATCTCACCGATCTCCTACCTGCCGCTGGGCATCGCGCTGTTCGTCGTCGGGGTCGGGCTCGGCCTGGCCTTCACCGTGGCCAGCGACGTCATCCTGGCCAGCGTCCCCCCGCAGCGCGCGGGTTCGGCGGCGGCGGTCTCCGAGACCGCCTACGAGCTCGGCATGGCGCTCGGCATCGCCACCTTGGGTTCGATCCTGACCGCGGTGTACCGCACGGTGTCGGTCCCGCCCAGCCTTCCTGCCGAGATCGCCACGCAGGCAAGGGATTCGCTGCCCAGCGCGATCCACGCCGCGCAGTCACTGCCGGCCGAGCAGGCCGAACGGCTGCTCGATCCGGCACGGGAAGCCTTCACCCACGGCCTGGCCGTCGCCTCGGGAGTCGGTGCGGCCCTGCTGCTCTCGGCCGCGGTCGCGGTCTGGTGGCTGCTGCGCACACATCCGGTGTCACCAGGCATCGCCGAGGTCGGCGTGCTGACGGATCCAGGTGTGCATGGCGATTCCGGCGGCGACGGCGGCGTTGATGCTGCGCGTCGAGCCGAACTGTGCGATCGACACCGTCGCATCGGCCCCAACCTTCACCTCGGGGGTGATGCCCGGCCCCTCCTGCCCGAAGACGAGCAGGCAGTCTCGCGGCAGGACCGTGTCCTCGATCCGTGCGGCGCCGGGGACGTTGTCCACGGCCACGACCACGAGTCCCGCACCCGCGGCGAACCGCAGTAGATCGGCCGTGGTGTCGTGGTGGCACAACCGCTGATAACGGTCGGTCACCATGGCTCCGCGCCGGTTCCAGCGGCGCCTACCCACGATGTGCACGGTGTGCACGGCGAACGCATTGGCGGTGCGTACCACCGCGCCGATGTTCGCGTCGTTGCCGAAGTTCTCGATCGCGATGTGCAGCCGGTGCCGGCGTGCGTCGATGTCGGCAACGATCGCGTCCCGCGTCCAATACCGGTACGCGTCGACGACGTTGCGGGTGTCTCCGTCGCGCAACAGATCCGGGTCGTAACGGGGGTCGTCGGGCGGCGGCCCCTGCCACGGCCCGACCCCGGGGCCGTCGCCCCACTCGGTCGGGCCGGGCAGTTCGGGTCCCGGCGGCTCAGGCTCGCGCAGCTCAGGCATCGACGAGCCACAGCGCGGCGTGGGTCCCCGTCATCGACACCGTCGCATAGAGCAGGGCGTTGTTGATCTCGCCCTGCGTGCACAGCGACACCTGGACCTGCACGCGCTCGCGGGAGGCTTCCGGCAGCACCAGCACCGAGGCCCCGTACTTGTCGCAGGCGTGGCTGAGGCCGCGGCCGTCGATGGTGGGACCGGCCACCACCATCAGTGGGCCGCCGCGCTCGGCGGACTCCTCCCGATACCGCGCCGCCAGCCCGTCGATCTCGAGTCCGATGAGCATGTAACCGTTGCCGGTGAAGGCGGTGGGATCGCCCAGCGCCGACGGGTCCAGCTTCGCGCCGTCGGCCCGGAACGCGTCGACGCTGGTGGTCTTCATCGCCAGACCGGTGTCGTTCTGGTTGGTGGGCAGCACGCCGACCGGAAACGCCGCCGGGTAGGCCGCGGTGGTGCCGGCGATCCGGTCCTCGGACGAATACGCATACACGCCCCGCACCTGCGACTGGTCGCGCAGCGGACCCAGACACACCGTGCCCGTCATCCGGTCCGGCGTCGACGCCGACACGGGGTCGATGTCCAGGTCGGGCACGTCCCCGCAGCCACCGACGGCGTCGGCCTCGATGGGGTGGGCCAGCGCGCCGTAGAGCCCGAACCGGACGTCCCCGGGGGCGACGTGCTCACCCCCCTCCTGCGAGGGCGATGCGTCGACGTCGACCAGCACATAGTCGGCGTCGAAGCGCAGGTTGGCGACCGACATGTTCCAGCCCAGCACCGCCATCGACTCCCCGAGGGCGGCGGTCGGCGCCGAATACACGTCGGAGCGGTCATCTCCCCCGGCACACGAGGTGGCGGCCAGCATGATCGCCGCCAGGAGCACGATCAGCCGCACCGCGGCTCACGTCCGGTCACGGCCCTTGCCCACCACTCGGGTCAGCGCCCGCACCACGTTCCGCGGGATCATCCGTCCACCGGTCGTCAGCGCCTTGTACTGCAGGCCGGGGATGATGACGATCTTGTTTTTGGCGATGTCGGCCATGGTTTCCCGCACCACGTCGTCGACCTCGAGCCACAGAAACGACGCGGTGCCCGTCATGTTGATGCCCGCGCGGGCGTGGAATTCGGTGCGCACGAAACCCGGGCACAGCGCATGAACCCCGACCCCGGTGCCGCCCAATCCGTTGGCCAGCCCTTCGGAGAAGGACACCACCCAGGCCTTGGACGCCGAATACGTCGACCCGCGGCCCGGCAGGAGGCCGGCGACGCTGGCGACGTTGAGGACCGTGCCCGTCCCCGCGGCCAGCATCGGCGGCAGCGCGGCATGGGTCAGTTGCATGACGGCGGTGACGTTGACGTCGAGCTGGGACTGCAGCAGTGCGTAGTCGGCCGACCAGAACTCCCCCGCTGTGCCGAACCCCGCGTTGTTGACCAGCACCTGCACACCGGCGCGCAACCGGTCGGCAACGGCGGCACGGTCAGCGGCCTGCGCCAGGTCGGCGCGGATCACCTCGACATCAGCACCCGCCTCGTCGCGTAATTCGGCGGCCAATCGGGTCAGACGGTCCTGGTCGCGGGCCACCAGCACCAGGTCGTAGCCGTCCAGCGCATAGCGGCGGGCGAAGCCCTCACCGAGGCCGGACGTCGGCCCGGTGATCAGGGCGACAGGGCGGGACATGCCCTAGACAGTACTTATCGCTGATAGTTCGGCGACTGCCGACCGTTGCGCGTCGGCTGCTGCGCGCGGCCGGGTTCCGGACGCGGCGGCGGATAGCCGGGAGGCATCTCGGCGCGGCCCGCCGGTGCCGGGGTCAGCGGGCGACTCGGTGAGCCGGTGCGCCGCGGGGCGGGCTGGCCGGCGGCCGTCGACGGCACCGGGGGCAGCACGCGCAGCAGATCGTTGAACTGCCGCACGGTCCGCAGGCCCTCGTCCCACTGGGCGCGCGTGCTGGTCACCGGCATGCTGATCAGGGTCCAGTTCTGCTCGTTCCACATGATCTCCGCGCAGTCGGGCGCGGTGTGGGCGAAGGTGACCATGCGCCGGTCGCAGGCGCGGCGGGCGGCGTCGAGGTTGGTCGAATACACCATCCGGGGGCCGATGGCGCCCAACAGCCAGATGTCGCTTTCGCGGGGCTCCTTGAGGCCCTTGAGCCGCATGTCGACCACCACGTTCGTGCCGACCTTGCGATGCAGCGCGATGACGGTGGCGACGTCCTCGAGATCGAAGATGAACACCGCTTCGCCGCGGATCTGGCCGAGCACGACGTTACGTGCGGTGACGTCGCCCACGGTCGACATCACGCCGCGCTTCCAGCGCTGCAGGATGTCGGCGGATTCGGCCTCGTAGTCGAAGCCGTGCGACTTGGCCCACGACTTGCGGCGGCGGCCCAGACCGCGGCGTCGATCCAGGTCGACGTACAGCAACACGCCCGCACCCACGAAACAGAGTGCGGACAGCGTGAACCAGAGCGGGACCATTGGCTCCAGAGTATCCGCTTCCGGCGGCGCACTCCGAATCCGAATGGGTCACAACCCGGTCACCTTCTCCCGGGACCGCCGTCGGCGCTGCCCACGCATACTCGGATGGTGACCGACTTCTCCGGTAAGGCCTACCTCGTCGTCGGCGCCAGCGGCGCACTCGGGTCACGCGTTGCGCAGGCACTCGCCGCGCGCGGAGCCGCGCTCACGGTGACGGGACGCTCCGCTGACGCGCTGGCGGCGTTCGACGGGGCCCATGTCGTCACCGCGGATCTGCGGGACCCCGACGCCGGCCGAAGCGTCGTCGCCGCCGCGGTTGAGCAGCACGGGCACCTCGACGGCGTCGTCATCGCCGCGGGCGTGGTGGCGTTCGGGCCGGTGACCGACATCGACGACGACACCGTCGACGACCTGGTGCTGGTGGACTTCCTGGCGCCGCTGCGGGTGGTACGGGCCGCATTGCCCGAGCTGGCCCCCGGCGGGGTGCTCCTGAACATCAGCGCGGTCGTCGCCGAGAAGCCGATGGCCAACATGGCGGTCTACTCGGCGGTCAAGGCCGCCGCGGCGGCGCTGTTCACGGCCGTGCGCGGAGAGGCCCGGCGACGCAAGATCCGGGTCGTCGACGTCCGGCCGCCGCACACCGAGACCGGGCTGGCGGGCCGGGCCATCGCCGGCGAGCCGCCGCGGCTGCCCACCGGCCTGGACCCCGACGTGGTCGCCGAGCGCATCGTGAACGCGCTGCTGGGCGACGAAACCGACGTGCCCAGCAGCGCGTTCAACTGAGTCCCCACACAGCTGAGCCCCCACACAGCGCGAAACTGCGGTCAGATCGCCCCCAACGGGGATTTCGCGATCTGACCGCAGTCTCGGCGGGATGTCAGCCCGGCCCTCGGGCTGTCAGCCCGGCCCTCGGGTCTTCGCGCAAGCGCTCATCCCAGCACCAGGGAGTCGCCGTCCGCGCTCACGTTCACCGGCACCACGTCGCCGTCGTGCACATCGCCGGCCAGCAGCATCTTGGCCAACTGGTCGCCGATGGCCTGCTGCACCAGGCGGCGCAGCGGCCGGGCCCCGTAGAGCGGGTCGAAGCCACGCTCGGCCAGCCATTTCTTCGCCGGCAACGACACCTCGAGCGCCAGCCGGCGCTGCGCGAGGCGCTTGTCCAGCTGGGCCAGCTGGATGTCGACGATCGACACCAGCTGCTCGGGGTTCAGCGCGTCGAACATGATCACGTCGTCGAGCCGGTTGATGAACTCGGGCTTGAACGCCGCCCGCACCGCCGCCATCACCTGCTCCTCGGTGCCGCCGGCACCCAGGTTGGAGGTCAGGATCAGGATCGTGTTGCGGAAGTCGACCGTGCGGCCCTGGCCGTCGGTCAGCCTGCCCTCGTCGAGCACCTGCAGCAGCACGTCGAACACGTCCGGGTGGGCCTTTTCGATCTCGTCGAACAGGATCACCGTGTACGGGCGCCGGCGCACCGCTTCGGTCAGCTGACCACCCTGGTCGTAGCCGACGTACCCCGGAGGGGCGCCGACCAGGCGTGCCACCGAGTGCTTCTCGCCGTACTCGCTCATGTCGATGCGCACCATCGCGCGCTCGTCGTCGAACAGGAACTCCGCCAGCGCCTTGGCCAGCTCGGTCTTGCCGACACCGGTCGGGCCCAGGAACATGAACGAGCCCGTGGGCCGGTTCGGGTCGGCGACACCGGCGCGACTGCGGCGAACCGCGTCGGACACCGCGGCGACGGCCTTCTTCTGCCCGACGACGCGACGACCCAGCTCCTCCTCCATGCGCAGCAGCTTGGCCGTCTCTCCCTCGAGCATCCGGCCCGCCGGGATTCCGGTCCACGCCGACACCACCTCGGCGATGTCGTCGGGGCCGACCTCCTCCTTGAGCATCACGTTCTCGCGGGCCTCGGCCTGCGGGACCGCGGCGTCGAGCTTCTTCTCGACCTCGGGGATGCGCCCGTAGCGCAGCTCGGCGGCCTTGGCGAGGTCACCGTCGCGTTCGGCGCGGTCGGCGGCCCCCTTCAGGTCCTCCAGCTGCTGCTTGAGCTCGCGCACCACGTCGATGGCGCCCTTCTCGTTCTGCCAACGGGTGGTCAGCTCGGAGAGCTTCTCCTTGTAGTCCGCCAGCTCGGCCCGCAACTTCTCCAGGCGTTCCTTGGAGGCGACGTCCTGCTCCTTGGCCAGCGCCATCTCCTCGATCTCGAGGCGCCGCACCAGGCGTTCCACCTCGTCGATCTCGACGGGGCGGGAGTCGATCTCCATCCGCAGCCGCGAGGCCGCCTCGTCGACGAGGTCGATGGCCTTGTCGGGCAGGAACCGCGACGTGATGTACCGGTCGGACAGCGTCGCCGCGGCCACCAGCGCCGAGTCGGTGATGCGCACACCGTGGTGCACCTCGTAGCGCTCCTTGAGGCCACGCAGGATGCCGACGGTGTCCTCGGGAGACGGCTCGCCCACCAGCACCTGCTGGAAGCGGCGTTCCAGCGCGGCGTCCTTCTCGATGTACTTGCGGTACTCGTCGAGCGTGGTCGCCCCGACCAGCCGCAGCTCACCGCGGGCCAGCATGGGCTTGATCATGTTGCCGGCGTCCATCGCCGACTCGCCGGTGGCGCCGGCGCCGACGATGGTGTGCAGCTCGTCGATGAACGTGATGATCTGCCCCGCGGAGTTCTTGATCTCGTCGAGGACGGCCTTGAGGCGTTCCTCGAACTCACCGCGGTACTTGGCGCCGGCCACCATCGAGCCCAGGTCGAGCGAGATGACGGTCTTGTCGCGCAGGCTCTCGGGCACGTCACCGGCCACGACGCGCTGCGCCAGGCCCTCGACGATGGCGGTCTTGCCCACGCCGGGCTCGCCGATGAGAACCGGGTTGTTCTTGGTGCGCCGGGAGAGCACCTGCACGACGCGCCGGATCTCGTTGTCACGGCCGATCACCGGGTCGAGCTTGCCTTCCCGGGCCCGGGCGGTCAGGTCGGTGGAGTACTTCTCCAGCGCCTGATAGCTGCCCTCGGGGTCCGGGCTGGTCACCCGCGCGCTGCCGCGCACCTTCTGGAACGCTTCGCGCAGCGCCTGCGGGGACGCGCCGTGGCCGGTCAGGAGCTTGGCGACGTCGGTGTCGTTACTGGCCAGGCCGACCAGCAGGTGTTCGGTGGAGACGTACTCGTCGTCCAGTTCGGTGGCCAGTTGCTGGGCCACGGTGATGGCGGCGATCGACTCCCGGCTCAGCTGCGGGGTCGTGCTGGCACCACTGGCCGTGGGCAGCCGGCCGATCAGGCGTTCCGCTTCGGCGCGGATCGTCGCAGGATCAACTCCGACCGCCTCCAACAGCGGGCCGGCGATGCCGTCGTTCTGGGTGAGCAGCGCCATCAACAGGTGCGCGGGCATGATCTGTGGGTTGCCCGCGGTGGTGGCCGCCTGCATCGCCGAGGTCAGTGCCGCTTGGGTCTTCGTGGTCGGGTTGAACGAGTCCACGACACCTCCATTCATCGGTGGGAAAAATGCTTGTCCTCTAGGCCAACGCAGTCAAGGTTGAGTCTGTTCCGCTCAACTCTAGAAAATTTCCGGCAATTTTGCACGCCCAACACAGCCCCTGGTCGCCGGAGCTGAGGACGCGTCCGGGTTAACGTCCCAAGATGGCCGACTTCGGTGACTTCGAGTTCGAACGGAAGTTCTTCGTGCTCGACATGCCGGCCGTGGCGGCCTCCGACCCCAGTCCCGTCCTCATCGCCCAGGCGTATCTGTTCGCCGCCGACGGGTACGCGGTAAGGGTTCGACTGCAGGGGCCCGCGCCCGCCGACCTGGATGCCAGTCTCGCCGAGCTGCTGACCATGCTGGGTGACGATGCGATCGGCACCATGACCGCCAAGGGGCCGGCCGCGGGCGGCACCCGCTACGAGGCCGAACGCGAGCTCGACGCGTTGGTGGCCGGCCAGATCGTCTCGCGGGCAGCGCATGTGGTGCTCAAGGTGCGGTCCTCGGTCTGGCTGGGCGAGGACGGCTGGATCATCGACCGGTTCCTCGCCGGCAACGCGCCGCTGATGATGGCCGAGGTCGAGCGGGACGGACCCGTGGTCGACCTGACCATCCCGTCGTTCTGCACCACCGAGGTCTCGGAGGACGACCGGTTCCGCAACGAATACCTGGCCGAGCACCCGTTCGGCACCTGGGCCGAGTCCTACCGCCGCGAACTCGACGCGGTGGGCCCGCGCTTCGTCGGCAGCCTGGGACGCAACCAGTTCGAGAGCCGCTGAGCGTCGATCGGTCCGCGCACCCCCGCACCACCTGGCAACACCGACGACGCGGCGGCTCTCGCCGATGCGCGTGCGGGCCGCGGCGCACCGTCAGCCGTCGAGCGATCTTCACGACCACGTCACAACCCCGAAACAGCATGCCCACAACATTGCGGGCATGGATGTATACAAGATTGCCCGCACCGCATCGGTGCTTGCCGCGGTCGGCTCGGCCGCCGCGCTGGCCGGCTGCTCCTCGGATCCCGCACCCGAGGCCGGGTCCGACGAACGTGCGGCCGCGGCCTACACCACCGACCTGTCGGGCGTCTGTCCCGACACCGTGGTCATCCAGACCGGGTGGTTCCCGCAACCCGAACGCGGCTACCTGTACCAGCTCATCGGCACCGAGGGCGTGGTCGATGTGGACAAAGGCGCCTACGTCGGGCCGCTGGGCTCCACGGGCGTCGATCTGGAAGTGCGCGTCCGCGGCCCGTACGTCGGCGATCAGTCCGCGGTGTCCATGCTGTACCAGGATCCCGACATCCTGCTCGGCGAGATCAACACCGACGAGGCACTCAACCTCAACGCCGAGTTCCCGACGGTCTCGGTGTTCGCGCCGCTCGAGCAGAGCCCGCAGGTGCTGCTGTGGGACCCCGAGAAGCACGAGTTCGGCTCGATGGCCGACATCGGAGCCTCCGGCCTGCCGGTGCTGGTCTACGGCTCCGACGACCCCTGGGTCACCTACTTCGTCGAGGAAGGCCAGCTGACGGCGGGCCAGATCGATGACAGCTACGACGGTTCGCCGTCCCGGTTGGTGGCCAGCGGCGGCGACGTCGTGCAGCAGGGCTATGTCACCAGCGAGCCCTACACCTACCAGCACGACTTCCCGGAATGGGGCCAGCCGGTGGATTCGCTGCTGCTGGCCGAGGCCGGCTACAACCCGTACGAGAACGCACTCGGCGCCACCCCGGAGACCCTGGAGCAGCGCCGCGACTGCCTCGCCGGTCTGGTGCCGCTGCTCCAGCAGGCCCAGGTCGACTACATCAGCGATCCCGCACCGATGAACGAGCGGCTCGTCTCGATCGTCGAGGAGCTGGCCAGTTCGTGGACCTTGACTCTGGACGCCAACGAGTTCGCCACCGAGACGATGCGGGAACGCGGCGTGGTCGGAAACGGCGCCGACGGAACGCTCGGCAACTTCGACCCGGCCCGCGTCGCGGAGTTCGCGGCGCGGGTGACACCGATTCTGGCCGAGTCCAACCCTGACTTCATCCCTGTCGACGACCCGGCGGTCGTCTACACCAACGAGTTCATCGATCCGGAGATCGGCCTGTGACGGTATCGGCCGATCTGGCCGACGAGCTCATCGCGCTCGTCGGCCGGCCGGGGGTGGAGACCAGACCCGAGGTGCTCCACCGGTTGTCACGGGACTTCTCCTGGCTGTCACCGATCCTGTCGCGCGATCTGCGCTCGGTGCCCGCCTCCGTCGCGGTCAGTCCCGAGCACACCGATCAGGTCGCCGACGTGCTGGACTTCGCCTACCGGCGCCGGCTGGCGGTGACGCCGCGCGGCGCCGGCACCAGCAACTACGGCCAGTCCGTTCCGATGGCACCCGGCATCGTGCTCGACACCACCCGGCTCACCGGCATCAGCGACATCGACGCGGACAGCGTCCTCGTCGAGGCGGGCGTCACCTTCGCGGCGCTGGAAGAGGCGCTGGCCGAACACAACCGGGAGGTCGCGGTGATGCCGAGCACCGTGACCAGCACGGTCGCGGGCTTCCTGTCCGGCGGCAACCAGGGCATCGGCTCCATCGAGTTCGGTTCCATCTGGGACGGCTGGGTCCGGGGCCTCACCGTCGTCGGTTGCGTGCAGGACCCCGAACCCGTTGACATCACCGGCGATTCGATGGGCCGGCACCTGCACGCCTACGGCACCACCGGCATCATCACCCGAGCCAGGTTGGGTACCGCGCCCAAGCGGGACCGCACCGTGCTGTTCGCCGCGTTCGACACGCTCGCCGCGGCCAGCCGGGCCGGACGCGAGCTGATGGATCTCCCGGTATTGCCACGCGCGATCTCGGTCGACGACCGCGCCGTCTGGGAGACCTTCATCGCGCACGACGGTCACGACGGCGCGGTGCTGCTGCGCGCCATGCTCGAGGTGGGCACCGCCGAGGCGGCCCGCACGATCACTGGCGCGGCCGGGGGCCGGGTCACGGCGATCGACGACACCGCCGTGCGCGCGATGACCAGCAGCGTCTACAACCACAGCACGCTGCGGGCTCACCGCTGCGACCCAGGGCTGGCGGCGGTGCAGATCCGCGGCGACGCCGTGGTCGAACACGAAAAGGCCGTCCGCGCAGCGCTTCCGGACGCCCGCATCCATCTGGACGGGAACGCCCCCCGGCGTTACGGCAAGGGCTTCTCGGGCCTGCTGCTGTCCACGTGGGTCGACGACGAGACGCTGACCAGAGGCATCGAGGCCCTCCGTGCGCTGGGAGTCGTGGTCGTCAACCCGCACACCTGGCTCGTCGGCAGCCACGGTGGCCTCGACGGCTACCTGGCGGCGGCGGCCACATTCGATCCGCGCGGACTGCTCAACCCGGGCAAGCTGATGCCATGACCGACGCACTGACCCGCCGATCGCGCCTGGACCCGCTGCACGAACGTGTGGCCCACCGTCTGCGCGAAGAGATCATCAAGGGCTGGCGTGCCCCCGGAACGGCGCTCGGCGAGGCGGAGGTCGCCGCCGAGCTCGGTGTCTCACGCAACCCGGTGCGCGAAGCCGTGCGAGTGCTGGAAGCCGAAGGTTTCCTGGTGTCACGGCCGGGGCGCGGCGTGGTCGTCGCGCGCCTCGACGAAGACGAAGCACGAAGCATTCTCGAGGTCCGGGCGAACCTGGAAACGCTCATCGCCCGCTCGGCAGCGCAACGGCGCACCGACGCGCACCTGGCGCAACTGCATCGGGTGATGGGCGAGGCCGAAGCCGCGATGGCGCAGGATCGCCTCGACGACCTGGCCGCCCTCAACACCGAGTACCACGATCTGCTGGCACAGGCCAGCGGCAATCAGGTCGCGCGCCGCATAATCGCCGATCTGATGAAGAAGGTGGCGTGGATGTACTCGGTGGACATCGCCAACCGGGCAGCGTCGTCGTGGCACGAACACGCCGACCTGCTCAACGCCATCGAAGCCGCCGACGTAGAAGGGGCCGATCAGTTGATGAGCGTGCACATCGCCAACGCCACCAAGGACTTCTCGTTGAAGTACCGGCGCGACCCGATCGAGGAGATGCTGTGAGCGCCGTCGCCGTCGCACCCAACGACACTGTCGTACAAGGCCTTCGACTATCAGGCGTGAGCATGCGCTACCCGGACGGCACCGAAGTGCTCGACGGCGTCGATCTGGAGGTGACGCCCGGACAGATGGTGAGCATCGTCGGCGCGTCCGGTTGCGGGAAGTCCACGGTGCTCAAACTCGCCTCGGGTCTGCTGCGTCCCACCGCCGGAACGGTGTCGGTGCGCGGGGAGCTGGGTTACGTCTTCCAGGACCCCACGCTCATGCCGTGGCGCACCCTGATCGGCAACGTCGGCTACCTGGCCGAGCTCAACGGCGTCAAGAGGGCCGAACGTCGCCGCCTCGCCCAGCAGGCCATTGACCGCGTGAACCTCTCCGGTTTCGAAAAGCACTACCCGCGACAGCTTTCCGGTGGCATGCGGATGCGGGCGTCGATCGCCCGATCGCTGACGCTACGCCCGGACGTCTTCCTGTTCGACGAGCCGTTCGGCGCACTGGACGAACTGAGCCGCGAACGACTCAACGACGAACTCATCGAGGTCTTCCGGGACGCCCCGTTCGCCGGGGTGTTCGTGACGCATTCCATCGCCGAGGCGGTGTACCTGGGCACCCGGGTGCTGGTCATGTCGCCGCGGCCGGGTCGCATCGTTGCCGACATCGACGTGCCGTTTGCCTACCCGCGTGGCGACGACTTGCGCTACTCGGCGCAGTTCGCCGAAGTCTGCGCCGCGGCCTCCGAGGCGTTGCGGGCGGTGAGCCGATGAGCACGACCACCGAAGAACCGCGAGTCCTCGCTGCGTCCACGACCACCGCGACGCCACGTCGCGCGGCGGCGCACCGCGCCCGTCGCATCGTGCTTCCCGCACTGGTGCTGTTGGCCGGTCTGGCGCTGTGGGTGGCGGTCACGTACCTGGTGCTCGACGAGCGCCGCCGATTCCTGCTGCCGCCGCCGTGGGCGGTCGCCCACACCGGTCTGGTCGACCCAGTTTCGCGTTCGGCCATCGTCGCCGCGCTGACCCAGACCGCGACGGTCGCGTTGACCGGGCTCGGGGTAGCCGTGCTCGTCGGTGTCACGATCGCGGTGCTGATGAGCCAGGCCCGCTGGCTCGAGGAGTCGATCTATCCGTACGCGGTGATCGTTCAGACGCTGCCGATCGTCGCGATCGTGCCGTTGGTCGGGTTGTGGCTCGGGTTCAACTTCTCCAGCCGGGTCATCGTGTGCGTGGTGATGAGCCTGTTTCCGATCATCACCAACACCCTGTTCGGGCTCAAGTCCGCCGACCCGGGCCTGCACGACTTGGCCACCCTGCACAACGCGTCGCGCTGGACCCGGTTGCGCACCATCGCCTTCCCGAATGCGCTGCCCGCGATGTTCACCGGGATCCGGATCGCCGGCGGGCTGTCGGTGATCGGCGCGATCGTCAGCGACTTCTTCTTCCGCCAGGGCTATCCGGGGATCGGCCGGCTGCTCGACATCTACCGGGCGAACCTCAACTATGAGGGCCTCATCGCCGCGATCTTCGCGTCCTCGTCGCTGGGCATCGTCGTGTTCTGGTTCATCGGGTGGTTGGGGCAGCGGGTGACCGGAGCGTGGACGGGGCCGGGCCGATGAGCGCACGCTTGGACCACATCGCGGTCGAGGTCGGCGATTTCGACGACCGCATCGCAATGTTGCAGCAGCTCGGCATGGTGGTGCGACGGGTCGGCTCGCTCAGCGCCGACCCCGGCCGCAGGATCGCGATGCTCTCCGATGAACGCGGGTTCAAGCTCGAGCTCATCGAGTCCGGCGCCGACGGGCTGGCTCACCTCGCCTTCGAGGTCGATGACGTCGACGCGGCGGCCGCGTCACCTCCACCGCCGCTGCAGGTGACGCGCCCGCCCTACCGCCTGGGTGCGGCCAGGGCCGATTCGGCGATGCTGACCGACGACGGCGGGTTGACCGTGCAGTTCGTCCGCTACGACGCCGACAGCCCCGATCGGTGACTCACGGTACGACCAGAGCGGCGTCGCGCAGATCCGTGATCAGCATGTGCCCGGGGGCGTGACCGATCGCCACCGGCGGGCGAGACTGCATGACGGCCGCCTGCGGTGTCACACCGCAAGCCCAGAAGACGGGTATCTCACCCGGCAGCACGGTCACCGGTTCACCGAAGTCAGGCGCCGCGAGATCGGCGATACCCAGCGCGGCCGGATCGCCGACGTGCACCGGGGCGCCGTGCACCGAGGGATAACGCGAGGTGATACGCACCGCGTCGGCGACCTGTTCAGGCGCCACCGGCCGCATGGACACCACGAGCGGGCCGCTCATCCGCCCGGCCGAGCGGCACATGCGGCTGGTCCGGTACATCGGCACGTTGCGCCCCTGTTCGATGTGGCGCATCGCCACCCCTGAATCCTGCAGTGCCGCTTCGAAGGTGAAACTACAGCCGATCAGGAAGGCGACGAGGTCCTCGGTCCAGAACTCGACCACATCGCTGGGCTCGGCGACGAGCTCTCCGTCGACGTAGACCCGGTAGGCCGGCAGGTCGGTGCGGATGTCGCCGTCGGGAAGCATTGGGCCGCTGCGGTTTCCGGGTTCGAGGACGTCGAGTACCGGGCAGGCCTTCGGGTTCCGCTGAGCGAACAGCAGCACGTCGTAGGCATGGTCGCGCGGCACGGCGATCAGGTTGGCCTGGGCGTAACCCGCCGACCATCCCGCGGTCGGAACCCTGAGCCCGGCGCGGAATCGGGTCCGCGCCTGCGCGGGCGGGATACCGGCCGGATCAGCGGACATGGGCGGGGATCAGCTCCACACCCCGGGCAGCTCGCTCAGCGACATCCACCCGAGGTACAGCGTCAACAGCCACACGGCCAGCGCAATCACCTTCAGCCACAGCGGATACCGATATCCGCCGAGCAGGTCGCGGCGCATCCAGGCCACCCAGACCACGATGGTGAAACCGATCGGCAGGATCAACCCGTTGAACGCGCCGGCGAAGATGAGCAGCTTCACCGGCGCGGCGCCGAGCAGCACGAAAAGCGCGGCGCTGACCGCGATGAAACCCACCGTCAACACGTTCTGCCGACGCCGGGACGTCTCCGATCTGGTGAGAAAGGACACCGAGGTGTACGCCGCACCGATCACCGACGTGATCGATGCCGCCCAGAGGATGACGCCGAAGAAGACACCACCGGCGGTGCCGAGGGCGGTCTCGAAAGCCGAGGCGGTCGGATTGTCTTTCGCCAGGGCGACGCCGCCGGCGGTCACACCCAGGATCGCCAGGAACAGCAACGCCCGCATGACACCGGTGACGAGGATGCCGTACACCGAGGCGGTGGTGATGCGTCCGACGTTGGCGGGTCCGGTGATGCCGGTGTCGAGCATCCGGTGCGCACCGGCGTAGGTGATGTAGCCCCCCACGGTGCCGCCGACGATCGTCGTGATGGCGAGGAAGTCGATCGACTCGGGCAGCACCGCGTTGCGCAGCGCCTCACCGAGCGGTGGCCGCGACACGATGGCGGTGTAGGCGGTCATCGCGATCATTCCGGCCCCGAGGACGACGACGATCCGGTCCAGCGCGACGCCGGCCCGCTTGCTCAGGAACACGCCGATGGCGATCAGCGCGGAAACCGCACCTCCGATGCGCGGGTCGAGGCCGAACATCGCGTCGGTACCCAGCCCCGCCCCGCTGGTGTTGCCGATGTTGAAGACCAGGCCGCCCAGTACCACCAGGGCCGCCAATGCATAGCCGACACCCGGCAGTACCCGGTTGCCGAGCTCGTGGGCGCGCAACCCCGAGACGCCGATCACCCGCCACACGTTCAACTGCACGGCGAAGTCGATGACGATCGACGCGACGATCGCGAAGGCGAAGGCGGCACCGAGGCGCATGGTGAAGTCGGTGGTCTGGGTGATGAAGCCGGGCCCGACCGCGCTGGTCGCCATCAGGAACATGGCCCCCAGCAGAGCCACCCGCGTCGATTCCGCGGGCGGTCGAGGCTTTTCGGACACGTCGGGGTCGAGCGCGGGGCGTTCGGGCGTTGTCATGTGTGAGGTCCTCACCGTCGCCGCAGTGGTTGGCCGCTGACTGACACCGTCGTGCAATCGATGCACGACTACCCGAACGGTCGGGCGATCAATCGCCGATCTTCAGATCAGGGTCACGGTCAGGACCTGCGGAACACCACCCAGCGCATCGCGGAGTACATGTAGACCGCTTCGCAGGCGCCGGCCAGCATGCGCGCCACCCGGTAGTCCAGGCCCAGCGCGGTCAGCGCCGACGACACCGCGAGGATGAACGCGACGTAGTTGATCACCACCACGACGACGTAGACGCTCAGCTGTGGCCCCACCGGGGCATGCGAACGAAAGTTGAAATACCGGTTCAGCGCGTAGCTCAGCCCGAACGCGCACCCGTAGGCGACGCTGACCGCGGCCGGGTAGGGCACGCCGAGTAGGCCGTGCAGGCTCACCAGCAGAACCAGGTCCACCCCGAAGGTGAAGCTGTTGATGAGGCAGAAGCCCAGGAAAGTGGGGGCGACCAGGCCGGCCAGCCCGAACGGCAGCCGCGCCACGAGGTGCGCACACCAGCTGTGGAAGCGCTGCGGCGGGCCGAGTGCCACGTCGACGGACACGTGACCACTGTGGCGTCGGCAGGTGTCGGTTCCGTGAGCGGGCCGCGAACACCAGGCCACCACTGTCTTTACGCGATGCTCAGTACACCACCCGGAACCCGCCGATCAGCCCGACGGTGTTGCCATCTGGATCGCTGATCCGGCTCAGTCGCACCCCTTTGTCCGCCGCGCTGATCTCACCCGGATGCAGACCGCGCCGGCGCAGATCGTCGACATGCTGGTCGAGGTCGTCGACCGCGAAGTTCAGGTACGCCTGCCCCGCGGCGGATTCGTCGGCGAACACCTGCACCCAGGCGCCGGGCAGCACCTGCCACTCGACCAGCGAGGGCATCGGATTGTTGTCTTCGGGGCGGTCGAACAACGCGGTGTACCACCGCCTGCTGGCCTCGATGTCGGTCACCGGGACGACGGCCAGCACGTGCGAGATCGGCATGTGATCCTCTCTTTCTCCCCAGTACCGACCCGCACGTCGGCCAGAAGTCATCGCGGGCCGTTGTCGAGGCGCCGGCCCTGGACGTAGACCTCGCTGATGGCCGGCTCGCGCAACCCCATCAACAGCGCGAACAGGGTCTGCTGGGCCGCCATCGCCGGGTCGGACGAGCGAACGCCGTAGTCGACAGCACTCGCCAACGCCGGGGTCCGGCCCGGGTCGACGACCACGACGTCGGCCTCCTTGCCGACGTCGAAGTTGCCGAAACGGTCCTCCATGTCCAGGGCGCGGGCGCCGGCAAGTGTGCCGAGGAACAGCATCTCGGCGGGGTGCATGGAGACGCTGTCACAACCGGGCTCGCTGATGTGCACCTTGAATGCGTCGGCGAGCACGCGCGGGATCAGCCACTCGTCGCCGCCGCCGAAATCCGTTCCGGCCGCGATGTTCACACCGGAGGCGACGGTGCGCCGCCACGGCATGGTGCCCGACCCGAGGAACAACTGCGACACCGGGCAGTGCGCGATCGACGTGCCCGTCTCGGCCATCCGCGCCAGCTCGGCATCAGAGCAGTGCACGCAATGGGCCAGGATCGTGCGACGACCCAGCAGGCTCGAACCGCCGACCGACGACCCGGGCAGGAACTTGCCGTCGTAGGTGTCGAGATAGCTCTCGACGCCGAACAGTCGCTTGACGGTGTCGATCTCACCGGTGCCGGGCCGGTTGTTCTCGTTGAGGTGGGTGTGCACGTACACACCGCGATCACGTACCGAGTCATACAGTTCCCCAAGGCCTTTCAGGGTCTCGGCGGTGACCGACAGGGAGAACCGGGGAACGATCGCGACGTGCAGCCGCGCGGTGGCGACGTCATTCGTGTCGGCGGCGTGCCACGTGTCGATCTCCTGGCGGGTCAGCCGCAGCGCATCGGCTTCGGAGGTGATCAGGGCGCCGGCGGAGGCCGGCCCCACGGTCTGGATGCCCCGCCCGCTGACGATGCGCAGACCCCGGCGCCGGGTTTCGGAGAACAGCGCGTCCTGCGCGTGCGGGAAGGCCGAACCGAACACCATCGCCGCGGTGGTGCCCGCAGCGATCCGCCGATCGCAGAACTCGGTCGCGATCCGCCGGGCGAAATCCGGGTCGGACAACCGGGCCTCGGCCGGGAAGATGCATCCCTCGAGCCACTCCAGCAGCTGTCCGCCGCCGTAGGAGTCACCGGCGTAGGTCTGCGGGAAATGGATGTGCGTGTCGACGAATCCAGGCAGCAGGAACCCGGGACGATGGTCGCGGATCCGCGCCGAGGCGAACTCGGCGGGCACCGCGTCGCGGTCTCCGCAATAGGCGATCCGACCGTCGGCGACGACGAGCGCGCCGTCGGGTATCGACACGAGCGCGGCAGACGCATCGGCGACGACGGGCTGTCCGGCGATGTGGAACACGTGCCCGAGATGCACCTCAGCCATCTCAGCGACGATAGTGCCGACCGCCGGGTCGCACGATTCCGAGCAGCGGGGTGCACGCCTTGCTAGGTTCTCTCACGTGTCGGAGATTTGGCGTTCAGTCCTGACCGAACTCATCCCGTTGGCTCTGGTGGTCGCACTGTCGCCGCTGACGATCATCCCGGCCGTGTTGGTGTTGCACACCCCGCGGCCCAAGCCCACCGGGCTGGCGTTCATGATCGGATGGCTGGTTGGCCTCGCCGCACTCACCGCACTGTTCGTGGCGGTGTCCAATCTGCTGGGCGGGCTCGACCACAAGCCACCGAGCTGGGCTTCCTGGCTGCGGATCGTGATCGGCGTCGCGTTGATCGTCTTCGGCGTCTACCGCTGGGCGACCCGCCACAAATCCGAGCACATGCCGGGATGGATGTCGCGGATGAGCACGCTGACGCCCGCGAAGGCCGGCGTGACCGCCGTCGTCCTCACCGTGCTGAACCTCAAGGTGCTGTTCATCTGCGCCGCAGCCGGTTTGGCCATCGGCACCTCCGGTCTGCGCCCAGCGGGGGCATTCGTCGCCGAGATCTGGTACGTGATGTTCGCCGGCTCCACCGTCGCCCTGCCCATCCTGGCCTACGCGGTGTCGGGAGATCGCCTGGACCCCACGTTGGAGCGGCTGAAGGACTGGATGGAGCGTCAGCACGCCACGCTGGTCGCGGTGATCCTCGTCGTGATCGGACTGCTGGTGGCCTACAAGGGGATCCACGCCCTCTAGGTGGGCAGCCCGAGTTCGTCGGCGTCCGCGGTCAGATACCGCGTGACAGCAGGGGCCACCAGCCGCACCACGTCGTCGGCCGGCAGCTCCGACAACGGAGGCACGCTCATCAGATAGCGCAGCATCGCGACTCCGACCAGGCTGCTGCCTGCCAGCGAGGCGCGCAGACGGGCTTCGCTGCCACCGCCGAGCACCTCGGACACGGCAGCCAAGACGTAGCTCTGCATGAAGGAGCGAAACGCCTCGCGCGCGTCGGTGTTCGACGTCGCCGAGGCGAGCATCGCCCGCATGGAATCCCCGGTCTCGGGTGCTTCCCACACCCCGAGGTAGGTGCGCACCATCCGGGCTCCGACGTCCGGGTCGCCGTCGGCTTCCGGTCCCTGTAGAGCAGCCACCAGCACAGCGGGGTCGATGATCAGGCGCAGCGATTCCCGGAACAGTTCCTGCTTGGAACCGAACAGATACAGCACCATCGCCGGGTCGACGCGCGCGTCCGTGGCCACCGCACGCAGCGTCGTCTTCTCGTAGCCGTCTGCAGCGAACCGGGACTTCGCCGCGGCCAGCACCACGTCCCGGGACACCGGCTCACCCTCCCGACGCCCCCGGCGCCGCGGCGTTCTCCCTGGTGAGGCCATCGACGCAGGCTACCATTTCAATGAGCGTTGAAATTATGTCGACGGACGTCTAACGTCACTGGCATTAATTCATCGCCCAGTGAAAAGGCGGGTCGACATGACTGGCACCCAACAGACGAACGCTCGTCCCACCCCTCCGGCAGGCGAGGGTCACCAACCACCTCCGGCCGCCCGGGCCGCCGGTCTCGTCCTCGCGATCACCGCGGCGCTGGCCGTCGTCGCGATGGCCTTCGCGCTCCCCGCGGTGCACTCGGCCCCCCGCGAGGTCCCGATCGGCGCGGCAGGTCCGCAGGCGGCCTCCGCACAGACCGTCGACATGCTCGAGCGCAGCGGTCGGGACGCCTTCGCCGTGACGTTCTATCCCAGTAGGGCCGCGCTCACCCGGGCCATCGAGGACCGGGAGGTCTACGGCGGCATCACGCTGCCCGCGGCGCCTGGCGAGCCGGCCACGCTGCTGATCGCCACCGGCGCCAGCCCCGCCGTGGCCGGGCTGCTGACCCAGATGGGGCACCAACTCGGGATGCACACCGGCATGCCGGTGACGATCGAGGACCTCGCCCCGCCCACCCCGGACGATCCCCGCGGCGCCGGCCTGGCGGCCTCGGCACTGCCCTTGACGCTGGCCGGGCTGCTGCCGGCCATCGCGCTGGTACTCGCCTTCCCGCGGGCGCCCGGCCTGCAGTTCGGGGCGGCACTGGCCTCGGCGGCGCTGTCGGGGGTCACGATCGCGGCGCTGCTGCGCTACGTGCTCGGGTCGACGACGACGAACTTCTGGGGCGTGGCCGGCGGGCTGACACTGGGTGTGGGGGCTGCGCTGTTGCTGCTGCTCGGGCTGGGTGCGCTGTTCGGCAAGGCCGGGCTCGGCGTCGGCGCCTTGCTCGCGGTCCTGGTCGGCAATCCGCTGTCCGGCCTGACCAGCGCCCCGGAGATGCTGCCTGCGGGCTGGGGCGCGCTGGGCCAGCTGCTGCCCCAGGGGGCGACCGCCACGGTGCTGCGGTCGGCGGCCTTCTTCGACGGAGCCGGGTCGTCAGGTGCGGTCGCCGTGCTGGTGTGCTGGGCCCTGACCGGTACCGCACTGTTATCGGCTGCTGCGTTGCGTCACAGGAAGCTCGCGGCCCGGTGACTTAGGATCGTGCGGCGTGGGACTCGAAGACCGGGAGACGATGCGCATTCTGCGCGCCGCCGTCTGCCCGGGCCCGGAGTCCGAGATGCTGATCCGCGATTTCTACACCCGCTGGTTCGCCACCGACCTGTCCGCGCGCGACCTGTTCCCGCCGGACATGGAGAAGCAGCGCTACGTCTTCGCCGAGGCCCTGACATGGCTGTGTGACGAGCTCATCGCCCAGCGGGCCGAGGAGCCCGTGGCCTTTCTCGCCCAGCTCGGCCGCGACCACCGCAAGTACGGCGTCACCCAGGCCCATTACGAAACGCTCAAGACTGCCCTGCTCGGCGCGCTGCGCACCCATCTGGCCGAGCACTGGGACCGGCGGATGTCCGAGGCGGTCAACGACGTCGTGACCCTCGTCGTGGGAGTCATGAGCGGAGCGGCCGATGCCGAAACCAGCCCCCCGTTCTGCGACGGCACCGTGCTCGAGCATCTGCGCCCGACCCGCGACGTGTCGGTGATCCGGCTGAAGATGGACCATGCCCTGTCCTATCTGCCCGGCCAGTACGTGCCGGTGCAGATACCGCAGTGGCCGCGCCGGTGGCGCTACCTGAGCCCCTCGATTCCGGCCGACGCGAACGGCTACGTCGAGTTCCACGTCCGCTCGGTGCCCGGCGGCATGGTCTCCACCGCGATCCTGGGTGAGGCCCGGCCCGGCGACCGCTGGCGGGTGTCGAACCCACACGGCGCGCTGCACATCGACCGCGACGCCGGCGACGTGCTCATGGTGGCCGGCAGCACCGGGCTGGCGCCGCTGCGGGCGCTGATCATGGACCTGGCCCGGTTCAGCGAGAATCCGCGCGTGCACCTGTTCTTCGGCGCGAAATATCCCGCCGACCTCTACGATCTCCCGACGTTGTGGGAGGTCGCCGCGACCAACCCGTGGCTGTCGGTGACCCCGGTGTCCGAGCTGACGTTCGACCCGCCGTGGGCCGCCGACTACCCCGACCCCACCCCGCCACGCGGACTGCACGTGCGCCAGACCGGCCTGTTACCGGAGGTGGTGACCCGCTACGGCAGTTGGAGTGACCGTCAGATCCTGCTCTGCGGCGGGCCGGCGATGGTGACGGCGACCAAGCAGGCGCTCATCGCCAAAGGCGCACCGGCGGAACGAATTCAGCACGACCCGCTGGCCAGCTGATCCCGGCGTGGCAGGATCGAGGGTCATGGCCGAGTTCGAAACCGTCACCCTGCGCGACCCGTCATCGGCGCTGACCGCCACCTATGTCCCCGAAGCCGGCATGATCGCCACGTCGTTGTCCGACGCCGGCGCGGAACTGCTGGGTCAACGTCGGGGCCTGCAGGCCTACGTCTCGAACCACAAGACCATGGGCATCCCGATCCTCTACCCGTGGGCGAACCGGCTCAGCAGCAACGGCTACGGCGTCGACGGCGCCGTCGTGACCCTGACCCCGGGCACCGGCGGGGTGCGCACCGACGAGCACGGTGTCCCGATCCACGGCACGCTGGCCGCCTACCCGGGCTGGCGCGTCACGACCGAGCTGGAATCTCAGCTGACCGCCGAACTGGACTTCGCCGCGCGCCCGGGTCTGCTGGCCTCGTTCCCGTTTCCGCATCTGCTGACGCTCGACGTGACATTGATGCAGCGCACGCTGACCGTGCAGACCACTGTCACGGCGACGACGGGGGCGCGGGTCCCGATGTGCTTCGGCTTCCATCCCTATCTCACACTCCCCGGTGTGCCGCGGGCGCAGTGGCAGATCGAGACCCCGACGATGCGGCACCGGCCGGTCAATCCGTGGGGCATCCCGACCGGGGCCGCGATAGCCCATCCGGCCACCTCGGAGACGTTGGGAGACAAGGTCATCGACGACGGCTTCGACGAGGTCGCCGACGGCTCGGTGTTCGCCGTCTCGGGCGGGGACCGCCGCATCGAGGTCCACTTCGACGCCGGTTACACCGCCGCGCAGGTCTTCGCCCCCGCCACCGACGAGGTGGTGTGCTTCGAGCCGATGGCGGCCCCCACCGATGCGTTGCGGCGCGGCGGCTACCGCGAGGTCCAGCCGGGTGAGTCGGTCACCGCCCAGTTCCGGATCGTGGTCGGCTGACGGCCAGCGCTGATTGCGCGGGCCAGTCCCCCACGTCGGCGGAGCGACGCACCTCTCGGTCAGCCGGCCGTCGCACGAAGTGATCCCCTACAACCGTTGGGTCGTCCCTTGGTACGTGCCGAACGTCCAGAGGTTGCCCTCAGGATCGGCTGCGGTGAATGCGTAGGTTTGAACGCCCGAACCGAACTGAGTGTTGTTCGGCGCCTGGACGACGGTGGCGTTGCCGGCGTGAACCACTCGCTCGTAGACGGCGTCCACGTCGCCCGAGATGACGTACACGGCACTGCCTCCTGGCTTCATGGCTCCGTGAACGCTGTCGGTATGTTTGGTCGAGCCGAAGACCATGCAGCCGCCACCCGGCCAGCCCACCTCGGCATGCACGATGTCACCGTCCTCGTCGGCGACGGCGAGAATCTCATGGAAGCCGAAGACGTCAACGAGGAACCGCAGCGCTCCCCTCGTATCGTCGTAGTGCAGGACGGGCCAGATGGAGGACACGCATCCGAGCCTACGAGTGGCCTGCAATGAAAGGCGAGTGCGGCGTCCAGCCCATGCGCTGCCTGCAACACCGCCTTGCAGATTGAGCCGGCTACCGAACCATCTCGGCTGTGAAGCCGTCGGGCACCACTGCGAAAACGCCCGCGAGGCCGAGTTCACGCATGGCCCGGCTGACGGCTAGCGCTGATTGCGGGGCTGCCACACGACCAGCGCGGTGCTCTTGGGCCGCGGCTGCGAGCGCAGCCGTTCGACCTCCTCGGTCAACTCACGGACCCGGGCCTGCAGGGCCTCGACATGGTTGGTCAGCTCGATGATCCGCTTGATCCCGGCCAGATTGACACCCTCGTCCTGCGAGAGCCGCTGGACTTCGCGCAACAGGTCGACGTCACGCTGCGAATAGCGGCGCCCCCCACCGGAGGTCCGCTGAGGAGTGACCAGGCCGAGCCGGTCGTACGTGCGCAACGTCTGCGCATGCATACCGGCCAGCTCGGCCGCCACCGAGATCAGGAAGGTTCGAGCCTGTTCGGCCGGATCCTTCCGACTGGCGCTCATCGGTATTCTCGCCTCTTCGCGCAAGCGCTCATCGGGATCCAGCCCATCCCGCCCGCGGGTCGAACCCGCTCGCGCGTTCGGCCTTCGCGTAGGCCTCCAGCGCTTCGGCGGCCTCGCCCTCGAGGTTCGGCGGCACCGCGACCTTGACGGTGACCAGCAGATCGCCGTTACCGCCGGAGCGTTTGGGCACACCGCGCCCCCGTACCCGCAGGATTCGTCCGTCCGAGGTGCCCTTCGGCACCCGCACACCCACCTTGCCCTCCAGCGTGGGCACCGACAGCGTGGTGCCCAACGCCAGCTCGTGAAAGCTGACCGGGACCGTGACGGTGAGATCGTCGCCGTTGCGGCCGAACACCTTGTCCGGCCGGACGTGCACGGTGACGTACAGGTCGCCCGACGGTGCACCGCGCAGCCCGGCCTCGCCCTGACCGGCCAGCCGAATGCGCTGACCGTCCTCGACGCCCGGCGGGATCCGCACGTTGATGGTGCGGGTACGGGTGGTCACACCCGTGCCACGGCATTCGTCGCACGGATGCTCGATGATCGACCCGCTGCCGCGGCATTCGGTACAGGGTTCAGAGAACCCGAAAGCACCCTGGTTGCGGTTGACGACTCCGGCGCCGTTGCAGGTCGGACACACCTTGGGACTGGTGCCCGGCCGTGCACCGCTGCCGTGACAGTTGGTGCACGGGGCGGGGCTGGTGAGCCGCAACGGCATCGCCACCCCCTTGGTGGCCTCGAGGAAGGACAACTCGGTCTCGGTCTCGAGGTCGTTGCCCCGCCGGGGCCGCGACGGGCGCGGTTGCGCCCCGCCGCGACCGAAGAGTCCGCCGAAGAGGTCGCCGATGTTGGCGCCGCCGGTCTGCCCGGCGGCGTCGAACAGATCGTTGAGGTTGAACTCCTGACCGTCGCCTCCGGCGAATCCACCGAAGCCACCACTGCCACCGCTGAACCGGCCACGACCGAACCCGCCGCCTGCGAACAGCCGGCGGGTTTCGTCGTATTCCTTGCGCTTGGCCGGATCGGTGAGCACCTCCTTGGCTTCGGAGGCGGCCTTGTACCGCTCTTCGGCCACGGAGTTGCCCGGGTTCCGGTCGGGGTGGTTCTCGGCGAGGATCTTGCGGGCAGCCCGCTTGATCTCGTCCTGGCTGGCGTCGGAGGCGACGCCGAGCTCCTTGTAGAAGTCCTTCTCAACCCACTCTCGTTGGGCCATACCGCGTCACCTCCTTACCTAATGATTCTTGTTCGCGGTCACTTCTTACGATTCTGAGGGCTCGCCGGCTTCGGAGCCGGCATCAGCGCCGGTGTCGCCGGAACCATTCGCCTCGGGCACGGTGTCGACGACACCGACCATCGCGTGACGGACGACCTGCTCGCCGACCTTGTAGCCCTTGCGCATCACGGTGCCGACCACTGGATGTGTCCCGTCGCCCTCGTGTTGCACCGCTTCGTGCAACCCCGGGTCGAACTCGTCACCCTCGTCGCCGAACGCCGTGAGGCCGAGGCCTTCCAGCGCGCTGACGAGTTTGTCGGCGACCGCCCGCAGCGGCCCGGATTCCAGGTCGCCGTGGCTGCGCGCCCGGTCGAGATCGTCGAGTACCGGAAGCAGCTGGCCGATGACCGTCGCCTTGGCCCGGTCGGCGGTCACCTGCTGATCGCGCAGGGCCCGCTTGCGGTAGTTGGCGAAGTCGGCCTGGACCCGCTGCAGATCCGCGAGCAGTTCGGCGGCTTTGCCGGCCTCCTCGGGCGTCTCCCCGGCGAACTCGTCCGGCCCCGACCCACTGGGGGCCGGGCCGGCCGAGTTCGGGCTCTCACGAACCTGTCCGGTGTCGGGATCGATGCGGCGCTTGTCGGTGACGGTGATCGGCTCTTCTCGATCCTTGTCGCTCACTTGCGCTCGCCACCGTCCGCGCTATCGTCCTCCACCACCTCGGCGTCGACGACGTCGTCGGCAGAGCCGCCGGCGCCGCCTGCAGCGCCTTCCTGGCCACCGGCAGAGGCCTGCTCGGCCTGAGTGGCCTCATAGATCGCCTGGCCCAGGGCCTGGCTCTCCTCACCCAGCTTCTCCATCGCGGTCTTGATGGCACCGATGTCGGTGCCCTCCAGCGCCGACTTGGCGTCGCTGATCGCGGCGTCGACCTTGGTCAGGGTGTCCTCGGGGACCTTCGAGCCACCTTCGGCCTCGCGCTGCTCCTTGACGAACTTCTCCGTCTGGTAGACCAGCGACTCGGCCTGGTTGCGGACGTCGGCCTCCTCGCGGCGCTTGCGGTCCTCCTCGGCGTGGGCCTCGGCGTCCTTGACCATCCGGTCGATCTCTTCCTTGGACAGGCCGGAGCCCTCCTGGATGCGGATGGTGTTTTCCTTGCCGGTGCCCTTGTCCTTGGCGGTCACGTGCACGATGCCGTTGGCGTCGATGTCGAAGGTGACCTCGATCTGCGGCACACCGCGCGGGGCCGGCGGGATGCCGGTCAGCTCGAAGCTGCCGAGCAGCTTGTTGTGCGCGGCGATCTCGCGTTCGCCCTGGAACACCTGGATCTGCACCGACGGCTGGTTGTCGTCGGCGGTGGTGAACGTCTCCGAGCGCTTGGTCGGGATCGTGGTGTTGCGTTCGATGAGCTTGGTCATCACGCCACCCTTGGTTTCGATACCGAGCGACAGCGGCGTGACGTCCAGCAGCAGAACGTCTTTCACCTCACCCTTGAGCACACCGGCCTGCAGCGCGGCGCCGACGGCGACGACCTCGTCCGGGTTGACGCCCTTGTTGGGCTCCTTGCCGCCGGTCATTTCCTTGACCAGCTCGGACACCGCGGGCATACGGGTGGAACCACCCACCAGCACGACGTGGTCGATCTCGCCGACCGAGATGCCGGCGTCCTTGATCACCGACTGGAACGGCTGACGGGTGCGGTCCAGCAGATCCTGGGTGATGCGCTGGAACTCCGCGCGGGTCAGCTGCTCGTCGAGGAACAGCGGGTTCTTCTCGGAGTCGACGGTGATGTAGGGCAGGTTGATCGACGTGGACTGGCTGGAGCTCAGCTCGATCTTGGCCTTCTCGGCCGCCTCGCGCAGACGCTGCATCGCCATCTTGTCCTTGGTCAGGTCGATACCGCTGCTGGCCTTGAACTTGTCGACCAGCCATTCGACGATCCGGTCGTCCCAGTCGTCGCCACCGAGGTGGTTGTCACCGGAGGTGGCACGCACCTCGACGACCCCCTCGCCGATCTCGAGCAGAGACACGTCGAACGTGCCGCCACCGAGGTCGAAGACCAGGATGGTCTGTTCCTTCTCGCCCTTGTCCAGCCCGTAGGCCAGCGCCGCGGCGGTCGGCTCGTTGACGATGCGGAGCACGTTCATGCCGGCGATCTGGCCGGCTTCCTTCGTGGCCTGACGCTGCGAGTCGTTGAAGTAGGCGGGCACCGTGATGACCGCGTCGGTGATGTCCTCACCGAGGTAGCTCTCCGCGTCACGCTTCAGCTTCATGAGCACACGCGCGCTGATCTCCTGCGGCGTGTATTTCTTGTCGTCGATCTCGACGTTCCAGTCCGAGCCCATGTGACGCTTGACCGACCTGATGGTGCGGTCGACGTTGGTGACGGCCTGGTTCTTGGCGGGCTGGCCGACCAGCACCTCGCCGTTACGCGCGAACGCGACGATCGACGGGGTGGTCCGGGAGCCCTCGGAGTTCGCGACGACGACGGGGTCGCCACCCTCGAGCACTGCGACGACGGAGTTGGTGGTCCCGAGGTCGATACCGACCGCACGAGCCATAGTTACTGCCTCCTGAATAGAACGTTTGGTGGAACTGAGTGCGCCGCGCTCAAGCCTGCTCTTGTCACACCGTGGTGTCAAGCCTGACTTGAGTCTGGTTCACTCAACTATCGCTCGGGTCAACGGGTTGCGCACCGCATTTGTTCCCGACACATGAGCACCGTCACACCAGTCGCGCCTCGATGGGGCGCTGACGGCTGTCCCGGCGGGGATCCCGACGACGTTCGGCGGGCACGCTGTCATCCCGGCGGGAGATCAGCTGTCAGCCGTGCTCGTGGTCATGTGAGTCGTGTAACGGCACAGCTGACGGGGCGACCCGCGGCGCAGGTGCGGTCTGCGCCGGCGTGCCGACCGATTCGTCGAGGGGCGCGGGAGAGTTCGCCTCCGGCGGGTGAGCTCGATGCTCATCGGCGTGATCGACGCCGGGCCCGTGATGACCGGTGCCCGTCCCGGACGGGGAGTGATGGCCGTGCTGGAGCCCGGAAGCGACGCCGACAGTGGAGGCGAGCGCGACGATGCTGGTGGCACCGAGGAGGACGACACCGTTGGCCAACCACGAAATCGGCTTGCCCCGTAGGCCGCGGTGGCACAGCCACCCCGCTCCCATCACCACATACAGCTGGAGCAGCAGCGCGCACAGGTCGGCAGCCTGCACGAGCTCAGGCTCTCCGGCGTGCGGACCGAACGGCGCTCCCACGGTTCTGGACACCACCCACAGCGCAATGGCTCCCAGGTTGAGCAGGACTCCGCCGGCAAGAACGAGATTCGTCGGTCGGGCCAGCACCGCGCGTGCCCACACGAGTTGGAACAGCGCCAGGAGTGCGAAGAACTGCCCAGCGACCATCCACTCCTGCCAATGCGCCGGCACCACCGCAAAGTGGATGACAGCCGCACCGAACGAGGCGAGTGCGGCCAACCGGGCCGCGAGGGCCGTGTCGGTCCTCCTCGCTGGTCCGCTCACCACGCGTCCGATGATGACAGCGCGACCCCGCATGACCCCAGCGGGACACCACATCTCCACCGGAACGAGATGGCTTCGTCACCTGCCCCTCGTCGACGACCGGCGGTCAGCGCCAGATCAGCGCTCGCCCGCTCTGCTCCCAGGCTTGCATGCCGCCGTCGAGTTCCACGATGTCGTCGTACCCCAGACGGGAGAGCGACTGGGCGGCAACGGCGCTCATTCGGTCGCTGCGGCAATAGATCGCCAGAGGGACCGAACGGTCGGAGGGTAAACGCCCGCTCTCCGCCTCGATCCGGTCGAACGGGATCGACAGGTCCGTTCCGGCGATCTCACCCTCGTAGGGCACATGGACGTTGATCATGACGCGTTCGCCACCGGCGATGGCGCGCTCGAACTCCGGCGGCCCCACCGATCGCATTCCCGCTGGAGCACCCAGATCGGTTGCGGACGGAGAGGACGTCGCCGCCGGGATCGTACGGGAATCGTTTGCGCTACAACCGGAGAGCGTCAACACCACCGCGAAGGCCACGCAACTGCATCCAGTCGACATCTGCCTCGGGCCCCGCATCTTTCCATCATTCACGACGGGGGCCGGAACCGGAAGGCCAACCGGTGCGCGAAGTCGACAGCTACGGCGTGCAGTCCGACACATGTGCACCGTCACTCTGACGGCAGTCCGGCGGGGGCGACCACAGACACGGCTTGTCTGTCGGCCTCAGCCGATGTCGTATCGCACGTGTGTCGCGTACGGCGAGTGCGCGACCTCGACAATGCTCAGCCGGGGCTGGGCCGTGCCGTCGAAGATCCTCTCGCCGGTGCCCAACAGAACTGGTGCGATGTCGAGGGCGAGCGAGTCGACGACGCCGGCGGCCAGTGCCTGCCGGATCGTGGCGGCGCCGCCCGCGACGTGCACGTCGCCGTCGCCGAGCTCTCGCGCCCGCGCCAACCCGGCATCGAAACCGGTTGTGACGAAGTGAAAAGTGGTGTCGCCGTTCATCGTGACGGGCGGATGGTCGTGATGTGTCAGTACGACGACCGGGGCGTGGTACGGGGGCTCGTCGCCCCACCAACCGCGCCACTCGCCGTGCATGTCCTCCCAGGATGACCAGGCCCCGCGCACCGGCGAAAACATGTTGCGTCCCATCAGGTATGCGCCCCGCGGACGGAGCAACGAGTCCGCCCAGGCCTTGTCGACCACCCGGCCGCCCTGTTCGCGGTCGGAGTGCCAGCGATGAAGGTCGAATCCGCCGATCCCGCCTGGAGCGTCGTAGCTCTGGTTCGGCCCGGCGATGAAGCCATCGAGAGAGATGCTGCAGTGGACGGTGGTGAAGGTGGGCTGATGCATGACATACCGACCCGGTCCCACCGACGAACTCATCGCGATCAGCGAACTAGTTGGTTGGTGGTGGTTGGGGTTGGA
>NZ_BLTG01000066.1 GCF_017312405.1 Mycobacterium sp. PO1
TAGTCGAGGGTGTCGGCCAGATCGTCGCTGGCCGCCGCCACATCCAGATCGAGCCATACGGTGATGTCGACGACGAACTCCTGGCCGTCTCGACGCTCGTGGTCGAAGACACCGTGGTGGCCGCGAACCCGCAGGCCGCGCAGCTCGATCCGATCGGTCAACGCCCCTGCTCCCCCGCCTGTTGCCACGCGCCGACCACAGCCAGCGCATCGACCGAGGCCTGCACGTCGTGCACGCGTACCCCCCACACGTGGTGCCAGCCGGCGAGCGCCGAGACGACCGCGGTGGCGGTCTCCCTGCCATCCGGCGGACGCGGCTGACCGTCGGGACCCGCCAGCAGCGTGCCCAGGAACCGTTTGCGGGAAGCGCCCACCAAAACCGGGATCCCGGTCTCGACCAACTCGGGCAGTGCCGCGAGCAGCGCCCAATTGTGTTGTGCTGTCTTGGCGAAACCCAGACCCGGGTCGATGATCAGGTTGGCGGCGTCGACGCCGCCGCGGACCGCGGCGTCCACGCCCGCGAGCAGCTCGTCACGCACCTCGGCGACGACGTCCGCGTAACGCGGAACCTCGTGCGGGCGTTCGGCGCCGACGGAGCGCCAGTGCATCAGCACCCAGGGCACACCGGCTTCGGCGACCACCCGGACCATGTCCGGATCGGCCCGGCCGCCCGAGACGTCGTTGACGATGTGCGCGCCGTTCTCCAGCGCGGCGCGCGCCACCCCCGCGTTCATCGTGTCGATGCTGACGGTGATCCCTTGCTGGGCAAGCTGTTCGACCACGGGTAGCACCCGTGCGGTTTCCACGTCGGGATCGATCCGGGTGGCACCGGGGCGGGTGGACTCGCCGCCGACGTCGACGATGGCCGCACCCTGGGCAACCAATTCGACACCGTGGCTGACCGCCCGGTCCCGATCGAGGAACAAACCCCCGTCGGAGAAGGAGTCGTCGGTGACGTTGACGACCCCCATCACCTGCACGGGCCCGGGTGTGGTGGGGGGAAGGCTGGCCGGGGTCACTTTCTCAAGATCAGATCCAGGGCTTCGGAGCGCGACGCGTTGTCGGTCTTGAACTGCCCGCGCACGGCCGACGTCGTGGTCACCGCCCCGGGCTTGCGGATGCCGCGCATCGCCATGCACAGATGCTCGGCCTCGACCACCACGATGGCCCCGCGAGGGTCCAGTTTGCGCATCAGCGCGTCGGCGATCTGGCCGGTCAACCGCTCCTGCACCTGCGGGCGTTTGGCGTAGAGGTCGACCACCCGAGCCAGTTTCGACAACCCGGTGACCCGGCCGTCGACGCCCGGGATGTAGCCGACGTGCGCCACACCGTGGAACGAGACCAGGTGGTGTTCGCATGTGGAGTACATCGGGATGTCTTTGACCAGCACCAACTCGTCGTGCTGCTCGTCGAAGGTGGTGTTGAGCACCTCGTCGGGGTCGACATAGAGCCCGGCGAAGATCTCGCGGTAGGCCCGCGCCACCCGCGCGGGCGTGTCCACCAGTCCGTGCCGGTCGGGGTCCTCACCGACGGCGATCAGCAGTTCGCGCACCGCGGCCTCGGCGCGTGCCTGGTCGAAGGCCGGAGGGGTGAGCGTGGCCGAGTTGTTCTGCGACTGCGTCATCGGAGTCTCCGTTCAGTGATCAGCCTGGTGCGCGCGGGTCAGCCGCGGTCTGCGGGGCCCTCGTGACCCCCGCCGCCGTCCTGCCCCTGGTCCTGGGAGGGACCCGGAGCCGACCCGCCGTGCTGGGGCTGCCCGTGCTGCGGATGGTGCTGATACGGCGGATATCCCGGATACGGCGGAGGTGGGCCCTGCTGCCATCCGGGCGGCGGCGGGTACCAGTAACCCTGGGGTTGCTGCTGGGGTGCGCCTTCGTGCTGTCCGCTGTCGCGCGGCGGCCAGCCCGGTGCGTGCCAGCCCGCCGGGGCGCCGTAGTCGGGCTGCTTGGCCCCGTTGGCCGGCGCACCCTGCGAACCGGAGGACCCGTTGGGGCCTGCACCGTTGCCGCCGTTGCGGTGCGCCGCCTCGGCGGCCGCGCGCGACGCCTGGGCGATCGCCGTCTTGAAGGCCGGCTCCGGTGCCGGTTTGGGCCACGGTTCGCCCCGCTCGATGGCCAGCTCCCCCGGCGTCTTGATGGGCGGCTTGTCCGACGGCACGCGACCACCGAAATCGTCGAACATCGTCAGCCTGGGCCGCTTCTTGACGTCCGAGAAGATGGCCTCGAGCTCGACGCGGTGCAGCGTCTCCTTCTCCAGCAGCTCGCCGGCGAGGGTGTCGAGCACGTCGCGGTACTCGGTCAGGATCTCCCAGGCCTCGGTGTGGGCTGCCTCGATCAGCTTGCGGATCTCGTCGTCGATGTCGCGGGCCACCTCGTGGCTGTAATCCGCCTGGGTGCCCATGGTGCGGCCCAGGAACGGGTCGCCGTGCTCGGAGCCGTAGCGCACCGCGCCGAGCTTGGAGCTCATGCCGTACTCGGTGACCATGGCGCGGGCGATCTTGGTGGCCTGGTCGATGTCCGACGAGGCACCGGTGGTGGGCTCACGGAAGACGAGTTCCTCGGCGGCACGTCCACCCATCGCGAACACCAGACGGGCGATCATCTCCGAGCGGGTCATCAGCCCCTTGTCGTCCTCGGGCACCGCCATCGCATGACCGCCGGTGCGGCCGCGCGCCAGGATCGTCACCTTGTAGATCGGTTCGATGTCGGGCATCGCCCACGCCGCCAGCGTGTGCCCGCCCTCGTGGTAGGCGGTGATCTTCTTCTCGTGCTCGCTGATGATGCGGCTCTTGCGGCGCGGGCCGCCGACCACGCGGTCCACGGCCTCTTCCAGCGCAGCCCCGGTGATGATCGTCCCGTTCTCGCGGGCGGTGAGCAGCGCGGCCTCGTTGATGACGTTGGCCAGGTCGGCACCGGACATACCCACGGTGCGCTTGGCCAGCCCGTCGAGGTCGGCGTCCTCGGCCAGCGGTTTGCCCTGCGAATGCACCCGCAGCACCGCGCGTCGGCCGGCCAGGTCCGGGGCCGACACCGGGATCTGGCGGTCGAAGCGGCCGGGCCGCAGCAGGGCCGGGTCGAGGATGTCGGGCCGGTTGGTGGCGGCGATCAGGATGACGCCCTGGCGGTCGCCGAACCCGTCCATCTCGACCAGCAACTGGTTCAGCGTCTGCTCGCGTTCGTCGTGGCCGCCGCCCATGCCGGCGCCGCGCTGGCGGCCGACGGCGTCGATCTCGTCGACGAAGATGATGCACGGGCTGTTCTGCTTGGCCTGCTCGAACATGTCGCGCACGCGCGACGCACCGACGCCGACGAACATCTCGACGAAGTCCGAGCCCGAGATCGTGAAGAACGGCACCCCCGCCTCGCCGGCGACGGCCCGGGCGAGCAACGTCTTGCCGGTGCCGGGCGGACCGAACAGCAGCACGCCCTTCGGGATCTTGGCGCCGAGCGCCTGGTAGCGGCTCGGGTTCTGCAGGAAGTCCTTGATCTCGTAGAGCTCCTCGACCGCCTCGTCGGCACCGGCGACGTCGGCGAAGGTGGTCTTGGGCATGTCCTTGGAGAGCTGCTTGGCTTTGGACTTCCCGAAGCCGAAGCCCATCCGGCCGCCACTCTGCATCCGCGAGAACATCACGAACAGGCCGACCAGCAGGAGCAGCGGCAGCATGTAGATCAGCAGGGTGCCGAGCATGCTGCTCTGGTTGACGACCGTGTTGATCTTGGCGCCCTTGGCGCTCAGCTGCTCGAAGAGCGTCACCCCGTACCCGGTCGGGTACTTCGTGATGATCTTGGTGCTGTCCTCGGTGTCGCTGTTGCCGTTCTTCAGCTCGAGGCGCAACTGCTGCTCGCGGTCGTCGATCTGCGCACTGGTGACGTTGTCGTCATTGATCTGCGCGACGGCGACCGAGGTGTCGACGTTCGTGTATTCGCGGGTGTCGTCGCTGATGCGGAAGAACAGCCACCCGAGCAGCAGCACCACGGCGATCACCGTGAGCGTGCGGATCACATTCTTGCGGTTCATACGTGAGTTCGGTTCATCGATACCTGACGCCGGTGGGCGACCGCCGGCCAAATCCTTCCGATACGCGCAGCTTGAGTAGTCAAGGCTACCGCCTGACCACGCTAGACCAACGTTCGGCGGTTCCCGGTTGTCCCCGTCGTGGTTGGGTGATGGCTGTGCGATCTCAGATGGTGACCACCAACGGGGTGCGCCTGCGGGTGACCGAGGCCGGTGAACCGGGCGCACCTGTGGTCGTGCTCTGTCACGGCTTCCCCGAACTCGCGTTCTCCTGGCGCCACCAGATTCGCGGCCTGGCCGACGCCGGCTACCACGTGCTGGCCCCCGACCAGCGCGGCTACGGCGGCTCCGACAAGCCGGCCGCGGTCGAGGCCTACGACGTGGCCGAACTGTCCGCCGACGTCGTGGGGCTGCTCGACGCTGTCGGCGCCGAGCAGGCCGTGCTGGTGGGCCACGACTTCGGCGCGGTGGTGGCCTGGGCCGCACCTCTGCTGTATCCGCAGCGGTTCCGCGCGGTGGCCGGGTTGAGCCTGCCCCCGGTGCCCCGCCCCAAGGTCCCGACCACGCAGGCCTTCCGGCGGCTGTTCGGCGACCGGTTCTTCTACATCCTCTACTTCCAGGAACCCGGGCCTGCCGACGCCGAGCTGGCCGCCGATCCGGCGACCACGTTCCGGCGGCTGTTCGCGACCACACAAGGCGGCGACGAACTCGCCGCGCAGCGCATGCTGGCGCCGGGCCCGCAAGGATTCCTCGCCCGCATCCCCGAGCCCGGTGAGCTGCCCGCCTGGATCACGCCCGACGACTTCGGGGTGTACGTCGAGGAGTTCACCCGCGGCGGATTCAGCGCCCCGCTGAACTGGTACCGGTGCTTCGACCGCAACTGGGAGCTGACCGCCGACCCGGCCGCGCCGACGATCACCGTGCCCGCCCTGTTCATCGGGGGTAGCGCCGACGCCACCTTGGCCTACACGCCGCGGCATCGGGCCGGCGAGGTCGTCACCGGTGACTACCGCGAAGTGCTGATCGACGGAGCCGGCCACTGGCTGACCGAGGAACGGCCCGCCGAGGTGACCAGCCTGCTTCGCGACTTCCTCGGGTCGCTGCCCGCCGGAAGTTAGGGTGGCGGCCATGCCGATCGCCGCGACCACCAAACCTGTCCGGACCCGTCTTCTCGCCGCCGGCGCGGCCGCCCTCGCGATGCTGGCGCTGGCCGGGTGCGACTCGCAGTCGGGGCCGGCCGCCGGGCTGACTCCCGATTCCGATACCCGGCAGGTGACAGTGGTGGGCGCGGGACAGGTTCAGGGCACCCCGGACACACTGACGATCAACGCGTCGATGGAGTTCCTCGCCCCCGACGCCACCACGGCGATGAACCAGACCAACGAACGCCAGCAGGCGGTGATCGACGAGCTGATCGGTCTGGGCATCGACCGCACCGACATCGCCACCACGGAGGCCAACCTGCAGCCGCAGTTCGGGCCCGAGGACAACACGATCACCGCCTACCGCGCGACCAACTCGATCAACGTGAAGATCCGCAACCTCGACCAGGCGTCCGACGCGATCGGGCTGATCGTGGAGACCGGCGGCAACGCCACCCGCATCAACTCGATCAGCTACTCGATCGAGGACGACTCGCAGCTGGTGCGCGACGCCCGCGCACGGGCTTTCGAAGACGCCGAGGACCGCGCCGAACAGTACGCCGAGTTGGCCGGCATGAGCCTGGGCAAGGTCATCTCGATCTCCGAAGCGGCCGGCACCACACCCCCCATCCCGATGCCGGTGCCGCGGGGCGCGATGGAGGCCGCGGTGCCGCTGGAGCCCGGACAGCAGACCGTCGGGTTCTCGGTGACGGTGATCTGGGAGCTCAGCTGACCGGTGCGCCGCTGCGTTCGGCGGCCGGGCCCACGACCACCGGAATGCCGTTGAGCACCGCGGTCCCCGACAGCGGGTCCAGCACCGAACCGTCGTTGAGCTGATTGGCGTTGACGCCGGGATGGCTGGCGGCCAACCGCTGGCCGGTACCGGCGCGGTCGTGACCCCAGCCGTGCGGCAGCGACAGCACGCCGCGCCGGATGTCCTCGGTGATCTCGACGGGCACGACCAGTTCGCCGCCCGGGCCCTTGACCACGGCGGTGTCGGAGACGCCCAACTCGGCGGCGTCATCGGGATGCATCTGCAGCGTGCACCGGTTGCTGCCGCCCGACAGGGCGGGCAGGTTGTGCATCCAGCTGTTGTTGGAGCGCAGGTGACGCCGCCCGATCAGCACGAACCGCTCCTCCGGCCGGCTCAACGCGTCGCGGAGTCGGCCCGCATCGTCGATCAGCTGCGGCGGAGCCAGCTCGACCAGACCCGACGGGGTCCGCAGCACGTCGAGCAGGCGTGGCTGCAGCGGTCCGAGGTCGATGCCGTGCGGCGCAGACTTCAGCGTCGCCAGCGTCAGGCCGTCGGGGCGGGCGCCGAACGCGTCGCCGTAGGCGCCCAGCCGCAGCATCATGTCGAGCCGACGCTCGTAACCGGGCCCGTCGGCCAGCATCGCGGTCAGCTCCTCGACGGGGCGCCCCGCCACCGGGGATCCCGCGTCGGCGCTCTCCTTGGCCAGCGTGGTCGCGATCACCTGCTCGTCGACCGAACGGGGATCGCCGCCGTGCCCGATGCCGTAGATGACCAGCGCGATGCGCGACAGGATCTCCGGTTCGTCGGGCCGGTCCCGCAGGGGCAGCGCCGGCGGCGAGTAACGGGCGTTGTTGCGCACGGCGAGGTTGTTCAGCGCGAAGTCGAAGTGCGGGCTCTGTGAGGGCGGCGGCGGGGGCAGGATCACGTCGGCGTGCCGGGTGGTCTCGTTGAGATACGGGTCGACGCTCACCATGAACCCCACCCCGGCCAGCGCCCGGTCGAGTCGGTCGCCGTCCGGTGCGGACAGCACCGGGTTGCCCGCAATGGTGATCATCGCCGTGATCTGGCCGTCGCCGGGGGTTTCGATCTCCTCGGCGAGTGCGGCAACGGGCAGCTCCGACAGCGCCTCCGGGTGCCCGGACACCCGGCTGCGCCAACGGCCGGTCAGAAAGCCGCGGCCGGGCCGGCGACCGCGCGGGGCGGGGGCCACCGGGGACAGCGGGAACATCGCGCCGCCGGGTCGGTCGAGGTTGCCGGTCAGCACGTTGACGACGTCGACGAGCCAGCTGCCCACCGTGCCGAATTCGACGGTGGAGGTGCCCATCCGCCCGTACACCGCCGCCGAGGGGGCCGCGGCCAGTTCCCGGGCCAGCACGCGGATCTCGTCGGCGTCGATCCCGCAGTACGCGGCAACCGCCTCGGGGGCGAAGTCGTCGGCCAGCGCGCGGATCTCGGCGAGGCCGGTGATGTGGTCGGCGAGTTCTCCGAGATCGACGAGGTCCTCGTCGAACAGCACGTGCACCAGGGCGAACAACAGCGCGGCGTCGGTACCCGGACGCGGCGCCAGGTGACGGTCGGCCAGCGCGGCGGTGCGGGTGTGGGCGGGGTCGATCACCACCAGCCGGCCGCCGCGACGCTTCAGCGCGCGCAGCTTGCCACCGAAGTCCGCGGCCGTGGCCAGGCTGCCGTTGGACACCAGCGGGTTGGCGCCGATGATCACCAGGTAGTCGGTGCGGTCGAGGTCGGGCACCGTGAACGCCACCGGGCTGCCGAACATCAGTCCCAGCGCAACGTGTTTGGGCATCTGATCCAGCGTGCTCGCCGAGAACACCTGGCGGGTGCCCAGCCCGCGGATGATCAGCGGCGGATACAACGCGCCGGCGACGGTGTGCGCGTTCGGGTTTCCCACATAGACGCCGACCGAGGTGCCGCCGTGCTCGGCCAGCACCGCGGACAGGCGCTCGTCGACCGCGGCGAACGCCTCCTCCCAGGACGCCTCGCTCAGCACGCCGTCACGACGCACCAGCGGTGCGGTCAGCCGGTCCGGATCGTTGTCCAGCTCACCGAAGCTGGCCCCCTTGGGGCAGATGTAGCCGGCGCTGAAGACGTCTTCCTGGTCGCCCCGGGCGCCGACCACCCGGCCGTCCTCGATGGTCAGCGTCAGACCGCAGGTCGCCTCACAAAAGGGGCAGATGCGCAGAGCCGTGTGGGTCACACGGAACATACTGCGCTTCTTACGGGTCCTCGTACACCTTCGGGTCGAGGGTGCCGATGTAGGGCAGGTCGCGGTAGCGCTCGGCGTAGTCGAGGCCGTAACCGACGACGAACTCGTTGGGGATGTCGAAGCCGACGTAGGTGATGTCGACATCGGCGCGCACCGCTTCGGGCTTGCGCAGCAGCGTGCACACCTGCAGCGAGCGGGGATGCCGGGTGGCGAGGTTGCGCAGCAGCCAGGACAGCGTCAGGCCGGAGTCGACGATGTCCTCGACGATCAGCACGTCCCGGTCGTGGATGTCGCGGTCGAGGTCCTTGAGGATGCGCACCACCCCCGACGACGAGGTCGACGAACCGTAGGAGCTGACGGCCATGAACTCCAGCTGGGTCGGCAGCGGGATGACCCGGGCCAGGTCGGTCACGAACATCACCGCCCCTTTGAGCACGGTGATCAGCAGCAGGTCCTGCCGGGCCGCCGCATCCTGGTAGTCGGCGCCGATCTGCGCTCCGAGTTCGGCGGTCTTCGACTGGATCTGCTCCTCCGACAGCAACACCGACTTGATGTCCCCGGGGTACAGCTCCGCAGGATGCGCAGGCACGGTGACAGCCTAGCTGGGCAGCTGCGGCCCGGCCGACGCAGTGCGTCGCACCGGCTCGATGTGCAGCGTCAGGGTTCCGGCCCGCCGCGCCGCGAACAACCGGTGACCGGGGTGGCTGCCGGGCACCGCCACCCCGCCCTGCCCGCGCCAGGCGCTCACCAGCGCCTCGACGCCACGGATGTGGCGGTCGGTGAGCCCGCGGGCCCCGCCCGCCAGCAGCCACGCGCGCAGCACCCGGCGCCGCACCGCGGGCGCCACCCCGGTCAGTTCGGACACCGCCAGGCCGTCGGCGCGGCACGCGCGGTCGAGCACCTGGGCGGCGAGCACGTCGAGCACCTCGCCATCGGCACGCAGCGCGTCGGCGGTGCGGGCCAGGGCTTCGGCGACGCCACCGCCGAGGACATCCTCGAGCAGCGGCAGCACCTCGGTGCGCAGCCGGACCCGGGTGAAGCGCGCGTCGGTGTTGTGCGGATCCGACCACGGGGTGAGCTGCAACTCGGCGCACGCCGCCGCGGTGACGGCGCGGCGCACCCCCAGAAGGGGCCTACCCCAGGGCGGGTCGTAGCTGCGCATGCCCGCAATGGACCGCGGGCCCGAGCCGCGTCCGAGGCCCAGCAGGACCGTCTCGGCCTGGTCGTCGAGGGTGTGCGCGAGCAGTACGGCCGCCCCGGCGCGCGCCTCGTCGAGTGCCGCGTAGCGCGCCGACCTGGCCGCCGCCTCCGGACCGCCGACGGCGCCGACCTGCACGCGCAGGACGCGGGCCGCGACACAGCCCACCGTCAGCGCCTGGGCCCGGGCGGTGCGGGCCACCTCGGCCGAATCCTGCTGCAGCTGGTGATCGACGATCAGCGCCGTGGTGGGCCTCAGCGCGGCGGCCGCCGCGGTCAGCGCCAACGAATCCGGTCCTCCGGACAACGCCACGCACCACCCCGAGTCGCGCGGGATGTGCTCGCCGGCGAAGCGGGTCACTGCGGCCCGCAGGTCGGCTAGAGCACCCGGTCGATCCATCGCCGCGGCTCGTCGATCTCGCTGGGCAGCGGCAGGGTCTCGGCGTTCGACCACACCGTGTTGAACCGCGCCATCCCCACCTCGGCCACGACGGCGTCGACGAACGCCTTGCCCCGGGTGTACTGGCTCATCTTCGCGTCGATGCCGAGCAGGGCCCGCATGAGCCGCTGCAGCGGCGGCTGGTGACGTTGACGACGGTCGTCGAAGCGGCGCCGGATGGTGGCCACCGACGGGACCACCGCGGGACCGACGGCATCCATGACGTGGTCGGCGTGGCCTTCGAGCAGGGTTCCCAGCACCAGCAGGCGGTCGAGGGCTCGACGCTGCGGTTCGGACTGCACCGCGCGCAACAACCCCAGCACCCCGGACGAGCCGGGTTCTGATGGGTGACCGTTGGTCGCTGTCCGACTGGGCCCGGCGCGACGGTCGCGCACGTAACCGGCGACCCGCCCGACGACCTGGGTGACGTCGTCACCGCCGTCCTCGGTCAGCACTGCCAGCGACTCCGACATCAGGTCGGCCAGCCACGGATTGGCCCGGAACTGCACCCGGTGGGTGACCTCGTGCAGGCACACCCACATCCGGAAATCGGCTGGGGCGACGCGCAACTGGCGTTCGACGGCGATGACGTTGGGATAGACCAGCAGCAGCTCACCGCCACCGGCTGCGAACGGGTCGTACTGGCCCAGGATGCCCGACGACACGAACGCCAGCACCGCGCCGGTCTGCGCTCCCGCGACGCGTCCGCTGATCATCCGCGGCTTGCCGGTGTCGTCGGCCGGGCCGCCGGTCATCACCCGCATCGAGCGGGTGGCGGCATGAATCCACTCCGGGCGGTTGACGATTCGCGCTTCGGGGACGTCGCCGCCCTCGGCCAGCCCGGTCACTTCCCGCACCGGGATCTCGGCGGCCCGCGCCGCCTCGCCGAGTTGGTCGATGGCCTGGCGGCGGGTGTAATCGGTGGCCGCGGGTTCCGGCCGGGCCAGCTTGCCGCCGAGTGTCGCCGCGAGGTTCCAGTCGACCGCACGGCCCACGTTGAAGCCGGTGCCGCTCTGCGGGCTCATGCGGCGCACCCGCAGGACCGCAGCGTCGCGGCGAAGGCGTCGAGCGCGGTGCGCCCGGTGGGCCCGGCGTCGTTGGACATCAGCGCGAACGTCAACACCCGCCCGCTCTTGTCGGTGACGAACCCGGTGAGGGTGTTGGTGCCGGTCAGCGAACCGGTCTTGCCCCGCAGATAGCCGGCCGCCGCGGTGTCGAGGTAGCGGTTGGACAACGTGCCGCTGCCCCCGGCGATCGGCACCAGGTCCACCAGCGGCCGCAACGCCGGCGCCGAGTCCCCGACGGCGGCGGTGACGATCTCGTCGAGGGTCAGCGCGGTCAACCGGTCGTCCACCGACAGACCGCTGGAATCGAACAACCGCGCTCCCGAGATGTCGATGCCGGCGTCGTCGAGCGTCGCCAGCACCGACCGGGCGGCGCCGTCGAAGCTGGCCGGCCGGTTCAGCGCAACCGCCACTTCACGGCCGATGGATTCGGCCATCACGTTGTCGGAGAAGTTCATCATGTCGCGCAGCCGCTGCATCAGCGGCGGCGACTGCACCGAGGCGATCTCGGTGCCGTCGACACTGCGGTCCCGGGGCAGCACCGTCACCGTGTTCGGGTCGACACCCAGTGCCACGGCCAGGGCGCGGCCGGCGTCCAGGGCGGGCGTCTTCGAGCGCCGCGATTCCACGCTGACCGGCTGGGTGCGGCCACCGTCGAGCATGACCGGTTCGATCGGCGCGATGTCGCCGCCGTCGATGTCCAGCGGATCCCACCCGACCGCCATCGTCGGACCGGCGTACGCGCTGACGTCGACCTGCACCCGGTTGACCGCGAAACCACTGCGGCGCACCTGGTCGGCCAGATCGACGATGCGCGCGGCGTCGCGGTACCAGCTCTCCTGGCCCCGCGGGGCGGCCGAGAGCGTCTGGTCGCCGCCGCCGACGAGGACCACCGTTCCGGGAGTGTCGGAGACCACACGGGTGGTCAGCCGGTCCTCGCGGTCCAGCGCCAGCAGCGCCGCCGCCGCGGTGAGCAGCTTGTTCGTCGAAGCAGGCTGCATCGGGATCCCGGCGCCGAGCGCCCACAGCTCCTCCCCGGTCATCGCGTCGGTGATGCGGCCGGTGAACCTGCCCAGGTTCGGGTCGGCCAGCACCGGCGCCAGCACGCGGGCCAGGCCGCGCGGGGTCGGGGCGGCCGCGTCCGTGGAGACCGGGACGACCTCGGGTTCGGCGGTGGCCGGCGGTGGAGCCGGCTCGACGGCCACCTCGTCGCCGGTCTGGCGGGACGCCACCACCGCGGCGGCGGCGACCACCGCCGCGACCAGCAGCGCTACCGCCGCCCCCACCACCACATAGGTGGATCGTTGCCACCGAGTGGGCCGCATGTTTCTCCTGCCCTCGATCGACAACCCGAGCCACCCCTGTAGAGCAGGGTATCCCTCGTCTAGGGTTAAGCCGCGTCGTCACCCGACGACCCCGTGGTCACACGATGTTTTCGGCAGTCTTTTCGCACAGGTGGAGGAGTCGCGACGGTGCAGTTCGATGTGCTCATCGAGATCCAGAAGGGGTCCCGCAACAAGTACGAAGTGGACCACGACACCGGCAAGGTGAAGCTGGACCGGTATCTGTTCACCGCCATGGGCTACCCCACCGACTACGGCTATATCGAGGACACCCTCGGCGAGGACGGCGACCCGCTGGACGCGCTGGTGCTGCTGCCCGAGCCCGTGTTCCCGGGCTGTGTGGTCGAGGCGCGCCCGGTCGGCATGTTCCGCATGACCGACGAGAAGGGCGGCGACGACAAGGTGCTGTGTGTGCTCGCCGATCCGCGCTGGGACCACATCACCGACATCGGCGACGTGTCGGAGTTCGAGCTGGAGGCCATCAAGCACTTCTTCGTGCACTACAAGGACCTCGAGCCGGGCAAGTTCGTCAAGGCCGCCGACTGGGTGGGCCGCGAAGAGGCCGAAGCCGAGGTCAACCGCTCGATCGAACGGTTCAAGACCGAAGGGCACTAGCCGCCCTGCGCGAGAGTGCTGTCAGGGTCGCGCGCACTTCGGGTCCACGACCCTGCTCGCAATGTCGGCGCCAGTGACACAGCAGACACCGACGGCGTCGGTGAGACCTGGACCGTCGGCGATTTTGCGTGCCTGTAACACGGCGTAACGTCACTGTTCAATCGGCCTCCCATCATGGCGGTGTGTTACTGCATCAAGGGATCGGCCTGGAGGCGTTCAACGCGATGCCGACGCGCCGGGCGGTGCACGCGGTGTTCGAGTGCTGCTACAGCGTCCCGCTGGCCGCCGACCTCGTGCGCGCCCGCCCCTTCGACAGTCATGAACAGCTGTTCCGGTATGCCGACGCACAGTTGTTCAGCCTCGGCGAGCAGTCCATCGACTCCATCCTGCAGGCCTATCCCGACGTCGGCCGGCGGCCGGGCAGCGAGAAGTCCCACGCCGAGCAGTGCGCGATCATCGACGAGCGGCCCGAGATCATGGCCGAGTTGTCCGCCGCGTCGAAGTCCTACCTGGAGCACTTCGGTTTCGGGTTCGTCATGTACATCAACGGCTACGGTGCCGACGATGTGCTCGCCGCGCTGCACGACCGCCTGCACAACGACTACGAGACCGAACGCAAAGTGGTGCGCAACGAGTTGGCCCGGATCAACCGGACCCGGCTGGAACGCATGCTCGGCCCCGAGGGGGGCTACGACAACTGGTGAGGGGACAACTGGTGCGGGCACGACCGGTGACGCCTCACCGCTCCGGTTCGCCCCCGCTGACCTAGGCTCGTCCCGGTGAGCACACCGCCGAGACCCACAGGTCACCCCCACTTTCTGTCGCTGCCCGACCTTGCCGCCAGAACCGCCGGCGGGGCTGTGGTGTGGGCCAACGACGACGTGTTCGCCGAGAAAGAGAACCTGATCAAGCCGGCGCCCGCCGAACACCGGCCCGCCACCTTCGGCCACAAGGGACAGGTCTACGACGGCTGGGAGACCCGCCGGCGCCGCGGGGTCACCGCAGAGTCCCACGATTCGGCCGTCATCAGGCTCGGCGTGCCGGCCGTCGTCCGCGGCGTCGTCGTCGACACCGCGTGGTTCACCGGGAACTATCCGCCCGAGATCTCCGTCGAGGCCGCCTTCGTCGAGGGCTATCCCTCGGTGCAGGAGCTCATCGAGGATCCCGGCAAGACGGAGTGGACCACCATCGTGGAACGCTCCACTGTCAACGGCGACACCCGCAACCCGTTCCCCACCTCCTCGTCGCGGCGCTGGACGCATCTGCGGCTGTCCATCTATCCGGACGGCGGCGTGGCGCGGTTCCGGGTGCACGGCGAGGGTCTGATCAACCCCGACTTCGCCGAGAACATGACGCTGGACCTCGCCGCGCTCGAGAACGGGGGCCGAATCACGGCCTGTTCCAACATGTTCTACAGCTCACCGAACAATCTGTTGCTGCCCGGGGTGGCCCGCACCATGGGTGAGGGGTGGGAGACCTCTCGGCGCCGCGACGCCGGCAACGACTGGGTGGAGATGAAACTGGCCGGCCAGGGTGTGCTCGACGCGATCGAGCTGGACACCTCCTACTTCGTCGGCAATGCCCCGGGTGCGGCCCGCCTGTCGGGCCGCGACGGTGACGGTGAGTGGTTCGACATCCTGCCGCGGACCGAGCTGCAGCCCGACACCCGGCACCGGTTCCGCATCCACGAGCGGCGCCCCGTCACCGCGGCGCGCCTGGACGTCTACCCCGACGGCGGCATGGCCCGGGTTCGGCTGTTCGGCTCACTGACCGCCGACGGCCTGCGCGAGGTGTGCGACCGCTGGACGGCCAGCGCCTGACGCGGCTCAGGGACGCGGGCCGGCCTGCGGATCGGCCTGCCCGGCGATGTCCTCGGCTTCGGAGGCCAGCCGCCGGGCATCCTTGCGGGTCTTGTACAGGCTGGCCACGGTGGTGATCAGCAGTGTCACGACGATCACGCCCAGCGACCACAGGGTGGGGATCTCGGGCACCGGCACGTGCTCACCACCGTTGATGAACGCCAGCTCGTTCTCGTGCAGCGCGTGCAGCAGCAGCTTGACCCCGATGAAGAACAGGATGAACGCCAGCCCCTGCGACAGGTACACCAGCCGCTTGAGCAGGTCGCCGAGCAGGAAGTACAGCTGGCGCAACCCCATCAGCGCGAACACGTTCGCGGTGAACACCAGGTAGGGCTCCTGGGTCAGTCCGTAGATCGCCGGGATGGAGTCCAGCGCGAAGATCAGGTCGGTGGTGCCCAGCGCGACGATCACGAGGAACATCGGCGTCATCAACCGCTTGCCGTTCTCCTTCACCCACAACCGCAGACCGTCCCACTGGTCGGTGAACGACAGGTGCCGCTGGGCGAAGCGGACCACCACGTTGTCGGCGTCGTCGTCGTGGTCGGTGTCGCGCACCAGCTGGATGGCCGTGTACAGCAGGAACGCACCGAAGATGTAGAACACCCAGGAGAACCGGGCGATCGCGACCGCGCCGAGGGCGATGAAGATGCCCCGGAACACCAGCGCCAGGATGATGCCCACCAGCAGCGCCTGCTGCTGGTAGATCCGCGGCACCTTGAAGCTGGCCATGATGATCAAGAAGATGAACAGGTTGTCCACCGACAGGCTGTACTCGGTGAGCCAGCCCGCGAAGAACTCCAGCCCGTACTGGCTGCCGTGGAAGAACCAGGTCCACAGGCCGAACAGGATCGCCAACCCCACGTAGAAGCTCAGCGCGGTGGCCGTCTCACGCCGTGACGGCTCATGCGGGCGACGCCCGATCACGATCACATCGAAGAGCAGGATCGCGATGGTCAAACTGAGCGTGATCGCCCACTCGAGTCCGCTGACGTTCATCAAACCTCCGGTCGTCGTTTCAACGCCGGAGGTCTCTTCCACCGCCGAGTGCGGCCCACAACACCGGTCGATCAGAGATGGACGACGTGGTGACGACGCTGTGGCGAAGGAATACTCCCCTCCAGGGCGGTGATTCTGCCAGCCGGTCGCCCGACACGCGAAATCACCCACCACCGACGCCACCGGGGGCCGCCCGGCGCTTAGTAGTTTGTACCCGTGACAGCAGCGGATCCAACCCCCGAGATCCCCGCCCAGTTCGTGCTGTCGGCGTTCGCCCCCGAGCCGCGCACGCTGATCGACATCCTCTACGACACCGCGCGCCGCTACCCCGACGCGCCCGCCCTCGACGACGGCACCGTGCAGCTCACCTACGCCGAGCTGATCTCCGACATCGAGGACAGCGTGGCGTGGCTGGCCGCCCGCGGGATCGGCCGCGGCGACCGCATCGGCATCCGGATGCCCTCGGGCAGCTACGCGCTCTACGTCGCGATCCTGGCCACGCTCGCCACCGGCGCCGCCTACGTTCCGGTCGACGCCGACGACCCCGTCGAGCGCGCCGAGCTGGTGTTCACCGAGGCCGGCGTCGTCGCCGTCATCACCGAGCAGGGACTCGTCCGCGGCCCCGGGTCCTCCCGTGGCTGGCGCGCCGCAGCACCGCTGAGCCGCGACGACGCGTGGATCATCTTCACCTCCGGCTCCACCGGCACCCCCAAGGGTGTCGCGGTCAGCCATCGCAGCGCCGCCGCCTTCGTCGACGCCGAGGCGCGGATGTTCCTGCAGGACAACCCGCTGGGCCCAGGAGACCGGGTGCTGGCCGGACTGTCGGTGGCCTTCGACGCCTCCTGCGAGGAGATGTGGCTGGCGTGGCGGCACGGTGCCTGTCTGGTGCCCGCCCCGCGCTCGCTGGTGCGCAGCGGGATGGACCTGGGCCCCTGGTTGGTGTCGCGCGACATCACGGTGGTCTCGACCGTGCCGACGCTGGCGGCGCTGTGGCCGGCGGAGGCCCTGGAGGCCGTGCGGCTGCTGATCTTCGGCGGCGAGGCCTGCCCGCCCGAGCTGGCCGAGCGGCTCGCGGTGGAGGGCCGCGAAGTGTGGAACACCTACGGCCCGACCGAAGCGACCGTGGTGGCCTGCGCCGCGCGGCTGTTCGGGCGGGGACCGGTCAGCATCGGCCTGCCCCTGCCCGGGTGGGATCTGGCGGTCGTCGGCGCCGACGGCCGGCCGGTGAACCTCGGTGAGGTCGGTGAGCTCGTCATCGGCGGGGTGGGGCTGGCGCGCTACCTCGATCCCGACAAGGACGCCGAGAAGTACGCCGCGATGCCCACGCTCGCCTGGAGCCGCGCCTACCGCAGCGGCGACCTGGTCCGGCTGGAGGCCGACGGGTTGTACTTCGTCGGCCGCGCCGACGACCAGGTCAAGGTCGGCGGCCGCCGCATCGAGCTCGGTGAGGTGGACAGCGCGCTGGTGCATCTGCCAGGGGTCAGCGGCGGCGCGGCGGCGGTGCGGCGCACGGCCAGCGGAACTCCCCTGCTGGTCGGCTATGTCGCCAGCGCCGATCCGAACTTCGACCTGGCCGCCGCCCGGACCGCGCTGGCGCAGTCCCTGCCCGCCGCTCTGGTGCCCCGTCTGGTCCTCGTCGACGAGCTGCCCACCCGCACGTCGGGAAAGGTGGACCGCGACGCGCTGCCGTGGCCGGTCGACGGAGCCGGTGACGGTGCGGACGCACCGGACCTTCTCGGCACGACGGGCTGGCTGGCCGGGCTGTGGCGCGACGTGCTGGCCGCACAGGTCGACGGGCCGGAGGCGGACTTCTTCGCCATGGGCGGCGGATCGCTGGCGGCCGCCCAGCTGATCGCCGCGCTGCGGCAGCGCTATCCGCAGGTGACCGTCGCCGACCTCTACGACCATCCGCGGCTGGGGTCGCTGGCCGGATACCTCGACGAACTGGAACCACCCCCGGCCGTCGAGCCGCGGACCGTCGAGCCGGTGTCGCGACGGACGCAGGCCGTGCAGATCGCGCTGACCGTTCCGCTGGCGACGCTGACCGGGATGCAGTGGGTGGTGTGGCTGGCCGTCGCCAACAATGTCGCCGCCGGGCTGGACCTGGTGCCGTGGGCCGCGCCGATCAGCTGGTGGTGGGTCCTGGCCGGATTCCTGCTGTTCGTCACCCCGCCGGGCCGGATGGGCATCGCCGTCTTGGGTGCGCGGACGCTGCTGGGCAACCTGCAGGCCGGAACCTACCGACGCGGCGGCGCGGTGCACCTGCGGGTGTGGCTGGCCGAGCGTCTCGCCGAGGCGAGCGGGGCGCAGAACATGGCGGGCGCTCCCTGGCTGGTCTACTACGCCCGCGCGCTGGGCAACAACGTCGGGCAGGGCGTCGACCTGCATTCGGCTCCCCCGGTGACGGGCATGCTCACGCTCGGGCACCGCTGCTCCATCGAGCCCGAGGTCGACCTCAGCGGGTACTGGATCGACGGGGACGCCTTCCACGTCGGCCCCGTCACCGTCGGCAACGACGCCACGGTCGGGGCGCGCACGACCCTGCTACCGGGCGCGGTGGTCGGCAAGAACGCCGACGTCGCTCCCGGCTCCGGGGTGGTGGGCAAGGTCAAGAACGGTCAGTACTGGAAGGGTTCACCGGCGGTCAAGTCCGGGAAGGCCAAGCATCCGTGGCCCGATCACCGGCCGCCGCGCGCCCTGCACTGGGTGGCCGTGTACGGCCTGACGTCCATGCTGCTGGCAGCGCTGCCGCTGGCCGCACTGGCGGTGGGGCTGGCCGTCATCGGATGGGCGGTGCGGGACACCGCCGGCGTCGCCGACGCCGTGCCGGCGGCGATGCTGTGGGCCGCCCCGGCCACCCTGGCCGCAGTGCTGAGCTATGCGGCGCTGACGGTGCTGGGCGTGCGACTGCTGTCCGTGGGGCTGCAGGAGGGCTACCACCCGGTGCGCAGCCGCTCCGGCTGGCAGCTGTGGGCCACCGAGCGGCTGATGGACGCCGCCCGCAACTACCTGTTCCCGATCTACGCCGGCCTGCTCACCCCGTGGTGGCTGCGTCTGCTCGGCGCCGAGGTGGGCCGCGGTACCGAGATCTCCACAGCTCTGCTGGTGCCGAAGTTCACCGTGGTCGAGGACGGCGCGTTCCTCGCCGACGACACGATGGTGGGCTCCTACGAACTGGGCGGCGGGTGGATCCACGTGGCCCGCGCCACGGTCGGGAAGCGGGCTTTCCTGGGCAATTCCGGGATCACCCAGCCCGGCCGGCGGGTGCCCGACGACGGGTTGGTGGCCGTGCTCTCGGCGACCCCGCACAAGGCCAAGGCCGGTTCGTCGTGGCTGGGCAGTCCCCCGGTACGGCTGAGACGCCGCCCGACGGCTGCCGACGCGCTGCGCACCTTCCACCCGTCGGCGAAGCTCAAGGTCCTGCGTGCCACCGTGGAGACGTTCCGCATCGTGCCGGTCGTGATCACCTTCGCCATCGGAGTCGGTGTGCTCGCCGCGATCCAGGCGCTGGCCACTGCGGCGGGCTGGCTGTGGGCCGCGCTCGCAGCCGGGCCGGTCGTGCTCGCCGCCGGAGCGGTGGCCGGCGGTGTGGCGGTGCTGGCGAAGTGGCTGCTGGTGGGCCGCATCGGCGCGATCGAACACCCGCTGTGGTCGTCGTTCGTGTGGCGCAACGAGGTGTCGGACACATTCGTCGAGACCGTGGCGGCGCCGTGGTTCGCCCGCGCGGCCGCGGGTACCCCGGTCATGAATCTGTGGCTGCGGGCGCTGGGCGCCGGCATCGGACGTGGAGTGTGGTGTGAGACGTACTGGCTGCCCGAGGCCGACCTGGTGACACTCGGCGACGGCGCGACCGTCAACCGCGGGTGTGTGGTGCAGACCCATCTGTTCCACGACCGGATCATGCGCATGGACACCGTGGTGCTGGAACCCGGAGCCACGCTGGGTCCGCACTGTGTGGCGCTGCCCGCCGCCCGCATCGGCGCCGGAGCCACCGTCGGCCCCGCCTCCCTGGTGATGCGCGGTGACGAGGTGCCACCATCGACTCGGTGGCAGGGCAATCCGATCGCGCCGTGGAATCCGGCGGGCAAGAAGCAGGGGCAGTCGGGCGCCAAGCCCAAGAAACCGGCTGCCGCGTGACGGGTCGACGAGGAGCAGGCAAGAAGAGCTCCGCCCCGGTCATCGACCCGTATCTGCCGACAGCAGGCAATTTCGGTTACCGGGTGTCGCGGTACGAGTTGGAGCTGGAGTACAAGGTCGCGATCAACCGGCTCGCCGGGACGGCCACCGTCACCGCCGTCACGCTGGCCGAGCTCCAGACGTTCAGCCTGGACCTGTCCAGCGCGCTGTCGGTGGCCAAGGTGACCGTGAACGGCAAGCGGCCGAAGCACTTTCGCACCGATCGGGACAAGCTGCACATCACGCTGGCCGAGCGGCTGCCCGCCGGTGCCGCGATGACGGTGGCGGTGCGCTACAGCGGGACACCCCGGCCGAAACGGACCCCGTGGGGTGAGGTCGGGTTCGAGGAACTCACCGAGGGCGCGCTGGTGGCCGGCCAGCCCAACGGGGCGTCGTCGTGGTTCCCGTGTGACGATCATCCCAGCGCCAAGGCGAGCTTTCGGATCCAGATCGCCACGGAGAGCCCGTATCTCACGATCGCCAACGGAAAGTTGTTGTCCCGCAAAGCCCGAGCCGGCATGACCACCTGGACCTACGAGCAGAGCGAACCGACCTCGACGTATCTGATCACGCTGCAGGTCGGTCCCTACACCAGGCGGCGGATGGCCAAGAACGGCGTGGAGATCTTCTCGGTGCTGCCCGACCGGCTGCGCCGCGAGTTCGACCACGACTTCGGGCGCCAACCGCAGATGATGAAGCTCTTCGTCAAGCTGTTCGGTCCGTACCCGCTGGCCGACGGTTACACCGTCGTCGTCACCGACGACGAACTGGAGATCCCGCTCGAGGCGCAGGGCATCTCGATCTTCGGGGCCAACCACTGCGACGGCCGGCGCGGCTCCGAGCGGCTGGTCGCCCACGAACTGGCCCATCAGTGGTTCGGCAACTCCGTGACCGCCCAACGCTGGCGCCACATCTGGCTGCACGAGGGCTTCGCGTGCTACGCGGAGTGGTTGTGGTCCGATCACTGCGGCGAGCGCAGCGCCGACGACTGGGCCCGCCACTACCACCAGCGGCTGGTCGACTCACCGCAGGATCTGGTCCTCGCCGACCCCGGGCCGCGGGACATGTTCGACGACCGGGTGTACAAGCGCGGTGCGCTGGCCCTGCACACGCTGCGCCGGCGGATCGGCGACGACTCGTTCTTCGCGCTGCTCAGGGAGTGGACATCGCGGTACCGGCACGCGAGCGTCGTCACCGACGACTTCATCGCGCTGGCCGCGCATTTCACCGAGGACTCGCTGCGCCCGCTGTGGGCGGCGTGGCTGTACTCCGCGGAGGTCCCCCCGCTGGACCTGCCGTGACGGACGCGGCCGCCGGCCCGTCCGGGGCCGTGACCCGCAGCAGCGTGGTGCGTGTCGGAGCGGCGACCGCGGTGTCGGCGCTGTGCGGGTACGCGGTGCTGTATCTGGCCGCCCGGGATCTCGAGCCGGCCGGCTTCTCGGTGTTCAGCGTGTTCTGGGGCGCGTTCGGGTTGGCCAGCGGCGCCGCGTTCGGCCTGCTGCAGGAGAGCACCCGTGAGGTCCGCTCGGCACGGGGCGAGCCGGGCCGCAGCCGTCCGATGCGCATCGGTGCGGGCGTCGGAGTGGGGGCGGCCGCGCTGATCGCGCTGAGCTCCCCGCTGTGGTCGGCCCACGTGTTCGTCGAGGACCGCACGCTGAGCATCGCGCTGCTGAGCCTGGGGCTGGCCGGCTTCTGTGTGCACACCACGCTGCTCGGCATGCTCGCCGGACGCAACCAGTGGTCCGGGTACGGCGCTCTGATGGTGACCGACGCGCTGCTGCGGGTCACGGTCGCCGCGGCGACCTTTGCGATCGGCTGGGGGCTGGGCGGGTACCTGTGGGCCACGGTCGCCGGCGCGGTCAGCTGGGTGCTGATGCTAGCGCTGTCCCCCGCGGCCCGGGCGGCGGCGCGCGTGCACACCCCCGCCGACACGGTGACCTTTCTGCGCGGCGTCGGGCATTCGACCACCGCCGCGGGGGCCAGCGCGGTCCTCGTCATGGGCTTTCCGGTGTTGCTGCAGGCCACCTCCGGTGACCTCGGCGCCACCGGCGGGGTGGTGATCCTGGCGGTGACCCTCACCCGGGCGCCGCTGCTGGTGCCGCTGACCGCGATGCAGGGAAACCTGATCGCCTACTTCGTCGATCACCGTGCTCATCGGGTGCGCGCACTGGCCGTCCCGGCCGCGCTGGTCGCCGGACTGGGCGCGCTCGGGGTGCTCGTCGCCGGCCTCGCCGGTCCGTGGTTCCTGCGCACCGCGTTCGGCCCGCAGTACCAGGCCGACGGTGCCCTGCTGGCCTGGCTGACCGCCGCCGCGGTGGCCATCGCGCTGCTGACGCTGACGGGCGCCGCGACCGTGGCCGCCGCGTTGCACCGCGCCTACGCCGCGGGTTGGCTGTCGGCGACACTGGCCTCGGCCCTGCTGTTGCTGATGCCGCTGACTCTGGAGGTGCGCACGGTGGTGGCCCTGATGTGCGGGCCGCTGCTCGGCATCGCGGCGCACCTGGTGGCCCTGGCCGGGGACCGGCCTGCCGGACGCTGACCGCTGCCCGGCGAATACGCTGCGGGCGACGACGAAGGAGACGCTGATGAGCTGGCTGGTGACCGGGGGTGCCGGATACATCGGCTCGCACGTGACGCACGCCATGTGTGACGCCGGGATACCCGTGGTGGTCATCGACGACCTGTCGACGGGGTTCGCCGAGTTCGTCGCCCCCGCGGCGACGTTCGTCGAGGGATCGCTGCTCGACGGTGCGCTGGTGGAGGACACGCTGCGGCGCAACGGGGTGCGCGGGGTCATCCATGTCGCCGGGTACAAGTACGCCGGCGAGTCCGTCAACCGGCCGTTGCACACCTACGAGCAGAACGTCACGGCGACCCTCACGCTGCTGTCGGCGATGCAGCGCGCCGGGGTCGAGGCGATCGTGTTCTCCTCCAGCGCGGCCACCTACGGCACACCCGACGTCGAGGTGGTCGACGAGTCCACCGCGACCACACCCGAGTCGCCCTACGGGGAGACCAAACTCATCGGCGAATGGCTGCTGCGCGACGTCGGACGGTCCGCGGGCATCCGGCACACCAGCCTGCGCTATTTCAACGTGGTCGGGTCGGGGTCGCCGCGGCTGTTCGATGCCAGCCCGCACAACCTGTTCCCGAAGGTCTTCGACATGCTGTACCGCGGGGAGACCCCGCGGGTGAACGGCGACGACTATCCCACGCCCGACGGCACCTGCGTGCGGGACTACATCCACGTCGCCGATCTGGCGCTGGCCCATGTCGCGGCCGCGCGCCGGCTGGACGACGGGCTGCCGGTGGAGCGGGTGTACAACCTCGGCAGCGGGGCCGGTACGTCGGTGGCACAGATCATGACCGCGATCCGCACCGTCACCGGCATCGACTTCGAACCGACGATCATGCCACGCCGCCCCGGCGACCCGGCCCGCATCGTGGCCACCGGCGATCTCGCCGCCCGCGACCTGGACTGGACGATGCGGCACTCGTTGGAGGAGATGGTGTCCTCGGCGTGGGAGGCGCGCCGCCAGGCCGGGGACACCTACCCCCGATAGTGCTCGTGCATTCCCGTACCGCCCGCATCGCGCTGTTGCTCATCGCGGTGCATCTGGTCGTGCGGGCGATGCTGGCGTTCGGTGGCTACTTCTATTGGGACGACCTGATTCTGGTCGGCAGGGCAGGCACGCAACCCCTGTTGTCGCCGGCCTACCTGTTCGACGACCACGACGGCCACGTGATGCCCGCGGCGTTCCTGCTGGCGGGCACGATCACCCGGCTGGCCCCGCTGAACTGGGTGGGCCCGGCGCTGAGCCTGGTGGTGCTGGCCGCGCTGGCGGCGCTGGCCCTGCTGCGGGCCCTGCACGTGATCCTGGGTTGGCGGCCAGTCCTGTTGGTACCGTTGACGTTCGCGCTGTTCACGCCACTGGCGATACCGAGCTATGCGTGGTGGGCGGCCGGGCTGAACTCGCTGCCGATGGTGGCCGCGATGGCGTGGGTGTGCGCTGATGTGATCCTGTTGATCCGCACGGGCCGGCGGCGCTACGCCGTGAGCGCGGTCCTCGTGTACGCCGGTGGGCTGTTGTTCTTCGAGAAGTCGGCGATCATCCCGTTCGTCGCGTTCGCCGTCGTCGCGCTGTACGGCCATGTGACAGCGACGGTTTCGGTGCGCGACGTGTGGCGCCGGGGAGCGCGGGTGTGGCTGGCGTGCCTGGCGGTGACGGTGGCGTGGGTGGGCGTCTACCTGTTGGTGGTCGACCAGAGGCGGTGGAGCTTCGATCTGGCGATGACGTGGGATCTGCTGGCGCGCTCGGTGACCCACGGCGTGGTGCCGGGTCTGGTCGGGGGGCCTTGGCAGTGGCAGCGGTGGGCACCGGCCTCTCCGTGGGCGGTACCGGGGCCCGTCGTGATGGCGCTGGGCTGGGTGGCATTGGCGGCCGTGGTCGCGGTGACGCTGTACCGCAAGCAGCGGCTGGGTCCGGTGTGGCTGACCGCGCTCGGCTATGTCGCGGCGTGCCAGGTGCCGATCTATCTGATGCGCTCGTCGCGGTTCACCGCGCTGGAGCTCGCCCAGTCGCTGCGGTACCTTCCGGATCTGGTGCTGGTGCTGACGCTGCTGGCCGCGGTCGGACTGTGCGCGCCGAATCGGCCCGGATCTTTCCGCCTCGATGCGTCCCGAGTGCGGTCGGTGGCGATCGTCGGTCTGACATCGGTGTTCGTCGCCAGCAGCCTGTATTCCACCGCGACGTTCCTGAGGAGCTGGCAGGACAACCCCACCGAGTCCTACCTGCGCACCGCGCAGGCCGGGTTGGCCGCCGCCCATGCCGAGTCGGCGGCGCCGCTGCTCGATCAGGAGGTCGACCCGCTGGTGCTGCAACGGGTGGCGTGGCCGGAGAACCTCGCCTCACACATGTTCGCCCTGCTCGAGGATCGACCTGAATTCGCCCGCTCGACAACGCAATTGCGGATGCTCGACAGCAGGGGTCACATCGTCGACGCTGTGGTGACCTGGGTGCGCAGCATCGCCCCCGGGCCCCTTCCGCAGTGCGGCTACCTGGTGCAGCCGGACTTCCCCGCCGTGCTGCCGCTCGACGGGCCGCTGCTTCCCGCCGACTGGACCGCCGAGCTCAACTATCTGGCCAACAGCGACGGTTCGATCGTGGTGGCACTGTCCGAGGGCGAGGAGGTCCGGGTCCCGGTGCGTCCCGGCCTGAACCGGGTGTTCGTCCGGTTGAGCGGAGCCGGGGACGCCATCACCGTGCGCGCCGACACCGCAGCGCTGTCGGTGTGCCTGGCCTCCGGACCGGTCGGCTTCGTCGCACCTCGCTGACCCGTGACAGGCTGCTCGGCATCAACGACATGCGCGCACGAGGTTTCCCGGTCTACCGCGAGCTACTGAACGGGGAACGGGCCTGCCCCGACCGCTACTCATCCGCGTCGACGTCGGCGTACTCGCGGATGTACTGGGCGAAGCCCGGGGCGGTGAAGCGCATGCTGCCGCGGGAGGACTGCTCGATCAGTCCTTTGTCCATCAGCGACTGCCTGGCCATGCTGATCGCTGTCGAGGTGGTCCCCAGCGCTGCGGCGACGTCCCGGCGTTTCACGTCGCCGTCGCCGAGCGAGGCCATCGCGGTGATGAACTTGGCCTCCGCGGGAGAGGCCTGCTTCCACCGCGATCGGAACAGCATGTTCCGCGCGACGAGGAACTGCTCGCGCGCCGCGGGAAAGTGCTGGGCCGTCAACGCCCCACCAGGCCCCGGATAGCCGGCCGCCTCCCACATCTTGTCGCCGAATTCCTGCAGGAAGTACGGATAGCCCTGCGTCTCCTGCAGCACCGCGTCGAGCGCACCCTGCTCCCACCCCACACCGACCCCGAGGGCGGGGGCGGTCAGCGCCAGGGTGGCGTCGTCGTGGTTGAGGTTGTTCAGGTGCCGGTACTCGAATCGCTCCCCGAAGCTGACAGCTTTGGCGACGGTGTCCTGGGTGTGGCTCAAACCGGCCGCGAAGACCGCGGCGGGCAGTTCGGGGGCCTCGGCCTGCATGTGCTGCCAGGCATAGGCCAGGGCACGGATGCCGACCGCATCGGCGGCCTGCAGTTCGTCGATGAACACCACCAGGCCCGGGCTACCGGCCTCCATCACCCCACGCGCGGCCGCGGTGATCGCCTCCTGGAGGGCGCGGGCGGCTCCCTGGAACTCGGTGTTGTCGGTGTCGGCCGGCGTGGCGAGTTGCAGGGAGGCCACCCCGAAGTTCAGCCGCACGGTGTTCAGCGTCTTGGTCAGCGCTGCCTTTGCGGTGTCCGTCCATGTGGCGGTGACGAGTTTGTCGAACTCATTGGCAAGGTCGACCGACAGCGACACCGAGTCGCCGCCCGTCGCCCAGACCGTGGTGAACGTGCGCTGCCGCGCGTCGCGCTGGGCGACCCGCAGCAGACTGGTCTTGCCGACCCCGCGCGGGCCCACGAATACATGGACTCTGCCGTCGAGTTGGCGGTACACGGACAAGTTCGTCAGGTGGACGCTGACGCGAGCCAGGTGCACGTCGCGACCGGGCAGGTGGAGCGCGATGGCGCCCGGTGTGTAGGGACTTCGCTGCTGCGAGGCGGCCACCGAGCTTATACTTCCTTATAAAAATCGCGATTTCGGGCGGTTTTATAAAGAAGTATAAACCGCGGGCTTGCCGCTGCTGACACATTCGGAGCCGCCTGGGGGAATCGAACCCCCGACCTATTCATTACGAGTGAATCGCTCTGCCGACTGAGCTAAGGCGGCCTGCCGACGGCGACCAGCACCATCGGCGGCCTGAGTCTACGGCAGGGCCGAGCGACGACCAAAGTCAGCCGCGCAGTGCCTGACCGACGGTGCCGACCATGGCATCGACGGCGAACTTCGGTTTGACGTTGCCGGCCAGCGCCTCCCGGCACTCGAGCACCGCCTCGATGCATCGCAGCAGCTTGTCGGCGGGTGCGTGCGCGGCCAGCGCCGCCACCTTCTCCCGCATGTCGGGGTGGTTGGGGGCGATGTCACCGGCCCCCGACGCGACGAGCAGCGCGTCACGGAAGTAGGTGGCGAGGTCGATCAGCGCCCGGTCGAGCGCGTCCCGCGAAGCGCGTGTCTGTCGCGACTTCTGCCGCCGTTCCAGGTCCTTGATCGCCCCGGCCGCGCCGCGCATCGTGCCGGCCGTGCCCTTCCCGGTGCCGCCTGCCCCCAGCGCCGTACGCAACTCGTCGGCCTCGACCTCGTTGCGGTCTTCGGTCAGCGCCCGGGCTTCGGCCTCAGCCGTGGCGACGAGCTCCTCCGCGGCGGCGTAGGCCCGCGACGGCGTGGCCGCGTCCCGGGCCAGTCCCAGCGCCCGCTGCCGGCGCTGGCGGGCCTGCTCGTCGGTGGCCAGCCGCCGGGCCCGCCCGACGTGTCCGCCGCTGACCGAGGCGGCCCACGCCGCATCGGACTCGGTGAGCCCGTCGGACTCGACGAGCACCCGCGCGATGGCATCCACCGACGGTGTGACCAGCGCGACGTGCCGGCAGCGGGAGCGCAGCGTGATGGCGATGTCCTCCGGGTCCACCGAGGGCGCGCACAGCAGGAACACCGTCGACGGCGGCGGCTCCTCCACGACCTTGAGCAGGGCGTTCGCCGCCCCTTCGGTGAGCCGGTCGGCGTCCTCGATCACCACGATCTGCCAGCGACCGGTGCCGGGCCGCCGCGACGCGATCTGCACGATGGTGCGCATCGCGTCCACCCCGATCGACAGGCCCTCGGGGATGATGCGACGCACGTCGGCGTGGGTGCCGGCCATCGTGGTCGTGCAGGCGCGGCATTCACCGCACCCCGGGGGGCCGTCGGACGTGCACTGCAGGGCGGCCGCGAAGCACAGTGCCGCCACCGAGCGCCCGGACCCGGGCGGTCCGGTGATCAGCCAGGCGTGGGTCATCGTGCCCGCAGAAGCGCCCGTCCCACCCGCCTCCGCCGCCTCGCTGTGAGCGGAATCACCGCGCGCCGCCCGCGCGGCAGCCATCAGCTCGGCTTCCACGGCGTCCTGGCCCACCAGACGCGAAAAAACACCCGTCATCGCCGATAACAGTAGTGCTGCGAACCGACACGTCCGTCTCAGACGCTCCCGCGCCGTCAGCTGCGCCCGATACGGTTAGCGAATGGCCGGTGAAGCGATCGAGGTGGGGCGAGTCAGTGCATTCGCCCGCTGGGTCGCGCGCACCCCCTGGCCCGTGTTCACGCTGGGCATGCTGCAGGCCGACATCATCGGCGCGCTGCTGGTGCTGGGTTTCCTGCGGTTCGGCCTGCCGCCCGAGGACCGCATCCAGCTGCAGGACCTACCCACCTACAACCTGGCCATCTTCCTCGGATACCTGTTCATCTCGTTCACCGTCGCGTCCTACTTCACGCTGCGCATGCTGATCCCGGTGATGCGCTGGCAGCGCCGCGACATGCTGCTGGGCGACCGCGACCCCGCCGAGACCGAAGTGGCCCGCATGCGGGCGCTGAAGATGCCCTTCTACCGCTCCGTGATCAGCGCCACCAACTGGCTGCTGGGTTCGGTCGTGTTCATCGTGGCCAGCTGGCCGGTGGCCAGCAAGTCGGCCCCGGTCGTCGCGGTGGCCACCGCGCTGGGCGCGACCGCCACCGCGATCATCGGTTACCTGCAGTCCGAGCGGGTGCTGCGACCCGTCGCGGTGGCCGCGCTGCGCGGCGGCGTCCCGGAGACCTTCCGCGCGCCCGGGGTGATCCTGCGCCAGGTGCTGACCTGGGTGCTGTCCACCGGTGTACCGGTGCTGGCGATCGTCCTGGCGCTGGTCGCCAGTAAGTTCGCGATCCTGACCGCGCCGGCCGACCGGCTGGTGACCACGATCCTGCTGCTGGCCATCGCCGCGCTGGTGATCGGGCTGTCGAGCACCGTGCTGGTCGCGATGTCCATCGCCGACCCGCTGCGCCAGCTGCGCTGGGCGCTCGGGGAGGTGCAGCGCGGTAACTACAACGCGCACATGCAGATCTACGACGCCAGTGAGCTGGGTCTGCTCCAGGCCGGGTTCAACGACATGGTGCGCGACCTGGCCGAACGGCAACGCCTGCGAGATCTGTTCGGCCGCTATGTCGGCGAGGACGTCGCACGCCGCGCGCTGGAGCGGGGCACCGAGCTCGGCGGGCAGGAACGCGAGGTCGCGGTGCTGTTCGTCGACCTGGTCGGGTCCACACATCTGGCGGCGACCAAGCCGGCAGCCGAGGTCGTCAACCTGCTCAACGACTTCTTCCGCGTCGTCGTCGACACCGTCAACCGTCACGGCGGGTTCGTCAACAAGTTCCAGGGTGACGCTGCGCTGGCGATCTTCGGCGCCCCGATCGAGCACCCCGATGCGTCCGGCGCGGCGCTGGCCGCGTCGCGGGAGCTGCACGACGAGCTGATCCGGGTGCTCGGCGAAACCGAGTTCGGCATCGGGGTGTCGGCCGGGCGGGCGATCGCCGGGCACATCGGCGCCCAGGCCCGCTTCGAGTACACCGTGATCGGCGACCCGGTCAACGAAGCGGCCCGGCTCACCGAGCTGGCCAAGCTCGAAGAGGGCCACGTGCTGGCCTCGGCGGTCGCGGTCAGCGGCGCGCTGGACGCCGAGGCGCTGTGCTGGGACGTCGGGGAGATCGTCGAGCTGCGCGGCCGGACCGCCCCGACCCAGCTGGCCCGCCCGGTGAACCTGGTGCGCGCCGACGAGGTCGACCTGACTCGCTAGCTCTTCTTGGCCGCTTTCTTGGCCGCGGACTTCTTCGCCGGCGCTTTCTTGGTGGCCTTCTTGGTGCGCTTCACCGGGCCGCGGGCACGGCGGTCGGCGAGCAGTTCGGCGGCACGCTCATCGGTGATCGACGCGACGTCGTCGCCCTTGCGCAGGCTGGCGTTGGTCTCACCGTCGGTGACATACGGACCGAACCGGCCGTCCTTGATCACCATCGGCTTGCCGCTGGCGGGGTCGTTGCCCAGCTCGCGCAGTGGCGGCGCCGCGGCGCGCTGCCCGGCCCGGCGTTTCGGTTCGGCGTAGATCTTGAGGGCCTCGTCGAGGGTGATCTCGAAGATCTGCTCCTCGGTGGCCAGCGAGCGAGAGTCGGTGCCGCGCTTCAGATACGGTCCGTAGCGGCCGTTCTGCGCGGTGATCTCCTCACCGCTCTGCGGATCGACCCCGACCACCCGCGGCAGGGACAGCAGCTTCAGCGCGTCCTCGAGGGTGACCGTTTCGAGGTCCATCGAGCGCAACAGCGAACCGGTGCGCGGCTTGGGGCCGGTCGGTTTCTTGCTCTTCTTGGCGCCCGATCCGGCACTGCCGTCGTCTCCGTCGTCCGGTTCGGGCAGGACCTCGGTGACGTACGGACCGTAGCGTCCGTCCTTGGCGACGATCTCGTGACCGGTCTGCGGATCGACCCCCAGCGAACGACCCTCCTGCGGTGTCGCGAACGCCTTCTCGGCCAGTTCCAGCGTCAGTTCGTCGGGGGTCAGCTCGTCTTTGAGGTTGGCGCGCTGCGGCTTGAGCTCACCGGGGTTGTCCGGGTCGGCCACCATGCGCTCCAGATAGGCGCCGTTTCGCCCCACCCGCACGTTGACGGCGCGACCCTCGGCGTCGTCGAAGAGCTTGATGGAGTTGACTTCCCGAGCGTCGATCTCTTCGAGATTGCCGCCGACGAGCTGCTTGAGACCGCCCGCCCGCGCGATCGAGCCCTCCACACCGTGCTCACCGCCGAAGTAGAAGTTGGACAACCAGTTCGAGCGGCGCTCCAGCCCCGCGGCGATCTGGTCGAGCTCGTCTTCCATCGCGGCGGTGAAGTCGTAGTCGACCAACCGGGCGAAATGCTGCTCCAGCAGACCGATCACCGCGAACGCCACCCACGACGGGACCAGCGCACTGCCCTTCTTGTGCACGTAGCCGCGGTCCTGGATCGTCTTGATGATCGAGCTATAGGTCGACGGCCGGCCGATCCCGAGGTCTTCGAGCGCCTTGATCAGCGACGCCTCGGTGTAGCGGGCCGGCGGCGACGTGGCGTGCCCGGCCGCGGTCAGATCCTTGGCGTCGACCCGCTGGCCCTGGGTCAGGTTCGGCAGCCGGCTCTCGGCGTCGTCGGCCTCGCCGCCGGCGAGATCGTCGATGCTCTCGACGTAGGCCTTCAGGAAGCCGGGGAACGTGATGGTGCGGCCACTGGCGTTGAACACCACCTGCTCACCGGTCTGAGCCTGACCTGCGATCCGCAGGCTCAGCGTGGTGCCGCGCGCATCGGCCATCTGCGAGGCCACGGTGCGCTGCCAGATCAGTTCGTAGAGCCGGAACTCGTCGGTGTCGAGCGCCGAGTGCAGCTGGCCGGGAGTCTGGAAGACGTCACCGGCGGGACGGATGGCCTCGTGGGCCTCCTGGGCGTTCTTGACCTTGCGGGTGTACTGCCGCGCGGTGGGATGCAGGTATTCCTCGCCGTAGAGCTGACGAGCCTGGTTGCGGGCGGCGTCAATGGCCGACTGCGACAGCGTCGTCGAGTCGGTACGCATGTAGGTGATGTAGCCGTTCTCGTAGAGCCGCTGCGCGATGCTCATCGTGCGTTCGGAGGAGAACCGCAGCTTGCGGCCCGCCTCCTGCTGCAGCGTCGAGGTCATGAACGGCGCGTAGGGGCGGCGGGTGTAGGGCTTCTGCTCCACCGACGCCACCGACAGCTGCGCGCCGCGCAGACCGGCGGCCAACCCCTCGGCGCCGGCCTCGTCGAGCACGAGCACCTCGTCGGGCTTGCGGACCGCGCCCAGCGAGTCGAAGTCGCGACCGGTGGCCACCCGGCGTCCGTCGACGGTGTTGAGTTTCGCGGTGAACGTCGGCGGCTGGGCCTGCGCATCGGAGACGCTGGCGTCCAGCTCGGCGCTGACGTCCCAGTATCCGGCGCTGCGGAACGCCATGCGCTCCCGCTCGCGCTGGACGATGATGCGGGTCGCCACCGACTGCACCCGGCCGGCCGACAGCTTCGGGGCCACCTTCTTCCACAGCACCGGGCTGACCTCGTAGCCGTAGAGCCGGTCCAGGATGCGGCGGGTCTCCTGCGCGTCGACCAGATCGTTGTCCAGGTCGCGCGGGTCCTCGGCGGCCGCCCGGATGGCCGGCTCGGTGATCTCGTGGAACACCATCCGCTTGACCGGGATGCGCGGTTTGAGGGTCTCCAGCAGATGCCAGGCGATGGCCTCGCCCTCGCGGTCGCCGTCCGTGGCCAGATAGAGCTCGTCGACGTTCTTGAGCTTGTCCTTGAGGTCGGCGACGGTGCTCTTCTTGTCCGGGCTCACGATGTAGAGCGGTTCGAAGTCGTCGTCGACGTTCACACCCAGCCGGGCCCACGGCTCGGACTTGTACTTGGCCGGCACGTCGGCGGCCGCTCTGGGCAGGTCACGGATGTGTCCACGCGACGATTCGACGATGTAGTTGGACCCGAGGTAACCGGCGATCTTGCGCGCCTTGGTCGGCGACTCGACGATGACGAGTCGCCGGACACCTCGGTTTCCCCCGCTGCCGCGGTCCCCGTCAGCCAACTTTGTCTAGCTCCACTTCTTCTGCTGCCCGCGTAGTGCATGTACCCATGCCACCCGCTTCGGCAACTGACAATTTCGCACCCCGCGCGTGCCGACGCAAACCGTCCCTCCTGGGCCGGAGGTTCGCAAACCGGCTAAACCCGTGGCCACTGCAGCAACGACTCAGCCCCCTCCGGAGGTTCCCCCACGTTCTCTACCAGGCGCGATAGCCGTCGGCGGCCGCTGATTCGCAGCGCCGGACGCGACCCTCTGGTGCCGATCAGAGTGGGCGCGATCCCGACCCGCATCATCGCCGAAGCCAGGGCCGAATGAGTGTCCGGAGCGTGCGGGTCCAGCCCGAGCAGGTAGCGGTCGGCGTCGGCGGTCCCGGCCGCCAGCACCCACGCCCGCAGCTCGCGGGGGCCCGGCAGCCACTGCGGAGGCACCGTCTTGACGGCTCCCCGGGTCCACTGCTCGGCGATCGCGACCAGCCGGGCGTCCAGCGCGGTCCGCACCAGCGGGGTGTTCTCGTCGGTGCGGGCGATCTCCGGGACCAGGCCGGCGCCGGCGATCATCTCCGCGAGCGCGTCGGCCCGCCACAGGTCATCCACCACCACCGACAGCCGGGCCGTGGGCCCCTGGGGCCCACTGACCAGCACCACCTGTCCGGGCGCAGCCAGGATCCCCGTCAGGTCGGCGATTGCCGGCGGCACCGACTCAGCCGAGAAGAAGGACAGCTGGCTCACACCGTCGACCCTAGGCCAGCACGGGCCCGCGCAGCTGTTACCCGGGCCGGTACGCAAAACACCCCCGCGTTGTCCGTGGGGATGACGCGGGGGTGTTCTGTGATCCTTCGAGCCTGCCGGCTCGGTGGTCTTGAGTTGGTCGCTTAGCTCAGATGGCTCGAACGCCGGTGGCCTGCGGGCCCTTGGGGCTCTGGCCAACCTCGAACTCGACCTTCTGGTTCTCCTCCAGAGTGCGGAAGCCGCTTCCCTGGATCTCCGTGTAGTGGACAAACACGTCCGCCGACCCATCTTCAGGCGCGATGAAGCCGAACCCCTTCTCCGCGTTGAACCACTTCACAGTTCCCTGTGGCATCTCTCGTACTTTCCTTCTCTTCATTCACCGGGTGCGGTCCACCGTCCTTCGGCAGACCGGGCCCGTTCCGACCGCCATACCTTCGTGGAGTGCTCGGAACTCAGACCCGACCTACAACCCTCGCAGGAACCGCGATCGCAACGTCGTTCCTGCGAGTGTGGGGACACCAACACAGAAGCTGCGACCGCGAGTAGTCAATCACGTTCCGGCCTGCGGCGACAGTCTCAGCGCCGTCACGTAGTGAACAATTCACGTACGACATGTGCTGGGGCGGCCCACGGCCGGTGCCCCGGCGTCGGTACGACGTCGTCTTCGGAGGTGATCGGTGACGGAAGCAGCAGCAGGCGCCCGGGCAGATACGGTGCCCGACTTCGGCCGCGCGCTGCTCGCCGGCGCGGTCGAGGGCACCGCGGTCGACGAGCATCCGGTGCGCCATGTCGCCGACCTGCCGCCGCGACGGGCCCGCCCGCAGGGCTGGCCGGCCTGGGCCGACCCAGATGTGGTGCGGGCCTTCCGCGATCGTGGCGTCGAGGTGCCGTGGTCGCATCAGCGCGCCGCGGCCGACCTCGCTCACGGCGGACGTCACGTGGTGCTCAGCACCGGCACGGCGTCGGGCAAGTCGCTGGCCTACCAGTTGCCGATATTGACGGCGCTGAACCAGGATCCGCGCGCCCGCGCGCTGTATCTGTCGCCGACGAAGGCGCTGGGCCACGACCAGCTGCGTACCGTCGCCCAACTCACCGCCGCCGTTCCCGGCTCGCCGACGTCGCCCCGACGTCCTATGACGGCGACAGCCCCACCGAAGTGCGCCGATTCGCCCGCGAGCGATCCCGCTGGATCTTCTCCAACCCGGACATGATCCACCTGTCGATGGTGCGCAACCACGCCAGGTGGGCGGTGTTCCTGCGCAACCTGCGGTACCTGGTGGTCGATGAATGCCACTACTACCGAGGCATTTTCGGCTCCAACGTGGCGATGGTGCTGCGCCGGCTGCTGCGCTTGTGCGCGCGGTACGCACCGGATTCGGGCGAGCACTGCGGGCCGACGGTGATCTTCGCCTCCGCGACCACCGCGGAGCCCGCGATCACCGCCTCCGAACTCATCGGCCAGACGGTGAGCGAGGTGACCGAGGACGGGTCACCGCAGGGTGCCCGCACTGTCGCGCTGTGGGAGCCGGCGTTGCTGGCGGAGCTGATCGGCGAGAACGGCGCTCCGGTACGCCGCTCGGCGGGCGCCGAAGCGTCGCGGGTCATGGCCGACCTGATGCGGGAGGGGGCCCGCACGTTGACGTTCGTGCGCTCGCGACGGGGCGCCGAACTCGTCGCGCTCGGGGCCAAGGCACGGCTGGCCGACGCGAACCCCGACCTCGCCGATCAGGTGGCGTCGTATCGGGCCGGTTACCTCGCCGAGGATCGTCGGCGACTGGAACGGGCGCTGGCCGACGGCGAACTGCGCGGACTGGCCACCACCAATGCGCTGGAGCTCGGGGTCGACATCGCCGGCCTCGATGCCGTTGTCCTGGCAGGCTTCCCGGGAACCGTCGCATCGTTCTGGCAGCAGGCCGGCCGCGCGGGCCGGCGCGGGCAGGGGGCTCTGATCGTTCTGATCGCCCGCGACGATCCCCTCGACACGTACCTGGTGCACCATCCCGCAGCGCTGTTGGACAAACCCATCGAACGGGTCGTGATCGATCCGACCAACCCGTACATCCTGGGGCCGCAACTGTTGTGCGCGGCGACCGAGCTGCCGCTGTCCGACGCCGAGGTGCGGGCCTGGGGCGCCGAACAGGTCGCCGCCGCACTGGTCGACGACGGCCTGCTGCGTCGCCGTCCCAGCGGGTACTTCCCCGCCCCGGGAGTGGATCCGCACCCAGCGGTGGACATCAGGGGCTCCACCGGCGGACAGGTCGCGATCCTGGAAGCCGACACCGGGCGGATGCTGGGCAGTACCGGGGCGGGACAGGCACCGGCGTCCGTGCACCCCGGCGCGGTGTATCTGCACCAGGGCGACAGCTACGTCGTCGACAGTCTCGATCTGGAGGCGGGAATCGCCTTCGTCCACACCGAGGATCCCGGGTACACGACATTCGCGCGGGAGCTGACCGACATCGACGTCACCGGTCCCGGTGAGCAGTCCCGGCACGGCCCGGTGACCGTGGGCCTGGTGCCCGTCTCGGTCAGCAACACCGTGACCGGCTATCTGCGGCGGCGCATCGACGGCGAGATCATCGACTTCATCGAACTCGACATGCCCACGCGCACCCTGGAGACCATGGCGACGATATGCACGATCACTCCGGAAGCGTTGCAGCGCAGCGGAATCGATCCGCTTCGGATTCCCGGCTCACTGCATGCCGCCGAGCACGCGGCGATCGGCCTGCTGCCGTTGATCGCCAGCTGCGATCGCAGCGACATCGGCGGGGTGTCCACCGCGATCGGCCCGGTGGGCGGATTACCGACGATCTTCGTCTACGACGGTCACCCGGGCGGAGCCGGCTTCGCTGCGCGCGGATTCGGCATGCTCGCCGACTGGTGGGGTGCGACCGCGGAGGCCATCGAGGCCTGCGAGTGCCCCGCGGGTTGCCCGTCGTGCGTGCAGTCCCCCAAATGCGGGAACGGCAACGATCCGCTGGACAAGGACGGCGCGGTGCGGGTACTGCGTCTGGTCATCGGCGCGCTGACCGGGCATCCCCGGCGCCTGGACGGTTGACGGCGGGGCACGCGGGAACCCGTCGGTACCATGACGGTCATGAGCCACGACTGGATGCTCGTGGAGACACTCGGCGACGAACCGGCCGTTGTCGCCCAGGGGGACCGCACCAAGGATCTGGTGCCGATCAGCACCTTCCTGCGCCGGCATCCCCATCTGATGGCCATTCAGACCGCGATCGGCGAAACAGTCCGGGCCGGCGGCGGTTTGACCAGCATCACACCCAAGAACGATCGGGTGATCCGCACCGAGGTCGTGCAGATGTCCGACGGCCGTATCCACGGGGTGCACGTGTGGTTGGGCGCTCCGGACGAGGAGCCGCCTGCGCGCCCCATGGTCGGACCGCTGATCTGGGACCTGACCGCGGGCACGGCCACCGACACGCGGGAGTCGCTGGTGGTCGGCGGCTGGGATCCCGACCGCCAACCCACCCATGGCCGGGCGTTCGTCGACGACCTGCCGCGCCGTGAACTCAAGCCCAGCGAGGCGCAGGTGCTGAGCATGATCATCGAGCCGCAGGTGGGGGTGTCGATCTGCACCACCTGGGACGTCACCGATTATCGCGGCGAGCAGATCACCGTGGGGTTCGTGGCACGTTCGGTGCCCGAGGTGTTCGACGACGGCAGCGAGCATCTCATCTGCCGGGCGATGAACTGGCGCAGTGTGTGCGAGGGCTCGGGTATCCAACACGATCTGCTGGCTCAGAAGATCATCGCCGGGTTGGCCGTGCCCGGAGTGCACCGGGCGTTGGTCGACCCACGCCATTGGACGTTGTTGAAGTGGCTCGACGAACCCGCACCATTCTTCGACTGGCGGGCCGGGCTGGTCAGCATCGACGCCGTGCACCCCGACGACAGGTCCGCCATGGCCGCGATGGCCGCCGAGTTCGACTCGGGCGTGACGTCCGGGGTGCTACGGGTGCTCGACCGGAGTCGCAGTTGGACGCCGGTACACGTGACTGTGCACCGGGTCGAGCTCGACGACGGTGTGTACGCCGGCTTGGCCGCCCTGCGGGAGCCCACCGCGACCGAGCTGAGCACCGTCGAACTCGACGGCGACCGCCCCGCAGAGCGGACCCGAAAGTCCCACTCGCGCAAGGGCAGATCAGCCAAAGCCGGCAAAGCGTGACCGTCGGCTGACGACGGACCCGCCCGCGCCACCGCCCTGGCGGGTCCCAGCCATCGGCTCCCCAGTGCGGGCCGGACCTGCACCGTGACGACGACGTCCACGCCGTCCACGGTGCAAACCGCCACCTCGGCCTGCATCTCCTGCGCGAGGCGACCGGCGCGGGTACATGCGGCAGCGGGGCCGGCCGGCAGATGCGCGGCTGCGGCCAGGGCGGCCAGGTCGGCCGCCGCCTGAGCCCGGTGCCGGGCAAGGACGGCTGCACCGAGGTGCGCAGCGCCCACCATCACTGTCACCAGCACCGCGACCATGGCCACCGCGAGAACCCCGGCTGCCCCCTGCTCACTCCGAGTGCGGCTCGACTGCGGCCAGCGCCTCGGCGCCGACCGAAAGCCACGGCAGCACAACCGACTCCACAGCGACGGTGGCGACGACGACGTCGCCGCGCCGACGCACCTGCACCGTCGCCCCGCCAGGAGCGACCCGCTGGGCGGAGCGGATCGCCGCCGCCGGTGTGTCCCCGCGCGCGGCGAGCCGGGCCGCTTCCCGGGCTGCATCGACACAGCGCGTCTGCAACGACACCGCGGCCACGCCGGCCATGCCGATGACGAGGACGGCCACCAGCGTGACGACCGCGAAAGCAGCCTCGATCGTGACGGCCCCGGTCTCTGCACCGCTTACGTGGCGGTGTTCAGGGCGCGGCTGATGATGTTGGTCAACGCGTTGACGACCGAATCTCCGGTGATGACGGTGTAGAGAATCGCGCCGAAAGCTGCGGCCGCGACCGTTCCGATCGCGTACTCGACCGTCGACATGCCCTCGTCGGCCACTGCGAGGAGGGCCAGGCGTGCCTGTAGCCCACGTATCCGTCTTTTCATCTGTTTTCCCTCCACTTGTTGTCACATCACTCCTGACTGCAGGACGTCACCGGCGAGTCCGGCCACGACCGGCACCACACCGAGGCACACGAACGCCGGCAGGAAGCACAGCCCGAGCGGCCCGGCGATCAGTACCGAGGCGCGTTCGGCTCGGGCGTGCGCGGCAGCAGCGGCCTCGGCACGCAGGTCGCCGGCGAGCTCCTCCACTCCCCGCGCCAGCGCGGCACCCGAGGCCGCCGAGCGGCGTGCCATGCGCAGGAACGCGGCGATGTGTCGGTCGGCTGGGGCTCCGGCTTGCGCCCACGCCTGTGCCGGGTCCGCGCCGAGAGCCAACAGGTCCGCAGCCCGGCGCAGTGGCACGGCCAAGTGGACCGGCGCCGACGCCGACACCGCCGCTGCTGCGGTGGATGTGGCCATGCCCGAGTGCAGGCACGCCCCGAGCACGTCCAGAGTGGCGGCCACCGCGAGGAGGTCCTGGCGGGCGCGCGGCTGCGAGACCGGACGCGCCGAGCACAGGCCCGTCCCCAGCCGGCTCTTCGCCGCCCGCGGCCAGGCGAGCACCGCGGCGGCGAGAATGACTGCTGCCCAGCTCATGTCACCACCCCTGCGATGATGGTGTCCGACCACAGCAGGCCGGCGCAGATCAGTGTCGCGCCGATCAGAAGCAGCCACCCGCCCGCTCCGCCGGACAGGAGAAACGCCACCGGATCGGCCCCCAGTGCCTGCCCGAGCAGCAGACCCAGCAGCGGAAGACCCGCCAGGATGGCCGCGGTGGCGCGGGCACCGGCCAACCCTGCCTCGACACGGCGGCCGAACCGGCGGCGCTCGGCGAGGTCGTGCTGGGCGGTCTGCATCACCGTGGCGATCGCCAGGCCGTGATCGTGGGCGAGCTGCCAGCACACCGCCAACCGCTCCCAGTGCTCCGGCGAGTGGGTCCGGCTCGCTTCGACGCGAAGTCCCGCCGCTACATCGGCGCCCAGCAGCGCTCGGGCCGCCACCGCCGAGAGCGACCGGGAGACCGTGCCCTGGCTCTCCGCGGCAGCCGTCGCCACCGCGGCCACCGGGTGGGCCCCCACCCGGAGCTCGCCGACGAGGACGTCGAGGGCATCGTGCAGGTTGTCTCCCTCCCCGGACCGTCTCCCACGCCGCAGCGCTGACCGCCGGCGCGCCAGCAGGGTGGCGGCCACGACGGTGAGCGCCGCGACCACGCTCACCGGCAGTACCGCCAGCAGCGCCGCGCAGCCGCCGCCGACGACCGGGATCAACGGAACCGTCCGGGCCGCACGCGCACTGCGAGGCAGCAGCGCCCGGACCCTGCGCCGGGCCGATCGGGGCGCCACCAGCACGGCCAGGGCCAGCGTCAGCGCGGCGACGCTCATCCCGTGCTCCGAGCTCGCACCAGGGCCTCGAGGTCGGCCAGTCCTGGACCGGGCCCGCTGTCGAGCCGCCAGCAGGGCAGCACCCGCACCAATCGATCGTCGCCGCGGGTCAGCATTCCCACCTCGGCGAGCCGCCGTCGGCCGGCCCGGTCCCGGGCGACGTGCAGCACGACCTGGACAGCCGCGGCGAGCTGACTGTGCAGCGCGGACCGGTCGAGGCCGCCGAGGGCGGCCAGGGCTTCGAAGCGGGCAGGCACCTCGGCTGGGCTGTTGGCGTGCACGGTTCCCGCGCCGCCGTCGTGGCCGGTGTTCAGTGCCGTCAGCAGGTCGACCACTTCCGCGCCCCGGACCTCTCCGACCACAATCCTGTCCGGTCGCATGCGCAGCGCCTGTCTGACCAGATCCCGCACCGTCACTTCACCGGCGCCTTCGACGTTGGCAGCGCGCGCGACGAGCTTGACCACGTGGGGATGCGCCGGAGCCAGCTCGGCGGCGTCCTCGACGCACACGATCCGTTCGTCAGCGGGGACTGCCGCCAGCAGAGCGGCCAACAGCGTCGTCTTACCCGCCCCGGTTCCGCCCGAGATCACGAACGCCAGCCGCGCGGCCAGCATGTCGGTGAGGAGCCGGTGTGCCTGGCCGTCGATGGCCCCCGACGCCACCAGCGACCCGAGATCCTGGGTGGCGCAGCGCAGCACGCGCAGAGACAGGCAGGTGCTTCCCGTGGCGATCGGCGGCAGCACCGCGTGCAGCCGCACGGTCAGCGGCCCCGCCGGCCCGCCCGCGGTGGTGAACTGGCCATCGACCCACGGCTGCGCGTCGTCGAGTCGGCGACCGGCCGTGAGCGCCAGACGCTGTGCCAGCCGGCGCACCGCCTCGTCGTCAGCGAAGCGCACCGCGCTCCGGCGCAAACCGTCTCCGTCGTCGACCCACACCGCGTCGGGAGCTGTCACCAACACGTCGGTCGTACCCGGACCGCGCAGCAGCGGCTCCAGCACGCCCGCGCCCACCAATTCGGTCTGCAGCTCGTGCAGACTGCTCAACACTTCCGTATCCCCGAGCACGCCACCGGACTCGGCCCGGATAGCCGCAGCCACCACGCTCGGATGCAGCGGAGCTCCTTCGGCGGCCAACCGCTCCCGGACGCGGTCGACCAACGACCCGGTCATGCCACCAACTCCGAGGCGTGTGCGAGCTCGGGCCGGCGGCTGACCAAAGCCAGCACCTTGCGCGCCGCACGAGCAAGCGGTGTGCGCGGCCGCAACCGCAGACCCCCGCAATCCAGCTGTGCCTCGATGCCGGGCTGCGGTCGCATCGCTGCCAGCACGGGCCGTCCGATGAGGCGTCCCGCGTCCGCGGGACCGAGCCCGCCGGGCGCCGGCCCCCGCGCCACGACACCGGTGTTGGGGTTCTGTTCTTCCGCCCACCGGGCGGTGACCGCCGCTGCTGCACACGATCGAACATCAGCGGTGGTGACCAAGATCACCAGATCTGCGACTGCCAGAGCCGTCTCGGTGGCCGCCGACGGGCGCCGCGCCAGGTCGCAGATCACCGGGACCCCGGCCCGGCTGCCGGCCTCGATGACGGCGCTGACCGCACGGGCCTCGATGTCGTTGCTGGATCCGCTCCCAGACAACACTCGGCCGGCCGACAACAGCGTCACACCGTGCTGGCGGGGCAATGCGTCGCGCAGCGCCGGATAGCTCAACCGACCGCCCGCCAGCGCCAGGTCGGGCCACCGCAGGCCGGGCTCGGTCTCCGCGCCGAGCACCAGATCGAGACCGCCACCCCATGGATCCCCGTCGACCAGAACCGATTCGGTCGCGGTGCAGGCCAGCGCCGCGGCGAACACCGACGCGCCCGCGCCACCACGACCGGCCAGCACGGCCACGACCGGCCCGCGCGTGACGCCGTCGCCTGCCGCGTCGGCAGCTTCGGTCAGCGCCGACAGAAGGTCGCGCTCCTGGGTGGGCAATATCACCAGTTGTTGCGCGCCGACGGCCACCGCGGCCTGCCATTCGCCGGATCCGGGCTGCTCAGAACACACCAACAGCACCCGCGCACGCCGCGGCATACCCAGCTGTACGCAGCGGAGCGCGGCCTCACCGTCGAGCAGGATCGCCGCGGCACCGGCCCACACGCGGCGACTCGAGGGGGCGCCGGCACGCACGACTTTCAGTCCGGCTGCGGCGACCACCCTGTCGATGGGGGGATGGAGCGCACGGTCATCGACCAGGACGAGGATGCCGGCGGTGGGTGCCATGGACACCAGCGTCGACGCCGGCGCCGACACCGGAAAGACCCATCGCGGCCGACCCGGCGCATCTGTGGATCAATCGGAATTTGGGGAATACCCGACCGGCCATCGAGAGCAACGAAAACGGCGTTCCGCAACGTCGTGAGGAGAAGTGATCTATCCGGACGGCGAAAACACCCCACAAAAGGGACGACCCCCGCCAGGGGGGGAGGAGGCGGAGGTCGTCGTGTATCAGCCCCGGGGGGTCGGGCTGATGCACACCCGGCATAAGCCGAGTGATGCCCACTATACACACGCGAGAGTGGGCCAGCGCAAGTACCGCGCCGGGAACAAGTTGGCCACAACCAGGAAAGATTACAGTCACAGACACCTGTCGTGAACTGCCAATTTGTACGTTCTGCCGCAATCTGTCACTGCGCCGGCCCCTATGCTGAGGCGGTGACCGCACCCGATCCGGCGACAGCGGGGCGTCCCGGCGCCGACGGACCTCTCCCCGGCGACGGCCCCATCCGCACCGCAGCGTTTTTCGATCTGGACAAAACTGTTCTCGCGAAATCGAGCACCCTCGCATTCAGCAAACCGTTCTTCAGCCAAGGGCTAATCAATAGGCGCGCGGTTCTGAAGTCCACCTACGCCCAATTCCTTTTCCTCATGTCCGGCGCGGACCACGATCAGATGGACCGGATGCGGTCCTACATCACCACGATGTGCACCGGGTGGGACGTCCAACAGGTCAAGTCGATCGTCGGCGAGACTTTGCACGACATCGTCGATCCCCTGGTGTTCGCCGAGGCGGCGGTGCTGATCGCCGACCACAAGCTGTGCGGCCGTGACGTCGTCATCGTCTCGGCCTCCGGCGAGGAGATCGTCGGGCCGATCGCCCGCGCACTGGGCGCCACCCATGCGATGGCCACCCGGATGGTGGTCGAGGACGGCAAGTACACCGGCGAGATCGAGTTCTACTGCTACGGGGAGGGCAAGGCCGAAGCCATCCGTGCGCTCGCCGCGCGGGAGGGTTACGCGCTGCAACATTGCTACGCCTACTCCGACTCGATCACCGACCTGCCGATGCTCGAGACCGTCGGCCACCCGACCGTCGTCAATCCCGATCGCGCGCTGCGCAAGGAAGCCGGCACCCGCGGCTGGCCGGTGCGGTCGTTCTCCAAACCGGTGTCGCTGCGCGACCGGATCCCGGCCCCGTCGACAGCCGCCGTCGCGACTTCGGCGGCAGTCGGCATGAGCGCGTTGGCGGCCGGCGCCCTGACCTACTCGCTGCTGCGCCGTTTCGCGTTCTGACGCGCTACCGAACGGTAGCTGGTGGCCTCGGTGCCGCTTCACGTAACAATCATGATTCGCACGCGTTTTGGCACTTGATGTGACCGTGGTCACGTAGTACAAAGGAAGCACGGAAGCCGGGAGAGGCCAAGGCCGAGCCGGAAGAGAAGGCTCGTACTCCCGACCTCGGCTCCCCAGCACGGGTCCCGGAACCCACGCGGAGCACATACCGCGAAACAGGTAAAAGTGTTGCGGGCCTGCGTAACTGCGAGAATCGGACAACCAGGACGGCCCTTTGGGTGGGGCCCGTCGGAGGTCGCGACTCGCAAGGACGCCGAGGCCACCCACGCAACCCCCAACGCACGCTTGGTAACCGGGGCCCCGTGCTAGCGGGCGGCGAGCCGCAGTGGATCACACCACTCGGAGCGTCGCCCGCTTCATATTGTCCGGAGTTTGCCGGGGCCCGAGCTCGAGATGCCCGCTCAGGATGACTCAGGATGACTCAGCCACGGCGATCGCCAGGGCTTCCCTGGCGCCCGCGTGCAGCGCCTCGCCGCTGAGCACCAACCACGCTGCCAGCCCATCGGGGGTTCCCGACGCGAATCCTCGTGCGGCCGCGCGGTAGTCGCCGGGGCGGCGCATCCAGTGCACCTCGGGGACGCCGAGGCCGTGCGGATCCAGACCGCTGGCGATGGTGATCAGCCGCGACACCGCGCGGGCCACCACCCCGTCGGCGGTGCCGAACGGCTGCAACGTCAACAGTTCGCCGTGCGCGACGGCCGCCAGGACCGCAGCGGGCACCCGGGTGCCCCCGGTCACCAGATCGGCGAGCAACGCCAAGCGGCGGCTGGTGTCCATATCGCCGCGCGGGCGGCCCAGGGCGTCGTCGTCGACGAGGTCGCTGGCGGCCAGCGCATGCAGCCGCGCCATCGCCTGCAGCGGCGCCCGGCGCCACACCCCGACCAGTGCCCCCTCCCCGCCTTCGAGCGCCTCAGCCACCCGCAACGCGCCGGCAAGCACCGGATCACCACTCCCGTCGGCGGGAAACTGCAGCGGTCCGCCGTCGAGCACCGACGAGGCCCGGGCGGCGCGGACCGCAGCCTCGGCCGCGGACTTCGGCCAGCCGCGAAGATTGGTACGGTGCCGATGGGCGCGGCCCAACGCCTCGCGCGCCTCGTCACCGGCCTGCTGCACACCGGGCAGTTCGACCAGGGGGGCGAGCGGATCCGACACGGCGCCCACGCTAGCCGACGCGCCCGGTCACGCCGACGGCCGTCGGGGTACCGCTGGACCCGCGAGCCGCGACGTTCGTCGCGTAGCACGCACCGCCCGCAGCCCCACATGTGAGTTGCCAACCTCGATGCAACGTTGGGTGACTACCCTCACACCCATGACCGAGACGCACGTGGAAGCCCAGTCTGTGTATCCGCCTGCCCCTGAGTTCGCCGCGAACGCCAATGCGACCGAGGCGCTCTACGAGCAGGCCGAGGCGGACCGGCTGGCATTCTGGGCCGAGCAGGCCAACCGGCTGGCCTGGGACACCCCGTTCACCGACGTACTCGACTGGTCGGATGCCCCGTTCGCCAAGTGGTTCGTCGGCGGCAAGCTCAACGTCGCGTACAACTGCGTCGACCGGCACGTCGAGGCCGGCAACGGCGACCGCGTGGCGATCCACTGGGTGGGTGAGCCGGTGGATGACGCCCGCTCGATCACCTACGCCGAACTTAAGGACGAGGTGTGCCGCGCCGCCAACACGCTGGCCGACCTCGGCCTGCGCTCCGGTGACCGGGTGGCGATCTACATGCCGATGGTGCCCGAGGCGATCATCGCGATGCTGGCGTGCGCCCGGCTGGGCGCCATGCACAGCGTGGTGTTCGCGGGGTTCTCGGCCTCGGCGCTCAAGGCCCGCATCGAGGATGCCCAGGCCAAACTGGTCATCACCAGCGACGGACAGTACCGCCGCGGTGCGGCGGTGTCGCTCAAGGAAGGGGTCGACGAGGCGATCGCCGGCCTGGGCGACGACAGCCCCGTCGAACACGTGCTGGTGGTGCGCCGCACCGGTATCGACACTCCCTGGACCGACGGCCGCGACAAGTGGTGGGACGAGACCGTCCCCAACGCCTCGACCGAGCACACCCCCGAGGCTTTCGACTCCGAGCATCCGCTGTTCCTGCTCTACACCTCGGGCACCACGGGCAAGCCCAAGGGCATCATGCACACCTCGGGTGGCTACCTGACGCAGTCCTCCTACACGCACCACAACGTGTTCGACATCAAGCCCGAAACCGATGTCTATTGGTGCACCGCCGATATCGGCTGGGTCACCGGGCACACCTACATCGTCTACGGCCCGTTGTCCAACGGCGTCACGCAGGTCGTCTACGAGGGCACCCCGGCCTCGCCGAACGAACACCGCCACTTCGAGATCATCGAAAAATACGGCGTCTCGATCTATTACACGGCCCCGACGCTGGTCCGCACGTTCATGAAGTGGGGCCGCCAGATTCCCGCCGAACACGACCTGTCGAGCCTGCGGTTGCTCGGATCGGTCGGTGAGCCGATCAACCCGGAGGCGTGGCGCTGGTACCGGATGGCGTTCGGCGCCGACAAGACGCCGATCGTGGACACCTGGTGGCAGACCGAGACAGGGGCGATCATGATCTCCCCGCTGCCCGGCGTCACCGAGTGCAAGCCGGGCTCGGCCATGCGCCCGCTGCCGGGGATCTCGGCCAAGATCGTCGACGACGACGGCAACGAGTTGGCGCCGCAGCCCGATCACGGCGAGCACGTCACCGGCTATCTGGTGCTGGACAAGCCCTGGCCGTCGATGCTGCGCGGGATCTGGGGTGACGACGAGCGCTTCAAGGAGACCTACTGGTCCCGGTTCGCCGAGCAGGGCTGGTACTTCGCCGGTGACGGCGCTCGGTACGGCACCGACGGCGAGATCTGGGTGCTCGGGCGCATCGACGACGTCATGAACATCTCGGGGCACCGGATCTCGACCGCGGAGGTGGAGTCCGCGCTGGTCGGACACTCGGGTGTCGCCGAGGCCGCGGTGGTCGGCGCGACCGACGAGCACACCGGGCAGGCGATCTGTGCCTTCGTGATCCTGAAGTCCAGCGCCCACGGCGGCGAGAAGAACATGGTCGACGAGTTGCGCGCCGAGGTGGCCCGCGAGATCTCTCCGATCGCCAAGCCGCGCGAGATCCACGTGGTGCCCGAATTGCCGAAGACCCGCAGCGGCAAGATCATGCGCCGGTTGTTGCGCGACGTGGCCGAGGGACGCGAACTCGGGGACACCTCGACGTTGGTGGACCCCAGCGTGTTCGAGGCGATCCGCGCCAGCAAGTGACGGGCTGACGGGTCAGGGCAGCGGGGCCGGGCCGGTCAGCCCGCGCCGACGGGGACGAACCCGCTGCCGGGCCGGCCCTTGGCGGTGATGTCGGCCAGCTGGGTGTTGAACGACATCGTGACCGCAGGCGTGTGCAGCGGGATGAATTTGATGATGCAGGTCGGCAGGTCCTCGGAGAACGCGCCGTGGATCATGCCGACCAGCTTGTTGTCGACCGTGACCGGCGCACCGGAGTCACCCGGCCCTCCGCACACCTGGTTGACGATGGTGCCGGGCTGTTGTCCCGGGCCCCAGGTGACGCCGCACGAGTACCCGGTGGTGCGGCCCAGCTTGCAGGCCACGTCGCCGAACGAAGGATCGGGTCCCAACCCGTCGATGCGGAACCCGTCGACCGCGCTGACCGGGGCGACCTTGCCCCGGTCGAACTCGATCACCGCGTAGTCCAGGGCGTCGTTGCCGGCCACCATCGTGCCCACCACACCGGCGTTCTCGGCGCCTTCGGCCGCCACCACCGCGCCGGGGCCGCCGCAGTGCGCCGACGTGAAACCGATCAGGCGGCCCTGGTTGTCGTTGCCGATCGCGGTCAACGTGCACAACGTCTCACCGTCTACGACCAGCCCGGAGCCGCCGCCCAGCGGCACGGGTTCCTGGGCCGCGGCCGGCACGGCGGGCACCAGCAGCACCGCAGTCAGTGCCGCCAGCACAGCGCGCAGGGTCAGGCAGCGGCCGCGCAACCTCACGTGTCAATCCCCTATCAACCAGCCCGACCCGCCACACCTTCGTAGTCAGCGCAGTCTATCGTCGGCCGGAATCGTTTCGTGGGACGCCACGTGGCAACATAAGCCGGAATGGACCCGGACCGAGCAGAAGCCGGAAGGAAGCTTGCGTGAGCGATCGCACGAACGGCGTACCGACCACGGTGACGTCGATACCGTTGGTGGACCCCCACGCACCCAAGCCGGACCCCTCGATCGGTGATCTGGTCAAGGACGCCACCGCCCAGGTGTCGACGCTGGTGCGCGCCGAGGTCGAGCTGGCCAAGGCCGAGATCACGCGCGACGTCAAGAAGGGGCTGACCGGCAGCGTCTTCTTCATCCTGGCGCTGGTGGTGCTGTTCTACTCGACGTTCTTCTTCTTTTTCTTCGTCGCCGAGTTGCTCGACACGTGGCTGTGGCGGTGGGCGGCGTTCCTGATCGTCTTCGGCATCATGGTCGTGGTGACCGCGGTGTTCGGGCTGCTCGGCTACCTCAAGGTGCGCCGGATCCGCGGGCCGCAGAAAACCATCGAATCGGTGAAAGAGATTCCCGAGGCGTTCGGCCCGGACAAGCCCGCCAAAGCGGTGGCGACCACCGACGGCAAGCCGGCCACCGATCCGTCCGGCTGGTAATGCCCCCACCTGATCCGTCGACAGTGCGGATCGACGGGCCGTGGCGACACCTGGACGTGCACGCCAACGGCATTCGGTTCCACGTCGTCGAGGCCGACCAGCGTCCCGACACCGACGACGCGTCCCGCCCGTTCACCGACCGCCCGCTGGTGATCATGCTGCACGGGTTCGGCTCGTTCTGGTGGTCGTGGCGCCACCAGCTGACCGGCCTGTCGGGCGCCCGGGTGGTCGCCGTCGACCTGCGCGGCTACGGAGCCAGCGACAAGCCCCCTCGCGGATACGACGGTTGGACGCTGGCCGGCGACACCGCCGGTCTGGTGCGCGCGCTCGGGCACAACAGCGCCACGCTGGTGGGGCACGCCGACGGCGGCCTGGTGTGCTGGGCCACGTCGGTGCTGCATCCGAGGGTGGTGCGGGCGATCGCCGTGGTGAGTTCACCGCACCCGGCGGCACTGCGCGCCTCGGCGCTGCGGCGCCGGGACCAGGGCCGGGCACTGCTGCCGTGGATGCTGCGCTATCAGGTCCCGATCTGGCCCGAACGCAGCCTGACCCGCCACGACGGCGCCGAGCTCGAACGGTTGGTGCGCAGCAGGTCCAGCGCCGCATGGCAGGCCGGTGACGACTTCGCCGAGACCATCGGCCATCTGCGGCGGGCCATCCAGATCCCCTCGGCTGCGCATTCGGCGTTGGAGTACCAGCGTTGGGCGGCGCGCAGCCAGCTGCGGGGCGAGGGCCGGCGCTTCATGCGCTCGATGAAGCGGCCGATGTCGGTGCCGGTGCTGCACCTGCGCGGCGACGGCGATCCGTATGTGCTGGCCGATCCCGTGAACCGGACCCGGCAGTACGCTCCGCACGGGCGCTACGCGTCGATCGCCGGCGCGGGGCACTACGCCCACGAGGAAGCACCCGGCCAGGTCAACGACCAGCTGACCCGGTTCCTCGGACAGGTGTACGCCCGACCGGTCAGCTGATGCAGGTGCCGGTGGGCACCCGATCGACGTTGCCCACCCGGGCCATCTGCCGCGCCACTTCGTCGGCGGTGAGCACGAAGCCGGTGTCGGCGTCGTCGACCGCCGCACCGAACACCACGCCGAGCACCTTGCCGCTGCGGTTGATCATCGGCCCGCCGGAATTGCCCTGCTTGACGGTTCCTCTGATGGTGTACACCTCGCGGGTGACGGTGGTGGTGCGGTAGATGTCGGGACCGTTGAGCTCGATGATCTCCCGGACCCGTGCCGGCGTGGCCGTGAAATCGCCGCCGCCGGGATAACCCATGACGATGCCGTCGGTGCCCGACGGGGCCTCACCGTCGGCGAACTGCAGCGGCGCGGATGGCAGATTGGGCACGTCGAGAATCGAGATGTCGGCGTCCGGGTCGTAGCTGACCACCCCGGCCTCGTAGCTCTGCCCGCCCACCTCGATGGACACGCTCTCCGATCCGGCCACCACGTGGGCGTTGGACATCACCCGGTTCGGCGCGACGACGAAGCCGCTGCCTTCGAGCACCTTCTGGCAACTCGAGGCCAGACCCCGGACCTTCACCACGCTGGGGCTCGTCGCACCGACGACGGCTGATTCGGCCAGCGCGGCGTCGGGTGCGTCGACGGCGGCGACCGCGGTCGGCCCGAACGGCTTGAGCACGTCGTGCAGGCCGGCGGTGTCCCACAGTGCCGCCAGCCGCTCCGACCCCGACCGCAGCCAGCTCGGCGCGACCGCGTCGACTTCGGCGATCACCTTGGAGTCACGCACGGCCGCCGCCAGGTTGGGTTGCGGGGACGAGCTCAGCGCAGACCCGAGCAGCCAGGCGGCGGTCAGGACCAGCACGAGCTGCACCGCCACCCCGACGACCGAGTCGGCGACCCGCAGCACCGGGTTGCGGATGGCGCCGCGGACCGCCCGGCCCAGCACGACACCGGCGATCTCACCGATGACGACCAGCACCAGGATCAGGAACAGCGTCGCGAACAACTTGGTGCGGGGTCCGCTGATGTGGTCCACCACGTGCGGGGCCAACAGCACACCGGCCACCGCGCCGAGGGCCACCCCGACGAGGGCCAGCAGCGAACCAGGCGCTCCGGATCGCCAGCCCGAGATGGCGGCGATGAGCGCGACAGCGAGAATGGCGATGTCCAGCCATTGTGAAGATGTCATCGTTGTGCTTCACCGTAGCTGTCCTGGGCGTCCAGACGCGTCATTGCCTCGTTGAGTTCGACCACGTTCTCGGTGTCCCACGCTCGCGCCCACCCGGCGACGTCGAGCATCGCCGAGATCACCTGGCCGGTGAATCCCCACACCAGCATCTCGTGCAGCAGGAATGCCGGCCCAGCGGTGCGTCGGGTGTTCTCCCGCCGGTAGACCATGATGCGGTTGCGCGGGTTGACGAACGCACGCACCGGCACCCGCGCCACCGCCGCGGTCTCGGCTTCGTCGACGACGGCGACGGGGCCCGGGTCCGGCGAATAGGCCAGCACCGGCACCACGTGGAACCCCGACGGCGGGATGAACATCTTCTCCAGCGTCGCCAGCGGGTGCAGTCGGCTCGCTTCCAGCCCGGTCTCCTCGGTGGCTTCCCGCAACGCGGTGTGCACCGGGCCCCGGTCCCCCGGGTCGGCGGCGCCGCCGGGAAATGCCGCCTGCCCGGCGTGGTGACGCAACGTCGACGACCGCACCGTGACGAGCAGATCGGCGTCGTCGGGAAGCGTGCCCGCCTGCCCGCCGCCGGGCCCGGAGAACAGCACCAGCACCGCGGCGTCGCGGCGGGCACCGGTCAGCGCGGCGGTGGTGTTGGCGGCCGTGAGCGCGGCCAGCACCTCGGCGGGCACCCGCCGGCGGTAGGCGTGTTTGACGGCCTCGGGCCGGTGCACCAGCGGCGCCAGCCACGGTGGGGCGGCGTCGGGAGCCAGTTCGCCGGTGCCGCTGTCCCAGCTCACCTCGTCTCTCCAATCTGCGGATCGACCGCTGCGGCGATCTCGTCAGCGGTCGCAAACGATCGGGGCAGGATCTCGGCAACGCTACCGTCCGGGCGCAGCACGACCGTGGCCGGCATCACGTTGGGCACCCGCAGAGCAGCGGCGATGAGACGTCGCCCGTCCTGCAACGTCGGCAGGTGCACACCCAGTTCGGCGAGCCGCAGCAATGCCGCACTCTCGTTCTCGTCCTGGTGCACCGTCAGCACGGTCACCTCGGGCCCCATGCGGCGCTGGTACTCGGCCATGGCGGGTAGCTCGTCGGCGCACGGACCGCACCAGTAAGCCCACAGGTTCAGCACGACGGTCCGCCCGGCCAGCGCCCTGGCCACGTCGACGGGAGCACCGTCGCCGGCGCATTCCAGCACGATGCCGCGCAGTCGCTCCGGACCGGCGCCCTCGCCCGGCCCCGGGCAAGGATCGAGGTCGGCCCGGGCACGAGGCGCCACGAGCGCCTCGGCGGTGTCGGCGTCTCGACGGTCGCGCGCGGAGACCGTGTCCGACGTGCTCGAGCCGGCCCGTCCGGCGCCCGGATCGTCGCCGAGTTCGGCCCACAGCGCCACCCCGAGGGCGACGAGAACGACCATCGCCACGATGCTCCAACGCGCCGACACACTCATGGGAACGACGCAGGTCTACAGGCCGGCCAGCGCCAGCAGGTGCTCGGTTTCGGGACCCTTCACCAGAGGGGCTGCGACCAGCGGATCGGTCGGGCCGAGTCCGAAGGACGGGCAGTCCTTGGCCAGCACGCACACCCCGCAGGCCGGCTTGCGGGCATGGCAGACGCGGCGGCCGTGGAAGATCACCCGATGGCTCAGCAGCGTCCATTCGCTGCGCTCGATGAGCTCGCCGACGGCGTGCTCCACCTTCACCGGGTCCTCCTCGGCCGTCCACCGCCACCGCCGGACCAGCCGGCCGAAATGGGTGTCGACGGTGATGCCGGGGACGTCGAAGGCATTGCCGAGAATGACGTTGGCGGTCTTGCGGCCCACCCCCGGCAACGTGACCAGCTCCTCGATGGTCGCCGGCACCTCGCCGTCGAAACGCTCCACCAGCTCCTGGCCCAGCCGGATCAGTGAATTGGCCTTGTTGCGGTAGAAGCCCGTCGGCCGGATCAGCTCTTCGAGCTCGGTGCGATCGGCGCGCGCGTAGTCCAGCGCGGTGCGGTACGTGCGGAACAGCGCGGGCGTGGTCAGGTTCACCCGTTTGTCGGTGCTCTGCGCCGACAAGATGGTCGCGACGGTCAGTTCGAGCGGGTTGGTGAAGTCCAGCTCGCAGTAGACGTGCGGAAACGCTTGTGCCAGCGTGCGATTCATCCGGCGGGCGCGCCGGACCAGCCCCAGGCGGGTCTCGGCGTCCCATTTGCGCGACGAGGCGCCGCGAGCCGCCTTGGCGGCGGCGCGCTTTCCAGCCGAGGGCTCGCTGACGGTCACCAGGCCAGCGTACTGAGCCGGGCCGACAGGCCTGGTGGCGAACCGGTACTTACCGTCGACGATTCGTGATCCCGCTGAGATATTGGGTGTGTTTACTTCACCCTTGTGTCGTGGTTGTTCGTCGTGCTGATCCCCGGGTTGCTGATGATGGCGACCGTCGGATTGCAGCGCGTCGAATCCGCGCTGGGGCGCGAGACGGTGACGGCCGACGATGTGGCGGAGTACCTCGAGCATGCCAAGGCCAACAGCAGCGGCCCCTGTCGCGCGCACGATGCCGACGGCCCTGCCCTGAGGTTCCTGCCGCGGGTGCCGATGCGGGTCACCGATTTCGACGAATTCGTCGAGGACCAACCGAACGATCAGGTTCACCCTTTGCCGGCGCCCCGTTACGTGGTTCCCGCGGTCGTTCCCGCGCCGAAAACGGAGTTTCAGCAGACCCGACATGCCGATCGTGTGTAGCGTGAGCAGGTCACGCTGACGGCTCATTGCCGACAACGTCGGCAAGGCTTACCTCTAGACTGAGTGATCTCGAGGTTGGAAACGCATGTCTGAACACCGAACAGCTTAAGAGGGGCAACGTGGACGAGATCCTGGCCAGGGCCGGAATCTTCCAGGGGGTGGAACCCAGCGCCGTATCCGCGCTGACCAAGCAACTGCAGCCCGTGGACTTCCCGCGCGGACACACGGTGTTCGCCGAAGGGGAGCCGGGGGACCGGCTGTACATCATCATCTCCGGCAAGGTGAAGATCGGCCGCCGCTCACCGGACGGCCGGGAGAACCTGCTGACGATCATGGGACCGTCCGACATGTTCGGCGAGCTGTCCATCTTCGACCCGGGCCCGCGTACCTCGAGCGCCACCACGATCACCGAGGTGCGCGCAGTGTCGATGGACCGCGAAGCGTTGCGCGCGTGGATCGCCGACCGGCCGGAGATCGCCGAGCAGTTGCTGCGCGTGCTGGCCCGCCGTCTGCGCCGCACCAACAACAACCTTGCCGACCTGATCTTCACCGACGTGCCCGGCCGGGTCGCCAAGCAACTCCTGCAGCTCGCCCAGCGGTTCGGCACCCAGGAGGGCGGGGCGCTGCGCGTGACTCACGACCTGACCCAGGAAGAGATCGCCCAGCTGGTCGGCGCTTCCCGCGAGACCGTCAACAAGGCGCTGGCCGATTTCGCCCACCGCGGCTGGATCCGGCTGGAGGGCAAGAGCGTGCTGATCAGCGACTCCGAGCGCCTGGCGCGCCGAGCGAGGTAACGAGCGAGCAGACCGGTACCGAGCGAGGTAACGAGCGAGCAGACCAGCACCGAGCGAGGTAACGAGCGAGCAGACCAGCACCGAGCGAGGTAACGAGCGAGCAGACCGGCACCGAGCGAGGTGGTCAGCGGCGCAGGTAGTTCAGCTGAGCCTGCACCGACCACTCGGCGACGTCCCACAAGCTCTCGTCCACGTCGGTGTAGACGTGCTCGACCACCTGCCGCGCGTCCGCGTCCTCACCCAGCTCGGTGAGCGCGGCGCGCACCTGATCGAGACGCTCCTCGCGGTGCGCGAGATAGGTCTGGCTGATCGCGGCGATGTCGTCGAGGTCGGGGCCGTGCCCGGGGAGCACCGCACGATGGCCGAGGCCGCGTAGGCGGCGCAGCGACTCGAGGTAGTCACCGAGGTCGCCGTCCTCGCGGTCGATGACCGTGGTGCCTCGCCCCAGGACGGTGTCCGCGGTCAGGACAGCGCCTGTCCCGTCGGGCAGCCCGCCCCGGACGTCGTCGACCAGAAACGACACCGAGTCCGCGGTGTGGCCCGGGGTGGCCATCACGGTGATCCGCAGCCCGGCTGCGTCTATTCGCTCACCGTCGGTCAGCGGCCCGCCCATCCCGCGCAGGAAGCCGCTGCCCACCGAGCGCACCACCGCACCGGTCAGGTCGACGATGCGGTCGATCCCGCCGGTGTGGTCGGTGTGCTTGTGGCTGATCAGCACCAGCGGGATCGGGCCGAGCGCCGCGAGGCGCTCGATGTGCTCGTCGGAGACTCCCGGGTCGTCGGGCCCCGGATCGACCACGACCATCTCGTCGCTGCCCTGCCCGCGCAGCACCCAGGTGTTGGTGCCCTCCAGCGTCATCTTGCCCGGGTTGTTGCAGAGCAGCACCGACGCGCTGTCCGTCACCGGCCTCAGTAGGCCGTAGGCGGGATGCTGCAGCGCGCTCACGCGACTCCTGCCCGATCGTCGCTCACGCGACCGGCACGACCTCTGCCTGATCGTCGCTCACGCGACCGGCGCGACCTCGACAATGATCTCGACCTCCACCGGCGCGTCCATCGGGAGTTCGGACACCCCGACCGCCGACCGGGCGTGTGCCCCCGCGTCGCCGAACACCTCACCGAACAGCTCCGAGGCCCCGTTGATCACCGCGGGCTGTCCACCGAAGCCCGGCGCCGAGGCGACGAAGCCGACGACCTTGACCACCTTGACCACCGCGTCGATCCCCACCAGCGCGTCCACCGCGGCCAGCGCGTTCAGCCCGCACTGCCGGGCCAGCTCCTTGGCCTGCTGCGGGGACACCGCGTCGCCCACCTTGCCCGTCGCCGGCAGCTTGCCCTCGGTCATCGGGAGCTGTCCGGCGGTGTAGACCAAGTTGCCGGTCCGGGCCGCGGGGACATACGCCGCGACGGGCTTGACCACGTCGGGGAGCTCGATGCCGAGCTCGGTCAGACGCGCCGACCAGGCGGTCACTTGGGCCGCTTGAGGTAGGCGACGTGCTGTTCGCCGGTGGGGCCGGGCAGGACCGACACCAACTCCCAGCCGTCCTCGCCCCACTGGTCGAGGATCTGCTTGGTGGCGTGCGTCAGCAGCGGGACGGTCGCATACTCCCAGCGGTTCGATTCACTCATGTCGCCGAGCTTATCGGGCGGCGGAATCGGCTTGGCTAGCATGCAGTGGTGGCTAGCACACCAAACGGGTCGACGTCGATCGGTTGGCCCTCCCGCCTGACCAAAGCGCGCCTGCACTTCGTCTCCGGCAAAGGCGGTACGGGAAAGTCCACGATCGCCGCGTCGCTCGCGCTGGCCTTGGCCGCCGGCGGTCGCAAGGTGTTGCTGGTCGAAGTCGAAGGGCGCCAAGGCATTGCGCAGCTGTTCGACGTTCCCCCGCTGCCCTACGAAGAGGTCAAGATCGCGACCGCCGAGGGTGGCGGGCAGGTCAACGCGCTGGCCATCGACACCGAGGCGGCGTTCCTCGAGTACCTCGACATGTTCTACAACCTGGGGCTGGCCGGGCGGGCGATGCGCCGCATCGGCGCTGTCGAGTTCGCGACGACGATCGCTCCGGGGCTGCGCGACGTGCTGCTCACCGGCAAGGTCAAGGAGGTCGTGACCAGGACGGCCAAGGATGCGCGGCCCAAGCATTCGGTCTACGACGCGGTGGTGGTCGACTCGCCGCCGACCGGGCGCATCGCGCGGTTCCTCGACGTCACCAAGGCGGTCTCCGACCTCGCCAAGGGCGGTCCGGTGCACTCGCAGGCCGAGGGCGTGGTGAAGTTGCTGCACTCCGATCTGACGGCCATCCACCTCGTGACCCTGCTGGAGGCCTTGCCGATCCAGGAGACCGTCGAGGCCATCGCGGAACTGCGGGAGATGGAACTGCCGATCGGCAGTGTCATCGTCAACCGGACCATTCCCGCGTACCTGGCACCCGACGACCTCGCCAAGGCGGCCGAGGGGGACGTCGACGCCGACGCGGTGCGCTCCGGGTTGGCCACCGCCGGGATCACGCTGTCCGACACGGACTTCGCCGGGCTGTTGACCGAGACCATTCAGCACGCCACCCGGGTCGCGGCCCGCGCCGAGAGTGCCGAGCAGCTGGTCGAGATCGATGTGCCCCGGCTGCAACTGCCCACCCTGACCGACGGGGTGGACCTGGGCAGCCTGTACGAACTGGCCGAAGAACTCGCCCGGCAGGGCGTGCGGTGAGCGGAGGAAACCGATGAGCACCACCCCACCGGCCCTGGACATGGCCGCGATCCTGCGTGACACCTCCAACCGCGTGGTGGTGTGTTGCGGCGCGGGCGGTGTCGGCAAGACCACGACCGCCGCGGCGATGGCGCTGCGGGCGGCCGAGTACGGCCGCACCGTGGTCGTGTTGACGATCGATCCGGCCAGGCGGCTGGCCCAGGCGCTGGGCATCGAATCTCTGGGTAACACCCCCCAGCGGGTGCCGCTGGGGCCCGAGGTCACCGGCGAGCTGCACGCGATGATGCTGGACATGCGGCGCACGTTCGACGAGATGGTGATCCAGTACTCGGGCACCGAGCGCGCCGACGCGATTCTGGAGAACCAGTTCTACCAAACCGTGGCCACGTCGCTGGCGGGCACGCAGGAGTACATGGCCATGGAGAAGCTGGGACAGCTTCTCGGCGAAGACAAGTGGGATCTGATCGTGGTCGACACCCCGCCGTCGCGCAACGCGCTGGACTTCCTCGACGCGCCCAAGCGGCTCGGCAGCTTCATGGACAGCCGGCTGTGGCGGCTGCTGCTGGCCCCCGGGCGCGGCATCGGCCGATTGGTCACCGGCGCCGTCGGACTGGCCATGAAGGGGATGTCGACGGTCCTCGGTTCGCAGATGCTCTCCGACGCGGCGGGGTTCGTGCAGTCACTGGATGCGACGTTCGGCGGGTTCCGGGAGAAAGCCGACCGCACCTACGAGCTGCTCAAGCGGCGGGGCACGCAGTTCGTCGTGGTCTCGGCAGCCGAACCGGACGCGCTGCGGGAAGCGTCGTTCTTCGTGGACCGGTTGGCCGGTGAGCGGATGCCTCTGGCCGGCCTGATCCTCAACCGCACCCATCCGACGCTGTGTGAGCTGCACGCCGAGAAGGCCACCGAGGCGGCCGAGGAGTTGGAGAAGACCGACCCGACGTCGGTCGCCGCGGCTGCGCTGCGGATCCACGCCGACCGGGCCTCCACCGCCAAACGCGAGGTGCGGCTGCTGTCCCGGTTCACCGGCGCCAACCCGCACGTGGCGATCGTGGGGGTGCCCTCGCTGCCGTTCGACGTCTCCGACCTCGAGGCACTGCAGGCCATCGCCGACCAGATCACCGGAGAAACCGAAGCGGCCTGACCCCGAGGGGTCCGGCCGCCGGCTCTGATTAGGTCTGCGAGTTAGCCCGCACTGCGGTGCTTGCGCTGGGCGGCAAAGAAGTCAGCCCAGGAAACCACATCGGGGTGCTGCTTGAGCAGGGCGCGCCGCTGACGCTCGGTCATGCCGCCCCACACGCCGAACTCGACGCGATTGTCCAGGGCGTCGGCGCCGCACTCGGCGATGACCGGGCAATGCCGGCAGATGACCGCGGCTTTGCGCTGGGCGGCGCCGCGGACGAACAACTCGTCAGGGTCGGTTTGGCGACACCGGGCTTGCGAAACCCACGCAATCCGGGCTTCTGCCTCCGCACCATGCAGAATGGTATCGGCGGACGGATTGATGGTGGTGCTGCGAGCGGCGGGCTTGATACCTGACACCGGCGTCCCCTTCGTTCTGGCCGCGCCCCGACAACGCAGACGAATGTTTCCCCTATGTACTTCGACGTCGACCGCTGGGTGCGATCTACGCCACATTGCGTGCGGTGAGTGTGATCTGCATCGCACTGTGTTGTCAACTTAGGTGGTCAGGGCCGTTCGGCGCAATACATCCGTGACCACTTTTTTGGGACAACCGTGCCGTCATCGGTACCAAATTGACGATTTCGCCGTTTCACCACACGTCACAGCGGGTGAGCCGGGCCGATCGGCGGATCGGGTGGCGCACGTCGTCGCTACTCTGTACCCATGCCGGAGCAGCTCCCGACCCCACCGCCGCCGCGGTCGGTCACGGTCATCAAGCTCGCCTGGTGCGTGCTGCTCGCCAGTGTCGTCGCCGCGGGTCTGATGTTCCCGGTCGTCGGCGGCATCGGCCTGATGTCCAACCGCGCCTCCGACGTCGTTGCCAACGGCTCGGCCCAACTGGTCGAGGGGGAAGTCCCCCAGGTGTCGACGATGGTCGACGCCAAGGGCAACCCGATCGCCTGGCTCTACACCCAGCGCCGCTTCCAGGTGCCCAGCGAACAGATCGCCAACACCATGAAGCTGGCGATCGTCTCGATCGAGGACAAACGCTTTGCCGAGCACAACGGTGTCGACTGGCAGGGCACGCTGACCGGCCTGTCGGGTTACCTGTCGGGGAACCTCGACACCCGCGGCGGGTCGACGATCGAGCAGCAGTACGTCAAGAACTACCAGCTGCTGGTCATCGCCCAGACCGACGCCGAGAAGCGTGCCGCGATCGAAGTCACCCCGGCCCGCAAGCTGCGTGAGATCCGGATGGCGCTGACGCTGGACAAGACGTTCACCAAGCCGGAGATCCTGACCCGCTACCTGAACCTGGTGTCGTTCGGCAACGGCTCGTTCGGCGTCCAGGACGCCGCCCAGACCTATTTCGGCATCGACGCCTCGGAACTGAACTGGCAGCAGGCCGCGCTGCTGGCCGGCATGGTGCAGTCGACCAGCGCACTGAACCCCTACACCAATCCCGACGGCGCGCTCGCGCGGCGCAACGTGGTGCTCGACACGATGATCGAGAACCTGCCCGAGTACGCCGACGAACTGCGCGAGGCCCGCACCCAGCCGCTGGGCGTGCTGCCCCAGCCGCAGGAGCTGCCGCGCGGCTGCATCGCCGCCGGCGACCGGGCCTTCTTCTGCGACTATGCGCTGGACTACCTGGCACGGGCCGGCATCAGCAAGGATCAGGTCGCCAAGGGCGGCTACCTGATCCGGACGACGCTGGACCCGGACGTCCAGGGGCAGGTGAAATCCGCGATCGACGGCGTCGCCGATCCGGACGTGCCGGGGGTGGCCAGCGTGATGAGCGTGATCCGGCCGGGCAAGGAAGCCCACCCGGTGCTCGCGATGGCCAGCAACCGCACCTACGGCCTGGACCTCGACGCCGGCGAGACGATGCAACCGCAGCCGTTCTCACTGGTCGGCGACGGCGCCGGCTCGATCTTCAAGGTGTTCACCACCGCCGCCGCCCTGGAGATGGGTATGGGCATCAACGCCCAACTCGATGCACCGTCCCGATTCGAGGCCAAGGGGCTCGGCACCGGCGGGGCGCGGGGTTGTCCGCCCGAGACGTGGTGCGTGCAGAACGCCGGCAACTACCGCGGCTCGATGACGGTCACCCAGGCGTTGGCGACCTCGCCGAACACCGCGTTCGCCAAGCTCATCGCGCAGGTCGGCGTGCAGCGCACCGTGGACATGGCCGTCAAGCTGGGCCTGCGTTCCTACGCGCTGCCCGGCACGGCCCGCGACTACGACCCCGACAGCAACGAGAGTCTGGCCGAATTCGTCAAACGCCAGAACCTGGGGTCGTTCACGCTGGGACCCATCGAGGTCAATCCGCTGGAGCTGTCCAATGTGGCGGCGACGTTGGCTTCCGGCGGCATGTGGTGCCCGCCCAGTCCCATCCAGGCGGTGTTCGACCGGCACGGCGAGGAAGTCGCCGTCACCACCGAGACCTGTGAGCAGGCGGTCCCGGAGGGTCTGGCCAACACACTGGCCGTGGCGATGAGCGAGGACGACAGGGGTTCGGGCACCGCGGCCGGCGCCGCGGGGTCGGTCGGCTGGACGCTGCCGATGTCGGGCAAGACCGGGACCACCGAGGCGCACCGCTCGGCGGGTTTCCTCGGGTTCACCAACCAGCTGGCCGCCGCGAACTACATCTACGACGACTCGACCTCACCGGGCGAGCTGTGCTCGTTCCCGCTGCGCCAGTGTGGCGACGGCAACCTGTTCGGCGGTAACGAGCCGGCCCGCACGTGGTTCACCGCGATGAACCCGATCGCCACCAACTTCGGCGAGGTCGTGCTGCCCCCGACCGATCCGCGTTATGTCGACGGCGCCCCCGGTTCGCGGGTGCCCAGCGTGGCCGGGATGGGGCTGGAGACTGCCAAGCAGCGGCTGCGGGAGGCCGGCTTCCAGGTGGCCGATCAAGCCACCCCGGTGAACAGCAGCTCCCGCCAGGGTGCGGTCGTCGGCACGTCGCCGAGCGGTCAGACGGTTCCCGGCTCGATCGTCACGATCCAGGTGTCCAACGGCATCGCCCCGGCCCCGCCGCCGCCACCGCCCGGTGCGGCAC
>NZ_BLTG01000067.1 GCF_017312405.1 Mycobacterium sp. PO1
GAGGGTGTCGCACGAATCGGTGGCGTAGTGAGGTTGCGATGGTGCGCGTAGGTGGGGCCTTCGGTCAGGCCGGTACTGCGTGCTGGAGTTTGAGCAGATTGTGGACTGTGCAGATCAGGCGCCATTCGCTGTGCACTCCTGCATGTCCACGGAGAGCGAATTTGCGGAATCCGAGGTTGGCCTTGATGTTGCCGAAGACAGGCTCGATGCTGACGCTGCGTTTGCGGTAGAGCGCGGCGTTGTCTGGTTGAGCGAGCTTGTCGTTCATCGCTTTTCGGGCGACCGTGGGGTCGGTGATTTCGCCCCGGATGTGCGCGAGCATCGTTTTGACTCGCGTCGCTGAAACGCCGAGGTGGTCGCTGGCGGCACGTCTGGAGATCTCGCCGGCGGCGAGGCGTTCGATGACCGGCATCCATTCCTGAGGTTCGGGTTCGGTGCTGCGGGTGATGCGTTGGCCGTCGCGTCCGAAGTACCGTTTGGTCATGTCGCGCACCCAGGTGTAGGAGACGCCCAGAATCGCGCCGGCTTGACGTTGGGAAAGCTCACCGCGGTTGACTCTGGCCAGTACCGCCAGCTTGTCGTCGTCAGGCTTGTCGGCCGTGCGCCACGCGGACTTCCGTGTCGCGATCAGCACCTCGGCGCCGACGTCGGTGGTGCCGTTCGCGCTGGTCCAGTACCCCGCGTCGGCCACAAACGTGCCCGCACCACCGCGGTGGCCGGCCTCGGCGAGATTGTCGGTCACCGCGGTGGCCATCGGCACGAAGTGGGGCTGGTCGTTGGTGGTGGCGGCGACCTCAGCGGCGAGCACGATGTGCCCGGTCGTCGCGGCGGCTTGCGCGTTGTAGCCCTGCAGCGCGCCCTTGGAGGCCTGCGGGATGATCCGCGAATGCGGATCGGTGGTGTTCGCCCGCCGCGGCCGCGCCCGCCGCGCCGTGTCCGTACTCGGTTTCGGGCCGGTCAGTTTGTGGCCCAGCTCGATCTCCTTGCGGGCCCGCTCGGCCATCCGGGTCTCAAAATCTTTCGCCTTTTGAGACTCGAGTTCATCGAGGGCAGCCCTGATCCGGGACCGCCGATCCCGGCCCCCGGCCCACTGCGCCGGCATCCTCCTGACGTGGGCGTTCTCGCCCTGATCGTCTTCGGCCGCATCGACCTGCTCGGCTTCGGCCAGGACCTGATCGGCTACCCGGCGGGCCGCAGCCGCGCAATCCTGAGGCCCAGAGCCACCGAGCTCGGCACGCAGGGCCTCCTGGTCGCGATTGGCGAAAAACGAGGCGTTCGCGGCGATCTTCGTGCCGTCGATCGCGACCATCCCCGCATCGACCAAACCCGCCCTGACACACAGACGCAGAACCTGGCCGAACAATTCAGCGATCGCATCTTGATGACGGCGACGGAAACGAGCCAGCGTGGCGTGATCAGGCTGCTGATTGACCGCCACCACCCGCACCGCCACGTCCTCGAGCAGCCGCCGCTCGATCCGACGTGAGGACCGCTCCCCGGTGCAATACGCATACAGCAGCACCGACAGCATCATCGCCGGGTCATACACCGACCCGCCCCGGCCATCGATCCGATACGCCGCATAGAACGCGCTCAGATCAAGCTCAGCGACGACATCGAGCACGAAGAACGCCAGATGATCCTCAGGCAACCACTCCCGCACCGAAGGCGGCATCATCATCAACTGATCGGCATCACCTGCGCGTACATTCACAGACATACCCAATTGTCCTACAGGGGAAGAGCATTGATCGATTCAACGCGCCGATCCCGGCACTTTAGCCGACCGATTCGTGCGACACCCTC
>NZ_BLTG01000068.1 GCF_017312405.1 Mycobacterium sp. PO1
GGGGAGGGGTGGGCACGATGTTGTTGACCGAGACATCGGCGACCAGGCCCTCGAATTGCACGCGCAACGGCTCGCCGAGGCGCCCGATCGGAATGTTGGCCGCGGCGGCCGGCGGTGCCAGAACGCCGCCGAAGGCCGCCAAGGTGGCGATCAGAAACACGAGCCAGCGACGCATGTGGGTGTCCCTCCTAGACGTGCTTGGCATGATCGCACATCGACCGGCGAGCCCGGGCCGTTGTGGGCGACCGACGTCCTCGGACGTCGGGCGTCGCCGGGGTCAGCTGGGCGTTATCGCTTCCAGCGCGGCGCGCAGGTCGCGCTCGAACCGGTCCCAGTCGATGCCGACGCTGTGCAGCACACCGTCGTCGTCCTCTTCCTCGTACAGCGCGAGCAGGAGGTGCTCGGTGCCGACGTAGTTGTGGCCCAACCGGAGCGCTTGGCGGAAGGTCAGTTCCAGGGCTTTGCGGGCGCGGGTGTCGAACGGGATCAGTGCGGGCAGCTCGGCCGCTGCGGGGGGCAGCGTGATGGAGTCCGCGAGGGACGCGAGCTCGACGCCCTGGGTCGCGAGCAGGCGTGCGGCCAGGCCGGTGGGGTCGGCGAGAAGGCCGAGGAGGAGGTGGGCCGGCTGGATTTCGGGGTTGCCCGCGGCATGGGCCCGGTTCTGGGCTTCGACGACGACGTTGCGGGCGCGGGGGGTGAACCGTTTGAACCCGGCGGCAGGGTCCAGGGCCGAGGCGTCGGCGGGAGTTTTCGGGACGAAGCGCTTCTGGGCGGCCTGCTTCGTGACGCCCATGCACTGTCCGATCTGGGTCCACGACGCCCCGGAGCGGCGGGCCTGGTCCACGAAGTGGCCGATCAGATGGTCGGCGACGTCGCCGAGCGCCTCGGCAGCGAGCATCGCGTCGGTGAGCTGCTCCAGTGGTTCGGCGTGGACGGCGGTGATCGCGTCGATGAGGTCGTCGAGGCGGACGGGGTGGTTGATGGTGACGGGCTGGCCCATGGGTCAACTCTAGGTTGACGTGAGTGTCGGGTCAACCTCAGGTTGACGATGGTTGCGGGTAGCCGCGTCGCACGGTCCGGTCCAGGATTCCCAGCGTGGCTTTCAGTGCCGCTTCCGACACGACCGGGAAGATGTCGGCATCACGCCAGTGCTGGTCGATGTCGGTCCAGTCGTAGAACGACGTGACGAGGGTGCCGTCGTCGGTGGGCTCGAGCCGGTAGCCGTAGACGTGGCCGATCTGCGGACGGATCTGCCCGAGGATCGTCCACGCGATCACCGAATCCTGCTCGTACTCGCTGATCAGCACCGATACGTCGTATCGGCCGAGCGGGAAGTCGCCGAGCGCTTCGCGGTCCATGTGCACGACGAAGCTGTCGCCGACCGCCTGGACGGGGGCGCCCTCGGCGTCCTGAAGCATCCCGGTGGCGTCGATGGCGACATGGCCCTGGGGGTCGCACAGCACGGCGAAGATGTCGGCGGGGGCCGCGTCGATGGTGCGCTGGACTTCGATTCGATCGGTCATGTGCTGATGGTGTCAGGCAGTGGAATAGGTCACTGCGTGTTTCGGTGCGCGTCGGGCCCGGGAATCTAGGAAGGCATGGTCAGTGCGAAGTCGATGGCGAAGTACCCGCGCATGTTGCGCCGGGCGCTCGACTTCATCGACGGCAACGCCGAGTACGACATCACGATCCGTGACATCGCCGCCGCTGCCGACGTGACCCCCCGTGCCATCCAGTACGCGTTTCGCGAGCACCTTCAGACCACGCCGTTGGAGTACCTGCGTCGCGTTCGGCTCGAACGGGCACACAAGGCGCTGGTGTCGGCCGACCCGGCGCGCGAAACCGTCACCTCGATCGCCGGACGGTGCGGGTTCACCCATCCGGGACGGTTCAGCAGCGCGTACAAGGCCGTGTTCGGAATCGAGCCGAGCAGGACCCTGCGCAGCCAGTAGCGGTCACATCGGGATGAAGCCGGCCCCGTTGAAGATTCCGGGTTGCCAGCCCTGCGGACCCAGGCACAGCAGTGGCCGACCGTCCGGCGCCTGGGCCGCAGCCTGTGGCCGCGGGCACGGCGCGCCGATGTCCTGCACACCGTGCAACTCGTAGGTGGCCTGCCAGAAGCCGGTGTAGACCGGCGGCCACTGGTTGGGCACCCAGCGGCACTGCAGGGGCTGTCCGCCGCGGCCGCGCCCGAACGTGAAGCGCTCCATGTTGGTGCAGGGTCCGGTCAGCTGGACGTCGTAGACCATGCCCGGTACGTCGCTGGCGTAGCGACCCGGGTCGTCGGGATAACTGGGGCCCGGCTCCGCCGAAGCCGTCGTGGCTGCCCACACCGCCGCCGCGCCGAGTGCGCTCACGGTGAGCATTTCGCGAATCATGTCCAGACCCCTGGTCGTCGTGCCGGTACTCAGCGAACCCTAGCGGCCCCAGCGGGCCCCATGTGCTTTTTCCCGCCAGCAAACAGATCTCGGCCCGCCACCCAGGGGGGGTCGGTGGCGGGCCGAGAATATCGGGGACGTCGTTGGGGGGACGTCTGATAGTGAACCTAGGCAGCCAACCTGAGACGCAGCTGATAGCCACTTAGGTCGCAGCTTCGAAAACATGCGCCCACCGGTTGGCGTGCCACCGGGACAGGCGTTAATTTCGTTGCGATGTTGGGCAATGAACACGCCGCGGTGGCCGACTCACAGCAGGCCGACTACTTCCGGGCCTTTCTCACAGGGCTGCGCACGGACATGGAATCGGACCTGGCCAAGCAGGTCAGGCGGTTGACCGCCTCCCAGAATGCGGGGGACCTGGGGGCGGTCAACGTGCTGCGCCGCGCGATTCGCACGGCGGAGGGCGAACTGCGCACGCTCGTGGGCATGGTCGACGCGCTCGACGGCCGGTTCCCCCAGGCCCCGGACCTGCGCACCGGCTGAGAACCGGTCACCGCGCCGGCGGCGCGGTCACCGAGTCGACGGCGCGGTCACCGGGTCGACGGCGCGGCCGGCGGCTGGGTGGGCAACTGTCCGGGGGGCGAATCGATCACCGACTGCACGAGGAAGCAGTCTCCGGTGATCGTCAGAATGGCCGATCCACCCTGCCGGAGGTCGAACTCGAACCCGCCGCCCTGCACGTGGAAGTCACGTCTGGACTGCTCGTTGAACAGCGAATCCTCGCCATCGGCGCCGAACTCGGCTGCCTCACTGCGCACGATGTCGCTGGCCGTCGCGAACTCTTCGGACGTGAACGGCCGACCGAACTCCACCATGTCCGAGAGCGGCCGCCGCGCAATGTCGCCGGTGAGTCTGTCGCACGGCAGCCCGTCGCTTTTCACCTGCTGCACGTTCGGGTCGGGGCTGAACTGCCACGTCTGTCCCGGGACGGCGCCGACGATCCGCTCGGCGATGGTGGCAGCGGCGTCGTTGATGCGTCGCCGCGCGTCCTCGTAGGAACCGTCGGCACGCATGCTGTCGATCAGTTCAACGGCCTCGTCACCGTGGACGGTCTGAGATTCGTACGGGTTCTCGCTCACGGAGCAGCCACCAATCAGGAGGGATACGCACACCAGACTTGCTCGGGCGCAGAGTCCGAATGTGGGTCGGGTGGGGTTGCGGGTCACCATGACAGCGGCGTCTCTCTGACCGTGAGGTCGGGGCGGTCGAGCAGGATCGCTGCCAGGTTATAGCCGGTCATCCGTTCGCCGGCGTTGCGGCCGTAGTCCGAGTGCCCGGACGCCCCGGTCTTGGACTCGTAACCGGGAATCGGTGTGTTTCCGGCATCGGTCTCGAGGTGCTCGAAGCGAAACCGCAGCGTTCCATCGCCGTTGTCGATGACATCGTTGGGGCTGGCGCCCCAGCCGTGCAGCGGCGCCACGTCGGCGACGTAGTTGATCGGGTCGTCAGAAGTGGCCATCACGAAGAAGTTGTCGTCGGTCATCCCGAGATCGGCAGGGGTGACGGCCTGAAAGCCGGGGGAGCCGTAGAGGACCGCGTTGTCGACGTACTCGCTCGCTCCGTCACCCAGCGCGATTCCGGAGGTCAACGAGCCGTAGGAGTGCCCGAACAGCGCGGTCGTCTGCCCGGGATTTCGGGACGCGGCGTCGAGGTCGGAGAGGAACGACGTCAGCTTCGGCGCGCCGGCCTGGGCGAGGTCGTCGTCGAGGACGGAGGTCTGGCCCAGGTTGGCCGGCGGCTGGTAGCCCACCCACGCCACGGTCGCGATGTTGGTGCTGATCGGGTTGTCGGGGTCGGCCGTTTTGGCGACCTCAATCGCCTCGTTGCGCAACTCGGCGGCTTCGCGGGTCATGCCGGCGATGGCGCCGCGGGTGGTGCCCGAGACCCCGGGCACCGTGGTGGAGACATGGTCGGCGGTGAACGGGTCGCCCACAGACGTCGCCGCCGGGATCATCTGCGAAGGGTCGCCAGGCTTCTCCAGGTAGATCAGGTATGAGCCATGTGTGCGAAGTGCCTCGTCGATCGCTGCGATGTCGGCGAGCCGGTCGGTCTTGACCTGGCCGTCCGGCAGCTGCTGGTACTCCTGTCGCATCTCCTCGAGCATGTCGCGGTTGGCGTGGTCGACCTCGTTGATGTCTCCTGAGGACATGTCGGTCTTGTCGGTGCCGTCGGTGGCCTCATCGGGCTTCTCGTCGCCCTCCCCGTCACCGCCTGCCAGCTTCTCGTCGGAGGTCACCGACTCGTACTCGGTCGTGAGCTTGACGATGTCCTGCGCGACGACGCCGAGGTCGGTGTGGGTGCCGAGCACGATCTCCTGCAGCCGCCCCAGGCCCGCGCTGGCGATCTGAGTGAGTTGCGCCTCCTGGAACCTGCCCGGGGGCACGCTTGCCGCGGCGTCGCTGACCCATTGCCGGAGTGCGTCGAGTCGCTGGCGGCCCGCGCCGACGAGTTCGGCAGAGCGGTCGACGCTGCGACCGAGACGGTGATCAAGCTCGGCCAGTCGATCGAACCGCTCGCGGTGGGCAGTGTTCGTGGCGTCGTAGGCTTTCGCGGCTCCTCCAGACCAGACTGCCTGCGGCGCCGCCGATTCGACCTCGACGCCCATCTGCCGCAGCTTCGTGCCGGCGTCGAACTGCGTGCCCGCCGCGGGCGTGCCGGCGCCGAACGTGCGGCGTGCGCGCGCCCACACCGTGAAGAACGCGTCGATCGCGCTCATGTGTCAGCCAGCCCCGCCATGTCGCTCAGTATTACGCAGCAGGTCGGGATCGCATGGCCGCGTTTGTGGGGGAGTCGAGGTACCACGACGAGACGTGCCTGACGGGGGGTCATGCTGGTGCGCGATACTGGGATTGAAGTGGGCGATCTGGTCGTTTGTCGATTCGTAGTCTGACCGACCTGATCGTGGCGTTGGACCGTGACACCGCCGCCAAGTTGTGCAGGCTGGGCGCCCCGGCCGACCGGATACGGCTGCTGCGCTCGTTCGACGCCGGCGCGGCAACCATGGACGTCGCCAACCCGTACGGCGGCACCCCCGTAGCCTTCGAAGCCACGCACACTCTGATCGGCGCCGCGCTGCCCGGGGTGCACGGATGGGTAGCCGCGGCGAGGTAGCTCAGCGTGACTTGCTGGGCTTTTCTGGCGCCGTTGCGCTAGTCGAACTTGCGCGCTTCTCGAAGTATCCGGCGGGGTTGTAACGCACTTCCTTGATGGCGCGATCCTGCCGCGCGGGGCCATTTGACTCACGCGGCATCTTCAGTGGCCACGAGTTCCGCCAGGAACTGAAGGACTGGGCTCAGCTGTCCATCGATGACGCTCTGGCTCTCCTCGGCTGCTCGGATCTGTCGTTGATCGATTGCTTGCTGCATCTTTTCGCGGCGATGCTCGCGTGCGGTTGACAGCAGAAGCGCCCCGACCGCGCTGAGCGCCGTGACGGTCCAGAGCGCCCCACCGCTGCCAGGTTGAATCCACGAGCCCGGATGCTGTACCTGCCAGTGTGGCGGCGGCCCCTAATCCGAGCGGCCACGCCACTGAACATCGCTCCATAAACCGAGGCCACCTGCTCTCGGCGACGTTGTGCAAATCGTCCCCCTCAGACATAGGCAGCAAAGTACCGCCAGGCCAGCCGCTTCCCTGGCGTACTCCCGTATACCGGGCGCTTCATGCAGCACACAATCGCACAATCACCAATCGCCTTCGGCAAGCTTGATGAGCCCACCGTAATCCATTGCCTCTAGGGCGATTTTGATCTGACTGGTGGGTACCCCTCCGTAGAATGGTGCCTCTAAGTCGTCGCTCCTGAACTTTGTCAGCTGCGAGACCAGCCCGAGGACATATCCGTCGTGCGATACAACCGGTCCTCCACTGTTACCGGGTCTGGCTGTTGCGGAGAAGAGGAAGAATCGGTTGCCCCACCGGTCGCGTATAGACGGATTCACCACCTCGCCTCGTTGCACAACGAGGGGGATGGTTTCGCTGTCGGCCATGGGGATCGGGGGAAATCCGAAGATGAATGTTTCGTCGGACCATTCGGCGTCACGAAATTCTAAGTCCGACAACGTTTCCAGCACATCCGGAACCAGTTTGAACTTGGGCAATTCCTCTGCTTTCAGGCTCGGCCGTTGTGCTGTGTGGGTCACTTCGATCACACCCACATCGATTGTCGGGTGCGCGTGCACGCCAACCACCTGCACCGGGGTTTGGTTGCTCCAGAACGCACGACCAGGCGGCACCAACTGGGGGCGTGGAAGTTCCGGAGCAAGCTCCATGCCCTCCACCACGTGCGCGTTGGTGAGAATGTGGTTGCCGTCGACCACTAGTCCACTTCCGATGTCGGGTTCGCCGGTTTCGCGACTGGTACCTGGAATCGGGATGGTGAGTCCTCCCAGGCTGGGAACGATCAATTCCGCATCGAACAGCCGCGCCATCCAGAGGTCACCCCCCATCGGTGCGCGACCGTAGTTCCACGTCATGTACGCATGCCCCACTGGGCCGGCGTCGGGTTGAACAGTGCCCCAGTCGTACAAGATGCCTCGCCGTTGCATGTCCTCAACGACATGGGTGACGTTCTTGATCTCGGACCAAATATCGCTGAGGCCTCTAGCTTCCAGGTAGCCGAGGAGGTCGATGACCGTGCGGTGCGGCTTCTGTGCGCTGGCTTCGAACCTCGTGCCCTTCAGAATTTCGGCGGCGAATGCCGTGGGTTTGCCCGCCGTGAAGATTTGCGTCGCCGAGAGCGCGACCATCATTCGCCACTCAAGACTCATCGGCGCACCCGTGAAGAACAACTCCTGGTCGTTTGCCATGAAATCCTCCCGCCAGCGACCAAACGTCTTAGCTTGGCATCGGCACGGCGACCCACTCGGGTTGACCGGCCCAACGGATATACAGCTGATTGGGCGTGGGGTGGCCCCAAGTGCCGGCAATGATCATGTCAACGCCTTGGCCGGGTCGAATAACGCTGTCCTGCGGGAGGTTACGGGCAATTGGTCCAGCTTGCGTAGCGTCGACTTCGACGTGATCGGCGACAGCCGTACCGGTGTTTCGTAGGACGTATCGGTTGCCGCTCGGATGCTCGATCTGCCATGTCACCTTCGGTGGTTCCTGGGCCACAGCCGGCACCCCAAAGGACTCGCCGGATGGAACGCCCGGCGGGCCCAGTTGTTGGTCGGGCGGCGCCGCCTGAGACTCCGCGATCTGATGCTCAACCATCCTCTCGGTTAGGCGATTGGCGCGTTCTGCGGCCTCAGCGCTACGAAGCCCAGCTTCAGCGCCTTGCCGTTCCCATCGCAACGACCTCCACGACAGCACCCCGGAGCCCACGGCGATGGCTAGCGCCACCCACCCCGGCAGATCCCCCCAATTCATGCCCAGAGCTTAGAGTCCGCGGCTCAATCAATGGACGCGAACCACAGCCCCACAGGCGCCGGGATTCAACAGCTACCCACGACCCCGTATGGCGGCCAACGCCCCCTCCAGCGTGGGCGGGTAGGTCTGGGTCGACGGCTCAGCGGTGATTGCCTGCACATCGCGGAGAGCCATGTCGTACCGCACCTCGACTCGGCGCGTCAGCTTCTCGTAGGTGTCGGTGTGAGTGGCTACGTTCCGCACCACCTGATATCGAAAGCGGATAGCTTCTGTAACCAGCGTCCTGGTGAGCTGAGGCGGAGTGCGCAGCAGTGCGCCCCTGACAAGCGCTTCTCGACGGCCGGGGCGCTAGCTCCGCCGAAGGATGCTTGAAGCTAATCGCGCGCTCGCTGCGGGACAACATACGATCGCTCGCGTGGCGGGAACTTGCGAACGATGTGGGGGTAAAGCTCGTCTGAGGCGATACTGTGCCAAATGCGCCGCCGCGCTCGCTGACCTACGCGACCAGTATGAGGCCGCGGTCGGTGGCCTTACCGCTAGGGCGAAGGGACCTTCACCTCGTGAGTGGTCCGACCTTGAGCGTTGGCGCATGGAGGTTTCCCTCGATGAATCGGAAGCCCGCAAGATTGCTGGGCCCTATATCGGTTCAATGCTCAGTAGGTATGTTGACGAGGCCATTCAGGGCGTCGTACGAAACAACGAGGTCGAGACATTCAGACGTGCATGTCAACTTCTAAAGCCTGACACGAGCCTGGCGCATGCCCTTGACGTCAAGCTGTATCGCGCTTTCCGCCTCGATCGAGTGCGTGAAGGGGAAATGCCGCGTGCGTCGTCCGTCGGGCTTCATCTCCCGACAGATGAAATCTGTTATCTGAATGTTCCTGCGATGCGATGGAGGTATTTGCAGGCTGGTGCGCGCTCGACGTCGGGTCAGTTGGTGGTTACCAACCGAAAAGTACGTTTCAGCTCTTATGAACGCGGTGGTGAACTGCCCCTCGGGAAAATCATGTCCGCACTCGATCTCAACCCGAACATTCTCACGCTAGAGACGACTTCTAGCTCGCTCAGCGGAGACTATACGGTAGGTGACGCTGAATGGGGTCAAGTCCAGGGAGGTG
>NZ_BLTG01000069.1 GCF_017312405.1 Mycobacterium sp. PO1
CCTCCGGACCCACCCCGGAACGCGAGGATGACCGGCAGCAGCACCCACGGCGCGAGCATCATCGGCCATGTCTCCGACGAGATCGCGCCGAGCGTGGTCAACACCCGCGGCGACAACGCGAACGCAATGGCGCCCAGCACCCGTGAGGTCGGCGTACCGATGCGCAGGGCCTCGGCCACGCGCAACACACCCCAGAACCCGACGGTCAGCACCAGCGCCCACCACAGCCGCTGCGTCACCCAGCCGGGAATCTCGAGCAGGTCGCCGAGCAGGAAGAACGTCCCTTGGGGAAACAGATAGCCGTACGCTTGGTTCTGGGCCTGCCCGAACGGCAGGTCGCTGTTCCACAGGTCGAACGCGCGGGTCAGGAACCGCAGCGGATTGGCCGTCAGGTCCAGTTTGGTGTCGGGTGAGATCTGTCCGGGCGACTGGGCGAAGGTCAGGAGCAGAGCTACCGCGCCGACGAGCCACAGCCAGCGCCGTCGCAACGGCGTGACCGAGGCTACGGACGCATCAACTGCGGTTGCCGTACTCGACCCTGTTGAGCACTGACGACGCCGGATCGCCCGCCTGCAGCGGAGGCTTCGTGTCCTGCTGCACCATCAGCGTCACCCCGAACACGGCAGCCGCGCCCAGCAGCAGGCCGACGACGATGCTGGCCGCCGCGGGCACGAGAAACCGATCCATGGCCGCCAAACTAGCACGATGCGTGTGCTGCTCGATCGTTGCTGCATCGACCGGCTACTGTCGGGGCCTATGGTCACACGCACGACGGTGCCGAGAGCACTGACCGGGGTGCTGGCGGCGGCGTCGCTGCTGGTGGGCTGCGCGTCTCCGGCGCAGGAACCTGCCGCGGGTCCCCGCTCGACGGTGACGATGGCCGCCGGTCCGGTACCGCCGGCCGTGGTGCCCCCACCGGCCGCTCCGGCCCCGCCGGCGTGCGGCGACCCGAACGCGGTCGTCGCATCGATGTCGACCCGCGACAAACTCGCCCAGCTGCTCATGGTGGGCGTGACCGGAGCCGCGGACGCCCGCGCGGTCGCCGACAGCCATCACGTCGGCGGCATCATGGTCGGCAGCTGGACGGACCTGTCGATGCTGTCCGACGGTTCGCTGTCGGACATCGCTGCCGGGGCGGGACCACTGCCGTTGGCGGTCAGCGTGGACGAAGAGGGCGGCCGGGTGTCGCGACTGTCCAGCCTGATCGGCTCCCAACCCTCGCCCCGGGTGCTGGCACGCACCAGCAGCCCCGAGGAGGTCCGCCAGATCGCCGCCGATCGCGGCCGCCAGATGCGGGCCATGGGCATCACCATCGACTTCGCACCCGTCGTCGACGTCACCGACGCCGCCGACAACTCGGTGATCGGCGACCGGTCGTTCGGCTCGGACCCCACCGTGGTCACCGACTTCGCCGGGGCCTACGCGCAGGGCCTGCGCGACGCCGGCATCCTGCCCGTCCTCAAGCACTTCCCAGGTCATGGCCAAGCCTCGGGCGACTCGCATGCCGAAGGTGTCGTGACACCGCCGCTGGAGCAGCTGCTGGACCAGGATCTGGTGCCCTACCGCACGCTGACCTCCGCGGCACCGGTCGGCGTCATGGTCGGCCACATGCAGGTCCCCGGCCTGACCGGCAGCGAGCCGGCCAGCCTGAGCCCGGCTGCCTACGCGCTGCTGCGCTCCGGTGACTACGGCGGCCCACCGTTCGCGGGTCCGGTCTTCACCGACGATCTGTCGAGCATGCGCGCGATCAGCGACCGATTCGGCGTCCCCGACGCCGTGCTGCGTGGTTTGCAGGCCGGCGCCGACGTGGCGCTGTGGGTGACCACGGCGGAGGTACCGGCGGTGCTCGACCGGCTCGAGGCGGCGGTTGCTGCCGGTGAATTGACGCTGCCCAACGTCGACGCGTCGGTGCGGCGGGTGGTGGCGATGAAGGGGCCCTCGCCGCGCTGCGGCGGCTGAACGGCCAGTCGATGCTTACCCTGGGGTGAAAAGCTCGCTGTACTCCGGTGAACTTCTTCTCCGGTGAACACTGTCGGGTGAACAGTGCTCTCGGTCCCACGGACCCGCTCAGGAAGGCTCGCGCATGGCAGGTGGAACCAAACGGTTACCCCGTGCGGTGCGGGAGCAGCAGATGCTCGATGCCGCGGTACAGATGTTCTCGGTCAACGGCTACCACGAGACGTCCATGGATGCCATCGCGGCGACCGCGCAGATCAGCAAGCCGATGCTCTACCTCTACTACGGCTCCAAAGAGGAACTGTTCGGGGCGTGCCTGGATCGCGAGCTGCGCAGGTTCGTCGACGAGGTCCGCGACAAGATCGACTTCGACGAGGCCCCCAAGGAGCTGTTGCGCAACGCGGTCTCGGCGTTCCTGCGCTACATCGACGAGCACCGAGCCTCCTGGATGGTGCTCTACACCCAGGCGACGAGTTCGCAGCGCTTCGCCCACACGGTCCGGGAAGGTCGTGAACGCATCATCGACCTGGTCGGCCGGCTGCTGCGCACCGGAACCCGTTTCCCGGGGCCGGACACCGATTTCGACATGATGGCCGTCGCGCTGGTGGGGGCCGGCGAGGCGGTGGCGTCGCGGGTCAGCACCGGAGACGCCGATGTGGACGACGCCGCCCAGCTGATGATCAACCTGTTCTGGCTCGGACTCAAAGGTGCGCCGTCCGACGGGGCCGGGCCGGTCCCGGACACCGATTTCGGCACCGGAACCGACGCGGACGCCGTCACCCGCGCGTGAGCGGGCTGACCTTTCCGGTCAGATGTGGATAGCCCTTCGACAGGTGGCGCAGCGTCAGCTCCCAGCCGTCCTGGTCGCGCTCGACGTACAGACCGGCCGTCGCCGGTAGCACCACGGGTTTGGCGAAGCGCACCGAGTAACTCACCGCATCCGGCAGTTGGCCCTCGATGTTGGCCAGCACCGCGGCGGCGCTGTACATGCCGTGGGCGATGACGGTCGGGAATCCGAACAGCTTCGCGGCGATCGCATTGGTGTGGATCGGGTTGTGGTCGCCGCCGACCGATGCGTAGTGGCGGATCTCGCCGGGAGTGATGCGCAGCACCGCGTTGGGTGGACCCAGCTTGGGCTGCTTCTCCGGCGCCGGCTTGGGCTCATCCGACAAGCTCGTCCGCTGCTGGTGCAGGAACGTCGTGACCTGATGCCACGCCACGTCGTTGCCGACCTTGATGTCGGTGACGATATCGACCAGCAGACCCTTGCGGTGCTCCCGCAGGTTCTCGGCGTGCACCGCGGCGTCGATGGTGTCGGTCACCGAGATGGGCCGGTACTGGGTGATGTGGTTCTCCAGATGCACCGAGCCCATCGCGGCGAACGGGAAGTCGAAACTGGTCACCAGCGACATCACCGTCGGGAACGTCAGCGCGAACGGATACGTCAGCGGCACCTGGTCACCGAACCGCAGACCCGTCACACCCGCGTACGCGGCGACGTGATCGGGGTCGATGCTCAGATCCGACACCGTCAACGTGCGGTTCGGCAGGCTCTCGCCGCGCGGTACGAACGGCAGCGCGCCTGCAGCGGCCCAGAACAGGTTCTTCAGCCCGGAGGGCTGTGCGCCTTCACTCATGGTTGCTCGATTCGTTCGCAAGCGTCACTCATGAACTCTCACGCACCCAGCATGGCCTGGCCGCAGACCCGGATCGTGTTGGCGGTCACCGCGTTGGAGGCCGGGCTGGCGAAGTAGGCGATGGCCTCGGCGACGTCCACCGGCTGGCCGCCCTGGAACAGCGAGTTGAGGCGGCGGCCGACCTCACGGGTGGCCAGCGGGATCGCCTCGGTCATCTTGGTCTCGATGAAGCCGGGGGCGACGGCATTGATCGTGATGCCCTTCTCGCCGAACTGGGGGGCCAGCGCCTCGGTGAGGCCGATCATGCCCGCCTTCGTCGCCGCATAGTTGGTCTGCCCGCGGTTGCCGGCGATGCCTGCCATCGACGACAGGCCGACGATGCGGCCGCCCTCACCGATGGTGCCGTTGCCCACCAACCCTTCGGACAGCTGCAGCGGTGCCAGCAGGTTCACTGCGATCACGCTGTCCCACCGGGACTCGTCCATGTTCGCCAGCAGCTTGTCGCGGGTGATCCCGGCATTGTTGACCAGGATGTCGAGCTTGCCTTCGTAGTGCTGGCCCACGTGTTCGGTGATGCGGTCGACCGCGTCGGCGGCGGTGACGTCCAGGGTCAGCGCGGTGCCGCCGATCTTGGTTGCGGCCTCGGCGAGGGCCTCAGCGGTGTCGGGCATGTCGACGGCGATGACCTTGGCGCCGTCGCGGGCGAACACCTCGGCGATCGTGGCGCCGATCCCGCGCGCGGCGCCGGTGACCAGGGCGACCTTGCCGTCGAGCGGACGGTCCCAGTCCGCCGGCGGGGTGGAGTCGGCCGCGCCGACGTAGAACACCTGTCCGTCCACGTAGGCCGACTTCGCCGACAGCAGGAAACGCAGCGTCGACTCCAGTCCGGTGGCCGCCGGTTTCGCGTCGGCCGCGAGGTACACCAGCGCGACGGTCGAGCCGTTGCGCAGTTCCTTGCCCAGCGACCGGGTGAAGCCCTCCAGCGCGCGCTGGGCGATGCGTTCCCCGACTGAGCCGGCCTGCTCGGGCGTGGTGCCGACGACGACGACCCGCCCGCTGTGGCCGAGGTTGCGCAGCAGTGGGGTGAAGAACTCGTAGAGCTGCTTGAGATCCGCGGGCTCGGTGATGCCGGTGGCGTCGAAGACCAGCCCGCCGAACTTGTCGGCCCACCGACCGCCGAGGTTGTCGCCGACGATGTCGTAGTCCTCGGCCAGTGCGGCGCGCATCGGCTCGATGACGCGGCCCGCCCCGCCGATCAGCAGGGAACCGGCCAGCGGCTCCTGGCCGGGCCGGTAGCGGCGCAGCGGCTCGGGCTGCGGGACTCCGAGTTGTTTGGCCAGGAACGAACCGGGGCCGGAGTTGACGACTTGGGACAGGAGATCGGAAGCCACAGCGCTGCCTTTCGCGTGAGTCGAGGTGCACGGTCATTCGTGCCGCGTTGGACGCGGCCGGGTGTTGGGTACCCCACTGTCGTGTCGATCACGAACTTACTCCAGAGTAAGAACGGTGGGTAGTATGACCCTCGACACTGCAATGTTCCTCGCGACGCCGGGAGGCAGACGTGGCTGAGACCAAGAACACCCGCCGAGTGGCCATTCTCGGAGGTAACCGGATCCCGTTTGCGCGGGCCGACGGCGCGTACGCGCACGCATCGAACCAGGACATGTTCACCGCCGTCCTGGACGGTTTGGCCGATCGTTTCGACCTGAAGGGCACCAAACTCGACGCGGTGATCGGCGGCGCGGTGCTCAAGCACAGCCGTGACTTCAACCTGATGCGCGAATGCGTGCTGGGCAGTTCGCTGTCGTCCTACACGCCGGCCTTCGACCTGCAGCAGGCCTGCGGCACCGGCCTGCAGGCGGCGATCGCGGCAGCCGACGGCATCGCGATGGGCCGCTACGAGGCGGCTGCCGCCGGCGGGGTGGACACCGCCTCCGACGCTCCCATCGCGTTCGGCAACGATCTGCGCCGGGTGTTGCTCGGTCTGCGCCGGGCGAAGTCGAACGTCGACCGCCTCAAGCTGGTCGGCAAGCTGCCAGCCTCGGTCGGTGTCGAGATCCCGGTGAACAGCGAGCCGCGCACCGGGATGTCGATGGGCGAACACGCCGCGGTCACCGCCAAGGAGATGGGCGTCAAGCGCGTCGATCAGGACGAGCTCGCCGCGGCCAGTCACCGCAACATGGCCGCCGCGTACGACCGCGGTTTCTTCGACGACCTCGTGTCGCCGTTCCTGGGTCTCTACCGCGACAACAACCTGCGCGCCGACTCGTCCCCGGAGAAGCTGGCCAAGCTCAAGCCCGTGTTCGGGGTGCGCAACGGGGACGCGACGATGACGGCCGGCAACTCGACGCCGCTGACCGACGGCGCCTCGGTGGCGTTGCTGGCCTCCGAGGAGTGGGCTGCGGAGCGCTCCATCCCCGTGCTGGCCTACTTCGTCGACGGCCAGACCGCCGCGGTGGACTACGTCAACGGCCGCGACGGACTGCTGATGGCGCCGACCTACGCGGTTCCGCGGATGCTGGCGCGCAACGGGCTGACATTGCAGGACTTCGACTTCTACGAGATCCACGAGGCCTTCGCGTCGGTCGTGCTGGCCACCCTGGCGGCCTGGGAGTCCGAGGAATACTGCAAGGAGCGGTTGGGCCTGGACAGCGCGCTGGGATCCATCGACCGGTCCAAGCTCAACGTCAACGGTTCGTCGCTGGCGGCGGGTCATCCGTTCGCGGCGACCGGCGGGCGCATCCTGGCGCAGCTGGCCAAGCAGCTGGCCGAGAAGAAGGCTGACACGGGGCAGCCGGTGCGTGGTCTGATCTCCGTCTGCGCCGCCGGTGGGCAGGGTGTCACCGCGATTCTCGAGGCGTAAGAAATTTCTTTCGCCGCCCTGTAACGCGGGGCTGTGAGAGGTCGATACACGGGATAGCTCCGTGTTGCCGTCTGACCCCCCGACCCGACGGCAACACGGGGTTTTTCTGTTCCGGGCGGAATCGTCGGCGCTACAGTCCAGGCATGCAGATCAGCATGTTCGGGCAGCTCTCCGGCCTCGGCGACGGGTCGCCGATCGACGCCACCGTGGAGTTCCTGACGCTGTTACGCGACGAGGGCTTCGGCCGGGTCTGGATGAGCCAGCTGCCCTACGAGCCTGATCTGCTCACCGTGCTGGCCGTGGCATTGCATGAGGTCGATCGCATCGAGGTGGCCAGTGGAGTGGTGCCGATTCAGAACGTGCATCCGATGCTGATGGCGCAGCGGGCGCTGACGCTCAACCTGGCCTGCGGTGGTCGTTTCCTGCTCGGGCTCGGGATGACGCACGCCGCGGTGACCGAGGGCATGTGGGGCATCCCCTGGGACAAGCCGGTGCGTCGGCTCGGCGAGTACCTCGACGGCCTGCTGCCGCTGCTGGCCGGGGAGGCGGCCGATGCGCCCGGGCAGACGGTCACCACCCGCGGCGCGCTGATGATCCCCGGCGCACCGCGTCCGGACGTGTACATCGCCGCACTGGGTCCGCAGCTGCTGCGGCTGGCGGGCCGGCGCACGTCGGGCACGTGCACGTGGATGACCGGACCGCAGACGCTGCGCGGTCACGTCAGCCCCACCCTGCGCCAGGCGGCCGCCGATGCGGGCCGCCCCGAGGGTGCGGTCCGCGTCGTCGCGGCCCTGCCGGTGGCCGTCACCGACGACGTCGACGGGGCGCGCGGGCAGGCCGCGGAGCAGTTCGCCGTCTACGGCACGTTGCCGTCCTACCGCGCGATGCTGGAGCGCGAGGGCTACGACGGGCCGGCTGACGCCGCGATCATCGGCGACGAGGCGACGGTGCGCGACCGCCTCGACGAGGTGCGGGCCGCCGGCGTCGACGAGTTCGTCGCCGCGCCGTTCGACAGCTCACCGGAAGGGCGTGCCCGAACCCGCGCCCTGCTGCGTGACTACGCGCCCGACAACTGACATTCGCCCCCTGGTGTGAGACGTATCACAGGGGTAGCATCGACCGCACGACGGGTTCGGGAGTGACCTATCCGAAGAGCCGAACAAGGGATGAAAGTCGGCCGCGCGAGACTGATGTGACGCGCCCACAGTCCTCCCGAACCCGCCCTTATTCGCTGTCGTGGCAGCTCTTTTCGGCCGTGGTAACCCACGAGCCGTCACACCGCACGAGCCGTCACACCCCACGAGCCGTCACACCCCACGAGCCGTCACACCCCACGAGCCGTCACACCCCACGAGCGGTCGCACCGTGTGAGCAGTGTCCGATTGAGGACGGATCCACCCCGGCCCGCCGAGATCCGACTTCTGCTGAGGACTTCTCGCGCTATGCCTGCAGAACTCGGCTCTCGACGCAAGACGCCCCCGGGAAGAGTCCGGGGGCGTCTTGGTCGGTTGGGGCGAACGGTCAGAACGCCGCCTCGTCCAGCTCCATGACCTCGTTGTCGAGGTTGTCCAAGATGGACCGGGTGCTGGTGAGCATCGGCAGGACGTTCTTGGCGAAGAACGACGCCACCGCGACCTTGCCCTCGTAGAAGGCGCGGTCGTCACCCTGCGCACCGGCGTCGAGCTTCTCGATGGCCACTGCTGCCTGCTTGGAAAGCAGCCAGCCGATCATCAGATCGCCGACGCTCATCAGGAACCGCACCGAGCCCAGGCCGACCTTGTAGATGCTGGCCTGATCCTCCTGCGCGGCCATCAGGTAGCCGGTCAGCGTGGCGGCCATGCCCTGCACGTCCTCCAGCGCGGTGGCCAGCAGCGCACGTTCGGCCTTGAGCCGGCCGTTGCCGGTCTCGGACTTCACGAACTGCTCGATCTGGCCGGCCACGTGCCCCAGCGCCACACCCTTGTCGCGGACGATCTTGCGGAAGAAGAAGTCCTGCGCCTGGATGGCGGTGGTGCCTTCGTAGAGCGAGTCGATCTTGGCGTCGCGGATGTACTGCTCGATCGGGTAGTCCTGCAGGAAGCCGGATCCGCCGAGGGTCTGCAGGCTCTCGGTGAGCTTGGCGTAGGCCTGCTCGGAGCCCACACCCTTGACGATCGGCAGCAGCAGATCGTTGACCTTGACGGCCAGCTCCGGCTCGATGTCGTGCAGCGTCTTGGCGACCTCCGCGTCCTGATGGGTCGCGGTGAACAGGTACAGCGCGCGCAGGCCCTCGGCGTATGCCTTCTGGGTCATCAGCGAGCGGCGCACATCCGGGTGGTGCGTGATGGTGACGCGCGGCGCGGTCTTGTCGGTCATCTGCGTCAGGTCCGCGCCCTGCACCCGCTCCTTGGCGTACTCGAGCGCGTTGAGGTAGCCGGTGGACAGCGTGGCGATCGCCTTGGTGCCCACCATCATCCGGGCCTGCTCGATGACGTCGAACATCTGCGCGATGCCGTCGTGCACCTCGCCGACCAGCCAGCCCACGGCGGGGGTGCCGTGCTGGCCCAGCGACAGCTCGCAGGTCGCGGAGACCTTCAGGCCCATCTTGTGCTCGACGTTGGTGACGAACACGCCGTTGCGCTCGCCGGGTTCACCGGTCTCGGGATCGAAGTGGAACTTCGGCACGAAGAACAGCGACAGACCCTTGGTGCCGGGGCCGGCGCCCTCGGGGCGGGCCAGCACCAGGTGCATGATGTTCTCGAACAGGTCATCGGAGTCGGCCGAGGTGATGAAGCGCTTCACGCCGTCGATGTGCCAGGTGCCGTCGGCCTGCTGGACCGCCTTGGTGCGGCCGGCGCCCACGTCGGAGCCGGCATCCGGCTCGGTCAGCACCATGGTCGAGCCCCAGCCGCGGTCGGCGGCGAGCTTGGCCCACTTCTTCTGCTCCTCGGTGCCGAGGTGATAGAAGATGTCGGCGAATCCGGCGCCCATCGCGTACATGTACACCGCGGGGTTGGCGCCGAGAATGTGCTCCTGCAGCGCCCAGGACAGAGCGCTGGGCATCGGGGTGCCGCCGAGCTCCTCGTCGATGCCGAGCTTGTCCCAGCCGCCTTCGATGACCGCGCGCACCGACTTCTTGAACCCCTCGGGCAGCGTGACGGTGTGGGTCTTGGGATCGAAGACGGGCGGGTTGCGGTCGCCCTCTTCGAAGGACTCGGCAACCGGACCCTCGGCGAGACGGGCCATTTCGGCCAGCATCTCGGTGGCGGTCTCGGCGTCGAAATCGGCGTAGGCACCGGTGCCGAGCACCCTGTCGACGCCGTACACCTCGAACAGGTTGAATACCTGGTCGCGAACATTGCTCTTGTAGTGGCCCACGGGTTTCCTCCTCATCGAGAACGCCACTTGCGGTTGGGTACTCGGGACAAGTTACCCACCAGTAACTGTGCGTAACTATACCGGCTGGTAACTTCAACGCAAGATGACTGTGGGCGATTTCCCGCCTCCGACCAACCGAGCGGTTGGCCGACCTGCGCTTCGCCGCCCCTGCGGGCTTCTGAGCTGCACCTTTCCTGATTTGTGATGCTGGTCACGTGGCGCTGGATATGGTGGCCGGGTGCTGTCGCAACTCGGGGTCGCGGTGTGGGGAACGGGCAACATGGGGACGACGGCGATCCGGTCGCTGACGGCCTTTCCGGGGCTGCGGTTGACCGGTGTCATCACCTCGTCCGGGGACAAGGCCGGCCGGGATGCCGCCGCGTTCGCCGGCCTGGACACACAGACCGGGATCGCCGCGACAACCGACGTGGCGGCGGCGCTGGCCGACTGCGACGCGGTGGCCTACATGGCCTCCGGGGACATCCGCCCCGACGAGGCCGTCGCCGACATCGAACGCTGTCTGCGATCCGGCGCCCACGTGGTCACCCCGTCGCTGTACTCGCTCTACGATCCGCGCTCCGCGCCGCCAGACTGGGTGCAGCGGTTGACCGCCGCCGCCGAGGAGGGGCGCGCCACGCTCCTGGTCAGCGGCGTCGACCCCGGGTGGGGCAACGACGCACTGGCGGTGACGGCAGCCGGGCTGTGCACCCGCATCCGAACGATCACGTGCCAGGAGATCTTCGACTACTCGACGTACAACCAACCGTTCGCGGTCACGGTGTCCTGCGGTTTCGGCGGCTCGATGGACGAGACGCCGATGATGCTGCTGCCGACCATTCCGACGATGGTGTGGGGCGGCAACATCCGCCTGATCGGCCGCGGCCTGGGCATCGAGATCGACGACATCACCGAGGAGGTCGAACGCGTCGCGCTGGAGCACACCGTCGAGACGGTGCTGGGGTCGTTCGAGAAGGGCACGCAGGGGGCGTTCTACCTCAAGGTCATCGGATGGTCGGCGGGCCGACGGCGGGTCGTCATCGAGCACATCACCCGGATCCATCCCTCGTGCGCACCGCAATGGCCACAACCCGACGACGCCGCCAGCGGCGGGGCCGGCGACCACCGGGTGATCGTGGACGGCGACCCGCAACTGACCATCGTCGTCCGCGCCGACGTGCCGGGCGGCACCCGCGCCGACGGCGGCAACACCACCGCCACCAACCGGCTGCTCGGTGCCCTGCCCTGGCTGGCCGAACAGAAACCGGGCATCTACGACGGCCTCGACGTTCCGCTGCATCCCCCGCTGCCCCCGCAGCTGGAGGCGCAGCGCTGGACCTGACGCCGGCTACTTGTGGGCGAGCTGCTTGTTGACCAGCCGGGTCAGCCAGCCGGGGGAGAACCGTGAGGCCAGTGCCAGCGTCTTGGCCTGTGCGCCGACCGGGAAGTGCACCTGGCGCAGCGTGCGTCGCGTCCACGGCGCATCCACCGCGGCGACGATGTCGTCGGCGATGTCCTGTGCGGTGAGCCGGATCCCCAGCGACTGCGTGGTTCCGGTGGACACCCCTTTGGTCATCGCGGTGTTGACGTAGAGCGGCCACATGTCGATCACGCGGATGTCGTGGCCGGCCCACTCGATGTTCAGCGCTTCGGTGATGGCCCGCACGTAGAACTTGGTGGCGCTGTAGTTGGCGAGCTCGGCCTGCCCGTAGATCGCCGACGCCGACGCCAGGTTGATCACCGTGGAGCCCGGGGTGCGCTGCAGGAACGGGAACCCGACATGCAGACCGTTGACGACGCCCTTGACGTTGACATCGATGTCGCGGTGGTGCGTCGCGAGCGGGATCTCTTCGAAGGCGCCGGCGGTGAGCAGCCCGGCGTTGTTGATCATCACGTCCAGCCGGTCACCGGCGGCCGCGAAGAACTCGGCCAGTCGGGTGGACATCTCCTCGACGTCGGTGACGTCGAGATGGCCCACCGCTCCGGTGCCGCCGACGGCGGCGATGTCCGCCTCGAGCACCTTCAGCCCGGCCTCGTCGAGGTCATACCCTCCGACGAAGTAGCCACGGCGGGCGAAGTTCAGTGCGGTCGCCCGGCCGATACCGGTGGCGGCCCCGGTGATGAACACCGATTTCTTCACTCGAATTCTCCTTCCAGAGCGGCTGGCGTCATGAGTTGAGTTGCCAGACCGCGAAATTCAGCGACAGCGCGAACGCCGACCACAACAGATAGGGCACCAGCATCGCGCCGGCCGGCCGGCTCAACCGCCAGAACATCACCACCGTGGCGATCAGGACCACCAGCAGGACGCTGAGCTCGGCGAACGCGATGCCGCGCCAGCCGAGGCCGAAGAACAGCGGCGTCCACGCCGCGTTGAGCACCAGCTGCACAGCGTAGAACGTCAGCGCCAGGCGCGACCGGACCGAGGGGCCGGTACGCCACACCAGCCAGGCCGCCACCGCCATCAGCAGATACAGCACCGTCCACGTCGGACCGAACACCCAGGACGGCGGCGCCCACGACGGCTGCTCGAGACGGCCGTACTCTTCGGACGCACGGCTGCTCGCCAGCCCGCCCAGCCCCGAGGCCACCGCGACGGCGACCAGCGAGACCGCCAACGCAAGCAGCGATTTCGGCCGGGTTCGCGAGGATTCGGCCACCATGGTCTGTCACCGTACCGCAGCGTCCCGGCACCGAATCTGATCATTCGGTGACAGGTGGTTCCTCCTGTGGGGCCGGCTCGGCGGCTTCGGCATCAGGCAGCTGCCCGACGAGGTACTCGGCCAACCCGCCGATGGTCGGATAGTCGAACACGGCGGTGGCGTTGATCGTGAACGCGCCACCGAACTGGCTGTGCAACCGGTTGCGCAGTTCGATCGCCATCAACGAGTCCGTCCCGAGGTCGAGGAAACTACTGGTCGCGGCCGGCGGCTGAGCCAGCCGCAGGAAGTTCTGCACCTCGCGCTGCAGGAACTCCGTGACGAACCCGGCCCGCTGGGGCACCGGAATCTCCTGCAGCTGGCGCAGCAGCTCACTGTCCCCGGTCGTCTCCCCGGCGGCGCTCGGCAGCACGAGGTCCAGAATCGGCGGCCGCGAGCTGCCCAGGACCTTGGCGGCGCGCTGCCAGTTGGCCTTGAGCACCGTGGCCTGTCCGGTGCCGTTCGCAACCACCTCCGCCATCGCGCTCAACGCGGCGGACGGCTCCAGCGGAATCAGACCCTGGGCACTGATGTTGGCCACCGCGGCCTCGGAGGAGGCCATGCCGCCCTGCGCCCACGGCCCGAAGTTGATGCCGGTCGCCGGCAGCCCCTGCGCACGCCGCTGCGCCACCAGGCCGTCGAGCAGCGCGTTGGCCGCCGCGTAGTTGGCCTGGCCGGGCGAGCCGAACAGACTCGACACCGACGACGACACGAGGAAGAAGTCGAGGTCGTCCTCGCGCGTCCGGCGGTCCAGATGGCAGGCGCCGAATGCCTTGGGCGCCAACGTGGTCCGGAACCGCTCCAGGCTCTGCTGGGACAGCAGCGCATCGTCGAGGACACCGGCCAGGTGTGCCACCCCCGCCAGCGGCGGCAACTCCGCGCGGATCCGCTGCAGCAACGCGGCCACCTCGCCGTCGTCGCCGACGTCGGCGGCAAACGTGTGCACGCGGCACCGGTAACGCTCGGTGATCTCGTCGATCACCCGCTGGGTGTCGGCATCGGGGGCACGTCGGCTGGTCAGCACGATGTCCCCGGCACCGAGCTGGGCCAGATACGCCGCAGTGTGCAGACCGACCGCACCGAGTCCACCGGTGATCAGGTAGCTGCGGTCGGGGCGCGGCTGCAGCGGGTGGGGGATCTGGACCACGATCTTGCCGATGTGGCGAGCCTGCTGCATCCGCCGGAACGCGGCCCTGGACTCCGTGATCGGGTAGATCTCGGCGGGCAGCGGCGCCCACTCGCCGGTGCCCAGTCCCTGCGACACCTCGGTCAACAGCCGGTGGATGTGACCGGGGTCCTGCAGCGTCGTGACATCCAGCGCGACGATCTCGTAGGCGATGTCAGGCCGGGCGGCCGCCATCTGCTCAGGAGTCCAGATGTCGCGCTTGGCGATCTCGGCGAAGCGACCGTTGGGAGCCGTGGCCCGCACCGTCGCCTCGACGAACCCGTTGTTGGTGAGGCTGTTGAGCACCACGTCGACGCCGGCGCCGTTGGTGTCGGCCAGGATCTGGTCGGCGAAATCCGTGCTGCGGGAGTCGTAGACGTACTTGACACCCATCTTGCGCAGCGTGGCGCGCTTGAAGGTGCTCGCGGTCGCGAACACGGTGGCGCCGCGCTGCTGCGCCATCTGGATCGCCGCCAGCCCGACGCCGCCGCTGGCGGCGTGGACGAGGACACGTTCGCCGGGCTGGATCTTCGCCCAGTCGAACGCCAACCGCACCGTGAGCGCAGCGGCCGGAATGGTGGCCGCGGCGACCGGGCCCAGGCCGTCGGGTACCGGCGCCAGCAGCTGCGCGGGCACGTTGAAGCGGCTGGAGAAGGCGCCCTGCATGAAGCCGTAGACCCGCTGACCGACCTCCAGGCCGTTCACCCCCGCGCCGACCTGGGTGACGATGCCGGCGAAGTCGCCGCCGATCGGTCCGGGGTCGCCGGGGTAGAGGCCCAGGACGTTGAGCACGTCACGGAAGTTCAGCCCCGCGGCCTCGACCCGGACCTGCACGTAGCCGTCCGCCGGCGGCGCCACGTCCACCTCGGACAGCCGCAGATTGTCGATCGCGCCGCGCTCGGTGGGCGCCAGCACGTAGTCACCGCCCCGCGGCACCGCCAGATGACCGCTGCGCGCCCACGGCAACAACCGCGAGGCCAGCAGCTTGCCCTGCCGAAGCGCGCACTCGGGCTCCGTCACGGGGTTGCTGAGCAGCCCGGCCAGCGCCGCCACGGCTTCCGCCGATCCGTCGACGTCGACCATCCGGCAGCGCAGCGACGGCTCCTCGTTGATGGTGGTGCGGCCCAACCCCCACAGCGCGGCCTGCACCGGGTCGACGGGCTCGCCGGACTCGCAGGCGACCCCGCGCTCGGTGACGATCCACAATCCGTCGGGCAGGGTGACCGGTGCGGTCCCGGAGCCGCCCTGCACCGCGTGCACGGCGCTGAGCAGGTGACCGATCTCGGTCTCCAGCCGCGCCGCGACGTGGTCGGCGTCCGCGTTCTCGGTAGGCGCCGCGGCGCGCCAAACGACGCCGGAGAACGGCAGTCCGCGTTCCCGCGCCTCGGTGAGCACCTGACCCAACGGGGCCGCGTCGGGCCCCCGGTCGAACGGGATGCAGCCGGGCACGGCCGCCGCCAGTTCGTCGAACCCGGCGATCAGCCAGGTGCCGGCGGTCTCGTCGTCGCGCGGCTCCGGTGGCGCGACCTCATGCCAACCCAGCGTGTAGAGCAGGCGGGTGGCGTCCCCACCGAGGCCGCGCAGCAGCGCCTCGCGCGGTGCGCGTTTGACCGTGAACTCGCGGATCCCGCCCAGCAGGCGGCCGTCGCGGTCGACGAAATCGAGGTCGAAGACCTGGGTTTCGCTGTTCAGTTCGGCGGCGTGCCACCTGGCGCGGCAGTAGAACCTGCGCGGCATCTTCTCCCGCAGCGTGACCTGCCCGTACCGCAGCGGCAGGAACAGGTCGTTGACGCCCTGCTCGGCGGCCAGCAGTGCCGGGAACGCCGGGAACGCGACGCCGGTGCACAGGTCCATCAACACCGGGTGCATCGGTTCGGAGCCGAGCTGTTCGGCGAGTTCCGCACCCACCAGGATGTCACCGATCGCTTCGCCGTCGCCGAGCCACAACGACTTCAGCGAGCCCGACCACGTCGGCCCCCACGCCAGCTCCAGGTCTGCGAACGTCTCGAACAGCTCCTGCGGGCGCATGCGGGTGCACCGCTCGATCGCGTCGTCGACCGCCTCGGCCTGTTCGGCGGGCTGCTCGTCGTCGAGCCCGGCGGTCACCGTGCCTTCGGCGTTCAGCGACCAGTCGGTGTCGCGCTGACCGTAGGGCCGGCTGTGCACCTGGAACGTCCAGCCGCCGGCCTCCTGCGGGTGCAGCGTCAGCTGCACCTCGCGAGAACTCTTCTCCGGCAGGATGATCGGCTCGTAGAAGAAGACGTTCTGCACGCGTGCGGGGGTGCCGACCGCGGCCAGGGCCATCGCGGCATAGGTCGCACCCGGCACGACGACGGTGCCGTAGATGACGTGGTCACTGAGCCAGGGCTGCGACCGGACCGACAACCGGCTGGTGAAGACGGTGTCGCCGGACGCGAGATCCTTGGCGCTGCCCGGGATCCCGGAGGTGGCGGCACCGCCACCCTCCGTCGCGACGCCGGCCGATCGGGGCCAGAAGCGACGGCGCTGGAACGGGTAGGTCGGCAATTCGACGCGGCGACCGGCACGGCCGTGGACCGCCGCGAAATCGGGTCGGTGGCCACCGATGTACGCGGCGGCGAGCGCGTCGGCGATCTGACGCCGGTCGGCGACACCTTTGCGCAGTGAGACGACGGCCCGTGGCGCGGCCACATGCTCGGGCCACACCTGGACCGCGGCCCCGGTCAACACCGGCTGCGGCCCGATCTCCATCAGGATCGAGCACCCCAGCGCCGCCACGGTGCGCACGCTCTCGGCGAACTGCACCGGCTGGCGCGAATGCCGGCGCCAGTACCCGGCATCGATCGGGGTCTGGGCGGTGAGCACGGTGCCGGTGCGATTGCACACCAGCGGAAGTGTGGGCGCGGCGAACGTCATCCCTGCCGCGAAGGCCTCGAACTCGTCGAGCACCGGGTCCAACAGCTCGGAGTGGAACGCGTGACTGGTTTCCAGCCAGGTGCAGCGGATGCCGTCGGCGCTGAACCCGGCGACGATCTGCTCCAGGTCCTCGCCGGGGCCCGAGAGCACGGTGTTGGGCCCGTTGTAGGCCCCGATCGACACCCGAGGGAACTGGGCGGCGGCTGCCTCGACACGATTGGCGTCGGTGAACACCGCCACCATCCGCCCACCCGCGGGCAGGCTGCCGAACATCCGGCCGCGTTCGGCCATCAGCCGCACACCGTCCTCGAGGCTGAACACGCCCGCCACGCAGGCCGCCGCGTACTGGCCCACGCTGTGACCGAGGACGACGTCCGGTTCGATACCCCACGATTGCCACAGCCGCGCCAGACCCATCTCGACGGCGAACAGCGCCGGCTGAGCGAACGACGTGTGCCGCAACCGTTCCCCGGCCTTGCCGCCGGTCTCCCGGTCGGTGGCGAACAGCACCTCCAGCAGCGGATCGGCAAGCAGGTCGGCGACCGCCTCCGCGCAGCGGGTCACCGTCTCGGCGAAGACCGGTTCGGTGTCGAACAGTTCCCGGGCCATCCCCGGGTACTGGCTGCCCTGTCCGGTGAACAACCAGGCCGTCGTAGGGCGGTGGGTGTGCTCGCCGCGCACCACCCCGGGGCGCAGCCGATTCTCGGCCAGGTCGGTCAGCGCCGCCCGGGCGCCGTCGATCGAGTCCACCACCAGCGCGGCGCGGTGTTCGAAATGCGACCGCCCCGTTCCGGCCGTCAGGCACACGTCGCTCAGATCGGCATCCGGGTGGGTGCTCAACCAGCTGTCGTAGCGCTGCGCCAACGTCACCAGCGCTTCCGGCGAGCGGGCCGACAGCGGCAACACCTGCACGGCAGAGCGGTCGGTGGGCTGCGGCGCAGTATCCGGTGTGTCCGGAAGCTCAGCTGCGGCCAGAGCCGGATTAGGCTGGGGCGGTTCCTCGATCAGCACATGGGCGTTGGTGCCGGTGAACCCGAACGAGCTCACCCCGGCCCGGCGTGGCCTGCCGTCGGCCTGCCACGGCATCGCCTCGTCCACCACCCGCACCGGCAGCGAGTCCCACGGGATGTGCGGCGACGGCTGCTCGAAATGCAGGCTCTGTGGCAGCACCCCGTGCTGCAGGGACAACACCACCTTGATCAGACCGGCTGCACCGGAGGCGGATTCGAGATGGCCGATGTTGGTCTTCACCGATCCCATCAGCAGCGGCCGGTCGGCGTCGCGGGAGTCGCCGTAGGCGGCTGCGGCGGCCTGCACCTCGATCGGGTCGCCCAGCGGGGTGCCCGTGCCGTGCGCCTCCAGGTAGTCGACGTCACCGCCGGACAACCCGGCGCGGGCCAGGACCGTCGAGATGAGCCGCTGCTGGGCGCCGCCGTTGGGAACGGTCAACCCGCTGGAGGCGCCGTCCTGATTCACCGCGCTGGCGGGGATGACCGCACTGATCCGATCGCCGTCGCGCACCGCGTCGCTGAGCCGCTTGAGCACCAGCACGCCGCATCCCTCGCTACGTACGTAGCCGTCGGCGGACGCGTCGAAGGTCTTGCACCGCCCGGTGGGGGACAGCATGCGGGCGCGAGACGCCGCGACGACGGTGACGGGACTCAACAGCACGTTGACCCCGCCGGCCACCGCGAGATCGCAGTCGCCGGAATGCAGCGCCTGGCAGGCCTGGTGCACCGCGACCAGCGCCGAGCTGCATGCGGTGTCCACGGCCACGGCGGGCCCCTCGAAGCCCAGCGCGAAGGCGACCCGGCCGGAGATCGCGTTGAGCGCGTTGCCGGTGATGAAATGCGGCTCGATCTTGTCGATCGGCTCGGCGGAGAGCAGGTGGGCGTACTCGTTGGCGGCCACTCCCACGAAGACCCCGGTGCGGCTACCGCGCAGGGCCGACGGCGCGAATCCCGCTCGTTCCAGCCCCTCCCACACCGTCTCCAGCATCAGCCGCTGCTGCGGCTCGATCCAGACCGCCTCGCGCGGTGAGATACCGAAGAACTCGGGGTCGAACCCGTCGATCTCGTCGAGAAAACCGCCCGACCGGGTGTACGTCTTGCCCGCGGCGTCGGGATCGGGATCGTAGAACTCGTCGATGTCGAAGCGGTCCTCCGGCACTTCGCGGATGGCGTCGACACCACCGGCCAGCAGGTCCCAGAAGGCCTCCGGATCGGGTGCGCCGGGGAAGCGGCAGGACACGGCTACGACCGCGATCGGCTCGTCGGTCCGGGCGGCGACCACGGTCGCCGGCTTCGCGGCGGCCTGGCCGCTGAGTCCGAGTACGTCGGCCAGCAGATAGTCCGCCACATCGGAGAGCCTGGGGTGATCCATCGCCAGGGTGGCCGGGATCTGGGCGCCCACAGCCTGTTCGATGCGCTGGCGTAACTCCACAGCCATCAGCGAATCCATGCCGAGATCGAAGAACCCGGCATCCTCGCGGATCTCGCCGGCGTCGATGCGGGTCACCTCGGCCACCGCTTCGCGCAGGTGGTCGATCAGCAGCGCGCGGCGCTGCTGCACAGGGGCATTGGTGAGCTTCTCGACCAGGGCCGTCTTTCCGGACGGAGCCGTCGACACCGGCTGCGCGGGCAGGCCCTGCTGCATCTCGGCCAGGAACGCCCGCTGGCCCGCCTGCTGATACAGCGGCAGGAAGCGGGCCCAGTCGATGCGGGCCACCACGCCGTGCCCGGGCGTGGTCGTCGCGACGTCGGCCAGCCCGGCCAGAGCGTCGGCGGGCGAGAGGGTCTGCACTCCGCGCTGCGCCAACCGCGCGCGGGACTGTTCGTCGGCCATACCGGCCGACCAGGGGCCGAAGTTCACGCTGATCCCGGCGATGCCCTGGTCTCGCTGATACCGGCACAGTCCGTCGAGGAAGGCGTTGGCGGCGCCGTAGGCGGTCTGACCGAATCCACCCCAGACGGAGGCGATCGAGGAGGTGCTGAGGAAGAAGTCGAGCTTCAGGTCAGCCGCGGCCTCACTGAGATGCCATGCACCCCAGACCTTTCCGGCGAAGACACGGTCGGTTTCGGCGTCTTCGAGGGCGCTCAGCGGGGTGGTGCCGACCTCCCCGGCCGCATGCACGATGCCGGCCAGCGGCGGAAGGTCGGCGGCGATGCCGGCCAACAGGCGCGCCACGTCGTGGGCGTCGGCGACGTCGGCCGTGATCACCTGCAGGGTGCAACCGTGCTGCGCGCGTAGCGCGTCGATCCGCTGCGCGGTGGTGTCGTCGGGCGCGCGTCGGCTCGTGAGCACCAGATGCCCGGCGCCGTGGGCGGCGAGATACCCGGCGATCTCCAGTCCGATCGCCCCCAGTCCGCCGGTCACCAGATAGGTGGCGTCGTCGCGCAGCGGCAGCGGGTCCGCCCCGGGCCGGCCGGACCGGCGGACCAGACGGGGGACCAGCACCGCCTGGTCGCGGATCGCGACCTGGTCTTCCCGGGCGGCCGAGTCGGGTGGGCCCCCGATCAGGTCGACGAGGCGGGCCCATTCGTGTGCCGCGATGTCGCGGTCTGCGGTCAGGTCGGCGAGTCCGCCCCACAGCTGTGGCAATTCCAGAGCAGCGGCGCGGCCGAAGCCCCACAGACAGCTCTGCTCGGGGCTCACCGTGTCGGCATCGGTCGCCTGTTGCGCGCCCCGGGTCACCAGCCAGATCGGGCTGCGCAGTTCGGCGGCTGCGGCCGCGCGGAACAGCCGCCGCGTGCCGCTCAGGGTGCGGTGCTGCATCCGCAGCAGTGAGCGCATCGACGGGCCGGCCGCCGCAGACGGGTTCGCGTCCAACGCGGCGAGGTGCACAACACGCACCGCCGAACCATCCTCGGCCAGGGTGCGCAGCGCGGCGGCGAGCTGCTCGGCGTCGGCATCCGATGCCGGCAGTGCGACCGACTCGTACCGCTGGCCGCGTGTGGTCAGCACGTCGACGAGGGGCTGGGCCGCCGCGGGGTCACCGACCAGGACCCAGGTCGCACTCACGCCGGCCGAGGTGCGGAACGACGAGGCTTCCTGCCAGTGGATCTCGTAGCGGTCGTCGGTGATCGCCTGGGTGGTGCGTTGCTGATTGTGCTGTGCGGCAAGCTTGTTCAAAACAGCCACCGTCTGCTCGTCGCCCGCGCTGTCCAGCAGTGCCGCGAGCTCGGCGATGCGCCCGTCCTCCAGGAGGCCGACGGCCTCGGTGCGGGGACCGCTGAGGCGTTGCGGTGCAGCGGAATCGACCGTGCCGTCGCGGCCGTCGGAGAACCAGTACTGACGCCGCTCGAACGGGTAGGTCGGCAGATCCAGCTTGCGCGCCTCCGGCCGGCGCAGCGCGGCGAAGTCGGGCAGGTGACCCAGCACGTAGGCATCGGCGAGGGCCTCGGTGATCTGGCGGTGGTCCGCGGTGGTCGGGCGCAGAGACGCGATCACCCGCGGCGTGGTCGTCGGGTCCGGCCAGGCGCCCAGCGCCGCGGCGGTCAGAACGGGTCGCGGACCGATCTCGACCAGCACCCTGCAGTTCATCTCGGCGAGGGTGCGCACGCTCTTGGCGAACTCGACCGGTTGGCGTGCGTGCCGCCGCCAGTAGGTCCCGTCGAGTTTCACACTGCGTCCCAGCGCAGCCCCGGTCCGGTTGTCGATCAGGATCCGTTGCGGCTGGTTGACCTCGAACTGTGCTGCGAACGACTCGAATTCGTCGAGGATCGGATCGAGCAGCGCGGAGTGGAAGGCGTGGCTGGTGTCGAGCCAGTCGCAGCGCACCCCGGCAGCGACCAGTCCCGAGATCGCCTGCGCGAGGTCGTCGGCCGGTCCGGACAGCACGGTGTTCGCACCGTTGTAGGCGGCCACCGACAGAGTGGGGAACTCGTCGGTCAGCGGCTCGACCCGATCCGGGGCCGTGAACACCGCGACCATCCGCCCGCCGGCGGGCAGGCTGCCGAACAGGCGGCCGCGCTCGGCCATCAGCCGTGCCCCGTCGGCCAGTTCGAAGACGCCGGCCACACACGCCGCCGAGTACTGGCCGACGCTGTGGCCCAGCACCACGTCCGGCTCCAACCCCCACGACTGCCACAGCCGGGCCAGGCCCATCTCCACCGCGAACAGGGCGGGCTGCGCGGCAGACGTCTGGCGCAGCTCCTCGTCGCTGGACCCGAAGATCACGTCGAGCAAGGGCTTTTCGAGAACATCGGCGACCGCGTCGGCGCACTGTCGCAGCGTGTCGGCGAACACCGGCTCGGTGTCGAACAACTCGCGGGCCATGCCGGGGTACTGGCTGCCCTGCCCGGTGAACAACCATGCCGTCTTCGGCGACTCGTGGGACTCGCCGCGCACCAGCCCCGGAGCAGGCCGGTCGTCGGCCAGCGCGCCGAGGAGTTCGAGCGCCGAGTCTTTGGAGTCGACCACCAGTGCCGCGCGATGCTCCAGGTGGGCACGCGCCGTGCCCGCGGTGAAGCAGACGTCGGCCAGCGTGGCCTCGGGATGCTCGACCAGCCAATGGCGGTACCGGTCGGCGAGGGTCGCCAGGGCGGCCGGGGTGCGGGCGGACAGCGGCAGCAGGCGGTAGCCGGCGTCCGGCGCGGCCGCGGTGACGTTGGCCGGCTCAGCCGCGCGGCCCATGAGCGGCTCCGCCGCGTGGCCCATCAGCGGCTCCGCCGCGTGGCCCATGAGCGGCTCCGCCGCCGGGCTCACAAGCGGCTCCGCCGCCGGTGGCGCCTCTTCGAGGATGACGTGGGCGTTGGTGCCCGCGAACCCGAACGAACTGACCCCGGCGATGCGGGGGAGGCCGTTGCGCTCCCACGGCACGGGATCGGTGACGACCTCGACCGCCAGCCGGTCCCACGGAATGTGCGGCGAGGGCTTCTCGAAGTTGAGATGCCGCGGCAGCATCTCGTTCTCCAACGACAGGATGACCTTGATGACCCCGGCGATCCCGGCGGCCGCCTCGAGGTGGCCGATGTTCGTCTTGACCGACCCGATCAGCAGCGGCCGGTCGGCGGGGCGCCCGGCACCGAGCACCGCGCCCGCGGCCTGAGCTTCGATCGGATCGCCCAGCGACGTCCCGGTGCCGTGGGCTTCCAGGTAGCCGACGTCGGCGGGGGCGACCCCAGCGCGGTCCAGGGCGTCGGTGATCACCCGTTGCTGGGCCACGCCGTTGGGCACCGTCAGCCCGCCCGACGCACCGTCCTGGTTGATGGCGCTGCCGCGGATGACCGCGCGGATCCGGTCGCCGTCGCGAAGCGCATCCTCGAGGCGTTTGACGACGATGACGCCGCAGCCCTCGCCGCGCACATATCCGTCGGCGGCCGCGTCGAACGTCTTGCAGCGGCCGTCGGGCGCCAACATGTGCGCGCTGGAGAAGGTGATCATCGTGGCGGGCGTGAGCAGCACGTTCGCCCCACCGGCCAGCGCCAGGTCGCACTCGCCGAGGCGGAGCGCCTGGCACGCCTGGTGGATGGCCACCAGCGATGAACTGCAGGCGGTGTCGACGGCGACCGCCGGGCCCTGTAGTCCCAACCGGAAACTGATCCGGCCCGCGGCGGCCGCGTTGGACGTCCCGATGGCCATGTAGGCCTCGATCTCGGGGTAGGTGAGTTCGTCGGAGGCCATGCCCAGGTAATCGTGGGTGGCCAGCCCGACGAACACGCCGGTGTTGCTGCCGGCCAGGGACGTCGGCGCGATCCCGGAGTGCTCCACCGCGCGCCACGCGGTCTCCAGCAGCAGCCGGTGCTGGGGGTCCATCAACCGGACCTCGCGGGTCGACATCCCGAAGAACGGAGCGTCGAAGCCTGTCGCGTCCTCGACGAAACCCGCGCGCCGGGTGACCACCTTGCCCGGCGTGCCCGGCTCCGCGTCGAAGAACTCGTCGACGTCCCAGCGGTCACCGGGGACCTCTGAGATGGCGTCGCGGCCTGCCCGCAGCATGTCCCAGAACCGGTCGGTGTCCGGGGCGCCCGGGAAGCGCGCCGCGTAGCCGATGACGGCGAACCGCGGGGGCTGCCCGGTCGGATGCTCGGCGGATCCCATGCCGTTGTACTCCCTTGCTTCGACGGTGAGAATCTGACTGCACAGGTCACCTGTCGCGCCCTGAGATCGACTTCCCCCGACGGACACTATGGCACGTGTGCAGGTGCCGTGTGGGGTGTTGCTGTCCCGGGCTGGGGCGGCGCGGAACGGCGGCACCGGTATGTTGATCGAGCAGTAGTCGGCGCCGGTTCCGGGGTCGACTGAGCGGGGTGTATTCGGGAGGGTCGAGTTTTGCGCATCGGCAAGATCACGGTTGGCGGACTTGACGAATGGTCGCTGACCCCGGGTGCTGTCGTCTCATGGCATCCGACGGCGGAAGCGCAGGACAAGGCCCGGCAGGCGCCCGTCAGTTCGGTGCCGGTCAGCTACATGCAGGGCCAGCATCTTCGTAACTACTGTGACCGTGCCGCGGCGGGATTGAACTTCTCCCGCCAGATCATCGCCAGCTGTGACGTCGCGGGCCAGTGTGACATCGCGGCGATGGACCATGCCGTCAACGCCTACCTGCGCCGGCACGACACTTTTCGCAGCTGGTTCAGACATGTCGGTGACAACGAATTCATCCGGCACGCGCTCGAGGATCCGGCCGACATCGAATTCGTGCCGATCGAACACGGTGAGATGACCGTCGAGCAGATTCACGAGCACGTGGTGGCCATCCCGAATCCGTTGGAATGGGGTTGCTTCACGTTCGGGGTCATTCAGAACGACGAATTCTTCACGTTCTTCGCGTCCATGGACCACGTCCACGGCGACGCCACCCTGATCGGTACCACGATGCTGGAAGCCAACGGAATGTATTCGGCGCTCAGTGGCGGCGGATCGGCGCTCACCCTTCCCGACGCCGGCAGTTTCGACGCATTCTGCGTCCGCGAACGCGAATACACCGCGGATCTGGATGTGGATTCTCCCGGCGTGCAGGCGTGGATCGATTTCGCCGAGAACAACGACGGCGGTTTCCCCGAATTCCCGCTGCCGCTGGGTGACCCGCAGGAATCGGTGAGCAGCAGAATGACGTCAGAAGTGCTGATGGACGCAGCGCAGACGGAACGTTTCGATGCCTCCTGTGCCGGCGCGGGTGCGCGTTTCGTGGGCGGATTGTTCGCCTGCCTCGCTCAGGTCGAGCACGAATTGACCGGCACGTTGACCTATTACGGGTTGACTCCGCGGGATTCGCGCAACGCCGGAGACAATTTCATGACCCAGGGATGGTTCACCGGGCTCATCCCGATCACGGTGCCGATCGGGGCGGCGTCATTCGGCGAAGCCGCGTGGTCGGCCCAGTCGTCGTTCGATTCCGGTTTGAACATGGCGAAGGTGCCGTATTACCGGGTGCTCGAGTTGGCGCCGTGGTTGAAATGGCCGCAACCGAATTTCCCGGTCTCGAATTTCCTGCATGGCGGCGCCGCTCCGCTCAACGCCATTCTGGCCGCCGGTGACATGGGCCTGGCCGACAACATCGGCATCTACCCCGACGGCCGGTTCTCGTATCAACTGACGATTTACATATTCCGCTACGGCGAGGGCACCGTGATGGCCATCATGCATCCGGACAATCCGGTCGCCGAGAAGTCCGTCACGCGTTATCTGCAGGCGATGCGGTCGGTGTGCGGGCAGGTCGCCGACAACGGTCATTGGGGACGCGTCGCCTGACGGGGCGCAGCGAGGTGAGAGCGACATGCAGGTGACATGCGGAAACTAGCCGGCGTCGTGGTGCGCTGGCCCTGGGCCGTGATCGGGGTCTGGGTGGCGATGGCGCTCGCGCTGCCGCTGACGTTTCCCTCGCTCGGCGAGATGGCCGAGCGGCACCCCCTGGTCATCCTGCCCAGCGACGCGCCGTCGAGCGTCACCGCCACCAAGATGGCCGAGGCGTTCGGTGAGACCGGCTCGGACAACCTGATGGTCGTCGCGTTCATCAACGAGTCCGGGCTGACTCGGGACGACGAAGCGGTCTACCGCGACGTGGTGGACGCATTGCGTGACGACATCACCGACGTGGTGTCGGTGCAGGACTTCATCAGCACCCCGCAGCTGCGCCAGTTCATGACCAGCGAGGACAAGACGACCTGGGTGCTGCCGGTCAGTCTCGACGGCGAATTGGGCACCCCCCGGTCCTACGAGTCGTTCAACCGGGTGTCGACGATCGTCGATCACCACACCGCCACCGGCGCCTCGGGCGACGGTCTGGACGTCTATGTCACCGGGCCCGCGGCCACCGTCGCCGACCTGACCGTGGCCGGCCAACAGGACCGGTTGCCCATCGAGATCGCCATCGCGGTGCTGGTGCTGGGCGTGCTGCTGCTGGTCTACCGCAATCCGCTGACCATGCTGTTGCCGCTGGTGACCATCGGGTCGTCGCTGCTGATCGCGCAGGCCGTGGTGGCCGGCTACTCGCAGCTGACGGGCTCGGGGGTGTCCAACCAGTCGATCGTGTTCCTCAGCGCGATCATGGCCGGCGCCGGGACGGACTACGCGGTGTTCCTGATCAGCCGCTACCACGACTATCTGCGTTCCGGCGCCGGCTACGACCAGGCGGTCACCCGGGCGATGATCTCCATCGGCAAGGTCATCACCGCGTCGGCGCTCACGGTGGGCATCACATTTCTCGTCATGAGCTTCGCCCAGATGGGGGTTTTCCGCACCATCGGGGTGTCGGCGGCGATCGGCATCGGTGTCGCCTACCTGGCCGGGGTGACGCTGCTGCCGGCGATCCTGGTACTGGCCGGGCCGCGCGGCTGGGTCAAACCGCGCCGGGAACTGACCGCCCGGTTCTGGCGCCGTTCCGGCATCCGCATCGTCCGGCGGCCGGTGCCCCACCTGGTCGCCAGCGTGCTGGTGCTCGCGCTGCTGGCCGGTGGCGCGACGCTGGCCACCTTCAACTACGACGACCGCAAGGCCGTCGCGGACTCCGCGCCCAGCTCGGTCGGCTACGCCGCCCTGGAACGCCACTTCCCGATCAGCCAGTCGATCCCGCAGTACGTGCTCGTCCAATCGCCGCACGACCTGCGCACCCCCCAGGCGCTGGCCGACCTCGAGCAGATGGCCTCCCGCATCGCCCAGCTGCCCGACGTCGCCCGGGTCATGGGCGTCACCCGCCCGCTGGGTGAGGTGCCCCCGGAGTTCCGGGCGACGTTCCAGGCGGGCATCGTCGGTGACCGGCTGGCCGCGGGTTCCGCCCAGATCGGGGAGCGCTCCGGGGACCTCAACGAACTCGCCGACGGGGCGAACACGCTGGCCGACACCCTCGACGACGTGCGTGCCCAGGTCGACGAGATCGCGCCCAGCCTGCAGAGCCTGATCGGCACGTTCTCGTCGGTGCGCGCCGAGTACGGCGGCGAGAAGCTCGTGCGCGACGTCGAAACCGCGGCCAAGCTCGTCGACAGCGTCAACAAGCTGGGCCTGTCGATGGGGGTCAACTTCCGGGCCGTGCGCGACATGTTCGCTTGGATCGGTCCGGTGCTCACGGCGCTGCAGGGCAACCGGGTGTGCGACGCCAACCCGTCCTGCGTCGAGACCCGCGCCCAGTTCGAGAAGGTGATCGCCGCCCGCAACGACGGTCGCGTCGACGAGATCAACCAGCTGGCCGGCGAGCTGCAGGGCGTCGACGACCGGCAGAGCCTGACCGCCACCGTGAACAAGCTCAACGACGCGCTCGCCACGCTGACCGCGGCCGCAGCCGACCTGGGGCTGGACTCGCCCGCCGGCGCGCAGGCCGGGCTGGCCGACGTGCGGGACGGCGCCGACCGGCTGGCCGACGGCAGCCGTCAGGTGGCGGGTGGCGTCGATCAGCTCGTCGAACAGATCAAGGTGATGGCCGCCGGTCTGGATCAGGCCTCGGCGTTCCTGCTGACGATGCGCGCCGAGGCGTCGGGCTCGACGATGGCCGGGTTCAACATCCCTGCCGAGGTGCTCAACGCCGTGGAGTTCCAGCAGGCCGCCGAGGCGTTCCTGTCCCCGGACGGCCGATCGGCGCGCTACCTGGTGCAGACCGAGCTGAATCCGTTCAGCCCGGAGGCGATGGACCAGGTCAACGTCATCAGTGACGTCGCCCGCGGCGCGCAGCCCAACACCACCCTGTCCGACGCGTCGATCTCGATGGGGGGCTTCCCCGCCGCGCTGCGCGACACCCGCGACTACTACGAGCGCGACATCCGCTTCATCATCATCGTGACGTTGATCGTCGTGCTGCTGACGTTGATGGTGCTGCTGCGTTCGTTGGTCGCGCCCTTCTACCTGGTGGGCTCGGTGGTGTTGTCCTATTTCGCGGCCATCGGCATCGGTGTGCTGTTCTTCCAGGTGCTCCTGGATCAGCAACTGCATTGGAGCGTGCCGCCGCTGGCGTTCGTGGTGCTGGTGGCCGTCGGCGCGGACTACAACATGCTGTTCGTGTCGCGGATGCGCGACGAGTCGCCGCACAGCGTGCGCTACGGCGTCATCCGCACCCTGGGGTCCACCGGCGGGGTGATCACCGCGGCGGGGCTGATCTTCGCGGCGTCGATGGCCGGGCTGTTGTTCTCCAGCATCGGCATCGTGGTTCAGGGCGGATTCGTGATCGGGGTCGGCATCCTGCTGGACACGTTCGTCGTCCGCACCATCACGGTGCCCGCCATCGCCGCGCTGGTCGGCAAGGCGAACTGGTGGCCGTCCAAGCCCCCGCAGATCGGACCGCGCCGGTCGGCGTCGCGGGCGCCGGCAGAGATCGACTGACCGAGGTCGGCAGTGCCCCCTGATCCATGTGAAACTACGAGACCGAGGCCCACCCCTGTGCAACCCCTGATGACCCTGTGCCACCCCTGATGACCCTGTGCCACCCCTGATGACCCTGTGCCACCACTCATGACTCGACGAGCTGATACGGACCCATCGTGACAACACCGTCTGAGTCGACGCTCCTGTCGATGTTGCACGGGCGTGCCAGCCTGCGTCCCGACGAGATCGCGTTCACGTTCACCCACTACGACCGCGACCCCGCCGGCGTCGCGGAGAGTCTGACGTGGTCGCAGCTGGCGCGACGGACGATGAACGTGGCCGGGCAGCTGCGGCGGCACGGATCGGCCGGCGACCGGGCGGTGATCCTGGCCCCGCAGGGCCTGGAGTACATCCTGGCGTTCCTGGGTGCGCTGCAGGCCGGTCTGGTCGCGGTGCCGTTGCCGCTGCCGTTCCCGGGGTCGGGTCACGAACGCGTCGGTGCGGTGCTCACCGACACCGAGCCCGCGGTGGTGCTGACGACGTCGGCGGCCGCGGTCGACGTCGGTGACTACGTGGCGAAGGCCGACCTGGCTTCGCCGCCGCAGCTCGTCGAGATCGACGGGCTGGACCTGGACGCCGATCCGGTCGGAGCGGGGCTGGAACCTGTTGGCGCGCAGAGCCTGGCGTATCTGCAGTACAGCTCGGGTTCGACGCGTCAACCGACCGGGGTGATGCTCTCGCACCGCAACCTGACCGTGAATTTCGAGCAGCTGATGCGCAGCTTCTTCGCGGCCGCGCCGCTGCCCCCGGACGCCACGCTGGTGTCGTGGCTGCCCTTCTATCACGACATGGGCCTGGTACTGGGGGTGTGCGCCCCGATCCTGTGCGGCCGGCGCGCGCAGCTGATGAGTCCGGTGGCGTTCCTGGAGAAGCCGTCCCGCTGGGTGCGCGCTCTCGCCGAGAACCCGCACGCGTGGTCGTCGGCGCCGAACTTCGCGTTCGACCTGGCGGCCCGCAAGACCACCGACACCGATCTCGCCGGTCTGGACCTGGGCGGGGTGGTGGGCATCATCAGTGGCGCCGAACGGGTCGAGCCGGCCACCCTGCACCGCTTCGTCGACCGGTTCGCCCACTTCGACTTCCGCGACCACATGATGCGCCCGGCCTACGGTCTGGCCGAGGCGACGGTGTTCGTGGCGACGGGAACGTGGGACGAGTCGGCGCCGGCGGCGTTCTTCGACGCCGAGGCGTTGGCGCAGCGTCAGGTGCGGCCGTGCCCGGCGGGACAGGGCACCGCGCTTGTCCGGTACGGGGTGCCGCAGTCCCCGACGGTGCGCATCGTCGACGGCGAGTCCGGACGCGAATGCGCTGCGGACGCCGTCGGCGAGATCTGGGTGCACGGCGACAACGTCGCCGACGGGTACTGGGGGCGCCCGTCCGCCGAGCAGGTCGGCTTCGGCGCGACGATCGTCGACCCGTCGCCGGGCACGCCGGCCGGGCCGTGGCTGCGCACCGGGGACCTGGGGTTCCTGCACGCCGGCGAGCTGTTCATCGTCGGCCGCATCAAGGACCTGCTGATCATCCGGGGCCGCAACCACTACCCGGAGGACATCGAGGCGACGGTGCAGGCGATCACCGGCGGCCGGGTGGCAGCGGTCTCGGTTCCGGTGCGCGGCACCGAGGAACTGGTGGCCGTCGTCGAGCTCAAGCGGCCGGCCGACCTCGACAGCGCCGCACGCCGCCGGTTCGACGACGTCAGAAGTCAGGTCACCGCGGCGATCTCGACCGCGCACGGGTTGAGCGTCGGCGATCTGGTGCTGGTGTCCTCCGGCTCGATCCCGACGACCACCAGCGGCAAGATCCGCCGTGCCGCCTGCGTCGAGCAGTACCGCAACAACGAGTTCATCCGGCTCGACGCCGTGGCGGAGTAAGGTCTGAGCCAGTGCAGCCGAGTAGGTGGGGGAAGCAGTGAGGCGTCTGGTCGCGTTCGGCACCGCGCTGAGCACCATCGGCGCCGCAGGCTGGCTCGGGTTCGGCACCGCCGCAGCCGATGAGCCCGGCCCCGCGCCGGCCCCGCCGCCTGGGCCCGCCGCCGAGGCGGGTGGGGCACCGGCGCTGGGCACCCCGGGACGCGCCTACGCGTTGGGCGGCGCGCACGTGCTCGGGATCCCCTACGACGAATACATCATGCGCACCGGCGCGGACTGGTTCCCCGGACTGGACCGCCAGATCGTCGACTACCCGGCCGGCCAGGTCCAGGGCCACACCCTGGAGCGGCTCTTCCCGGGTATCGGCGCCTTCGGGGACCGCTTCGTGCCCGGCCTCGGCCTCGACGGCCCCAGCGTCGGCGAGTCCGTCGACGTCGGTTCGCCCGACACCATCGCCGCGATCCGGGAGGGCGGACAGGGCACCGCGATCGGTCTTTCCGAGGGCGCGATGGTGCTCAACGACGTGCAGGCGCGCCTGGCTTACGACCCGGCCGCCCCGCCTCCGGACCAGTTGAGCTTTGCCATGTACGGGGACCCGGTGGCGCGCCACGCCTTCGGCGAGAGTTTCCTGACGCAGAACTTCCCCGTCGGCAGCGTGGTGCCCTCGCTGGACTACCGGATCCCGGCGCCGGTGGAGAGCCAGTACGACACCTACCAGTTCATCTCCGCCTACGACAGCATCGCCGACTGGCCCGACCGCCCGGACAACTGGCTGTCGGTGGCCAACGCGATCGTGGGGCTGGCGACCGGCCACACCGCGGTGGCGTTCACCGACCCGAGCATGGTGCCGCCGCAGAACATCCGAACCAGCGTCAACTCTCGCGGCGCCACGACGACGACGTACATGATCCCCGAGGAGCACCTCCCGCTGGTGCTGCCGTTCAAGTACCTCGGCGTGCCCAAGGAGACGTTGATCGAGCTCGACGCGGTGCTCAAGCCGTACGTGGACGCCGGCTACTCGCGCAACGACGACCCGGCGACCGCCCCGGTCACCGTGGACCCCGTCAACGGCTACGACCCCGCGGCCGTCACCGCCCCGGCCACGCAGGCCGCGTTCGGTGGTGGCGCGGATCCGGTGTCGCAGTTGCTCTCCGGCCTGCAATACGTGCTGAACAACCCGCCGACCGGCTAGTTCGCCCGGCTACAACCCGGACAGCCCCACCCCGATCAGCACGGCGCCGACCACGACCAGCAGCGCCGCCACCCCGTACCGGCCCCGCAGCCGCACCCAGTCGTACAGCGTCGACAGGGCGGCCCGGGTGCGGTTCGGGGCCACCAGATAGCACAGCAGCGGTATCTCCACCAGCGCGAACGCCACGACATTGAACACCACCAGGGCTCCGAACTGGATCGTTGCCGCGGTGCCGGAGGCCACGATCAGTGCCAGCGCGGCCAGGTAGTCCACGGAGGGCAGAGCGATGCCCAGACCCGCGGCGCCCGCGGTCCACAGCGAGCGGCCGCCGAGCAGCTGTTTGGCCCGGGCGATCAGCGGCGCCACCAGGCGGCCCGGGAGGCTGTCGGCTCCGTCGCGGCGCCGGCCCCCGATCACCCCGGCAGCCACCAGCGCCGCGTTGAGCAGCACCACCGCGCCCACCACGATCTGCACCCGGGGCAGGGTGAAGTGCGCCGACCCCAGCGCGGGTCGCAGGATGAACAGCACCACCACGCCCACCGCGATGCCCATCGCGAAGCCACCCAGCAGGAAGGCGAGCAACTGCAGGCCCGGGCGGGGTCGATTGATCATCACCACCGTCATGCCGATCCGAAACGGCTCCACGCTGACGGCGATGGCCATCGCCAGAAGCGGCATCCACATGGTGAGGCGTCGTACCGCTAGGCGCCGCGCCGCGCGGACGGGTTCGGCATGCGCGTCACGTTACCGGCCGCGGACCCGGCGCCGACGGCACGTGCGAGGATGGATCACGATGAGTGGTTCAGGGACCCATCCGGCTGCCGGCCTCGACCCGACGTCGTTGCGGGAGGCCTTCGGTCATTTCCCCAGCGGGGTCATCGCGATCGCGGCGGAGGTCGACGGTGCCCGCGTCGGTCTGGCGGCCAGCACGTTCGTCCCGGTGTCGCTGGAGCCGCCGCTGGTGTCGTTCTGCGTGCAGAACACGTCGACCACCTGGCCCAAACTCGCCGACGCGCCGTATCTGGGCATCAGCGTGCTCGGTGAATCCCACGACGCCGCGGCACGCACGCTGGCGGCCAAGACGGGCGACCGGTTCGCAGGGCTGGAGACGACCTCGACCGACCGCGGCGCGGTGTTCGTCCACGGGACCAGCGTGTGGCTGGAAAGTGCGATCGATCAGCTGGTACCCGCCGGCGACCACACCATCGTGGTGCTGCGTGTCTGCGACATCAGGGTCGATCCGGAGGTGCCCCCGATCGTGTTTCACCGCAGCGCCTTTCGCCGGCTGGGCAGTTGACCGCCCGCGTCAGGGGCGCGCGCTGAGCTCCTCGCGGTAATGCGCGATGCGCCGGTCCAGTTCGGCGGCATCAGCGCTCCGCCCCTCTTTGCGGGCGAGCTGTGCGCGGGCACTCAGTTCGCGGATCGCGGTACGGATGTCGTTGATGCTCTGGGGTGCTTGGAGCGACACAATGCTGCCTTTCATCGTTGACTGGCTGCTTCCTGCAGCGTACCCCCGCTCCGGGTGTCCATACCGGCGTGCGGGAATCCTCGTCGGTGTCGATCGCGCGTGTCGGGACGCCGGTCCGCGGGGCGGCGCGTCCGGCCCTGCTCCTACTGGATCGCGAACCCTTCCCGAGCCCAGTGCTCGAAGCCGCCGATCACGGTCAGGGGCGCATGGCGTAGGCGCCGTCGTAGTCCCGCACGTGGCCCCACACCCGGTCGAAGCGCGCCGAGTCGGTGGCCGGCTTCCGGACCGACGACAACGCCCACGCCTGCTGTGCCGCGGTCGAACTGGGCTTGCCGTGCAACGCGACGGCGTAGGCGGAGAAGTCGCGGACCTGAACGTCGAAGATCTGGTCGACGAGCTCGCGGAAGTCGGTATCGAGCCCCGTCAACTCGGCCTGCTCGAGGATCAACTGTCCGTACACCACCAGCGTGAACAGGTGCCCGACCACGAGCACGAAGTCCAGGTCGCGCTGTTGGTCGGCGTCGGGCGCCGCGGTGGAGAGCAGTTCCTTGAACGCCTGCACCTGCTCGTAGAAGACGGCGACGTTGGGGATGTCGAGGTGCCTCTCGTACACCGGGGCCCAGTCGGCGAACTGGACCTTCGACGCGCCGCGGGCCGGACCCTGCGACCAGAAGAACACGTCGTCGCTCGCGTCGTGCCGGGTGCCGATCGGCGGGTAGTCGGTGGGATTGAACATGAAGTTGGGCATGAACTTGAGGATCTGGGCGACGTTGACGTGCACCGTGCCTTCGAGCCTGGGGAGCGCTCCGATCAGCCGGGCAACCTCGCAGAAGTAGGTGTTCTTCTCGAAACCCTTGGCGGCCAGGACGTCCCAGAGCAGCGTCACCACCGTCTCACCCTCGGAGGTGACCTTGGACTTGGTCACCGGGTTGAACAGCAGGTAGCGCCGGTCCTTTGGCCCCGCGCTGCGGAAGTAGTCGATGGCGCGGTCGCTGAACAGCTTCATCGCGATCAACCGGGCGTAGGCGTCGACGAAGCTGGCCCGCACGTGCGGAAAGTCGGTGACCGGGTTGCCGTACAGGATGCGGTTGTTGGCGTGGGTGATCGCCTCGTAGAAGGCGTGCTCGCACATCCCGATCGAGCCGCTGCACAGGTTGAATTTGCCCACGTTGACGGTGTTCAGGGCGGCAGAGAAAGCCTCGGGCCCGGTGCACAGGATGTCCTCCTCGTACACCGGGTAATCGGTCAGCCGGAAGTTGCTGACGTACATCTGTCCGTGCACGACGTTGCCGAGCAGCTCGTAGTTCTTGTGGCCGCTGTCGGCGACGAACCAGACGTAGCCGTTGGCGCCCTCGACGTCGGTGCGGCGCCCGAACACCGACACCATCCCCGCGACGTTGCCGTTACCGATGTAGTACTTCTCGCCGGTGGCCCGGAAGGCGACCCCGTCGCGCTCATCGGTACCGGTCTGATCTTCGCGCGAGCGCTCACTGGTGCACCAT
>NZ_BLTG01000070.1 GCF_017312405.1 Mycobacterium sp. PO1
GCCGGCGGGGGGGGGGGCGGGGGTCCTGGTGGCGGGCCACCCGGGGGCGGTGCCGGGAGCGGTTCCCGGTACGGGTAGCGGCCGGGAGATTGCGCGGGGACGTTCGGGTCCTGGTTACCGGTGATGGCCTCGGGCAACGTCAGGTGTGGCTCACCGCCCTGCCCCGTCCGGGGATACGGGATCGGCAGCGCCGGGGTCGCCGGCTGACCCGTTTGGGGATCGGTGAGCTGCGAGGGCAGCAACACCGACGGGTCGAGTCCCAGATCGGAGAATGCCGCATCGATGAACGGCTGAACAAACTGGCCCGGAAGCAGGTTCACGACGTAAGCCTTGAAGAACGGACCGGACGAGATGGACTCGCCGAGCGACATCGCGTAGGTGTTCAGACCTTTGATGGCCAGTTGTACCCGCTCCTTGCGGTCGTCGAGGATCGTCAAGGCACCGTTGAGTTTGTCCAGGGCCGGCCGTAGTTCCTCCCTGTTGTCCTCGATGAAGCCCTTCAGCTCGCGCGCCGCAGCCGAGACGCTGTTCCAGATCTGATCCAACGCTGCGCTCTGCGTGCGCAATTCGGCGAGCAGCGCATTCGAGTCCTTGATCAGGCTCACCACCTGGTCGGTGCGCTTCGCCAACACGCCAGTCGCCTTCGCCGCGTTCTCGAGCAGCTCACGGAGACCGGCGTCTCGTTCATTGAGCGTCTGCGCGATCCGCGCCACCCCCTGCACCGCGCCACGCAACTCCTCTGGTGTGTCGGCGAACGTGGTGGCCAACGTGGACAGTGACTCGGACAGCTGTGCGGTGTCGAGCCCTCCGATCGTGGTGGCCAGATCCCCGAGCGCATCGGGCAACTGGTACGGCGAGGTGGTCCGGTCGAGTGGAATGGCTGCCTCGAGAGGGTCGTCGCCGCGCGGGAATACTTCGAGCACCTTTGTCCCCAGGAGACTCTTCGCTCGTATCCGGGCTTCGGATCGGTTCCCGACGTGGATGTCCCGGTCGACCCAGAACTCGACCAACACCCGGTTGCCGTCGAGATCGATGCTGGAGACCTTCCCGGCGGGATATCCGGAGACCTCCACCGCAGCACCGGTGAACAGCCCACCGGAATCACCGAACTCAGCGGAGTAGTAGGTGCCTTGGTTGAAGCCGGGTAGCTTCTGGTAGTTCAACGCGGCAAGCGTGATCGCCGCCACCGCCGTGACACCGACGATGCCGATCACCACCGGATTGCGTTCGGCAAATGACTTCATTTGGGAGCGCACCGCCCCGTGGCCTGCCCCGCCACCTTGATGTACACCGGTTGCCCGCCTTTTCCGTTGAGTTTGAGCACCGCATCACAGAGGTAGAAGCTGAAGAAGTCGCCGTACATCGCCTGGCGGTTCAACGCCCGGTACTTGTCCGGTAGCTCGTCGAGGAACCTTTCGAGGTATTCGTGGTCGGCGACGGCGATGCCCGCGGTGCGGTCCAGTTCTCGCACCACTTTCTGGAATGGGGCGCGAGCCTGCGACAGGAGATCGGCGAATGAGCCGGCGCCGGCATCGATGTGGGCGACCGCGGTGGACAGGTCGGACCTGCGTGCAGCCAACCCTCCCACCAACTCCGATAGTGAGGTCACCGCCTTGTCGAATCTCTCGTTCTGACCCCCGAGTGATCGGAGAACCACGTTGAGGTTGTCGATCGTCTCGCCGATCAGCACGTCACGATCAGCCAAGGTGTTGGTCACCGCGGCCGCCTGGGTCAGAAACGAGCCGATGGTGGGTCCCTGCCCCTGGAATGCGTCGATCAGTTGCGCGGTCAGCTCGTTGACCTGATCGGGGTCGAGCGCCCGGAACAGCGGTTGGAAGCCGCCGATGACAGCGTCCAAGTCGAGTGCCGGCCGCGTTCGATCGCTCGGAATGGTGTCACCCGGATCGAGTCTCTGGGTACTCCCGGCGCCTTCCAGCAAGGCCAGAAACCGGTTGCCGATCAGGTCGTCGTACCGGATCTCGGCACGTGAGCCCTCGGTGAGAACCACTGTGTCATCGGCAGAGAATTCCACGCGCACCGTCGAGTCACGGTTGACGGTGATGCTCTGAACCTTGCCGACTTCAACCCCGGCGATCCGAACAATGTCACCGTCACGCAGTCCAGAGACGTTCAGGAACTCGGCGCCATAGGTCTTGCTCGGCCCGAACCGCAGCTGCGCGAACACCGACAGAAGCACGAACGCCCCGATCGCGCAGACCGTCAGGAACACCCCCAACCGCCATGCGGCGCTTCTCAAAGCGGCCACCAGTGCACCTCCTGATTCGTGGCTCCGCCGAGCCTCATGGCGGCGTCTGCCCGTTCAAGTGAGGTTGCGCGGGGCCCGGTTCCGGCGGACCCGGAGGAAGGCCCGGCCACAGCGGAATTCCGCCGGGGCCGTACATCGCCGCACCGTAGGGCGGTGCGCCGGGGTACGGTACCGGCCCGATCGCCGGACCGGGCAGGCAATTCCGGACGCTCGGCCGCTCAGGCACCGCTCGCGTCGCGGGCAGCCAGTTCGCGTAACAGGGGAAACCGATGCCGGGATTGGGACGCACATCCAGCCCTCTGCCCCATCCGGTGTTGGTGATCAGTTGGCGCACTGGAAAGTTCTTCGCCACGTCGGGCAGGGATCCGCAACCCGGAGCCCCGCCGGGGCCGCCCTGCGCTGCGACCACAGGCAGGTGATCCGGGTAGCGGTAGGGGTCGTTGCCGAGCAGCAGCGCGACATCGAAATGCAGCGTGCGGCCGTCGGTGCCCCCGAACACGTCGTATCCCCCGTTCTCGAGATTGAAATGCGCGCCCTGCAGGAAGCAGGTGTAGGTGGGGCTGTACTCGAGCAGCAGATTCGTGGTGGGTTCGAGCACGTCAGCAGAAGCGACAAGGTCGTCCTTGCTTGCGACGAGCACGTCGATACCGGCATCACCGAAACCGACGATGTTGAGCAGCAGGCTGTCGAGCGAACTGGACTTATCCGCGATGGTGCGGCTGGTGGTACCGGCGGCATCGAGGACAACCAGAATGTCCTGCGCGGCAGCGGCATAGGTGTCGTTGAAGTCCTTGAACGAACGCCAGTCTTCGCGGATGAGGTCACTGCGGTCGTTGAGTGCGGTCAGCACCTGGTTGAGATCGGTGGTGGCCTGGCCCATCCGCTCGCCCTGTCCGCGCACTGCGTCGGCGACCGCGCTCAGCACAGCGTTCAATTTCGCCGGGTCGATCATGTCGACCAGATCGACGACATTCTCGAACACGGTGTTGACCTCGGTGCTGACATTGCTCGAGCGCACCACTGCGCCTGCGGTGAGGTGTTCGGGGCTGGGGTTCTCCGGATAGACCAAGTCGACGAACTTTGCGCCGAAGGCTGTCGTGGCCTTGATCTGCGCCTCGACATTGGCCGGAATGTGGTGGATCTGGGCGGGATCGAGCTCGAGCTGAAGCTCGGCACTGCCATCGGAAGCGCCGACGTGGCCGACCCGGCCGACCTCGACGCCGCGCATCTTCACCTTGGCGTTGGTCTCCATGATGAGACCTGAGCGCTCAGACTTGAGGGTCACCGGCACCGACGAGTCGAATGATCCCGCGAAGATGGCCGACGTGACGACGACGAAGACGACTGTCAGCACGACCAGTATCAGGGCCCACCACTCCGGGCGGATGCGGCGGTCGCCTGGCCTCGTTTCCATCGCTCAGCCCGCCAGATCGAAGTTTCCGGACTGCCCGTACACGGCCAGTGAGATGAACACGATCTCGACGGCGGCGATGACCATGGAGGTGCGGACAGCGCGTCCGACGGCCTCACCCACCCCGGCCGGCCCCCCGCTGGCGGTGAATCCGTAGTAGGTGTGCACGAGCATGATGACAACCGTGATCGCGACCACCTGGAAGAACGACCAGATCAGGTCGGTGGGGTTGAGGAAGGTGTTGAAGTAGTGGTCGTAGACGCCCGAGCCCTGTCCGTAGATCACGGTCGTGCCCAGGCGTGCCGCCAGGAACGCCATCATCACAGCCACGCAGTAGAGCGGAATGACGACGATCGTCCCGGCAATGACCCTGGTCGACGTGAGGTAGGTGATGCTTCGGATGCCGATCACCTCGAGGGCGTCGATCTCCTCGTTGATCCGCATGGCTCCGATCTGGGCGGTGGCCCCGGCCCCGACCGTCGCCGACAGCGCCACGGATGTGGTGCCCGGCACGATCAGCCGCACGTTGAAGAACGCGGAGGCGAAGCCGGTCAGAGCTTCGAAACCGACTGAGGCCAGCTGGTTGTAGCCCTGCACTGCCACCAGCGCTCCCGTGGTGACCGTGAGAAACCCGACGATCGCGACGGTCCCACCCACTACCGCGAGCGCACCGGCGCCCAGGCCCATTTGAGCGATCAGCCGCCACACTTCGGTCCGGTAGTTGACCAATGCATCCGGAATCGACATCAGCGTCTTGCCGTAGAACTCCGCCTGGGTACCGACGCGTCGCCATCCGCTCAGCGCCGCGCCCGTCACGCGGCGCAACCGCTGAAATCGCTTACTGGGGACGGCGAGAGTCATCGGTTGCGCCTCACTGCACCGTGAACTGGATACCGACGGCGGTCACGATCACGTTGATCGCGAACAACACCATGAAGGTGAACACCACGGTCTCGTTGACGGCGTTGCCGACACCGGCCGGGCCACCGCCTACCGATATTCCCTTGTAGCAGGCGATCAAGCCGGCCGCCATCCCGAAAAGCGTTGCCTTGACCAGGGAAACGATGACATCCCCGGGGCCGGTGAGTAACGTGAGGCCGGCCACGAAGGCACCGGGTGAGACGTGCTGGACATAGACCGTGAAGAAGAAGGCCCCGGTGAGGCCGACCAAGATGACCGTGGCCGACAACGCGAGCGCCACCGTGGTCGCCGCCAGCACCCGAGGAACTACCAGAGCCTGGATGGGGTTGATTCCCATCACGCGAAGCGCGTCGATTTCGTCCCGGATGGTGCGGGCGCCCAGGTCGGCACACATCGCGGTGGCGCCCGCCCCGGACACCACCAGAACCGTCACGATGGGCCCGATCTGATTGACCGTGCCCACCGCGGCGCCCGTACCCGAGAAGTCGGCTGCGCCGAACTCGGTGAGCAGAATGTTGAAGGTGAAGACGAGCAGCACCGAGTACGGCATCGTCAACATCAGAGCGGGCACCACCGACACCCGTGCGACGAACCACGACTGCAGCACGTATTCGCGCCACGCGAAGGGTGGTTTGACCATCGCGACGAAGGTGTCCAGCGACATCGCGAAGAAGCCCCCGAGTGCAGACCACGGCTTGGCTGCCACACGCGCCAGCGTCACCTCTCACGCTCCGATCTCAGTGATCCGCTGCGCATCGAGTGACAGCGTTCAGGTGTCGCCATGTCCCGATGCGCCGTGCTCCTTCGAGTTTCGGCACATGGCATGGGCGAACGCTATCCGCGACTGAATGGCTGTCGCTGCTCCATGAAGGGGTATATATGTCACCCTTGCGGGTCACTTGGCTTTCAGCCGCCGCCACGGAGGGACGGCACGCCTGGCAAAGCCGGGTACTCACTCACCTCCGCCACCGGCGCAGCGCGAGGCCGGGCCACTCCGGCGCCGGCCCTGTCCGCCGCCGCGACAATGGCGAGCACGAGGACACCCGCCGTCTGGGACAGATCTGGTTGTGAGCGCCGCAGGTAGTTCTGAACGACCACGAACGTCGTCAGTCGCGCCGACCCGTCAACCCCAGATCAACAGGCTCGGCGACCCCCGCCAGCTCAGTGTGGATCGGCCTGGTCGACTGCCGAGGCCCGGCGCTCGTGCCAACGCAGCCGCAGCAGCAACAGACCACGGTGCGCGCGCCATCCCGCCGACAGCGGGTCGCGCCAGGCCGGGAGGTAGGCCCGTGCTTCGAGATCCCTGTCCATGCCCTCCATTGTGCCGAGGTATCGGCCCGAGGGCTCTCCGACGCGACAAGCGTCACCATGTCGAGACCGTGAACGTCTCGTGGCGACCGGCACACCTGGGGGTGACCTGTGGTCCGCACTCATTCGCGCGCCATCGCCTGCGCCGCAGAATATCGGGCTGAGCTGCGACGTCGGCTGATCGGAAAGGCCCGGTCAGTCCTTGCCGCTGCGCAACTCGTGCGACAGCGCTTCGAGTTCGTCCCCGCCGGCCATCTCCTGGGTGAGATGCTCGAGGGTGATGTCGTCGTAGGTGCAGTCCAGCTTCTGGCGGCCCCGGTTGAGCAGCACGAAGTGATCGCCGACCAGGTGTGCGTGATGCGGGTTGTGGGTGATGAACACCACGCCGAAGCCGGCTTCTTTGGCCGCGGTGATGTATTTGAGCACCACGCCGGACTGTTTGACACCCAGCGCCGCGGTCGGCTCGTCGAGGATCAGCACCCGCGCGCCGAAGAAGACGGCCCGGGCGATGGCGACGCATTGTTTCTGACCGCCCGACAGCGAGCCGATCGGGACGTCGACGTCGGGGAGGTCGATGCCCATCTTGGACAGCTCCGAGAGCGTCGTGGCACGCATCGCGTTGGCGTCCAGCGAGTACGGAAACGTCTTCTTGCGCAGCTCCTGGCCGAGGAAGAAGTTGCGCCACACCGGCATCAGCGGCACGACGGCGAGGTTCTGGTAGACCGTCGCGATGCCTTTGCCGAGAGCTTCGGCCGGCGAGCTGAACGTGGTGGGCTTGCCGTCGACGAGCAACTGCCCCTCGCTCTGCTGGTGCAGGCCGGCGATGATCTTGATCAGCGTGGATTTCCCGGCGCCGTTGTCGCCGAGGATGCCCGTCACCTCGCCGGCGTGCACCCGCAGGCAGATGTCTTTCAGTGCGGTGATGTTGCCGTAGGACTTGCCGATGTTCTTGAGCTCGACGAGCGGGACCTTGCCACCGGATTGCGCGTCACTGCTGGGCTTTTCGACTGAGATGGTCATCGGATCACTTCTTTGCGGCGTAGTTTCGGAAGGCGTTGTTGGCGATCACCGCGAACAGCAGCATCGCGCCGAGGAAGAACTTGAACCAGTCCGGATCCCACCCGGCGTAGACGATGCCCTGGTTGGTCATGCCGAAGATGAACGCGCCGATGGCCGCACCGATGGCGGTGCCGTAACCACCGGTCAGCAGGCAGCCGCCGATGACGGCGGCGATGATGTAGAAGAACTCGTTGCCCACGCCCTGACCGGACTGCACGGTGTTGAACGCGAACAGTAGGTGCATGCCGACGAACCAGGCACAGAACCCGACGAACATGAACAACCCGATCTTGACCTTGGTGACGGGCACCCCGACCGCACGGGCTGCTTCGGCGTCGCCGCCGACGGCGAAGATCCAGTTGCCAATCTTGGTCTTGAACAGCACGTACGTCGCGACCGCGGTGAACACCAGCCACCACACCACGGTGATGCGGATGCTGACGTTGCCGATGGTGAACGAGGACGCGAACACCTTCTGCGCCGAATCCCAGCCCTGCATGTCGCTGACGCTCTGAGTGGCGACCTGCCCGGCGACCAACTTGGTGACCGCGAGGTTGATGCCGGCGAGCATGAAGAAGGTGCTCAACGTGATCAGGAAGCTGGGGATTCTGGTCTTCATCACCAGGAACCCGTTGAAGAATCCCACCCCGAGGGCGAGCACGAGCGCCAGCGCCGCACCGGCCCACAGGTTCAGGTGCAGGTTGTAGGCGAGCATCGAGGCGGCCAGCGAACTGAAAGTCACCGCGACACCGGTGGACAGGTCGAACTCCCCGCCGATCATCAGCATCGCCACGCCGCAGGCCATGATGCCGATGGTGGAACTCGCGTAGAGCACGGTGGCCAGCGACGAGGCCTCGCGGAACGGCTCGGCGACGACGAGGAACAGGACGAAGATCAGGATGGCACCGATCGCGGCACCCACCTCGGGACGAATCATCAAACGCTGCAGGCGGTTGCGTTCCTTGACCCGTTCGTCCCGGACGACCTTGTGGGTCGACGCGTCGGGGTTGGCTTGCGTAGTCATGTCAGTCCTTCGTTACCGGCGGGCCGTCTCAGCGGGTGCCGCCGCGGGCGTACTCGGCGACCGCGTCGATGTTGGAGGCGTCGATGAAGGCCGGCCCCGTCAACACCGGCGCACCTCCGCCCATGACGTTCCCGTTCGTCAGATACAGCCACAGCGAGTCCACCGCCAGATAGCCCTGCAGGTAGGGCTGCTGGTCGACCGCCCATTGCACGTCGCCCCCTTCGATCGCGTCGACGAGCGCGGCGTTGGTGTCGAAGGTGCCGATCTTGGCGGTGCTGCCGGCGTTCTGCGCCGACTGCACCGCGGTCAGCGCGAACGGGGCGCCGAGCGCGACGATGTAGTCGATGCTGGGATCCTGCTGCAGCTTGGCGGTGATCGTCGCTTCCACCGACGGCATGTCCTTACCGTTGACGTTGAGGATCTCGGCAGCTGGGAAGGTGTCGCGCACACCGGCGCAGCGCGCCTCGAGATCGACGTGGCCCTGCTCGTGGATGACACACAGCGCCTTGGCCGACCCCTCGGACTGCAACCGCTCACCGACGCCTTGCCCGGCGATGAAACCGTCCTGCCCGAAGTACTCCTTGACCCCCATGGCCTCCCAGGAGTCCATGCCGGCGTTGAACGCGACCACCGGGATGCCCGCCGCGTTGGCCCGCTCCACCGCCGCGCGCATGGCGTCGGGCTTGGCCAGGGTGACGGCGATGCCGTCGACCCCGCTGTCGATCGCGGACTGCACCAGGTTGGCCTGGTTGGGCGCCTCGGGGTCGTTCGAGTATCGCAGCTCGATGTTGTCTTTCTGAGCGGCCGCCTCGGCGCCTTTGCGGACCAGGTCCCAGAACGAGTCACCGGGAACCTCGTGGGTGATCATCGCGACCGTCTTGCGCGGAGTGTCGACGGTGCCGCCGCCCGACCCGCCCTCGGAACCCTCAGGTGCGCCGCCGGTGCTCGAGCATGCCGCCATCCCCAGTGCCAGCACGCCCGCTCCCGCCAGCGCCGCAAGCCGCTTGAACGTCATCGCTTCTCCTTGTCCTCGAATCTCCGCGATGCCCCGGTAGAACCCCAGCGGGTCGGTGTCGGGCGGCACGCCTCGGGATTGATGTAATACGGCTCACACCGGAAAGTCAAGACTTTGTCCTGACATTAGGACCGCAAGTCATATGGGCTGACACATCGCTGCTGCTCAACGCGTCGGCGGCGCGGTCGTCTGCCGCGCAATGAGCTGCGGCTCGCGCACGAGGTCCGCCGCGCGTTCGTCGCGACCGTCGGCGGGGCCCTCGAGACGCCCGACCAACCGCTGCACCGCACCCGCGGCAAGTCCGGCCGCGTCCTGGCGAAGTGTGCTCAAGTTGATGTGAGCCAACCCCGCCAGTGCGCTGTCGTCGTACCCAAGCACCGAAACATCCTGTGGCACAGCTATCCCCGATCTGATGAACACATCCATCACCCCGAGCGCGCAGCGATCGTTGAAGGCGAAGACGGCGTCGGGCCACTCCCCCGATGCGACGATGGCCGAGGCCGCGGCGGCGCCCTCACGTTCGGTCAGTCCACCGGGCCGAATCAATTCGGGCTGCCCCGCATGCTGCATGGCGCGCCGATATCCGCGTAGCCGCTCCACGGCACCGGGCGCACCTCCGCCGTCCAGGAACAGGATCCGGCGGTGCCCCAGACCCAGCAGATGCTCCACTCCCAGCCGGGCACCGGCGACGTCATCGCTGCGCACCGCGTCGACGCCGCGTACCCGGCGGGCCAGCACCACAAGCGGTACCCGGTCGGCCAACTCGGCGAGCCGGCCGGCCCGCTGAGCGGGGCCGATGAGGAGGAGACCCTCGCATCGGTCGTCGACCAGCGTTCGCACGGCGCGGACTTCATCGCGGTGTGGGGTCACGGCGCTGAGCACGACGTCATAGCCGAGCGCCTCGGCGGCGACGTAGACACCGTCGACCAGGTCCGCATGAAACTCCTGTCCAGCCGCGAAGGTCAGGCCGAGCAGGTTCGTGCGAAGCTGACGCAGCCGCCGCGCACGCGGATCGGGCCGGTAGCCGATGTCGTCGGCGGCGCGCTTCACCCGCTCACGCGTCTGCTCACTCGCGCCGGCGGCCTCGCGCATCACAATCGAGACCAGCGCCCGCGAAACGCCGGCGCGCTCGGCCACGTCCGCCAGAGTGGGTCGCCGCTGCACCGCCTCAGCCTAGAACGTTCCAGTCCGATCGTTGACGAAACGCGCCGCAGCGTTCTACGTTACTAGAACGTTCTAGTTCGATCGGAGTTCAGCATGACCACACCGTTGCCCGTCGGGCTCGTCGGCGCGGGCTGGATGGGCAGCTTTCACGCCGAGACCCTGGCTCACCGTCTGACCGGAACCCGGCTGGTGGCCGTCGCCGACCCGGTCGTCGAGGCTGCCGAAAGACTCCGCGCTGCTGGAACTCTCAGCGCAACAACGATCTATCGCGATCCACTCGAGCTGATCGCCGATCCATCGGTCGAGGCTGTCGCCATCTGCTCGCCGGCGGCCACCCATGCCGATCTCGTCGTCGCTGCCGCTCGAGCGGGCAAGCACGTATTCTGCGAGAAGCCGATGGCCTCGACGCTTGCCGAGGCCGACCGCGCCGTGGAAGCTGTCCGGGCGGCCGACATCGCCCTCCAAGTCGGGTTCAATCGCCGCTTCGCCGCCGACTTCGCCGACATGCAGGCACGGATCACCGCCGGAGAGATCGGCACCCCGCAGGTGCTGCGCTCGCTGACCCGAGATCCCGGCATCTCGGCCACGGACGCCGCACGCGTCAAACCGTGGGCGGTCTTCACCGAAACTCTGATCCACGATTTCGACACCGTGCGCTTTCTGAACCCGGGCGCTCAGGTGACCGAGGTCTACGCGCAGGCCGATGCGTTGGTCCATCCCCAACTCGCCGGGCAAGGCTTCCTGGACACCGCGGTCGTGCAGATCCGTTTCGACAACGGGGCGTTCGCCGTGGCCGAGGCCAGTTTCCAAGCGGTGTACGGCTATGACGTACGCGGTGAGGTCTTCGGCTCCCGCGGTGTCCTGCTGGCCGGACGCGAACCGGACCACGCGGCTGGGGCCAACATCGAACTGTTCCACGACGCCTACATCGCGCAGTTCGCTCACTTCGCCGAGTGCGTCCGATCAGGTGTCACGCCGTCGGTGACCGGCACCGACGCGCGCGCCGCCCTCGAGATCGCCCTCGCCGCACGCGAATCGGTCGAGACCGAAGCGCCCGTCACGCTCAACGGAGCGCGGCGGTGACGTTCCAGCTGGCCGTCAGCGCGGAGATGGCGTTCACCGACCTCCCGATCGTCGAACGCGTCATGCGGATCCACGAGCTCGGGTTCGCCGCCGAGATCTGGAGCTGGCACGACAAAGACCTCGCGGCGCTGGCCGCCACCGGTGCGACGTTCACGTCGATGACCGGCTACCTGCACGGCGATCTCGTCGATTCGGACACCTGCGACGAGGTGATCCGGACCGCCGAGCTCAGCATCGCAGCCGCCGAGACCCTCGGGGTCAGCCGACTCAACCTGCACCCCGCAGAACTCGTCGACGGGCGGGCGGCAAGGCCAAGGCAGCGCTCCACCGGGCAGATGTGGCTCACCGCCGCCCGCACGCTCGCACACCTGGGGGACCTCGGCGCGTCAGCCGGCGTGACGTTCTGCCTGGAGAACCTCAACACGATCGTCGACCATCCCGGTGTACCGCTGGCCCGCGCCAAGGACACCCTCGCGCTGGTCGAGGGGGTCGGACACCCGAACGTGAAAATGATGCTCGACCTCTACCACGCGCAGATCGGCGAAGGGAACCTCATCGATCTGGTCCGCCGCTGCGGCGACGCGATCGGTGAGATCCAGGTCGCCGACGTGCCCGGTCGATGCGAACCCGGCACCGGCGAGGTCTTCTATCCGGCCGTCGCCGCCGCACTGCGCGACATCGGCTACCGCGGCACGATCGGCATGGAGGCCTGGTCACGCGGCGACAGCACCGCCGCCCTGAGCGCCTTCCGGGCGGCGTTCACCTGACAGGCCTAGCGGTCGACCAGTGTGGTGTCGAAGTAGTACCGCGATGCCCGATAACCGTGATCGCCGAATTCCACCGCCGCACCCGAGTCGTCGAACGCGGTGCGCGCCATCGTCAGCAGCGGCGCGTTGGGTTTTTCGTCGAGCAGCGCCGCCTCCTGCCGGGTCGCGCTGCGCGCCCCGATGCGTTGGCGGGCCAGCCGAATGTGCACGCCGCGCGCGCGCAGCGACTGGTAGAGCCCGTTTCTCTCCAATTCCTCAGGAGCCGGCGCGATATCGGCGGGCAGGTAGTTCGTCATCAGCGCCAGAGGCTCACCGTTGGCGCAGCGCAGCCGCTTGATGACGGCCACCTCCCGGTCTGCGGCGAGGTTCAGCTCACGGGCCACCTCGTCGTCGGGCGGACCGACGTGGTACTCCAGCAGTCGCGTCGACGGCTCCTGCCCCGCCCGGACGAGGTCGTCGAACAAGCTGGTCAGCTCGACGCGGCGGTGCACCGGGTTCTGCACGACCTGGGTACCGACACCGCGCTTTCGAACCAGCAGCCCCTTGTCCACGAGTTCCTGGATCGCCCGCCGCGTGGTCGGCCTCGACAACGTCAGCCGCTTCGCCAGAGCCAGCTCGTTCTCGAATCGGTCACCAGGGGCGAGTTCGCCATCTCTGATGGCCGCCTCGATCGCCTGAGCGAGCTGATAGTAGAGGGGGACAGGGCTTGACCTGTCGAGCTCCACTGTCAGGGGCACGTCGGCTCCGATCTCGCGTAGGACCAGTCGAACAGTAGCTGCATCCTAACATCGGACGTGCAAAAGATAGAATGTCAGGACAAAGTCTTGACATGCGAGCGTGACCGGGGGCACAGTCTTACCAAGCCACCCACACCTATCCGTCGGAGTGACTCTTGATGACCCATCAGCCATACGACGTCCTTGCCATCGGGCGGTGCGGCGTCGACGTGTATCCGTTGCAGGTCGGCGTCGGACTCGAGCATGTGGAGACGTTCGGAAAGTTCCTCGGCGGCAGTGCCGCCAACGTCTCCGTCGCCGCTTCCCGACTCGGGCAGCACTCGGGGTTGATCTCCGGCGTCGGCGACGACCCGTTCGGCCGCTACGTGCGCGCTGAACTGGCGCGCCTGGGCGTGGACAACCGTTACGTGGCCACCCACGACCAGTTCCCCACCCCGGTGACGTTCTCCGAGATCTTTCCTCCCGACGACTTCCCGCTCTACTTCTACCGCAAGCCGAGCGCACCGGACCTGCAGATCACCGTCGATGACATCGACACCGAGGCGGTCCGCACCGCCCGGCTGTTCTGGGCGACGGTCACCGGGCTGTCCGAAGAGCCCAGCCGCAGCGCACATTTCGCGGCCTGGGCGGCTCGCGATGAGCGCTTGCGCGAAGAGCATCAGTGGAGTGAGCGCTTGCGCGAAGAGCATCAGCCGAGTGAGCGCTTGCGCGAAGAGCATCAGCCGAGTGAACGCTTGCGCGAAGAGTATCGGCACAGTCAGCGAGAACCGCTGACGGTCCTCGACCTCGACTACCGGCCGATGTTCTGGGCGTCGCCGGCGGAAGCGACCGAGCAGGTGCAACGCGCGCTGGCCCACGTCACGGTGGCCGTCGGCAACCGCGAGGAGTGCGAGATCGCCGTCGGCGAGACCAACCCGCACAAGGCGGCCGACGCACTGCTGGATCTCGGTGTCGAACTCGCCATCGTCAAGCAGGGTCCGCGCGGAGTGCTCGGCAAGAGCCGACGATCGTCGGTCACTGTGCCGCCCAACGAGGTTGACGTGGTCAACGGCCTCGGCGCCGGCGACGCCTTCGGCGGCAGCCTGTGCCACGGTCTGCTCAACGGCTGGCCGCTGGAGAAGACCCTGCGCTACGCCAACGCCGCCGGCGCCATCGTCGCGAGCCGGCTCGAATGCTCGACCGCCATGCCGACCGCAGCCGAGATCGCCGCTCTCGCCGAACAGACCGCCGTGGAGGCCGTGAATGTCTGACACCCCCCAGTGCCCGGACTACGCGGCAGTCAGCGAAGTCCGGGCCACCGATCCCGCCGCGGTAGCCCGGGCCTGGGCGCATCGCACCACCCGGCCGACACTGCGCGGCAACGGGAGACTGATGATCGTCGCCGCCGATCACCCCGCCCGCGGCGCCCTGGCGGTCGGCTCCCGGCCTACCGCCATGAACAGCCGTACCGACCTTCTCGATCGGTTGCGCGCCGCGCTTGCCGACCCTGGGGTGGACGGTGTGTTGGCCACCGCCGACATCCTCGACGATCTGGTGCTCCTCGGCGCTCTGGAGGACAAGGTGGTGTTCTCGTCGTTCAACCGGGGCGGCCTGGCCGGCGCGTCGTTCGAGCTCGACGACCGGATGACCGGCGCGACCGCCGCGTCGACCGGCGCAGCGAAGATGAACGGCGGGAAGATGTTGTGCCGGATCGACCTCGACGATCCGGCTACCGTGTCCACGCTGGCGGCCTGCGCCACGGCCGTCGACGAACTGGCCGCACTCGGTCTGATCGCCATGCTGGAGCCGTTCATGTCGACCCGGGTCAACGGCAAGGTGCGCAACGACCTGTCCCCCGATGCCGTCATCAAGTCGGTGCACATCGCTCAGGGCCTGGGATCGACCTCGGCATACACCTGGATGAAGCTGCCGGTGGTGCCGGAGATGGACAGAGTGATGGAATCGACGACCATGCCGACGCTGCTGCTCGGCGGCGACCCCACCGACCCCGACGAGGCGTTCGCCAGCTGGGAGAAGGCACTCGGCCTCCCGGCTGTGCGCGGTCTGATCGTCGGGCGCACCTTGTTGTACCCTCCGGACGACGACGTGAGCTCGGCGGTCGCCACCGCTGTGGCGATGGTGAGGTGAGCTGTGCATTCCACGCTGTACATCCCCGCCAACAGCGCACCCGCCCCGTACACCGTGGCGATCACCCCCGAGGACGCCGGATGGGCTGAATCCTCGCTGCATGTCGTCGATCTGGACGAGCACGGTGAGTTGGCTCTGCACACCGGCGACACCGAGGTGATGATCCTGCCGCTGGCCGGTGCGGGCAACGTCACCTGTGGCGACGACACCTTCGCACTGTCCCCGCGCGAGTCGGTGTTCGACGGTCCCGCCGACATGGTCTACGTGGGTCTCGACCAGACCTACACCCTGGCGGGCCGCGGCCGCATCGCGATCTGCGGTGCACGCGCCGAGACCTCGTTCCCGAACCGCCGGGTGGCGGCCGCCGACGTCGCCGTCGAGTTGCGCGGAGCGGGCAACTGCAGCCGCCAGGTCCACAACTTCGGCACCGCCACCGCGTTCGAGGCCGATTCGCTGATCGCGTGCGAGGTCCTCACCCCCGGCGGCAACTGGTCGAGCTACCCCGCGCACAAACATGACGAGAACACCGACGTCGAGACCCAGCTCGAGGAGATCTACTACTTCGAGATCGACGACAGCCCGGCGGGCACACCAGGTTTCGGCTACCACCGGGTCTACGGCACTCCCGAACGGCCGATCGAGGTCCTCGAGGAGGTGCGCTCCGGTGATGCGGTGCTGGTGCCGCACGGCTACCACGGGCCCTCGATCGCGGCACCGGGCCACCACATGTACTACCTCAACGTGATGGCGGGTTCGGGGCCCACCCGGGCCTGGCTGATCTGCGACGATCCCGCCCACACCTGGCTGCGCGCCAGCTGGGAGCACCAGCAGATCGATCCACGGCTGCCGTTCCCGCAGCCCCGCTCCGACACTCGATCGCCGGCCCCGCCGGCTGGATAGGAGACTGACCAGTGGTTTCCACCGCACCGAAGTCGACCGAGAAACTCGCCGACACCGAACCGACCGTGCGGCTCACCGTGGCGCAGGCGACCGTCCGCTTCCTGGGCAACCAGTACGTCGAGCGGGACGGTCAGCGGCACAAGTTCTTCGCCGGATGCCTCGGCATCTTCGGCCACGGCAATGTCGCCGGAATCGGGCAGGCCCTGCTGCAGGACGAGGTCGAGGCGGCCGAGGCGGGCGTCGAGCCGGCACTGAAGTATGTGTTGGGTCGCAACGAGCAGGCCATGGTGCACACCGCGGTCGGTTACGCGCGCCAGCGCGACCGCCTGCAGACCTGGGCGGTCACCGCCAGTGTGGGGCCTGGTGCGACCAACATGCTCACCGGCGCCGCGTTGGCCACCATCAACCGGTTGCCGGTGCTGCTGCTGCCCTCGGACACCTTCGCGACCCGGGTCAGCGCCCCGGTGCTGCAGGAATTGGAGCTGCCCTCCAGCGGAGACGTGACAGTCAACGATGCGTTCAAGCCGCTGTCGCGCTACTTCGACCGGGTGTGGCGTCCCGAGCAGCTGCCCGCCGCCCTGCTGGGAGCCATGCGGGTGCTCACCGACCCGGTGGAGACTGGAACGGCGACCGTGGCCCTCCCCCAGGACGTCCAGGCCGAGGCGTTCGACTGGCCGGTGTCGCTGTTCGCCGAGCGCACCTGGCACATCGGCAGGCCGCTACCCGAGCGTACCGCACTCGCCCGCGCCGCCGAGGTGATCCGCTCGGCGGCCAAGCCGCTGATCGTGGCCGGCGGTGGCGTCATCTACTCCGGCGCGAACGATGCCCTCGCGCAGTTCGTCGCGCGGACCGGCATCCCGGTCAGCGAAACTCAGGCCGGCAAGGGCGCAGTGCTGCACGACGATCCGCGCTCGGTGGGGGCGATCGGCTCGACGGGGACCACAGCGGCCAACGCCCTGGCCGCCGACGCCGACGTGGTCATCGGAATCGGCACCCGATACAGCGACTTCACGTCGGCATCGCGCACCGCGTTCAACAACCCGGAGGTGCGGTTCGTCAACATCAACGTGGCGTCGCTGGACTCGGTGAAGCACGGCGGCATCAGCGTCGTCGCCGACGCACGGGAGGCCCTGGATGCGCTGAGCGAGCTGTTGGCCGACTACTCGGTCAGCGAGCGCTACCGGGACAGGACGGCCGGCCTGATGGCGGAATGGAACGACACCGTCTCGTCGGTCTACCGCACCGAGGACGGCGTGCCGCTGAACCAGAACCAGGTGATCGGACTGGTCAACACGCTCTCGGACGCCCGCGACGTCGTCGTGTGCGCCGCCGGTTCCATGCCCGGTGACCTGCACAAGCTGTGGCGGACGCGCGACCGCAAGGGGTATCACGTCGAGTACGGCTATTCGTGCATGGGGTACGAGATCGCCGGGGGAATCGGGGTGCGGATGGCCGCCCCTGACCGCGACGTGTTCGTCATGGTCGGTGACGGCTCGTACCTGATGATGGCCACCGAGCTGGTGACGGCCGTGCAGGAAGGCGTCAAGGTCATCCCCGTGCTGGTGCAGAACCACGGCTTCGCCTCGATCGGTGGCCTGTCCGAATCGCTGGGCTCGCAACGGTTCGGCACCGCGTACCGGTACCGCGGTGCGGACGGCCGCCTGGACGGCGACACGCTGCCGGTCGATCTCGCCGCCAACGCCGCGAGCCTCGGCGCCGACGTCATCAAGGCCGGCACCGCCGCCGAGTTCGCCGACGCGGTCAAGACCGCGAAAGCCGCCGAAACCACCACCGTCATCTACGTCGAAACCGATCCGCTGGTCTACGCGCCCGACAGCCACTCCTGGTGGGACGTGCCCGTTTCCGAGACGTCGACGCTGGACTCGACGCAACAGGCCTATCAGCGGTACGCGGACTGGAAGAAGGTCCAGCGCCCGCTGATCAACCCGTCGGATCGCTGATGGCTGACCTGCGTATCGCGGTGCTCGGTGTCGGCGTGATGGGCGCCGACCACGTCGCCCGCATCACCTCGACGATCTCCGGGGCCCGGGTGGCGGTGGTCAACGACTTCATCACCGAAAAGGCCGAGCAGATCGCCGCCGCCATCCCGGGCTGCCGCGCAGCCGCGGATCCGATCGACGCCATCGCCGCCGACGATGTCGACGCCGTGGTGCTGGCCACGCCCGGCACCACCCACGAGGCACAGCTGCTGGCCTGCCTCGAGCATCGCAAACCCGTCCTGTGCGAGAAGCCTCTGACCACAGATGTTTCCACGTCGCTCGACATTGTCCGGCGGGAAGCCGATTCGGGTGTCTCACTGATCCAGGTCGGTTTCATGCGCCGCTTCGACGAGGAGTACATGCGGCTCAAGACGCTGCTCGACGGTGGCGAGCTCGGCCGCCCGCTGCTGATGCACTGCGTGCACCGCAACGCCGGCGTGCCGTCGTACTTCGACAGCACGCTGATCGTCAAGGACTCTTTCGTCCACGAGGTCGACGTGACGCGGTTCCTGTTCGACGAGGAGATCGCCAGCGTCCAGATCATCACGCCGGTGTCGAATCCCGGTGCGCCGCAGGGTGTCATCGATCCGCAGATCGCGATCATGCGGACGGCGTCGGGCAAGCACGTCGATGTCGAGTTGTTCGTCACCACCGGCGTCGGCTACGAGGTGCGCACCGAAGTGGTCGGTGAACGCGGCAGCGCCATCATCGGACTCGACGTCGGAATGATCCGAAAGTCGGCGGCGGGCACCTGGGGCGGTCACCTCACGCCGGGGTTCCGCGAACGTTTCGGCCGCGCCTACGACATCGAGATCCAACGCTGGGTCGACGCGGTCCACCAAGGCCGAACCAGCGGCAACTTCGTCGACGGACCCACTGCCTGGGACGGTTATGCCGCAGCCGCGGTGTGCGCGGCCGGGGTCCGATCCCTGGCAACCGGCCAACCCGTCGACGTGCAGCTCGCCGAGCATCCCTGATCCCACTTCGGGTTCGGGAGACCGTCGCGTGTCGAGATCGTGGCGCCGGCGGGGCGAGCGGCGCCGGCAGGCTTGCGCCGGGCGGCGGTGAAAGTCCGTAATGTTCTGTAAGGACTGCCTCGACAGCCGCCCGGGTATCCGTCCCGGCATGAAGAGACTGGGCGGAGCCGTCGCGATCGCAGTGCTGCTAGCCGGATGCGGTGGCGAGCCCGCCGAGCAGGCCGCCTCGTCACCCGATTCCAGCCCCCGCAGTACGCCCACCACCACCGGACTCGTACCCACCGGCGTGCCCACCGAAGGCACCCGCCCGCCCACCGAGACGCTGCCCCCGCCGGCCGAACCCCGGTCGGCGGGGGCAGCGTCTCGGTG
>NZ_BLTG01000071.1 GCF_017312405.1 Mycobacterium sp. PO1
GACATCCCTTAGGAACTCAAACTTGGGCACGAACAGCACATCGCTGTGTCTTTAGCGATCTAAGTCGGCCGATCCGACACACGGTGAGCCGAACGTCGTCACCTTCAAGACTTGTCGTCTACTGCACGTGATCGCGCGCTTGCGGACATCAGCCTCGTCATCGCAGAGGTGTGTACCCAAAGCTGTGTACCCCAAGTATGTACCTCACGGCGGTCCAGACAGTGCTAGACGGTGGGCGCCAGGAGAACCGGCGCCACCAGTCACCTGCGAACATCGCACTTCGGCAACGACGGCCGAATGCTCTTTAACAGCGGGTCCGGGGTTCGAAACCCTGACGGCGCACCACACAGAAACCCTGCTTCGGCGGGGTTTTTGTGGTTTCCGGGCCCATCCGGGCGGACAACTGTCCGGCACCTGTGGCGCCCAGCCGGGCAGAGTCGACCCGGGCAGGGTTGACCTCGTCCCCCCATCGCGTTCGCCCGATCGGACCAGCGTGGACCGGAATTCTCCTACGATCAGCCGAAGCCGTCTCACGCCTAGCACCGAGGACACCGACATGACGGACTCGACGTTCCAGATGCTGGCCATCGGGCTGTATTTCGCAGCGATGATCGCCATCGGCGTCTACGCCTACCGCCAGACCAGCGATCTGGACGACTACATGCTCGCCGGGCGCAAACTCAGCCCCGGCGTGGCGGCGCTGTCCGCCGGAGCGTCCGACATGTCCGGCTGGTTGCTGCTCGGGGTGCCCGGCGCCATCTATGCCACCGGACTCGGGGAGTCGTGGATCGTGATCGGCCTGGTCATCGGGGCGTATCTGAACTGGCGCTTCGTCGCCCCCCGCTTGCGCGCCTACACTGAGATCGCGAACAACTCGATCACCGTACCGAGCTTCTTCGAGAACCGGCTGCGAGACCATTCGCACGTCCTGCGGATCGCAGCGGGCGCGATCATCCTGGTGTTCTTCACCTTCTACGTGTCGTCCGGCATGGTCGCGGGCGGAGTGTTCTTCGAGGCCACCTTCGGCTCGTCCTACCTGGTGGGCATGCTGCTGGTCGCCGGAATCACGTTGAGCTACACGCTGTTCGGTGGGTTCCTGGGAGCGACCCTCACCGACGTCGCACAAGGCCTGCTGATGCTCGCCACTCTCATCGCGGTTCCCGTCGTCACCATCATCGCTGCGGGCGGGCCCGGCGAGGTGATCGACGCGATCAACGCCGCCGACGCTGCGCACAACCTCGCAGACCCCGCTGACGAAATGCACCGCACCTCGCTGTTCTTCGGCGGCAGCGTGATGGCGATCCTGTCCGCTGCGGCCTGGGGGCTCGGCTACTTCGGTCAGCCCCACATCATCGTCCGGTTCATGGCGCTGCGCTCCCCCGCCGACGCGAAGGCCGGCCGCCGCATCGGCATCAGCTGGATGGTGCTCAGCTCGGTCGGCGCCATTGCCACCGGATTCGCCGGCCTGGCGTACTTCTACAGTCGCGGCGAAACACTCGACAACGCCGAGACGGTGTTTCTGCAACTGGCACAGGTGATGTTCCACCCGTTCGTGGCCGGAATCGTGCTCGCGGCGGTACTCGCGGCGATCATGTCGACGATCTCCTCGCAGCTCATCGTCTGCTCCTCCGCACTGGTCGAAGACATCTACCGCGCGTTCGGCAAGGAAACCAGCCCGACCCGGCTGGTCAACTACGGCCGGTTGGGGGTGCTGACCGTCGCGGTGGTGGCGATGCTGCTCGCGTTGAACCCCGACGGGACGATTCTCGATCTGGTGGGATTCGCCTGGGCCGGCTTCGGCGCGGCGTTCGGCCCGCTGATCATCTTGTCGCTGTTCTGGCGCCGACTCACCTCGGCCGGCGCGATTGCCGGGATGCTCAGCGGCGCGGTGGTCGTCGGAGTCTGGGGCCAGACAGACGCGCTGGCCAGCGTGATGTACGAGATCGTTCCCGGCTTCATCGCCTGCGGTGTGGTGGCTGTGGCGGTGTCGCTGCTCACCAGACGCCAGAACGACGACATCGAACGCGAGTTCTCCGAGATGAACGCGGCGGTTCAGGAACCGGCTCCGGCTGCCTGAGCGGCCCGCCCCCTCCAAGGCTTTCCCCGCAGACGCTTCCCCGGAGACCAGCGCGGCGGGTCAGGCGACCGCCATGCCCACCGTCAGCCCTGCCACACCGCCCACCTCGGCTGCGACGGTCGGCAGCGCCAGCTCGACGGCCTCGACGTTGATGAAGCCAAGTTGGAGCAGGTTCTCGTACGGCGTGGCCGAACCCACCAACTGCAGCTTGAGCTGCGAGTCCGGCGCCATCGTGTAGGCGATCTGCTCCAGGTCGATGGAGACGGTGTGCGTGCGGCCGTCGAGCGTCACCGGGATGGGTGTCACCAGGTTGCCCAACACCAAGCCGGTGGTTTCGTCGACCAACTGCCCGTAGATGTGTCGACTCGTCCCCAGGCCCGAGTACGTGATGGTCAGCTCGGGCGCGCCCACGATCTGCACGGTGGCTTCCGGGGACGGCACCTCGACGTCGATGGCCAGCGCGGCTTCCGAAGCCAGGGCCGGAGACACCAGAAGCGGTGTGGGCGACTGCGTCTGCGGCCCGGAACCGCCCAGCAGCGGCAGGATCGGCAGGAACCCGCCGGCCCCGGCGACGACGAGGGACTCTCCGTAGAACGCCGGATCCGACGGCAGCAGATCCGAGAAGAAATAGTCACCGTTCTGGTCGAACCACTCGAACCGTGGTCCGGTGGGCACCAATTCGTTTCCGTTGACGTACTTGTCGAGCCAATCCAGCGTCGAGTCGATCAGCAGGGGGGTCTGCAACGGGCTGATCGGGTCCAGGCAGACGCCGTGACCACCGCACGCCCAGATCATGTCGACCGGGGTGCCGGCGGCCTCCAGCAACATCGCGTTGGTGACGGCCTGCGCCAGGGTGAACAGACCGTCGGCGGTGCCCTGGATCAGCAGCGTGGGCGCGGTGATGCCGCTCACCAGCACGGTGGGACCGCTGCTGGCCAGGATGGCCTGCTGGGTCTCGGTGATGAATCCCAGCAGATCGCCGAGGATGATGGCCGGGTAGATCTGCGAGTTGATTCGGGCGCCGCCCTCCAGCAGATCCAGTCCCAGCAGGGTCGCCCAGGCGGTCTTGAACGCCTCGGTGGGATACAACGCCTCGTTCAGCGAGTTCCACGCGATCACCGGGACGATGGCCTCGATCCTGTCGTCGATGCCCGCGGACACCAACTGGATTCCACCACCGTAGGAACCGCCCACCATGCCGACCACGGGGTCGCCGGGACCGTCGAGCAGTGTCTCCGGGCGGGTCGCAACCCAGTCCAGGATGGCCTGCACGTCGCGGCCCTCGAAGAACGGGTTGTCCAACTGCAGCACGCCGCCGGACGCGAACTCGCCACGCGGATCCCAGGTCACCACGTTGTACCCGGCGTCCCGCAGCGGCACCAGTCCCGGCACCAGGTTGAACACCGTCGTCACGGAGGTGGGGTCGATGTTGCCCGGGTCGCCCAGACCCGGCCCATTCAGCACCGTCGACGCGGTTTCGCCGGCCTGCAGACCCGAGGCCGGGAAGAAGTTCGTGCTGATCTGTACCCCGTCGAACGACGTCACCATCGTGGTGAAGGCGACCGGCGCACCGGCCGGCACCAGTTCGCCGACATTGACGTCGATCGGTGCGATCACCCGGTATCCGATGAACGGTTGCAGGATGGTGCCCAGGATCGGAATCTGCTGCAGACCGAGGACGATCGGCTGGACGAAGTCACCCAGCAGTGGAATCTGCTCCAGGAAGCGCACCAGCCCGGTCTGCTCGCTGACCATCACCGTGAACTGCTCGATGCCACCGGACTCGACGACCGACAGGTCGGGCAGGAACGAGAAGCTGCCGTCTTCGGCGAGGGTGATCTTGCCGCCCTGGTTCGGCTCGTCGATGATGGTGTAGATCAACGGGTTTCCCCGCGAATCGGTGGCGCCGACGTTGCCGTAGATGACCCCGTCGAGGAACTCGAGTACGGGGTTCACCGAGACCGGACCGCTCTCGAGTTCGCGACGGGCGGCCGCTGCCATCGCCCACTCCATGGGCGAGTTCATCGGCGGAGCCGCCGGCCCCCCACCGGCGAACGGGCTGAGCAGCCCGACCATCTCGGTGAGGGCGACGTCTGGCACGGCCGCCGTGGCGTCGACGGACTCTTCGGCGGCAGCCGTCTGCTCGGCCGGCGCTGTCTGTTCGGTGCCCGCACGGCCGGCGACGGCCTCGGGGGTGGCCAGCCATTCGACGGCTTGGTCCTGCCGCTCGGCCGCGAGTTCGGCATCGACCTCGTCGCTCACTACTGTCGAGTCGACCCCGTCGCTGGGAGCCGCCGAGTCGACGTCGTCGACCACCTCCGCGGGGGCTTCCGACTCCGCGGACGCATAGCCGCCGCTGTCTGCCGGATCGTCCCCGTCCACGTCTCCGTCAGCTTCGAGACCCTCGTCGACGCCGAGATCGGCGTCGAGGTCTTCGCTGTCCCCAGCCGTGTCGTCGCCGTCGTCGCTCTCCGAAGCGTCGTCGCCCTCGGACGCGTCAGCGGCCTCGTCACTGTCCGAGGCATCGTCACTGTCCGAGGCATCGTCGCCGTCGCCCGCATTCGCCGAGGGGCTCGAAGCGCCGGCGGTCGAACTGTCGGTACCGCCTGTGGAGGAGCCTGCCGAACTACCCGACGACGCACTCGAACCCGACTCTCCGGAGCCGGTGTCCGCAGCCGCGACACCGTAGCCCGTCAGGACCGCAGCCCCGACGCCCAGGGCGACCGCGAGGCCACCGATCCGACCGACATGTGCCGCTGCGCTCATAACGTCCTCCCACCGACCCGCGAATGCCGGGCAAATATATGCCGCGTCAATAGTCGGGCACCGGGGATTGCCGAAAAGTGTCACAGGCAAATGGCAATTGGTACGCGCGTGCAGTATTCGGGGAGTCGCTCAGAAGACGCTGTCGTCAGCGAAATCGCCGTGACGAGGGCTGGCAAAGTTGTCTGATGTCACCAGATGGCCATGAGACGAAGCGGCCGCACAGCCTCAGCCCTCGTCGCCGGGCACGTTCGGCCGACCGTGATCAACGACGCGGAGCGAACCCGCCCGGACCGGGCTGACCGAGCAGCGGGTTGCCCTGGCCCGCACCAGGCTGCCCGGCATGCTCGCGTTGATGCTGCTGAATCGCCTGAACCAGCGGGTTGTCCTTCATCAACTGGCGCCGGTCTTCTTCGGAGAGCTCGTAGAAGGTCCACATCCCCCATGCGGCCGGCCGGATGTAGAGCGTCACCTTCTGCCGCTTGCGGGTGTTCTGCGGAAGCATCGCCGGAACGGGCACGACCCGATCGAGCGTGACGGCGCCCACCAACTCCTGGGCGAGCTTGTCGATGTCAGCCGAGTCCTGGAGTTCGTACACCGAGGACTGGTGACTCGGCTGCGTCGCGCCCTGGAGGGCCAGGAACCAGGCCATGCCGGCCTCCTTTGCTGTCGTGGACAGCGCCAGCGTAGAGGACGCGCCGGCCGCGGCGCTTGCCAGCACCTCCCGACTTCCCGACACACGGCGCACGGCGGATGTGCGACACGAGGTATCCAGCGATCGGTTTACGTTCACGAAAATTCTGGGGATTTCTCGGCCGAGCGCCCCGACACTGTGCTAGAGCTCACTGCCCGCGTGGCGATCGCAAGCTGGTCACGATTGCCCCGATGGTAACCATAGAGATGGCTGCGCGAATATTAACGGCACGTGCGCTGGGAAAAGAGCCACCACAGTGCTATGGTTGCCGTTAGCTGTTGAACATGGTCCCTACATCGGGCAAACCATGGACGGGTGAATCGAGGAATTAGCTGATGGCAGGCCTGGCCGATCCGGCGCCGATGGGGACCGGTGGTGAGAACTCAGCTGATCACGTGACTGGCCAACACCCGGTCGCGATCCGTACCTGCTCCCGGCTGGGCCGGGTGGCCAACCCGCCCGGCTTCACGTTCCCGACGTGGCTGCGAGGTGGCCGGCGGCGCTGAATCGTCCGCTCAGGGCTGGCGGAGGCGGCGCACGGTCACGACGATGACCACCAGTCCGACACCGGCCAGCGACGCCGCCACGGCCGGTTGGCGAACGAACCGCACCACCCCCGCCTTCAGATCGTCGGCGAGCCGGCGCGGGTTGGCGCGGGCAGCGAGAGAATCCACGGTCAGGGCCAACTGCTCCCGGGCCTCGTCGATCTCAGCCTTGATGCTGTCGGGATCGCGGTCCGCCACATCTGCCTCCGTGCCTCATCGCCTACTGTGCTCATCCACCGACGGCGCGCCTGTTCACCGACAGTGCGCCCATCGACCAACGGTGTCGTCCTGCCGCACTACCCTAGATCAGCCGGGGCGAGACCGAGCGCGCCGGTCGCTTCAGATCGCACCGGACCCCGCGACACCGGAGGACAGCTACCCATGCCGCAGACCCCTCGCCTCGAAGTAGGCGACACCGCTCCCGCTTTCAGCCTGCCCGACGCCGACGGCAACACCGTCGAACTCTCGGACTACAAGGGCCGCAAAGTCATCGTGTACTTCTACCCGGCCGCGTCCACCCCCGGCTGCACCAAGGAGGCCTGTGACTTCCGGGACAACCTCGCCGAGCTCAACGACGCCGGTCTGGACGTCGTCGGCATCTCACCGGACAAACCCGAGAAACTGGCGAAGTTCCGCGACAAGGAGGGCCTGACGTTCCCGTTGCTGGCCGACCCCGACCGCACAGTGCTCGAGGCCTGGGGCGCCTACGGCGAGAAGACCATGTACGGCAAAACCGTGCAGGGCGTCATCCGGTCGACCTTCGTCGTCGACGAGAAAGGCAAGATCGCGTTGGCGCAGTACAACATCCGCGCGACGGGCCATGTCGCCAAGTTACGTCGCGATTTGTCGGTCTGATCCAGCCAACCGGTCCAGTAGCAGCGCTTCGGCGGTCGCCGCCCGCTCCAGCACGCCGAGGTGCAGGCTCTCGTTGATGCTGTGCGCCTGGGTGTCGGGGTCCTCGACCCCCGTCACCAGAATCTTGGCGTCCGGAAACGCCGAAGCGAACGCGGCGATGAACGGAATCGAGCCGCCCACTCCGGCGTCGATTGCGTCGTTCCCCCAGGCTTGGCGAAAGGCCGCACGCGCCGCTTCATAGACGGGCCCGCTCGGGTCGATCGCATACGGCTCGCCGACGTCGCCGGGCGTCACGGTGACCAGCGCACCCCAGGGTGTGTGCTGCTCGAGGTGGCGGGTGAGCGCAGCCAGGTGTTCGGCGGCGTCACCGCCCGGCGCCACCCGCATGCTCACCTTGGCGCGGGCGCGTGGTGTCAAGGTGTTGGACGCCTTGGCGATCGGCGTGGTGTCGATGCCGACGACGGTGATCGCCGGTTTCGCCCACAGGCGCTGCGCCACCGAGCCCGAACCGATCTCCTGCACACCGTCGAGCAGACCGGTGTCGGCCCGCACCCGTTCCGGGGTGTACTCGACGGGTGCGGCAGTCGATTCGTGCAACCCGTCGACCGCGACGTTGCCCTCGTCGTCGTGCAGGCTGGCCAGCAGCCGCACCAGCACGCTCAACGCGTCGGGCACGACACCACCCCACATGCCCGAGTGCAGCCCGTGGTCGAGCGTGGCGACCTCCACGATGCAATCGGCCAGCCCGCGCAGCGACACCGTCAGCGACGGAACCTCGGTGCTCCAGTTGTCGGAGTCGGCGATCACGATGACATCGGCGGCCAGGGCGTCGCGGTGCGCGGCCAGTAGCCGCGACAACGACGGGGAGCCTGACTCCTCTTCGCCCTCGACGAAGACCGTCACCCCGACCGGCGGGTTCCCACCGTGCGCACGGAAAGCAGCCAGATGTGTGGCGATGCCCGCCTTGTCGTCGGCGGTCCCGCGGCCGTAGAGCCGTCCGTCGCGTTCAGTCGGCTCGAACGGCTCCGAATGCCACTGAGACCGATCACCTTCCGGCTGCACGTCGTGGTGGGCGTACAGCAGAACCGTCGGGGCGCCGGGCGGCGGGGGGTGGTGCGCGATGACAGCGGGGGCGCCACCTTCGGCCACGATGCGTACGTCACCGAATCCGGCCTCCGACAACAACTTCGCCACCTCTTCGGCGCTGCGCTGCACCTCGCCGCGGCGGTCGGGGTCGGCCCACACCGACTCGATGCGTACCAGGTTCTCGAGATCGGCGCGCACCGCTGGGAGCACGTCGCGCACCCGCGCCGGGATGTCAGTCATGCGTCGAGGTTAGCGGCTCCTCGTCACCGGGTGACTCGGCCCGGCGGCGCTCCTCGGCGACGCGATCCTTGCTGCGCAACAGGCGCAGGAGTGTCACGAGACCCAGTCCGCCGACGAGGTTGCCGGCCGCGGTGTATCCGAACCATCCGAGCCAGTCCAGGTAGCCGAACGGTGCCTCACCGGTGATCAGCGCCCCGAAGATCAGAAGCGAATCGAGGATGGAGTGGAACAGCTGCAGACCCGCGAGCAGGAACGCGCCCGCGATCGCGGCCGCGATCTTGGCCGGCACCGAGTCGGTGCCGTGCTGCATGCGGGTCATCAGCGTGATCACCATGCCGCCCAACAACGACAGCGCGATCGTCTCGGCCGACAGGGGTGCCGTCGCATAGTGCGACGCGGATTCGATGGTCTGCGCGTGCAGCTGCGGCAGCGCTGTCATCATCACCAGCATCAGCAACCAACCACCGGCGAGGTTGGCGACCAGCGTGCCGCTCCACAGCTTCATCAGCTGCCTGAAACTGGCCCGTTTGGCCGCGACCGTCGTGACCGGGACCAGGAAGCCCTCGGTGAACAATTCGCTGCGACCCAGCAGCAGCGCCAAGAATCCGATGGAGAACGCCAGTCCGGCCAGCAGCGGCTGGTGGGTGACGTTCAACACCGCCAGATAGGCCAACACCCCCACCGCGATGTCGGTGCCGCCGAAGAAGCCGGTCACCAGAACTTCGCGCCAGCTGCGGTGCAGGCGCTGAGTGCCCTCGTCGACCATGCGACGGAAGGCGTACTCGAGCGCGTCTTCGATCGGGCTGTCGGATTCCCCCAGCTTTCGGCGCTGGTCTGTCTCGGTCACAGTTTCGTCCTCCGATGCGGCCACAGTGATCCGCCGGGATACCCGAAACGCCGGGCCGCCAACCGGCGGTGCGGGCCGATCAGCGCGCTCGGCCGCCCCCGGTCTGCGGCCAGTGTCCTAGATCGGCGCGACCCGCCCCGCCCAGGGCATCGCCTGTTCCAGTTGAGCGGCCAACTTGACCAGCAGGGACTCGCCGGCCAGCGGTGCGACGAACTGGACCCCCATCGGCAAGCCCTCCGGCGTCCAATGCAGCGGAAGCGAGATTGCCGGGCGCCCAGTCAGATTCGCCAACTGGGTGTAGGGCACCCAGTTGAGGTTCTTGTCGACCATGTCGTCGACGATCTTGGTGTACTTCAGGAACCGCGCTGTCCGGGTCTTGAGCAGAGCATCGGCCGCCCGGGCCAGTGCCACAGGAAGTTCGAACTCGCCGATGGTCGGCGGTGGGGTGGCCAATGTGGGGGTCAGCAACAGATCGTAGGACTCGAAGAACGTACTCAGCCGGCGGGTGTGCGCATGCCGGCGTTCCACGGCATCCACATAGTCGACGCTGCTCGTGGCGCGACCGAGCGCCGCCATGATCAACGTGTCCCGTTCGAACGACTCGTCCCCCGCACCGCTGAGCCGCTTGGCCTCGGCCACCTCCCACGCCGCGACCACGAACCAGGTCAGCAGGAAGTCACGCGCCAGCTCGGCATCGTCGTAGGGCGCCTCAGGCAGTTCGTCGACCTGGTGACCCAGCTCGGTCAACGCGCGCACGGTCGTAGCCACCGCAGCGTAGGCCTCGCGGTGCGGCGTCGGCGTGATCGCCGAGGGCACCCGCACCCCGATCCGCAGCGCACCGGGATCCTGGCCCACGCACGATGTCAGGGACGACGGCGGCATGGCCGGGACGTAGGGCCCGAACGGTTCGCCGCCGCTGATCACATCGAGCATTCCCGCGGTGTCGCGCACCGTGCGCGACACCACACCCTGCACAGCGGAGCCGTGCATGGCCTCACCGGCCAGCGGGCCTGACGGCGTCAGACCGCGACCGGGTTTCAGACCCACCAGCCCGCAGCAGGCCGCGGGGATCCGGATGGATCCGCCTCCGTCGTTGGCGCCCGCGCAGGGCACGATCCCGGCCGCGACCGCCGCAGCCGACCCGCCCGAGGAGCCGCCCGGGGTCCGGTCGGTGTCCCACGGATTACGTGCCGATCCCCACGCGAGCGGTTCGGTGACCCCTTTCGCGCCGAACTCGGGGGTGTTGGTCTTCCCGAAGATGACCAGGCCCGCGTCGATCCATCGCTGCACCACCGTGGCGTGCTCGGCGGCCGGGGTCGACATCAACGCCCGCGAGCCGGCGGACGTCGGCAGTCCCGCGTAGTCCTGGGCGAGGTCCTTGATCAGGAACGGCACCCCGGAAAACGGTCCCTGCGGCCGGTCCGGCGGGACTGCGGGGACGTCACGCACGACGGCGTTGATCCGCGGATTGACCGCGGCCGCACGCTCGCGGGCCAGCGTCAGCAACTCCGCCGCGGACACCTGTCGGTCGGCTACCAGCTTCGCCAGCGATGTGGCGTCATGGGCGCGGTACTCCTCGAAGTCCATGGCCTGACCGTACGGCCTCACCGTTTACCGGGTCACGAAAGCAGCAGGGTCTGCAGCAACTCGGGGACGAATGTTAGCGCTCCTCGAGGACGGCCACCGCGGCGGCGGTGTCGGCCTCATGGGTCAGCGACAGATGAATGGTCACCTCTTTGAGGTGCTCGGCCACCGCCCCCGACAGCCGCACCCGCGGCCGCCCCCACATGTCGGTGATCACCTCGATGTCGCGGTGGATGCCCTCGGGCAGCACCGGCCGTTTCGAGAACCGCGACACCGACCACGCCTTGATGACGGCTTCCTTGGCCGCCCACCGCGCCGCGAGGTGGCGCGCCGCCGACGAACTCTTGTCGGCGGCGTCGCGCCGCTCACCCGGGGTGAACGTCTCGGCGAACACCGTGCCCGGCCGGTCCACCTGCTCGGCGAACTCCGGAATGGAGACGAGGTCGATGCCTATCCCGACGATGGCCACGCGCAGCACGCTATCGCACGGTTCACCGCAGATACACGCCGTTCTCGCCGAGCCGGGACGCCGTGTCGAGCAGCATCGCGGCTTCCTGCGCCTTCTCGGAATGCTCGCTGTCGAAGCGACGGTCGGCGGGCCGCTCGTACATCGGCCGTCCACCGGCGATCGCCGAGGCCAGCCGGTGTTGTCCGGCCAGCGAGCGCTCCTGCGCCCGTGCGGCGTAGGTCTCCCGCTGCTCGGGGCTGAGCGTGGCCAGGAAGGCCTGCGGATGCACCAGCGCGATCAGACCCGACACGTGGCCGAAGCCGAGGCTGGTGACCAGACCGGCCTTGAGCGGGTACTTCTCGCCCATCCGCAGCGTCTCGCGCGGCCACACGAAGTGCGCCGAGGTGGCCAGCTCGTCGTCGACACAGTCCAAGCTGCGGTTGGGCGGGATGACACCGTCGCGCAGAACCTGGCACAGACCCATCATCTGGAACACCGCCGCGCCGCCCTTGGCGTGCCCGGTCAGGCTCTTCTGGCTGATGACGAACAGCGGGGCGCCGTCCGAACGTCCCAGCGAGTCGGCCAGCCGCTCGTGCAGCTCGGTCTCGTTGGGATCGTTGGCCAGTGTGGAGGTGTCGTGCTTGGAGATCACCGCGATGTCGTCGGCGCCCACCCCCAGCTTGGCCAGGGACCGCGCGAGCATCGAGTCGCGGCCGCCGCGGCCTGCACCCAGCGCGCCCAGCCCGGGGGCCGGGATCGAGGTGTGCACGCCGTCGGCGAACGACTGCGCGTAGCCGACAACCGCCAGTACCGGCAGACCCATCTTCACCGCCAGGTCTCCGCGGGCCAGCAACACCGTGCCCCCGCCCTCGGCCTCCAGGAAGCCGAGACGGCGACGGTCGTTGGCGCGGGAGAACTTCGAGTCACTGATGCCCTTACCGCGCATGACCTCGGTGTCGGCGGTGGCCGCCATGTCTCCGAAGCCGATGATCGCTTCCAGCGTCAGGTCGTCGAAACCGCCGGCGACCACCAATTCGGCCTTGCCGAGCTTGATCTTGTCGACGCCCTCCTCGACCGACACCGCCGCGGTGGCGCACGCGCCCACCGGATGCACCATCGCGCCGTAACCGCCGACGTAGGACTGCATCACGTGGGCGGCAACAACGTTGGGCAGCACCTCCTGCAGGATGTCGTTCGGCTTGGACCTGCCCAGCAGGTTGCCGTGGTACATGGTCTGCATCGACGTCATGCCACCCATGCCGGTCCCCTGCGTCGAGGCCACCAGACTGGGATGCACGTAGCGCATCAGCTCGGCCGGGGTGAAGCCCGAGGACAGGAACGCATCGACGGTGGCGACGATGTTCCACAGCGCCACCCGGTCGATGGAGGTCGCCATGTCCTGGCTGATGCCCCACACCGTCGGGTCGAATCCGGTCGGGATCTGGGCACCGACGGTCCGCGACAACTTGGTCTTGCGCGGCACCCGAATCTCGGTGCCCGCCTTGCGGATCACCTCCCAGTCCCCGGAGTCGGGGATCGGCCGCGCCGCGGTGTGCTCGGGATCGAACTCGACGAACGCCCGCGCGTCGGCCTCGCTGGAGACCACGAAGCGGAAGTCCTTGTCCAGGAACACACTGACCAGCAACGGCGAGGCGTGATCGGGATCGATGGCCCCGTCGTCGACGAACTCCCGGATGCCGCACCGTTGCACGACCTCGTCGTGGTACCGCTCGACCAGCTCGGACTCGTCCACCAGGTCACCGGATTCGGTGTCGTACCAACCGGGTTGGGGATCGTCCTCCCACTTGATCAACCCGGTCGTCCACGCCAGCTCGAGCACACCGGCCGCGGAGAGCTCGTTGTCCACCTCCATCTCGAAGCGGGTACGTGACGAGCCGTACGGGCCGAGTTCGGCGCCGCCGACGATGACGACCAGGTCGGCGGGATCGACGTCGAGATCCGCCCACTCCGGCGCCGGGGCACCGGCGTGCGGACGCGGCGGCGACGGCAGCGCGGCGATCAGATGATCGGCGGCAACGTCCTCGTCGTCCTCGTCCACCGAACCGGTCGCCTCTTCGCGCGCCTTGGTGGCCAGCTCCGACAGATCCAGCTCGGCCTCGGCCAGGCCGCCGGTGAGATCGGCCTGCACGGGCTCGCGGGCCGCCGCGACCTTGGTCTCGACGTCACACAGATCCAGCAGCATGGCGGCCATCTGCTCGGTGGAGTACGTAGTCACCCCCGCGTCCTCGACCGCGTCGACGATCACGTCGTTGTGACCCATCAGGCCGGTGCCTCGGGTCCACCCGATCAGAGCGTGCGCCAGGCTGACCCGCTGTGCCCAGGACGTCTCGGCCTTCCACCGGGACACCACCGCGTCCAGGGCCGACTTCGACTCGCCGTAGGCGCCGTCGCCGCCGAACATGCCGCGGTTCGGAGAACCCGGCAGCACGACGTGCAACCGGGCCGCGATGTCGCGGTCGGCGCTGATGTGCGACAGGCCCGCGACGAGCCGCTGCACGGCCCACAACAGAACCTTCATCTCCATCTCCGAGCGCGATCCGGCCTCCGACAGGTCGCCGCCGACACGCGGCGCGGCGAACGGGAACAGCAGCGTCGGGGTCAGGGCGTCCTTGATGTGGATGGACTTGGGCCCGAGGCTCTCGGTCTGCTCGGTGCCGACCCATTCGACCAGCGCGTCGATGTCGTTGTAGGACGCCATGTTCGCCGGCAACACCCACAGCTTGGCGCCGAACCGGGCGTGGTCGCGATAGAGCGTGCGGTAGAACGCGAGCCGGCTGTCGTCCAGGCGGGAGGTGGTCGCGATGACGGTGGCGCCGCCGTCGAGCAGCTGAGCCGCCACCGAGGCCGCGATCGACCCCTTCGATGCGCCGGTCACCACAGCCACCTCGTCGCTGTAGCGGCCCCTGCCCGGATTCTCCGCACCCGCGGCAGCGCGCGCGTAGAGCGAGGCGTGGACATTGCGGCCGGCGGCGAGCGCCTTGCCCTGCCAGTAGGTGGCCTGGGTGCCGACCACGTGGCCGGCGCCCTCGAAGCGCTCCGACAGGTGCGCCCACTGTGCGTCGACGTCGTCCTCGTCCATCAGCCAGATCCGGACCAGATCCTCACGGGCACTGGCCCATCGATCGTCGAGCAGCACGGCCTTGCGCCCGTCGAACGACGGCGCCACCAGGCGCGGCCAGTCCGATCCGAGCTCGGCGGTCACCAGGTCGATGAGTTCCGCATCGGCGGAGGCGTCCGGTGTGGCGAACGGTGCGCCCAGGCCGAGCTCGTCGAGGATGGTGCGGGCCGTCGCGGCCAACACACCGTCGGGCCCGGTGACCTTCTCCGCGAACTCGCCGAGAGCGGCCGAATCGACCACCCCGCCGCCGGCGCCACCGGCGGACGGCAACGACACCGGCACACCCTGGCGGGCGCCGATCGCGGCGACAGCGGCGTCGATGACCTTGTCGACCGACGCGGCGTCGGCCAGCGCGCCGTCGTGCAACCCGCCGAGCGCCCCGCCGCGCACGCTGGACCCCTCTCGGGTGCCCAGCGCGACCTCGACGGTGGCGTGCCTGGCCCAACCGTCGCCGAGTTCCCAGGTCTTCTTGACCCGCTCGGTGATGTAGGCCGGCCGCTTGCCGGACGGGCCGAGGACCGTGCGCAGCTGATCGTTGATCGCATCGGAGAGCACCGGGCCGAATGGCTTGTACGTGCGGGCCAGCTTGGTCACCTGCCCCTTGAGGCCGGCCAGGTCGGCCTCGGCGGCGCCGTCGATGGCGCCGAGGTTCAGCTCTGAGCCGAGGTCGACGAGCATCTGGTTGCGCCGCGAGGACGCACCGTCGGTGATGGACTCGATGGAGTCCAGCGCCTCGATCTGGTCGATCCGGATCTTGGCCGACAGCGCGATCAGCGCCATGGTGGCGTCGGCGGCGTCGAAGGTCAGGTCATCCGGACGCGGACCACCACTGGGCGCCGCGGGGGCGGGGGCGGCTGGGGCCGCCTCGACCGGTGCCGCCTCGGCCGTCGCGGGTGCGGCGTCCGCCGGAGCCTCCTCGAAGTCCGGTTCGGGGTCGGTGTCGGTGGCGAACAGCACCGCCGCGTCACGCTCGGCGTTGAGCACCTCGGTGGTGTTGTGCGAGTACTCCGGCAGCTTCAGCGTGTTGGTGGCCAGACCCGCGACAGTCGGCGCGTTCTTGACGCCGATCTCGACGAAGCGCTCGACGCCCAGACCGCCCGCCGCCTCTTCGATGAACAGCAGGTCCTGGGTTTCGATCCAGCGCACCGGGCTGGCGAACTGCCAGGCCAGCAGCTCGATGACGAGCTTGCGACACAGATCCGCGGGCCGCTCGTTGCGCCAGGTGTCGTAGTCGGCCAGGATCTCGTCGAGCGGCTCGGCCGGCACCAGGTCCCGGACCTCCTGGATGAAGTCGCGGTCCAGGGTGAACGGCCGCGGCACCAGGTTGGGGATGTAGCGCCCGATCAGCAGTTCGGGGTCGGCGCCGCGCGGCATGACCCGCTCGAGGGCGCGGCGGAAGTCGGCCACGCCGACCCGCAGCACAGACGAGTGAAACGGCACGTCGATGCCGGGCACCAGGATGAAGGACCGCTTGCCGCCGCTGATCTCGCGACGCCGCTCGACCTCCTCCTCCAGTGCCTCGAGCCCGGCGACGGTGCCCGCGATCGCGTACTGGGCGCCGCGCAGGTTGAAGTTGACGATCTCGAGAAACTCCCCGGTGCGCTCGGAGATCTCGGCGACGAACGCCGTCACGTCGGCGTCGTCGAGGTCGATCTGCGAGGGGCGGATGGCCGCCAGCCGGTAGTTCGACCGTCCGGCCGCGTCGCGCGGCACGATGTCGTGCATCTTGGAGCCGCGGTGGAACACCACCTCCAGAAGCGCGGGCAGCTCGTACACGCCCGACACACAGGCCAGCGCGGTGTACTCGCCGACGGAGTGACCGCACGCGATCGCTCCCTCCACGAAGGCGCCCTGCTCACGCATCTCGGCGACCTGAGCCGCCGCGACCGTGGCCATCGCGACCTGGGTGAACTGCGTCAGGTACAGCACGCCTTCGGGGTGGTGGTAATGCACGCCGGAGGCGATCAGGCTGGTCGGGTTGTCACGCACCACGTGCAGCACCGAGAAGCCCAGCGTCTCGCGGGTGAACTTGTCCGCCGAGTCCCAGACCTTGCGGGCGGCCTTCGACCGCGCCCGCACGTCCATGCCCATGCCCTTGGACTGGATGCCCTGACCGGGGAACGCGTAGACGGTCTTCGGCGCGGCCAGCTGCGCCGTCGCCGACATCACCAGCTCGGAGCCGACGCGGGCCGCGACCTCGATGATCTCGGCACCGCGGTCGATGCCGACCCGGTCGACGCGGAACTCGATCTCGTCACCGGGAAGCACCATGCCCAAAAAGCGGGACGTCCAGCCCACCAGCCGGGCGGGCGGGGTGGCTCGGCCGTCGGTGGCGGTGACCGCGTGCTGGGCGGCCGCGGACAGCCACATGCCGTGCACGATGGGCTGCTTCAGCCCGGCCAGCAACGCGGCGGCGCGGTCGGTGTGAATGGGGTTGTGATCACCGGAGACCACGGCGAACGCGCTCATGTCGACCGGTGCGTTGACCACGACGTCACGCCGACGCCGACGCGGGGTGTCAGTGGCGTTGTCGGTGATGGCGCCGCCCGCCCGAGGCGGGTCGGTGAGCTCGGCGGCCCCGGTGCGGCCGCGGATCGCGAACCGCTCCTCGAGAGTGGCCAGCGCCTTGACGGGTTCGGCGGCCTCGGCGATGGTGACGCTGACCGGGACGACGCGACCCACCTCGGTGTCGGTAGCCGACTGGGCGGTCGCGGTGACGACCAGGTCCGTCTTCGTCGCCGGCATGGCGGCCAGCAGGTGCGCCGCGTGGTCGAGGTGCACCAGGCTCAGCAGGCCCTCGACGACCGGGAAACCGTCGTCGGTCAGCGCCGAACCGATCGCGGAGAACACTGCCGGCCAGCACAGGCCCACCAGGGCGTCGGGCACCAGCGTCAGGCCGGGGGCCAGCGGCGCACCGAACGTGGCGGTGACGCCGGTGTGGTCGGCGACCTTCTCCGGATCCCACGACACCGTCACCCGGGAGGTGTTGTCCGCCACCGGCGGCAGAGCGTCCGGTCCGTCGACGCCGGCCGCGATGGCCAGCACCGCGCGCATCGCCGTCGACGCGTCTTCGACCGTGACGATCGGCATGCCGCCGTCGACGGTGGCCGACGGCAGCGTGAACCGGATGTCGATCCAGATGTCGGACAGCGGCACGCTCAGCGTGACGGTGACCTTGCCGGCGTCGTCGGTCGCCTGCTCCAGGCGCGCACCGGTGTTCGGGTGGGTGGCGCTGGGCTTGCCCGGTACATCGTTGACCTGCCACTCGCGTGGCGCCCCGATGCGGTGCACCGGGTTGATGGCGGTGCGCCCGGCCCACAACACATCGGGCGAGTCGAGCACGACGGCCAGCGGGCCGGTCACATCGGCGCGCGCCTGGCGACGCGAGACCATCGGAACCGGCGCGGCGCCGTCGGCCAGCACGCGGTCGACGATCTGCTGTTCGAAGCGGTCCAGCAGCTCGCCGACGGGCTCGTCGGCGCGGGTGATGCCGGCCACGGCCTGGGTGCCGGGGATGATGCACACCTGGTCAGCGGTGTAGCGCGCGTCGTGGGCCTGCCACAGCGAGTCGCTGCGCCACCAGCGGCGCACGTCCTTGTCGATGACCGGCACGAAGTTGACCGGCTTGCCGGGCTTCTTGCACAGCGTCACGAAGAACGGCACGTCGGCCGGGTGCAACCGCACCGTCTCGGCGTCCGGATAGCGGGCCAGCAACGCCGCGATCGCGGTGTCGGGATTGTCCAGCAGCGCCTGGCCGTCGGAGCTCTCGTCGAACAGCGACTCGATGGAGCCGGAGTCCTTCTCGTTCAAACGCGCCTCGGCCCGCTTGAGCATGGCCTCGAAGCGCTCCCGCCAGGTGTCGGCCAGCCAGGGGCTGCCGGGTTGCACCGTGTCGGCGGTGCTGTTGCCGTCGCCGATGGCCAGCTCGATGTAGCGCTGCAGCCACTGCAGGTAGGTCATCTGCCCGACGTCGCCGAAGTACGGCTTGGCGGTGTCGGCCATCGCGGCGATGATCTCGTCGCGGCGCTCGGCGACCGCGTCGGCGTCGCCGGCGACCTCGTCGAGCAGCCGCCCGCAACGCGACGCGGTGTTGTCGATCTCGTGGATGTCGGCGCCGAGCTGGCTGCGACCGCTGGCCATGCCGTTGATGGCCTTGCCCGCGCCCACCCAGGTGTCGGTGCCGTTGGTCTGCACGAGCATCTGCTTGACCGCCGGGGAGGTGGTGGCCTCCTTGGTAGCCATTGCCGCGGTGCCGACGAGGATGCCGTCGACCGGCATGGAGGGGAAGCCGTAAGGCTTGGCCCAGTCACCGGAGAGGTAGTCCGCCGCCCGCTCGGGGGTACCGATGCCGCCGCCGACGCAGATGGTGATGTTGCGATGCTTGCGAAGATCGCCGTAGGTGGCCAGCAGCAGATCGTCGAGGTCCTCCCAGGAGTGGTGGCCACCGGCCCGGCCACCCTCGACATGGACGATGACGTCCCTGTCCCCGACTTCGGTGGCGATCTTGATCACGGACTTGATCTGGTCGACCGTGCCCGGTTTGAACACCACGTGGCTGATGCCGACGCTGTTGAGCTCTTCGATCAGCTCGACGGCCTCGTCGAGCTCGGGGATGCCCGCGGTGACGACCACGCCGTCGATGGGCGCACCGGACTGGCGCGCCTTCTGCACCAGCCGCTTGCCACCGACCTGCAGCTTCCACAGGTACGGGTCGAGGAACAACGAGTTGAACTGGATCGCGCGACCGGGTTCCAGGAGCTCGCCCAGCTCCTGGATACGCGCATCGAAGATCTCCTCGGTGACCTGTCCCCCGCCGGCGAGCTCGGCCCAGTGGCCGGCGTTGGCCGCGGCGGCGACGATCTTGGCGTCCACGGTGGTCGGCGTCATACCGGCCAGCAGGATCGGGGAACGGCCGGTGAGCCGGGTGAACTTGGTCGACACCTTGACCGAGCCATCGGGCAGGGTGATGGGCGCCGGGGCGTAGCTGGACCAGGCCGGCGCGATGTCGGGGGCGGCACCGACGGTGAACAGGCTGCGCTGACCGGCGCGGGTCGCGGCGGCCACGATGCCGATGCCCAGGCCGCGGATCACCGGTGCGGTCAGGCGGGTGACGGTGTCGCTGGGACCCAGGTCGACGATCCACTTGGCGCCGGCGGCGGCCAGATCCTCGACCTCGGCGACCCAGTCGACCGGGCGCACGAAGATGGTTTCGGTCAGTTCCCGGGTCAGCTCGGCGTCCAGGCCGGTGCGGGCGGCCCACTCGTCGACGAGGTCGACGCCGCTGGCCAGACGCGGGGTGTGGAAGCCGACCTCGACATTGAGCTGGTTGAACACGGGCCGGAACACCGCGCCGCCGCGGGTCTTGTTCTTGCGCTCGGCCTCTTCTTTCTCGGTGATCTTCTCGCAGTACAGCTCGAAGCGGGCCAGCTGCTCCGGGGTTCCGGTGATCACGACCGAACGCCTGCCGTTGCGGATGGACAACGCGGGCGGCAGCACCGTGCGGACGTCCTGGGCGAACTCGTCGAGGAGTTCGGCCATCCGTGCCGGGTCGACATTGGTGACCGAGACCATGGGCGATTTGTCCCCGCGTCCGACCATGCCGCAACGCCGCGACACCAGGGATCCGGCGGCGCCGATGAGCTGGCCGATGGCGAGCAACTCGACGTCACGGTTCCCGCCGGCCTTGAGTGCCTCCACGGCGGTGACACCCTGTGAGTGCCCGGCGATGGCGACGGGAGGATGCCCTGTCAGATCGAGGCCTTGACGCTTGAGGGCGCGCATCGCGGCCATCTGGGTGAGCAGGATGCCCGGCCCGGAGATCGCCGCAGTGGTGAGGTCCTTGGCGGCAGGCAGCGGCTCCTCGGCGGCCAGCGCGCGGATCCACTTCAGCGGCTCGAAGCCGATGGGGCGAACCACGACCAGCTCGCGGGCCAGCGGCTCGAGCAGCAGTTCGGCCTCGCCGACCAGCGCGCTGATCTCCGACTCGATCCCGGCCGAGTTGACCAGCTCCTCCAGGTTCTCCAGCCAGGGGCCGCCCTGCCCGCCGAATGCCACGGCATAGGGCTCGCCGGAATGCAACCGATCGACGAGGGCGTGCGTGCCTGACAGGGGTTCGTGGTCCGGTCCCGATCCGTTCGGAGTGCCGGTGGCCGCACGGTGCTGGTCGTTGATCGTCACGTCTGGTGTTCTCCTCGGTACTGCAATCGGGCTGCGATCGCGCTGGCCCGCGTTTCCTCGGGCAGTGGGCTCGTGGGTGCTGGCCTGCACTCCGTTGCGGGGCCATCGGCGATTCGGCGTCGAATCCGGCTGGTTCGACCGCGGCCGTGAAGTCGTGAGGACGGGGTCCGGCACAGTGCGTCGAACACTGCGGTCAGGGCTCGCCCTCGTGGCGCGGTGGTCTCTCCAACCGTTGTAAGAGTGTCATAAGAGACTGAGTAAGTTTCGCGCCCAAAATGGTTACTGGCGAGTTCTACGCGTGGGTAACAGAACGATGCGTAACGCGCGCCGCCGGGTGGCCCGAACCGTTGCGGTACAAACGTCCTGCATGCGGGTGGTTACGCTTGAGTAAGAACGAAGTAGCAGATCAAGGCAGTTTTGTTATCAAATCGTTATCTGAAATTTCGCGTTCTCACGGCGTCGGAGTTCGTTGTCGACAAGCATGACACTCTGGCTCGAAGTGTCGCGCGGCGCCGTTTCGCCTGCCGTCCGAGTTTGCTGCGAAAACTTACCGGTCAGTAAGTCCGCGACACGTGCCCACGATCATGCGCATTCGGCGCCCGACAACCGTGCTCCTGCAATCACATTGGCCCGCGCGCAGGCGACGATCAGGCTCCGCGGCCCGGCTCCCACGCGCCGGTCAGCAGGATCCCCGCGGTGTAGTCCGATGCCGACGCCACCATGTGGCGGCGGGTGGCCTGGTCGAACTTGGTGGCCACGACCTCCTGGCCGAGCTCGCGATAGTCGTCCACCATCCGCCGGATCTCGGCCATCTCGTCGGGCTCGGGAAGATAGCCAGGGCCGACCCGGGCCTGGAACAACTCGACGAGACTGACGACGAACGCTTCGGCCAGATCATCGACCGAGTCGTCGGACGCCTCGAGGAAGCGCACCAGGGCCCGCACGTAGAGGCGATGATCGGGCGCCCGAGACAGGATGTCGGCGGCGGGACCGTCGATCAACCGGACCTTGCCGGCCACGATCTCGGCCATGCCGTATGCCACCAGCTTGCGGGCCTCGACGCTGTCGGGCCCGAGACCGAACCCGTCGTCGTCGACCTCGGGCTCTTCCTCCGGAGCTTCACCGTCCCGGGGCCCCAGCACAGCCCGCTGCAGACCGAGGATGTCGGCCAGGTCGGTTCCCTGGCGCATGCTGGCGAAGAACTCGGCGATGTGGGCCGAGTTGTAACCCTTGCTCAGCAGCTGGCTGATGGTGTTGAGCTGGGACAGGTGGTAGTCGTCGTAGAGGGCGGCCCGGCCGTCCCTGCGCGGCGGGTCCAGGAGGCCACGCTCGCGATAGGCGCGGATGTTGCGCACGCTGACCCCCGAGACCCTCGCCAGCTCCTCCAGCCGGTATTCAGCCAAGACCCAACCCCCCCTGGTGTGGCCGGCCTCGGTCGAACGCGTTCATGCGACCACTGTAGTCCCGAGGGCAACCTTTTGAGCGAAGTTACCAAGCTGAAAAAACAAATGTTTACTGAACCGCAAAAAGCTGCTTGGAACTGAGTTGATCTGGCTCTTCCCAAGCGCTTGCTGGCAATTGTCTGCGAATCTAGCGAACTTTGCTCCGCACGCCCCCGCAGACGGGTTGGCACGGACGCACCGTGGTGGGCGAAGATGGTGAAGCGTCCTTCACCGAATGCAGGACATCAGGACAAAGTTGGTCGAACTCCGTCCGCCGTCATCACTGTCACTTCCCGTCGAGAGGTTCGCCGTGCGTCCCTGGATTGTCTGGACGACCGGGCTTCTCGCCTACATCGTGGCTGTGCTGGACCGCACCACGCTCGGTGTCTCCGGACTCGCCGCCGCCGACCGGTTCAGCACCGGCCCCGGCTTGCTGTCGACCTTCGTGGTGCTCCAGGTGGTGGTCTACGCGGGTGCGCAGATCCCCGCCGGTGTGTTGCTCGACCGCTTCGGGTCCAAGGCGTTGATCGCCGCCGGCGGCGTGTTGATGGCCTCCGGACAGTTGGTGCTGGCCTTCACCGAGTCCCTGCCGATGGCCATCGCTGCGCGCGCAGTCGTCGGACTCGGGGACGCCGTCACCTTCATCTCGGTGCTGCGCCTGGTTCCGCACTGGTTCACGATGCGTCAGGTACCGCTGGTGACCCAGCTGACCGGCATCTGCGGCCAACTCGGCCAGGTGCTGTCGGCAGTGCCGTTCCTGGCGGTGCTGACGGCGATGGGCTGGACGGTCGCCTATGTGTCCGTGGCAGCGCTGGGTGTGCTGTCCATCGTGCTCACACTCGCCATCGTCAAGAACACCCCCGACGGCACCACCACGATGCGCGAACCCACCTCGGCGCGCGACACCCTGTCCAGCGTGAAGACCGTCTGGCTTCGTCCAGGCACCCGGCTGGGCTTCTTCACCCACATGGGCACCCAGTTCTCGGTCACCGTGTTCGCCCTGATGTGGGGGGTGCCGTATCTGACCGTGGCGCAGGGCCTGTCCGCAGGGGTGGCCGGCGCCCTGCTCACCATGTCGGTCGCCGCCGCGATCTCCTCGGGCGTGTTGGTCGGGGTGTTCACCGGACGCCATCCGCACCGACGCTCACGCCTGGTCCTCGCGATCATCGCCAGCAACGCCCTGGCGTGGTCGGTGGTCCTGGCACTGCCCGGCCCGGCCCCGCTGTGGTTGCTGGTCGTGCTGGTCGTGGTCATCTCGGTGGGCGGCCCGGGTTCGATGGTGGGTTTCGACTTCGCCCGGACCTTCAACCCGAGCACCACATTGGGGACCGCGCAGGGCATGGTCAACATGGGCGGCTTCCTGGCCTCGCTACTGCTCATGCAGGCGATGGGCGTGATTCTGGAGGCCACCGGCGGCCTGTCGTTCGAGTCGTTCCGGATCGCCTGGACCCTGCAGTACGTGGTCTGGACCGTCGCGGTCGTCGGAATCCTCATCACGCGGCGCAAAGCGCGCCGGCTGCTGCGCCTTCAGGACGATCGCAGCCTGCTCGAAGGCATCGAGAAGTAGTCGGCCGCTAACCGGTGCGCAGCGTTTCGGCCACGGCGTCAGCAGTGTGGCGGTGTCCGCGGACTTCGTAGCCGACCACCCACACGACCGGCGCGATCGTCACGAGGAGCAGGCAGTTGGCCATGGAGATCCCGCCGACGGCGAGCACCACGGCAAGTCCCAGAACCGACAGCGTGACGGCCAACAACGCCATGTGGAAGACCGCAGCCGCCCGCAGCATCGCGGCGTACAGCACGAACATCATGACAATGAACACCGCGACCGGGATCACGACGGACAGCACGGTCGCCGTCGAACTCAGCTCGGAGTGATCCTCGATGTAGTACGCCGCGGCGTGCAGTCCGGCGCCCGTCACCACGATCGCGGCGAACACGAGGATGTGCAGGTAGCCGAACTGGAAGGAGCGCTCGCGGCGCACGTGCAGGACGTCGGCGTGCGGCAGCACGAAATACGCCCACCACATGCCGAACGTGAGACCGATGCCGGCGACGCCGACGAAGACCGCCTCCACCGACCAGCCCTGCTCACCGACGACGGCGGACAGGGATGCCACGGTGCCGACCACGCCCTCACCCAACGTGATGATGGTGAACAGGCCGTACCGCTCGGCGATGTGATGGGCATGCCAGGGTGTTCCGCCGGCTCGGGACTCGGCGAGAACCGGGCCCATCAACTCCACGCCGATCAGCGCCAGCACCATCAATGCGGTCACCGGCAGCGAGGCGTGAACGAAAATGGAGGCGATCCATCCGACCTGAGCCACCGTGATCCACCAGGCGTAGGTCAGACAGGCCCGCCGCCTCGGACGGTCCTGCACCGCGGCGCGCACCCATTGGCCGACCATCGCCACCCGCATCACCACGTAGCCGGCCACCACGACGGTGGTGTCGACGTGGCCGCCGTGCTCGATGGACGTGTACAGCTGGGGCAGGCCCAGCGCCAGCACGACCACACCGACCATCTGGACCATCGTCATCAGCCGATAGACCCAGTCGTCGGTGTCATAGGCCGAGGCGAACCAGCTGAAATTGATCCACGCCCAGCTGACCGCGAAGGTGGCCAACGCGAAACCGGCCAGTCCGGCGGCGATGTGATCGGCCGCCAGCAGATGTGCGAACTCCGAGGCCGCAATGCCGAACGCCACCACGAACGTCAGATCGAACAGCAACTCCAGCGGAGTGGCCGCCCGGTGCGCCTCGTGGGGGTCGCGACCCACCATGGGCAGGAACCGGTGCGCCCGGTTGGTGGATGTCTGCCCGTCGTCGCTCACCGCGCCCCCTTCGAAATCGGCGTCAAAGCTACCGGAGATACGCTTCGCGGTATGGGCATGGCGGTCGCTGTGGTGTTGGCTGCGGGCCTGGGCACCCGCGTGGGCGCCGACGGCAACAAGGCATACCTGCCGCTGGCCGGCCGAAGCATGCTCGCCTGGTCGCTGCTGACCCCTGCCGAGCATCCCGACATCGACCGTACGATCCTGGTCTTCCGGCGCGGCGAACGCGACCTGGCTGCGGCCACCCTGCACCGTGAGCTCCCGAACGCCGCGGTCGAACTGGTCGAAGGGGGCGACACCCGACACGCATCGGAGTACAACGTGCTTGGCCATCTGGCCCCCGACATCGAGGCCGGCACCGTCGACGTCATCGCCATCCACGACGCCGCCCGCCCCCTCGCCGAGCCGGAGATGTACCGCAACGCGGTCGCACTGGCCCGCGCGCACGGCGGCGCAATGCCGGCCCTCCCCCTGCGCCACGTGGCCGGCGTCGCCGAAGCGGCGCTACGACCCACAGTCGGCGGGCTGGTGCGGGTGCAGACTCCGCAGGCCTTCCGGGCGCCGGACTTGTGGCGGGCCTACTGCAGTGCCGAACGCGACGGGTTCACCGGGACCGACACCTCCTCGTGCGTCGAGCACTACACCGATCTCGAGGTGCGGACCTTCCCCGGAAGTGCGACGAACTTGAAGGTCACCTATCTGCGCGACGTGGCGGTGGCCGATCTTCTTCTCAACGCCCGGGTGGGTTCTGGACCGACTGCAGCACCGCGCTGAGATAGTCCGAGTCGCGGGGCAGCTCGACTGTCACCGCGTCGGCATCTCCCTCGACGAGGGTGGGCCGCAGCCCCGCCGACAACGCCAGCGCGAGGTCGTCGAACGTTCCGTCGGAGTCCTCGGCCAGCAGCGTCTTCAGCGTGCGGGCGGCGTATCCGCGCGGGTACTGCACGCTGCGCAGCAATGCGCGGTCGACGGTCGCGGTCACCGTTCCCGCGGCGTCCACCGCCTTGACACTGTCGGTGACCGGCAGCGTCGGCCAGGCCGCGGCCGCGCCGCCTGCCAGCGCTGCGCTGATGCGATCGACCAGTGTCGGCGGCACCACCGGCCATTCGACGTCGTGCAGCAGCACCGGCGCATCGCCGTCGATCTCGGCCAGCGCGGCCGCGACGCACTGCGCCCGCCCCGCGGCCGGTTCGGCGGCCACCAATTTCGGCGAGAAAACTTGCGCGGCAACTGCTTTCCCCGCACGGTCCTGAAGGGCAGAGCGCACCGACGGCATCAGCTCCCAGGCCGTGGCGACCACGACCTCGGCACGCGGACACAGTCCCTCGATGATGCGCGACAACGGTGAGACGCCCACGACGGGCGTGAACATCGCCTCCGGACGCTGGTCGAGGTCCGCGGGCAGGGGCAGGATCGCCGTCACGGTCACGACGCCGAGGGTAGCGCTGCGCGGGTTTACACCGGATCGAAGGAGTCGATCAACCAGGTGCCGTCGATCTTCGTCAGCCCCACCTTCACACTGCTGGCGGCGAACGCCCCGTCGAGATTCTCCTGGCTCGTGGTGGTCTGGTTGATGAACACGAGCACTTCGGCGGAGTCGGGCTGCATGTCGGAGACCGCCGCCCGCACCACCGATGCGGCGGTCTTGACCGATTTTTCCCGCGCTGCCGGCGTGACGATCTGTTCGGTGAACTGCGTGTAATACGACAGGAAGTCGCCGGTGAGCCTGGCTTTGGCGGCAGCGAAATCCTTGTCGAGCGACTCTGGTGAATACGACAGCAGTGCGACAGTTCCGCTGGTCGCCGCGTCCAGCGCGGTCTGCTGCGCGGCAGCGTCGGTCTGCTGATCGGGCCGGTACCGCTCGAGGTACAGCCAGGCGGTCAAACCTGCCGTGACGACCAAGGCGGCCGCGAGCAAGATCGCGGCCGCCTGCGCGCGCAGCGTCGTCCCCACACCCCGCCGTCGTGGCACACCGGCCGTCTCGTCGACCGTTGTGTCGGCGTCGCCGTCGGCCGACGTCGTTTCGACCTCTGCCGGCTCGGCTTCACCGGCATCGACGTTCTCCGCAGAATCGGACGGGTCGGCCTTCGCGTCTTGGTCAGCCGTCGCGTCCTGGTCGGCCGTCGCGTCCTGGTCGGCCGTCGCGTCCTGGTCAACGGTCGCGTCTTGCTCGGCCGTCACGTCCTTCTTGGCCGTCACGTCTTTCTCGGCCGTAGCGTCCTGGTCGACTTTGCGATCCTCGCTCACGGCACGAACTCCACTTTCGACATCTTGAGTTGCTCGCCCTCACGCTGCAGATGCACGCTGAGCCGCCACGTCCGGGGTTCCTGATTGGCACCGCCGGAGTTGGTGACCCGAGACGACGCTGCGACCAGGACGACCGCGGTGTCCTCGGTCATCGATTCCACGCCGGTCGCGTTGACGGAGACCTCGGTGACGACCTTGGAGTCCTGGGCAACCTGAACGAAGTCCTGGGCCTGGGATTCGAAGTCGTCCTTGAACTGGCCGGTCGAGTTGTCGATGATGCGCTGCACATCCTCTTCGGCGTTGTTGAAGTTCAGCGACATCAGCGTCACCACGCTCTGGCGCGCCGCGGCACTGTATTCGGCGTCGAGCTGGCGCAGCCGCTCGGCTTCGCGGTGCTCCCAGATCATGTATCCGCTCAGGGCCAGCAGCGCGGCGGTCACCAGGATCACCAACGCGGCGACGATGCCCCGCCAGGTCGGTCGCGGAAGCCGCAGGCGTCGTCGACGTCGCGCAGGCGTGGCCTCATCCTCGACATCAACACCGCCGTCGCGGGCGGCATCGAGGTCGCCACCAACGGCCTCGACGGTATCGCCGGAGTCAGCGACCTCGGTTGCGCCGTCGGCGTCAGCGACCTCGGTTGCGCCGTCGGCGTCAGCGACCTCGGTTGCGCCTTCGGAGGACGCAGCCTCTGTGGCGCCGTCGGCGTCAGCCACCTCTGTGGCGCCGTCGGCGTCAGCCACCTCTGTGGCGCCGTTGATGGTCGCCCCCTGCGTGGCGCCCTCGGAGAGCCCATTCGCCGGCGAAGCCTGGACCGTTTCCTCGGCCTCTCGGCGCAGACGAAGTGCACGCGCCCGAGCGCGCGCGGCTGCTGCAATCGCTTCCGCTTCGGCGGCCTCGGCCTCGGCCTCCTCGGCGAGCGCGCGAGCGCGGTCGGCATCCCCACCACTGCCGGGGGCCGGTGCTGTCTCGTCGATCCGCTCGGTCTCGATCACCGACGCACGTCGCCTGAAAGGCGCCACGGTCGACCTCCTTCTCTACCCGTCCCCCTGTTTGCGCAAATTCAGAGAACGCCATTCTTCGAAACTGCGCATCGAGGCGAGACTACCCCGTGTCGCTGACCGACCGGCAAAGACCGCTGGCTGCGGAAATGACGGTTACCGCGTGGGCGCCCGCTCAGCGCTGAAGACCCTTGAGTGTGTCCTTCATGACCTTGCCGGTGGCGTTCAATGGCAACTCGTCGAGGAACTCTACATATCGCGGCACCTTGAAACCGGCCATTCGGGAGCGACTCCACGCGATCATCTCCTCTGCACTTGGGGGCGGGCTGTCGTCGGCGGTCTTGGTGACCAGAAACGCCTTGCCCACCTGGCCCAGCCGGTCGTCGGGAACTCCGATGACCGCGGCCTGCGAGATCGCCGGGTGCTCCAGCAGAAAACCCTCGATCTCGGCCGGGTAGGCATTGAAACCGCCGACGATGAACATGTCCTTCTTGCGACCGACGATGCGCAGCCTGCCCGCCTCGTCGAGCGTCCCGAGGTCACCGGTGTGCAACCACCCGTCCGAATCGATGGTTTGCGCGGTGGCTTCCGGGTCGTCGAGGTAACCCTGCATGACGGTGTAGCCGCGTACCAGCACTTCACCGTCGTCGGCGATGCACACCTCGACGCCGTCACACGCCACGCCGGCGGTCGTGGCAATGTCCTCGAAGGAATCCCCCGGCCGCGACAACGTCACGGTTCCGGCCTCGGTCAATCCGTAGCCGGTCGCCAACGTCTGGAAGGGCAGCTCCTCGTGCACCCGGCGCACCAGCTCGACCGGTATGTCGGCGGCGCCGGTGACGCCGGCACGAAGACTGGCCAGTTTCGACTTGTCCGCGACCGCGAGCAGTGAGTGGTAGAGGGTCGGGGGGCCTGGGAGCATGGTGATCTTCTCGGTGGCGATGAGGTCGACGACCCTGCCGACGTCGAACACCGGCACGGGAAGCATCGTGGCACCGCGGATGAACGACGCGATCAGACCCGCCTTGTAACCGAAGGTGTGGAAGTAGGGGTTCACCATCAGGTAGCGATCTCCCTCGCGCAGGTCGGCGAGTTCGCACCACTCCTCGTACAGCCTCAGGTTCTGGCTGTGGTTCATCATCACGCCCTTGGGCCTTCCGGTCGTCCCGGAAGTGAAGATGATGTCGGAGATGTCGGTGGACTCCACGGGCCGGCTGAACGACTTCCCGCTGCCGAGGAAATCGGATTTCAGATCGATGACGGGGACACCGCTCGGGGCGACGTATTCGGCGCCCAAGAATCCCTGCTGGACCAACACGGCCTTGGCGCCGCTGCGGGTGATGATGTCTGCGGCTTCCTCGGTCTTGAAGCGGGTGTTGACCGGTACCAGCACTCCGCCTGCAGTGAGCAGTCCGAACGACGCGATGATCCACTCGACGGAGTTGGGCGCCCACACCGCCGCCCGATCCCCTTTGGCGATGCCGAAGTCGGCGAAAGCTCCTGCAGCGACACAGATCTGCTCGAACAGCTCCGCGAAGGACAGGCGCAGCGGACCGTCGACGACCGCTTCCGCGTCGCCGAATCGGTCCGCCGCGCCGGCGACCAACTCAGGGAGGGTCTGGTACCTCACACCGTGACGAGGCGACCCAGGTTGCCGCCCATGATCTTGGCCTGATCGTCGACCGACAGGTGCTCGAGAGCCGTGACGTAGTGCGTCGGTTCGGCCAGGCCCTCCGGGTGCGGCCAGTCCGACCCGTAGAGCACCTGATCCACGCCGACCAGGTTGATCAGGTCGTCGATTCCCTCCTCGTAGAACGGGCTGATGTAAATGCGGTTCTTGATCTCTTCCATCGGATTTCCCGGGAAGGCTTCCGGCGCTTTCTTGTAGACCTCGGCCATCGAATCCAGCAGCGGGAACATCCATTTCGACCCCGCCTCGACGATGCCCACCTTGAGTTTGGGATGCCGGAACAGTGCGCCGTGGATCACCCAGGACGCGACTGCGTCCTGGATCGGGCGCCACTCGTTGAGGATGTTCATCGCGTTGGTCTGGAACGGCAGCATCTCCTGCGCGACGCCGTCCCACTCGGAGGTGTAGCGCGCATAGCCGCTGTCGGAGGAGTGCATGCCGATGAAGACGTCGTACTCGACGCACTTCTCCCAGAACGGATCGAATTCCGGCAGCGCGAACGACCGCGGCCCACGGAACCCGGGAACCGGCGCGGGACGGATCAGGATCGCGCGGGCACCGCGCTTGACAGCCCAGTCCAGCTCCTCGATGGCCTTCTCGACGATGGGCAGCGTGATGACCGGCGTGGTGAAGATGCGGTTCTGGTAGTTGAACCCCCACACCTCGTCGAGCCACTGGTTCAGCGAGTGGATGATGACGTGGATGGCGACCGGGTCGTCGCGCAGCCGCTCCTCGATGAGACTGGCCAGCGTCGGGAACATCAGCGAGCGGTCGACACCGAGCTCGTCCATCAGCTTCAGCCGCGGTTCGGGCTCGAAGAAGGCGGGGATGGACCGCATCGGCTCGCCGAACAGTTCGCGCTTGCTCTTGCCGTCAGGGTTGCCGAACTTGAAGTACTCCTCCCATGCGCCGGGCTTGGCGACGTGAGAGAACGTCGGATTCGGGATGTAGTTGCTGATCTGGCCCTTGATCGCGATCTTGGTGCGGCCGTTGACCTCGACGTACTGGACGACGTCCTTGTACTCCTTGGGCAGGTACTTGGTCATCGCCTCGGGTGGCTCGTACAGGTGGTTGTCCGCGTCGAACAGCGGGAACGGGATGTCGACCCGATGTGACAGTTGCCCCATGAAAAACTCCTTTTCCTCTTTGGAGAATCATATTCTCACGTTGGGTGTGGTGGCAATAACGCCCCCGCTGTCGACAAGTGCCTCGCGCACGAGTTGACGAACGCGGAACTTCTGCACCTTGCCGCTGGCGGTGCGGGGGAAGTCGTCGGCTTCGAGCAACTGCTCCGGCCAGGCCTGCCGGGCCACACCCTCGGCGTCGAAGTGCGCACGAACCTGCTCGAGGGTCGGCATGACCGCGCCGTCCCGGATGCGCAGAACCGCGGCGGCATGCTCGCCCAGGCGCGCGTCGGGGGCGGCGACGACAACCGCCTCGGCCACCGCAGGCATCGACAGCAGCACTTCCTCGACTTCCAGGGCACTGATGTTCTCGCCGCCGCGGATGATGACGTCGGCCTTGCGGTCGGTGATCGTCAGGTATCCGTCTTCGTCGAGCACCCCGATGTCGCCCGTGCGGTACCAGCCGTCCTCGTCGAACGACTGCGCGGTCAGTTCGTCGTCGGTGTATCCCAGGCACAGATCCGGACCGCGGCTGAAGATCTCGCCGTCGGGCCCGAGCCTGATCTCCACCCCCGGCCGTGCGTCACCATCGGTGAACAGGCGTTTGTGCTCGGGCGCCGTCGGCCCCGAGCCGGTGATCGACGGGTGCTCGGTGCTGCCGTAGGCGCGGAACACGAACATCCCCAGGTCGTTGAGGCGCTGCGTCACCGCCGCGGGAACCGACGAGCCGCCCAGCCCCACAGTGGTGAAGTGCTTCAAATGCTCGGGGCGGCAATCGGGATGGTCGAGCAGGCTGGTGACGAAGAAGGGTGGGCCGCCACCGATGGACAGGCCGTCCCGCTCGATGAGCTCGAGAACCCTGCCCGGATCCCAGACGTCGCACAGGTCGACGGGCGCGCCCTCCAGGACCGGGATCAGCAGCGCACCGATCATGCCGATGAAGTGCCCGACCGGCGTGGCGGTCAGCTGCCGGCCCCGGCCGGGGGGATAGTTCGCCAGCAGCTGTCGCGTTTCGCAGCTCAACGTCTGGTGACTGTGGATCACGCCCTTGGGATCGCGCGTGGTGCCGGACGTGAAGGCGATGAGCGCCGGCGCCGCGGGGTCCGTCGCCATCGTGCCGCCCATCGGTTCGTCGGCGAGCAGGTCGTCGAAGGGGTGCTCGTGGCGGCCGAATTCGCCAGCGGCCCCGACCAGGCCGACGAGGGGCACGTCGGCGCACAGGTCCGGCTGATAGCGCATGCGCCCGAACTCCGCGGTGGTGATGAATACGCGCGGTGCGGCGGTAGCGAGGATGTGGCTCAGTTCCTTGCGCCCGTAGAAGTGCACGATCGGCACGATCACGGCACCGAGCAGGGCTGAGGCCCAGAAGGTGAGCGCGGCCTCGCGCCAGTTGGGCAGCTGCAGTGCGACGACGTCACCGTGGCCGATCCCGCGAGCCCGCAACCCGGCGGCCAGCCGTCGCGCGTCGCGCTCCATGTCGGCGAACGTCCCGGAATACGGCCGGACCGCCGAATGCACGCAGAAGCTGGTCTGCGGATTTCCGCGCAACCCGTCGGCCACGAGATCACCGAGGGTCTCCCGCGTCCACCAGCCCTCGCGCTCGTACCGCTCGACCAACTCGGGAGGGATAATCCGCATGCTGGGGTGGGCCGCCTTCCGACCGGAGGAGATGCCACCGCGATGCTATTCTCCGCCAGCGAGAATGCCAATACCGAAGAGGGAGAATGAGTGATGGTCGACCTGGAATACGACGAGGGTTTGGCCATCATCACCATCGACCGGCCGCACGCCCGCAACGCGATCTCACTGGAGACGATGGGCCAACTCGAGAAGGCCCTCGACGGTGCCGAGGGAGCGGCGGGGCTGGTGCTCACCGGTGCCGGCGACCGTGCCTTCGTCTCGGGCGGGGACCTCAAGGAACTCAGCGCGCTGCGCACCGTCGAGCAGGCCTCGGCGATGTCGTTTCGCATGCGAGCGATCTGCGATCGCATCGCCGGTTTCCCGGCGCCCGTGATCGCCGCGCTGAACGGCCATGCCCTGGGCGGGGGCGCCGAATTCGCGGTGGCCGCCGACATCCGCCTGGCCGCCGACGACATCAAGATCGGCTTCAATCAGGTCGCGCTGGCGATCATGCCGGCGTGGGGCGGTGCCGAACGACTGGTCGAACTGGTGGGCTACAGCAAGGCGCTGCTGCTTGCCGGCACCGGACGGATCCTGGCCGCGACCGAGGCCGAACGCATCGGGCTGGTCGACCAGGTCATCCCCCGCGCGTCCTTTGACCAGCAGTGGCGGCTCATCGCCCGAACCCTCGCGAGCCCGCAGGCCGGACAGGTCAAGCGCGTGATGCGTGGGGTACCCACCACCGAGGCGGTCACGGCATTCGCGGAGCTCTGGGTTTCCGACGAGCACTGGGCCGCAGCGGAGAAGGTGATGAACAAGGGCAAGTAGCCCGCGACCGCTGCGAGGCGGCGAGGCACCGCAAGGTGCGACGCGGCCTGCGACGCTGAGGCGGCGAGGCGGCGAGGCGGCGAGGCGGCGACGCTGCGACGCTGCGACGCTGCGACGCTGCGAGCGTACGGTTTCTGACGAAAATCCGGCCATACGCCTCAGAAACCGTACGCTCGGCGCGATCTCTGGGCATTCGGCCGAGCCCACATCGCCCTTGTTCTCTCTAGACGAGAACGTCATTTCCGATTATCGTCAACCGCGTGTCGACATCGCAGCGGGCCCTCGCGCCCGAGATCTCCACCTGGCCGGATGACGAACCACAGCTCCTCGGCAGCCGCTGTGGCACCTGCGGCGCCACCACCTTCCCGGTTCAGCGGCACTGCCCCAAGTGCAGCGGCGCCGACATGTCGGAGGTGCGGTTGCCGCGGCGCGGCACCCTGGTTGCCTGGACCACGCAGGGATTTCCACCCGGGCCTCCCTACAAAGGCCCGACCGGCAAGGACTTCGTGCCGTTCGGAGTGGGCCTGGTCCAACTCGACGACGTCATCCGTGTCGAGGGCCGACTCACCGAAAGCGACCCCGCCAAGCTGGAATTCGGCCAGGAGGTGGAGCTGACGATGGTGCCGTTCGCGACCGACGAGGACGGCACCGAGGTCATGACGTTCGCCTTCCAGCCCGCCTAGAGAGGACAACCTCATGACCAACGATGTCGCCATCATCGGTGTAGGTCTGCACCCCTTCGGCCGCTTCGACAAGACCGCGATGGAGATGGGCGCCGAAGCCATCCATGCGGCCCTCGCCGACGCCGGCGTCGAATGGAAGGACATCCAGTTCGGTTTCGGCGGCAGCTACGAGGTGTCCAATCCCGACGCGGTGACCCGACTGGTGGGCCTCACCGGCATCACGTTCACCAACGTGTTCAACGCGTGTGCCACCGCGGCCTCGGCAATCCAGCAGACCGCTGACACCATCCGCCTGGGCAAGTACGACGTCGGCATCGCCATCGGCCTGGACAAGCACCCGCGCGGCGCGTTCACCGACGATCCCGCCAAGCTCGCCCTGCCACAGTGGTACGCCGAGAACGGCCAGTTCGTGACCACGAAGTTCTTCGGCATGAAGGCCAACCACTACCTGCACAAGCACGGCATCTCGGAAGAGACACTGGCGCGGGTGGCCAACAAGAACTTCCGCAACGGAGCGTTGAACCCGAACGCGTTCCGCCGCAAGGAGATCTCGATCGACGAGATCATGGCGTCGCCGGTGTTGAACTACCCGCTGCGCCAATACATGTTCTGCGCACCCGATGAGGGCGCCGCTGCGGTGATCATGTGCCGCGGCGACATTGCCCACAAGTTCACCGACAAACCGATCTTCGTGCGGGCCAGCGAAATTCGTACGCGAACCCACGGCGCCTACGAGGTCCATGCCACGTCGGCCCCGTTGGACGAGGACGCCTCGCCGACGGTGTATGCAGCCCGGGCCGCCTACGAGTCCGCCGGAATCGGCCCCGAGGACGTCGACGTCGCCCAGCTCCAGGACACCGACGCGGGCGCCGAGGTGATCCACATGGCCGAGACAGGCCTGTGCGCCGACGGTGAACAGGAGAAACTGCTGGCCGATGGTGCGACCGAGATTCACGGCACCATCCCGGTCAATACGGACGGCGGTCTGATCGCCAACGGTGAGCCGATCGGCGCCTCGGGGCTACGGCAGGTGCACGAACTGGTCCGCCAGCTGCGCGGCGAGGCGGGTGACCGTCAGGTTCCGGGCTCGCCGCGGGTGGGGCTGGCCCAGGTGTACGGCGCGCCGGGCACCGCTTCGGCGACGATCCTGTCGCTGTAGCGGGAGTCAGCGATGCTCGGCGGTGGGGCTCACCTGTCCGGCCACCGCGGGCATCGGCTCGCCCTCGAGTCGCCGTATCCAACGCTCGCAGAACGCAAAGGTCTCCGCGTGCCCGGTGTCGATGCCAAGGGCTCGTTCCATCACCAGCGCCTGCGACACGCTCGTGGCGAACACCGTCCACACGACCGGCGGCACGTCGGCGGTGCTGTGGCCGTAGCGCTGCAACGCCTCGGTGATCGCGCGGTTCTGCTCCTGCCGGAACCGTTCGGCGTAGTAGACGATCTCGGCCCGAAGTGCTTTGCGGTGGTTCGCCAGCCCCATGAACTCCATCGTCAGCCGGGTGGCCTCCGGCGCGGTGCTGAATCGCCACAGCGCCCACAGCGGCTGCGGCGACTGCAGAGCAGTCGTCAACACCGCCAGACCCTCCTCGGCGCGGCGATGGAAGACCGCCAGGAAAAGATCCTCCATGGTGCGAAAGTAGTAATGCACCAACTGCGGTTTCAGGCCCGCACGGTCGGCGACGCGGCGCGACGTCACCGCCGCGTAGCCCTCTTCGAGCAGCAGCTGCTCGGCGGCATCGAGAAGCACGACGCGGTTCTTCGCGTCCGGGGCTCCGATTCGCCTCGGCGATGCCATCCGTCCCCCCGTTCGTGTGCAGCGATCTTCGTCGCGTCGTCCTTGACCCTAACTCTTACCCCATGCTAAGCAAGTGCTCAGCATTTTGAACGCGCTCGTCTCGAGCAGACGAGCCGCCGGCCCCGGGAGGCACAGCACATGACCGACTTCGACACGATCGACTACTTCACCGATCCGTCTCTCGTGCCCGACCCTCACCCGTACTTCGATCATCTGCGCAGCAAGTGTCCAGTGGTCCAGGAGCCGCACTACGGCGTCCTCGCGGTGACCGGTTACGAGGAAGCCGCGACGGTCCTCAAGGACAGCGACACGTTCTCGTCGTGCATCGCCGTGGCCGGCCCGTTCCCCCCGCTGCCGTTCACCCCCGAGGGTGACGACATCACCGACCAGATCACCGCACACCGGCCGCAGATGCCGATGTTCGAGCACATGGTGACCATGGACCCTCCCGACCACACCAACGCGCGCTCGTTGCTGAACCGACTGCTGACGCCCAGCCGGCTCAAGGAGAACGAGGACTTCATGTGGCGGCTCGCCGACGAGGTCCTCGATGACTTCATCGAGGCCGGCCGCTGCGAGTTCCTCACCGCGTACGCAAAACCGTTCTCCCTCCTGGTGATTGCGGACCTGCTGGGTGTGCCCGAATCGGATCATGACGAGTTCCGCACCGTGCTGGGCGCACCCCGGCCCGGCGCCAACGTCGGCTCGCTCGACCACAGCGACCTGGTGGGCGCGAACCCGCTGGAGTGGTTGGACGAGAAGTTCATCGGGTACCTGGAAGAGCGTCGCGAGAATCCGCGCGACGACGTGCTCACCGCGCTGGCGACTGCGAAGTACCCGGACGGTTCGACGCCGCCGGTGATCGAGGTGGTCCGTTCGGCGACGTTCCTGTTCGCCGCGGGCCAGGAGACCACCACCAAGCTGCTGTCCGCATCGCTGCGCGTCCTCGGCGATCACCCGGACATCCAGCAGAGGCTGCGCGCCGATCGCAGCCGGATCCCGATCTTCGTCGAGGAGGCGCTGCGGATGGACGCCCCGGTGAAAAGCCAGTTCCGGCTTGCCAAGAAGCCGACCAGGGTCGGTGACATCGACGTGCCCGCGGGAACGACGATGATGGTGTGCCCGGGTGCGGTCAATCGCGATCCGCACCGCTTCGAGCACCCGCACGAGTTCGACTTGGACCGCAAGAATGTCCGCGAGCACATCGCTTTCGGCCGCGGCGTGCACTCCTGCCCGGGCGGGCCACTGGCGCGCGTGGAGGGACGAGTGTCCATCGAGCGGATCCTGGACCGGATGGGCAACATCGAGATCGACGCCGACAAGCACGGGGCCCCGGGGCAGCGCAGTTACACCTACGAGCCGACGTTCATCCTGCGTGGCCTGACCGAGCTCAACATCACCTTCGACCCCGTGCGGTGACGGTGCGAGGGAAACGGTGACAGGCTCAAGAGCGACGTTCTAATATTTGACAATGCTCCTCTGCAGGTGGATTCCGCGTGTCTGCGTGGCGGGACTGTTCACAGCGACCGCGGTACTCGCCGTCGCGCCGGCGCAGGCCCAACCGGTCATGCACCAAATCCGCTACACCGTCGGAGCGAGCCAGGACATCGCCAACGCCGAGATCTACTATCGCGATGTCGATCCGCCCAACTGGGCGGACTACAGCCACAATCCGTACCTCTACACCCCCAACGCGGAAGCCAATCTCGGGCCCGGGCAGCCATGGGTGCTGGAGGCGACTCTGGCCAACCCCGACGACTGGGCGATGGTGGTGGTCGGTCTCCCCGGTCCCACCACAGCTCCGTTACAGGAGCCGGGTTTCGTGTGTGAACTGCGCGTTGACGACGTCGTGGTCGCGACGGACTCCGGCACCAAGGGCGCGCTCTGCTCCATCCGGCCCTGGTGACCCGGGGCTGAGTACTGCAGCGGCATCACCACCGCGGCCGCATCCGTAGCGCGGCCGCATCTTCACTGCGGCGGGGGGTTCCCGCCGCCGGCCGACTGGTCGCCGCGCGCCCAGAAGGACCGGCCGTCCTTGGCGATGCATGTCAGGAACAGTCCGTCGGGCGCCTGGGCGACCTCACCTTCCAGCGCAGGGCACAGATCGCCCTCGTTCTTGACGCCGTGCATCTCCGGTGAGCGGAACCAGCGCGGCTCATACCGTCGGGGCGAGCCGCAGAACACCAACCGGCCCCAATCGGTCACCCCGAACACGTAGTAGGTGGTGTTGCTGCAGTACGACCCCAGAACCACATTTGGCTGGATGCCCGGCACGCAGTTCGGATAGTTGCATTCCGCCCCCGGCGGCGAAGGTGGCGGCTGCGCGGCAGCGGGCGGCCCGCCAATCAGCCAGCTGAATGCCGACAAAGCAGCCGTCACTGCAACGAGAAAGCGCACCCGGCCATTTTTCCATGTGCGGGAACGAAATTCTCCCTTTTGGAGAGGGCAGGTCTGACCACGATTAGGCTGAAAGAATGCGTGCATCAGGTGTACTCGTTGGCATCGCGGCGACAGCGACGATGGTAGTGGCCAGTGTGAATCTGGGCCCCTCGGCCTACGCCGACGATTTCGGCACCGACATCAGCGGAACATGGCGGGTGTTCTCCGATGGCGAGTGGGCCCGGACCAATGACGTCCTCATCGACCAGCAGTCCGTCCATGAGACGTGGACCGTGAACACCACCTGTGTGAGCCCGATCGAGTGCTACGGCGAAGTGACGAGCAGCCTCGGTTGGACCGGCTCGGCGTACCTCAGGGACACCTGGATCATCGAGCATGAGGTGCCCAACTGGATGCCCTGTCCCGACGGTACGTTCGCCACCGGCCACCAGAAGTTTTGGGTGTGGGGTGTCGACCCGTCTACCGAGGAACGCGTCAGCAAGAACATCACGACGCTCGTGGGCCGTAACGTGACCAGGAGCAACAGCGGCGCCTGCGGCGTCAACCTGCCCAAGATCATCGAAATGCCGGTTCGGATCGAGAAGAACAGCTGACACACAACAGATCTGCCGCTCAGCGTCAGGTCGGCATCAGGTCAGTCCAGGATTTCGGCCCATCCCCACCCACACTGGTCAACTGCTGCAGCTGACCGTCCGGGCTGAGGAAACGACCTGTCTGTGGATCGTACGGCGCAGAGGCCACTGACGGACCAGCCTCCGCGCCACCGCCGAAGGCACTGGGTGCGGCGGGAACAGCTTGATCCGGATTGAGCGGCCCCTGCCCCGGCGGAAGGGGTGCCGGCGGCGGTGGCGGTCCGACCGGCGCCGGCGCCGGTGGCGCGCCCTCGGTGGCGAGTTCTGGCGCCAGCGGCGTCGGGGCGAGTTCCGGCGACAGCGGTGGCGTGCCGGCAGGCACTGCCCCCGGCGGCAGTGGGGTGCCTTCCACCGGTGCGTAGATCCGTTCCTCGAAGTCGACACGATCATCGAGTGGGACACCCTGCGCAACGAGGTTGGGGTCGAACGGATATGCGCCGAGAACGTGCTGTCGCATCGCGAGTGGCACGAATCCCCTCGGGTCGTTGCACAGTTCTACCGTCGGTGCCCGCTTACCGGGGTGACCCATGCAAGGGTAGTTTCGCGCGCCGCGGACGTTCATCGGCGAATCCTGGGGAAGCTTGCAGTACAAGCCGTCTGGAGTATCGAGTGTGGTGGTGTCTTCAGGCGAGCGCCACTGCGACGGCGGCAGGAACCCGACCGTACAGGGATTGGGGTCGCTGATGGTGAGCGCGAAGTCGCCCGACGGCAGGCCGGTGGGGTTGTTCCTGGGCAGGCCGAATGACTGCTGGGCGGCGATGATGCTCGGGAACAGCACGAGCAACTGTTCTATCGAGGGGTTGTACGTCACGAGGATCTGGCCGACGGTGGTGAGGTTGGCCAACAGGACGGGCAACGTCGGCTTCACCCCGTCCAGAAGCCCGCTGACCTCCTGCGCGAAACCCGGACCCTGCTGCAGAATCGCGCGCACCTCGGGGTCGTTCTGGACGACCTGCGCCGAGATGCCGTTGAGGCTGCGCGCCCACGTCCGGATCGCGTCAGCTGTCTCGGCTTGAGACTCCAGCAACGGACCGCTGTCCTCGACCAGCGCGCGCGTCTCTCCCGATACCCCGCTCACGTCCTCAGTCACCGTCGATGCCGAGTCGAGCAACGAGGCGAAGTCAGGTCCGGCTCCGTTGAACGCGAGGAACGTCTCATCGAGCAGATCCTGGATCCGGTCCTTGGGCAGACTATCCACCAACGCGCTCAGCTGGTCCAGCATCGGACCAACCTGCTGGGGAATCGTCGTGTCAGAACGGGCAATTCGTGCACCGTTCTCCAGATAGGGACCTGAATCGGTGCGCGGCCGCAGGTCGACGTACTGCTCACCGACGGCAGACACACTGCGCACCTCGGCAACGAGATCCGCCGGCACCTTCGGTGAGGTGTCCAACGACAGCGTCGCCTCCGCGCCGTCCTCGGTCAGGCGCACCTCCCGCACCTTGCCGATCTGCACCCCGCGGTAGGTGACATTCGCGAATTGGTAGAGCCCACCGGTTGCGGGGAGCTCCATCGTGACGGTCAAGCGGCCGATACCGAGCAGTGTGGGCAGCTGGATGTAGGCGAACACCATGACAGCGACCCCGACGATCGAGGCGATGGTGAACAGCACCAGCTGCGTTCGAACAAAGCGGGTGAGCATCAGCCACCACCTCCCGGGACCGGCGGCATCTCCCCGGGCGGCGAGGCCGCTGCCGGTTCGGGTACTTGCTCGCCGTACGGGCCGGCGAATATCTGCGACGACGTGATCGGCTCCGACTGAGGCAGCCACGGCGCTGTCGGGGGTGGAGGCAGCACCGGCAGGACAGGGCCGGCCGCCGGTGGCATCCCGCTCGTGCCGGTCGCCAGGTCCGCAGGCGGCACCGCGTCCGGCGGTGGCGGTGCGACACCGAGACCCATCGGGTTGTAGGTGTAGTTGAGATAGTACGGATCGCCGGGTGCGGGAATGAGTTTGGCGTTCTCATCACCCCACCGAGTACCCAGTAGCAGCGTCTTCTTCAAGCGCGGATAGGTCAGATCGAACGTGGCGAACAGGTTGATGTAGTCACCCCGGGTGATGATGTCGGCGAAGGTGGGTCCGTACGGGAATGCGGAGGCCCACAACACCGCGAGATTCAGATCGGGACCGACGTCGGCCAGTGCGCCCAGGATCGGCCCCAAGTTCTCCAGATTCTGAACCAAATCGTCACCCGCGTCATTGACCAGTCCGCTGGCGGTGTCACTGAACTGGCCCAGCTTCTCCAATGCCGTGGTGAAGCGGGGACGCTCGGCAATCAGGACATCGATGGCGGGTGGAATGTCGCGGAGCGCTTCGTCGATGGTCTGTTGCTGGCCGGCGAACTCGCCGGCGACACGTCGCAACTGCTGGATCGAGCCGACGATGTTGTCGCGTTGCTGGTCCAGCACACCCACGAAATCGTCGAGACGAGTCAGCAACTCGCGAATCTCATCCTCACGGCCCGACAAGCCGGTGTTCATGTTGTGGATGATGTCGCCGAGCTGGCCGAGTCCCCCGCCGTTGACCACGGCCGACAGCGACGACAGCGTCTGTTCGGTGGTCGGATAGGTCGACGACGCATTGAGCGGCAAGGTAGCTCCTGGCGTCAGCCTGCCGGCCGGCTCTTCACCGAGCGGAGGGTCGAGAGCCAGGTGCATCGAACCCAGCAGACTGGTCTGTCCCACGGTCGCTACCGCGTTGGCCGGAACCACAACATCGGGTTGGACCGAGATCTCGACATCGGCGTGCCAGTCTTGCACCCTCATCTCTCCGACACTGCCGACGATGACATCGTCGATCATCACCGGCGAGTTCGATTCCAATGTGGCCACATTGGGGATCTCGACACGATAAGTCACTGCCTCCGGCCCGCGACCCACCGCACCCGGCAGCGGCAACGAGTTGACCCCTTGGAAGGAGCAACCCGTCAGTGACACCGCCGCACCGAACACGAGAACGGCCATTCGCTTCGTTGCACAAGTCATGACGGCGGCATCCCTTCTGCCGGCAGCAGCGGGCCGGGCGCCGGGGCCTGCGGTGCCGGCGTGGGCGGCAGCAGCAGACCGTCAACAGTCTGCGGCTGAGCCGGGATGTTGGAGATGATATTGGGCGGCGCCGGTATCGGCGCTCCCGGGAACAGCGCCGGTGAAGGAATCGCAGGAGCATCGTCATCCGGCGCGTACAGACCCTGTGGGCCTGGCGGCGCGTTCCACCCTGGCGGTGGCGGCACGTCGCCCGCACCGAGATAGGCCGAGACATCCGGAAGCGGCTCGGGCGGATCACCCGGACCGGCACCGCCGGGCGCCAACTTCGGATCGGTGTAGATGAGCCGTTCCGGGCTGGTAGCCGGCCGCAGGTAGGCGTTGATCGGAAAGGGCAGGTTGCCGAAGTTCAACAGACGCAGCGCAGGGCCGAGATAGTTGGCGCACAGTTTCGCGGTCTCCGGCGCCGTCGTGTTCGCCACCCCGCCGATCAGTCCGCAGAAGAACCACACCGGGTTCGAGAAGTTGCTCAGCGAGAACGCGCCCGTGACGGCCCCCCCGTTCGGGTACCAGATGTTGTTGAAGTTGCCGATGGCGTTGGGAACGATGTGTAGGACGTTTTCGAAATCCAGCCTCTGGTCGACCAGGATCTGGGTGACCTCCTTGAGGCTGCGAACCTGCTCGGTGGTCTGTTCCGTGCTCCCGGCAACGAAACGCTGGACCTCACCGATCGCGACCGACAGGTCCGACAGCGCCGCGTCCAGATCGGACCTGCTGTCGTTGACCACGCTGGTGAGGCTGGCCAGGCGATTCTGGAATTGGACGATCTGCAGTTTGCTGTCTCGCAGCGCCCCGACGAAGATCTGCAGATTCTTGATGATGTCGACGATGTTGCCGCTGCCCTCAGCGAATATCCGTGCGGCTCCGGATAACTGGGCCAGCGTCTCACGCAGCTTCACGCCGTTGTCGTCCATGGCGTTGGCGGCGCTGTCGACGAACCGGGAGATCGAGGTGCCCGATCCTACGGTCTGCGGGCCGAGGTCGGTGGCCAGGCGCATGAGCTGCGTCTTGACCTCGTCCCACTCGACTGGAACAGCGGTGCGGTCACTGGGGATCACCGCGCCGTCGGCCATGGTCGGACCGCCGCCAGATCGATAGGCCGGGGTCAGCTGCACGTAACGGGCAGCGACCAGATTCTGGGCGACGATCACCGCTTTCGCGTCCGCCGGAACCGGGAGATCGCTGTCGATCTCCAACGTCATCTTCGTTTCGGTACCGGCGGGTTCGATGTCGCTGATCGTGCCGACCTTGACCCCGGACACCCGAACCTCGTCGCCGGGGTAGATCGCGGTCGCAGTCGGGAAGTAAGCGACGATTGTCTTCGGGCCGAAGAACACCTGCCGGACAAGAAAAGCCGCGCCGGCCACGAGGATCAGGGCCAGCATGATCGCCGTGCCGGCCACCAGCCGCTTACGGGTTGCCGTCATTGGGCAGGTCTCCTGGCTGAGGAATACTGTTGACGGGGAAGGGAAGTTCCGCACGCGGCCCCGCGTTGTCCGGCGGCTGACCGGCCTCGACGCCCCGCCGGAAACCGAACGCGTAATCGAGGAACGGTTGCAGCAGCTGGGCCGGCTGAATATTGGGGACCAGCGCGTTGTAATAGGCACCGTTGGAGACGATCTCGCCCTGTGTCAGGTAATACTTCGCCGCACCCGGCAACATCTTCTGCAGATTCTCTCGATTCTTCTCGAGCATTCGCGTGACGTTGTTGAGCCGTTCCAACGCCGGCGCCAGTTCCTGTTCGTTGTCGGCCACCAGCCCGGTCAACTGTTGAGACACCGCTGAAATGCTCGACAGCAGACTGGTGATCGCGTACCGGCGGTCGTTGAGGACTGCGACGAGGTCGTTGGCGTTCAGAATCAACGTGTTGACCTGGCGGCTGCGTTCGGAGAACACGCCGGTCACCTCACCGGCTGCCTTCAGCAGTTCGGCCAGGCTCTCGTTGCGGTTGTTCAGTGCCGTGGACACCCGGGAAAGCCCGTCGAACGTGGGTCCGAGCTGCGGCGCCACCTGGTCGAGTGTCTGCGCGAGCGTGTCCAATGACTGGTTGAGAGATTCGGTGTCGGTGGCCGCGGTGTTGGCCGTGAGGTCTCCAACCGCGTCGGTCAGAGAGTACGGGGAGGTCGTCGGCGTCGTCGGAATCGCCGTTTGCGGATCGAGGACACCGCTTCCCTCCGACTCGAGCGCCAGAACCCGTTCGCCCAGCAACGTTCCGGTCTTGATGTGCGCGGTGGTGTCCGAACCCAAGGCATATTGGCCGGCAACGGTGAACCCGACCAGGGCGTCGCCGTTGTCGAGACCGATCGAGGACACCGACCCGACCTTGATCCCGGATACGGTCACATCATTGCCGACCGCCAGCCCCCCGGCCTCGGTGAACAGTGCTTGGTAGCGAATGGAGGAAGCCCACTGCAGCAATCGCTCGGGCTGCAGCCCGACGGCGATCACCAGAACGATGGTGACCACGCCGATGAAGCCGGCTCTGGCGAGTTGGGCGCCGCGATACTTCAACATCTAGTTGTCAGCGCACCTTCCGGTCTCTTGCTTGATCCAGGGGAACACCACCGTGCGGCCCTCCAGGTCACTAGCGCGGAAGGTGATGCCGCAGATGTAATAGGGGAACCACGCGCCGTACGAGCCGACCCGCGCGAGCTTGCGGTAGGTCTCGGGCAGCCGCTGGAGGGTGGCATCGAGCCGTGCGAGGTCGTTGTCCACCAGCGGGGCCAACCTGTTCAATTCGTCGACGGTGTTGGCCAGCGGCGCTCGGCCGCGCGCCAGCAGGTCGGCCAATGACGTGGTGCCGTTGTCGAGGGCCTCGATTGCGGTGCCGATGGGATCGCGGTCGGCTGACAACCCGGAGACCAGCTGTTCGAGCTTGTCGATGGCGCCGGAGAACTGCTCGCCGTCGTCGGCGAGGGTGTCCAGCACCGTACGAAGATCGTCGATCAGTTGCTCGATGACCTGGTTGTTGTCGGCCAGAGAGTTCGTGAACGACGAAGTCTTGGAGAACAGCGACTCCAGTGTGCCGCCCTGGCCCTGCAGGATCTGGACCAGCGACGAGGTCAGGGCATTCACGTCCTCGGGATTGAGGCCCTGGATGACCGGTTTGAGGCCGCCGAGAAGCAGGTCCAGATCGAGAGCCGGCGCCGTGCGATCGTCCGGAATGCGGCCGCCGGCCGGCAGGATCTTCGTCGACTCGGGGGTGTCGATCAGCTCCAGGTAGCGGTCACCGACCAAGTTCAGGTACCGGATCGCCGCGTTGGTGCCCTGCGTCAGCGCAACGTCACGGTCGGCGTCGAAGGTGACCAGTACATCGCGGTCCGGGAGCAACTCGACGCCGGTGACGGTGCCGACCCGGATACCGGCGATCCGCACGGTGTCGCCGGTCGTCAATCGCGAGGCGTCGGTGAAGACGGCCGAATACTCGTTGGTCGAGCCGGTTCGGGCGTCGCTGAACACCAGGAACAAAAAGGCAGTCAATACCGTCATCACGACGCCGAAAGCGCCGAACTTGATGAGGGTTCCGGTCGATCGCGTCATCCGGGCATGCCGATCTGTGCGGTGTTACGCGGCGGGCCGTCCAGCGGTCCGAACAACCAGTTCTTGAGGCCCTCGGAATTCAGCAGGATCCCGGCATTGCCGTACTGCGCCGGGTTGGAGCCGATGTCGCCGACGACCATGGGCGGCACGAATTCCGGCGGCAGTTCCGGCAGCCCCAGTTCCTCGCAATAGTCGGCGCCTCCGCTGGAGGCCGCCACCTTGGGCAGGTCGCCCGGGTAGCGGTAACGCTCGACTCCGAGCGTCAGGCCAGCCGACACCGAGATTCCCGGGTACTGCGGTTGCGCCTTGGCGAAAGGCACCAGGCCCCCGATTCCGCACCACAGCGACTTCCGGTACTTGTAGAGCAGATCGGTGGTCGGTATCAGGACGTCCAGCACGTCGGTCAAGGCTTGCCGGTTGCCGCCGACCACTTCGTTGCCCAGGTCGGCCAGTCCGATTGCGCTGACCAAAAACTCGTCCAGATTCTGCTGCTCGTCGACGATCGAATTGCTCAGCGTGGTGGTGTTCTCGATGGTCGAGACGAGGTCAGGGCCGGCGTCGGCGTAGGCGGTCAGCGCAGGCACCGCCAGCTCGATGTCGCGGGCGAGGTTGGGCAGGCTCGGTTCCAGTTCGGCCAGCACGGCGTTGAAGTCGGTCAGAGTCTGGCCGAATTGCTCCCCACGCCCGTTGAAGGCTTGGGCGATGGCGCCGAGGGTCTCGTTGAGTTTGGCGGGATCGATCGAGTCGAGAACGTTGACCAATTGCTGGAAGACGGTGTTGATCTCGACAGTGACGTGGTCGCCCTGCAGTACCTGGCCGGCCGAGAGGGTTCCCGACGGATCCGCCGGCGCTGCGAGCTGAACGAACTTGGCGCCGAAGACCGTCGACGAGGCGATGTCGACGTTGACGTTGGACGGAATGAGACGCATCTGCGACGGGTCCATGGCCAGCTTGAGCTCGGCCATGCCGTCGGGTCGGTAGGAGATCGATTCGACGCTGCCCACCTGCACGCCGCGCATCTTGACCTTGGCGTCGGGGTTCATCACCAGCCCGGCCCGCGGGGACAGCACCGTGACGGTGTCGGTCTTGGTGAAACTGCCGTTGAACAACCCGATCGCCACTGCGATGATCGCCACCACCGCCACCACCAGCCCGAGACCGGCCAGGGGCCGCGCGTAATGCGACACCCCGAAATGCCGCCCCGACGACGCCGCCAACGGCGATGCGCTGCTGGTGGTCTCCGACCGATGGGCCGGGCCCGGCCCGACGCTTCTGCTCATCTCGCCTCCCCTAGCCCGACAGGTTGAAGTTGCCGTTGGAGCCGTAGATGGACAGGGAGACCAGCAGGGTGACCGAGACGACGACGACCAGGGAGGTGCGTACGGCGTTGCCGACCGCGGCGCCGACGCCGGAGGGTCCGCCGGAGGCGAAGTAGCCGAAGTAGGTGTGCACCAGCAGGATCGCGATCGCCATCAGGACGGCTTGCAGGAATGACCACAGCAGGTCGATCGGGTTCAAGAAGGTGTCGAAGTAGTGGTCATACAGTCCGCCGGATTGGCCGAAGAGCACCACGGTGGTGAACTGCGAGGCCAGAAACGACAGGATCACCGCGATGGAGTAGAGCGGGGTGATGGCGATCATGCCGGCCACGATGCGGGTGGAGACCAGGTATTCCACCGGGCGGATACCCATCGATTCCAGGGCGTCGATCTCCTCGTTGATGCGCATCGCGCCCAGCTGGGCGGTCACCCCGGCCCCGAACGTGGCCGCCAGCCCGATCCCGGCGACCACCGGCGCGGCGATGCGCACGTTGATGAACGCCGCCAGGAACCCGGTCAGCGCCTCGATCCCGATGTTGCCCAACGAGGAGTAGCCCTGAATGGCCAGGGTGCCGCCGGCGGCCAGGGTCAAAAACCCGACGATGACCACGGTGCCGCCGATCATCGCCAACGTGCCCGCCCCCATCGAGATCTCGGCGATCAACCGCACGATCTCCTTGCGGAAGTGCACCGCCGCGTGCGGCACCCCACCCAGCGCGCGTCCGTAGAACAGGGTGTGATCACCGATGCGCGACAACAACGCCACCGGCCGCCCGGCATAGCCGACCAGCCGCGGGAACCGCGACCGCAACACCGCTGAGGTACCCATGCGCCTCGCCTAGCCTGTCGTCATCCGGATACCGATGGCGGTGACCACCACGTTGATGACGAACAACGCCATGAACGCATACACCACCGTCTCGTTGACCGCGTTACCGACCGCCTTGGCCCCGCCCCCGGTGATCGTCAACCCCCGATAACAGGCCACCAGCCCGGCGATCAACCCGAACAGGGCGGCCTTGACACAGGAGATGATCACCTCGGGCACCCCGGTCAACAACGTGATCCCCGCCGCGAACGCCCCCGGATTGACGTCCTGGACGAAAATCGAGAAGAAGTACCCGCCCAGGATGCCGATGATCACCACCAGACTGTTCAACAGCAACGCCACCAACCCCGCGGCCAGCATCCGCGGCGTCACCAGGCGCTGCACCGGGTTGATGCCCAGCACCTCCATCGCGTCGATCTCCTCACGAATGGTGCGCGACCCCAGATCGGCACACATCGCCGTCGCCCCCGCCCCCGCGACGATCAACACCGTCACCAA
>NZ_BLTG01000072.1 GCF_017312405.1 Mycobacterium sp. PO1
GCCCCCGGCCCTGCCGGCTGAACCCGGCCCCCGGCCGAATTCGGGTCCGCACGGGTCGGCGGCCTAGACTCGACGGCGATGTCATCGAAGTCCTCAGTTCCCCATGACCTGGAATCGGCGGTCCGCGCCGCCCTGTCCAAGGTGGTCGACCCCGAGCTGCGCCGTCCGATCACCGAAGTCGGCATGGTCAAGAACGTCACCGTCGACAGCGACGACTCGGTGCATGTCGAGATCTATCTCACCACCTCTGCCTGTCCGAAGAAGACCGAGATCTCCGAGCAGGTGACCCGGGCGGTCAGCGACGTGCCCGGCACCGGTGCGGTGCGGGTGAGCCTGGACGTCATGAACGACGAGCAGCGTGCCGAGCTGCGCAAGCTGCTGCGCGGCGATTCGCGGGAACCGGTGATCCCGTTCGCCCAGCCCGGCTCGTTGACCAAGGTCTACGCCGTCGCGTCCGGCAAGGGCGGGGTCGGCAAATCCAGCGTCACGGTCAACCTGGCGGCGGCGCTGGCCGCCCGGGGCCTCTCGGTGGGCGTGCTGGACGCCGACATCTACGGGCATTCGGTGCCCCGGATGATGGGGACGACCGACCGACCTACCCAGGTCGACTCGATGATCCTGCCCCCGATCGCCCACAACGTGCGGGTGATCTCGATCGCGATGTTCACCCAGGGCAACACACCGGTGGTGTGGCGCGGTCCGATGTTGCACCGCGCGCTGCAGCAGTTCCTCGCCGACGTGTACTGGGGTGACCTGGACGTGCTGCTGCTGGACCTGCCGCCCGGCACCGGTGACATCGCGATCTCGGTCGCTCAGTTGATCCCGGGTGCTGAGATCCTGGTGGTGACCACGCCGCAGATGGCGGCGGCCGAGGTGGCCGAACGGGCCGGCGCGATCGCGCTTCAGACCCGGCAGCGCATCGCCGGTGTCGTCGAGAACATGGTCGACGGTCCGGTCGTGAAGATGTTCGGCGAGGGCGGCGGCCGGCATGTGGCCGACAGCCTGTCGCGCTCGACGGGCACCGATGTGCCGCTGTTGGGCCAGGTGCCGCTGGATCCCGAGCTGGTGGGCGCCGGCGACACCGGTATCCCGCTGGTGCTCAGCGCCCCGAACTCCGCGGCCGGCCAGGAGTTGCACAAGATCGCCGACGCCCTCTCGAACCGCAAGCGCGGCCTGGCCGGCATGTCACTGGGACTCGATCCCGCCGGCCGCTGAGCCGCGCCGCAATCAAGCCGCGAGCCGCCGGCCGGTGAGGCACGCGGCAACCGAGCCGCGAGCCGCTGAGCCACGCACAACCGAGCCGCCGGCCGCGAACTTCTAGGTGGCGTCGGTGTCGAACTTCGTCGCCGCGGACGTGTCCGCCGGCGGCGTGACCGCAGCCGGGCCGGGGCCGGACTGAGGCTTTTCGGGCTTGTCGGGCCTCCCCGGCGCCTGGGCCTTCGGGTCGCCGTCGAACTTGCCGGTGAAGATCGAGTCGTCGCCGTCGAGCAGATGCTTGGTCAGCGCCGCGCGCGGCGTCATCCCCCGCAGCTTCTGCAACTCCGACAGCGGCTCGCGCAGGTCGTCGAACTCCGGGCCGAAATCCTGGCGCAGCTGGCTGGTGGCACCGGTGAGGTAGTCGCGTGCCTGCTTAACCGCGCCCGCCGTCCACCGGATGGCACCGGGTAACCGCTCCGGCCCGAGGATCACCAATCCGGCGATCACCAGGACCAACATCTCGCCCCAGCCGACGTTGGCGAACATGGGCTAGGTGCTGGTATCCGCGCCGGGCGTCACCGTCAGCGTCACGGTGCGGCCTTCCCGAACCACCTCGATGGGTGCCGGTTCGCCGATCTTGAGCTGACGGACGGCCACGACGAACTCGTCGGCGTCGGCGACCGTGCGGTCGCCGACCTTGACCACCACGTCGTTCTCCAGGATCCCCGCCTGCTCGGCGGGACCGCCGGCGGCGACGTTGGCGATCTGGGCCCCCTTGGCGAGGTCGTTGCTCACCGAACGGGCGGTGAGACCCAGCGTCGGATGCGAGATCTTGCCGTTCTCGATCAACGTCTCGACGACCTGCTTGACCTCGTTGACCGGGATCGCGAACCCGAGACCGCTGGCGCTGTCGGACAGCGACTTGCCCGCGGTGTTGATGCCGATGACCTCGGAGCTCATGTTGATCAGCGGCCCGCCGGAGTTGCCGTGGTTGATCGAGGCGTCGGTCTGCACGCCGTCGATGACGGTGTCGGTGTCCGAGCCGTCGCCCGACAGCGGCACGGGCCGGTTCAGCGCGCTGATGATGCCGTGGGTCACGGTGCTCCGCAGCCCGAGTGGGGCACCCGCGGCGATCACTTCCTCACCGACGGTGAGCTTGTCCGAGTCACCCATCCGGGCCACCACCAGGTTGTCGACGTTGTCGACCTTGAGCACCGCGAGATCGGTCTTGGGGTCGCGGCCCACCAAGTTGGCGGGGACCTCAGTGCCGTCGTTGAACACCACCGACATCTGGAACTTGCTGGGGTTGGTGGCGGCCTCGGAGATCACGTGGTTGTTGGTGACGACGTAGCCCCGTTCGTCGACCACGACGCCTGAACCCTGGGATCCCTCGGTGTCACTGGTCGCCTCGATCGTCACCACCGAATCGGCCACCGCGGCAGCGACCTCCGCGAACTCGCCACCGTGCACGGCGGGATCGTCGGTGGTCTCCAGGGTCACCTTCGACGTGGTGAACGCCTCGACGACCTCGGCGGTCTTGCGACCGACCCAACCGCCTGCGACACCGATGACCAGCGCCACGATCGCCAGCAACGCCAGCGCGGCGAAGGACACCCTGCCACCGAAGAGCACATCGCGGACGCCGAGCTTGCCGGCCGGTGCGCTCTGAACCTGCGGGCCGCTCGGGGCCAGCGCCGGGGTGCCCAGCCCGACGGGTGCGCCCGGGTTGCGCCACGGATCGTCGACGTCGTCGACCCCGCCCTCACGTTCGGCATCCAGCGCGCCGGCATCGGTGGGATGGCGCTGCAGCGAATCACCGCCCGCGTCCGGGCGTCCGAAGGCCTCGGCGAGCACCGGGTCGGGCGCCTGGTCCTTCGGGGTGTACTCACCCTGGTCGCGGTGTTGCTCGGCGTTCAGGAACGAGCCCTCGACGCCGGACGGCCGGCCGAACGCGCGCTGGGCCGCCGGATCGACCGGCGGACGCGACACCGGGCGCGGCTCGAGACGCTCCCGGCCGGTCTGGTCCAGATTGCTCACGGGTACATGATCCTTCTTTTGTCGCGGCACCTGCTCGCTCATGTTCACTCGGCGTCAGCAACCGTCGACGCAGGCCGCCGGCCGAAATATGTCTCTACCCTACCGGCGTCTGCGGCGAGCGCGCCGCGCGTCCTCAGCTAACGGCGACCCATCGTCAGCCTCAGGAGGCTCCACCGGTGAGTGGTTCGGGATCTGCGACAACAGTCCCAGCAACGAACTGGGCATGTCCACAGGAAGGGAGTCCCGCAACGCCGCGCGGGCCTGCCGCTGGGCATCGACCTCCATCGCGCAGTCCGGACACAACGACAGATGGTGCGCGGCGCGCAGATGCGCACTCATGCGTAGCTCGCCGTCGACGAACGCGGCAATCGCCTCGATCGACAGATGCTCGGTGGATCCGAACTGGCGCGGACCGACGGGTGCGTCGCTCTGCGAGGCGAAATGCGACGGAAGCCAGGAGAAGGCGCGCCGGAAAGCGTGTCCGGGATCGAACATCGCCCAACTCCTCTCGGCTCGACAGGACTGCTTCGAATGTAGCGCGCCAAGCTGTGGGTCAGCGCATGCAACTCAGGCCGGGCGTGCCTCGTCGAACATCTGGCCGCTGGTGTTCGCCTGATGCGCCAGGTAGTCGCGCAACGCCTGACGGCCGCGGTGGATGCGGCTGCGCACGGTGCCGAGCTTGACGCCCAGCGTCGCACCGATCTCTTCGTAGGACAGCCCTTCGATGTCGCACAGGACCACAGCGGCACGGAACTCGGGCGGCAGCGAATCCAGCGCCGCCTGCAGGTCCGGACCGAGGCGGGAGTCGTGGTAGATCTGCTCGGGATTCGGCTCGTCGGCGGGCACCCGGTCGTAATCCTCGGGCAGGGCTTCCATCCGGATTCGGCCGCGGCGGCGCACCATGTCGAGGAACAGGTTGGTGGTGATGCGGTGCAGCCAGCCTTCGAACGTTCCGGGCTGGTAGTTCTGCACCGACCGGAAGACGCGGATGAACGTCTCCTGGGTCAGGTCCTCGGCGTCATGCTGATTGCCCGAGAGGCGATAAGCCAGCCGGTAGACCCGGTCGGCGTGCTGGCGGACCAGCTCGTCCCAACTCGGCATCGCGGCGTGGTCGCCGGTGGCGTCGAACACCGCTGTTCCGGTCAGTTCGTCGGACGGCTCGACCCACTCGGCATCGGTGTACTGCTCCAGGTGCGCCATCGACACCGGGGCGGCAACGGATGAAGTCGCGGGGGCGGAGTTGGTGGTCGTCGGATCCTCCAGGTCGTGACGGTCGCGATCGTCCTCGGACGGCCGCTCGGTTCGCACAACACGGTGCAGCAGGGGGTTGTTCCCGAAGCGCCGGTGGTCACCGCGTGCGCTGGGTGCGCCGTCTGTCATGCGCTTACCGTCTCCCGTGCTGGTGTGCCAGGCATATGAGATAACTGAACATTTCCTGAGAACATTCGCAACCCCTTTTTTCACCTGCACAAACGGGTCACCGGAACCGGATATTTATGGCCGCCGGGGCCGGGCGTGTCGGGGTGTCGGCCGCCGCTCGCGCGCTCTACGCTGCGGGCATGTCCAGCACCGACGAGCCCGCCGCCGGCCCCCAGGAGTCTCAGGGGTCCCGGGAGTCCCGGGAGTCCCGGGAGTCCCGGGAGTCCTCGGCCCCGGCGAGCCAGGCCGAGGCGATCGTCAACCACGCCGAGCACTCGATCTCCGAGGACGCCATCGTCGCTGCCGCCCGCGAACGCGCAGTGGACATCGGCGCCGGGGCGGTCACTCCTGCGGTGGGCGCGCTGCTGTGCGTGCTGGCCAAGCTCACCGATGCGCGCGCCGTGGTCGAGGTCGGCACCGGCGCCGGCGTCAGCGGGCTGTGGCTGCTGTCGGGGATGCGCGAGGACGGGGTCCTGACCACCATCGACGTCGAGCCCGAGCACCAGCGCATTGCCAAGCAGGCGTTCACCGAGGCCGGGGTGGGGCCGGGCCGGACCCGGCTGATCAGCGGCCGCGCCCAGGAGGTGCTGACACGGTTGGCCGATGAGACCTACGATCTGGTGTTCATCGACGCCGATCCCGCGGATCAGCCGCAGTTCGTGGTCGAGGGCATTCGCCTGCTCCGTGAGGGGGGCGCGGTCATCGTGCACCGTGCCGCACTGGGCGGCCGGGCCGGGGACGCGTCGGCCAACGACGCCGAGGTCAGCGCGGTGCGCGAGGCCGCCCGGCTCATTGCCGAGGACGAACGGCTCACCCCGGTCCTGATTCCGCTGGGCGACGGCCTGCTCGCCGCGGTGCGCGGCTGAGCGACCGGCGCGGCTGAGCCCCGCTTGCCTGGTGCGCGGCTGGCGCTGTTGCGGCGCCCCGCTTACCGCGGTGCGCGGGTGAGCGGCGGGTGCGGTTGAGCGGCCCCTTGCGCCGAGCGTGAAGCTACTGCGAAAGATCCGCGAAGTTTTCGCAGAGACTTCACGTTCGGCGAGCCCGTCGGCGCCCGTGGCTGCCTGACCGATCAGCGGCCAGCTGGCGCCCGTGGCCGCCTGACCGATCAGCTGGCCCCGGTAGCCGGCTGACCGATCGATGGCCCCCGCGGTCGCCTCACCGATCGATTGGCCCCCGACCAGCTCGCCCGCGATCAGGTGGCCACCGACACCCGCGGAAAACCCTTGACCGTCCACTGAACGAGCGTTTAGTGTACTGAACATGCGTTCAGGCGACGATCTGACCGCGGTGGCGCGGATCCGGGACGCGGCCATCGAGATTTTCGGCCGCGAGGGCTTCGCGGTCGGGATCCGCTCGATCGCGGCGGCAGCCGGGGTGAGCCCCGCGCTGGTGATGCATCACTTCGGATCGAAAGACGGGCTGCGAAAGGCCTGTGACGAGCACATCGCCCGGACCGTCCTCGAATCCAAGACCGAGTCGATCCAGACCACCGACGCCGCGACATGGTTCGCGCAGCTGGCCGAAATCGAGGATTACGCCCCGATGATGGGCTATCTGGTTCGCAGTCTGCAGACCGGTGGCGAGCTGGCGAAAACGTTGTGGCGCACCATGATCGACAACACGGAACAGTACATCGAAGCCGGCGTGCGCGCCGGCACCGTCAAGCCGAGCGCCGATCCGCGGGCCAGGGCCCGCTTCCTGGCCATGACGGGCGGCGGGGCCTTCCTGCTGTACCTGCAGCTGCACGACGACCCGTCGGATCTGCGCGCCGTGCTCCGCGACTACAGCGAGGACATGGTGCTCCCCGCGCTCGAGCTGTACACCAACGGCTTGATGACGAGCTCGACGATGTACGAGGCGTTTCTGGCCAGACGCGAGCAGGGCCTTGCCTTCACACCGACAGAAAGGGATGACGATGGCCGACACCCACGGCGGTGAACTCGCCGTCGACATCCGGGGGCTGACCAAGTCCTTCGGACACACCAAGGCGCTCGACGGCCTCGACCTCAGCGTCGCCGCCGGCAGCGTGACCGGCTTCCTGGGCCCCAACGGGGCCGGTAAGTCCACCGCGATCCGGGTGCTGCTGGGCCTGCTTCGCGCCGACCGGGGCACAGTGCGGCTGCTGGGCGGCGACCCGTGGCGCGACGCGGTGAACCTGCACCGCCGAATCGCCTACGTCCCGGGCGACGTGACGATCTGGCCCAACTTGACGGGCATGCAGGCCATCGACTTCCTGGCCCGGCTGCGTGGCACCGAGAACGTCGACACGAAGCGGCGTGACGACCTGATCGAGCGCTTCGAACTCGACCCGAGCAAGAAAGCCCGCACCTATTCGACGGGCAACCGGCAGAAGGTTGCGATCGTGGCCGCGTTCAGCACCGACAGTGAACTGCTCATCCTCGACGAGCCCACCGCCGGCCTGGATCCGTTGATGGAGCAGCGGTTTCAGGAGTGTGTCCGTGAGGTGGCCGAGCGCGGTGCCGCCGTGTTGCTGTCCAGCCACATCCTCGGCGAGGTCGAAAAGCTCTGCGACACGGTGACGATCATCCGTGCGGGACGCACCGTGAAATCGGGGACCCTGCAGCAGATGCGTCATTTGATGGCGACCACTGTCTCCGCGCGCACCCGCGGCGATGCGCAACGGCTCCGAGACGCGGACTACGTCAGAGAACTCGAGGTCGACGACGGTCGGGTGCGGTTCGCGGTGGACCGTGGCGATCTGGACCGGGCGATGGCCGACCTCAGCGGACTCGGTATCGAGGACCTGACCGTGGCACCGGCCTCGCTGGAAGACATGTTCCTGCGGGAGTATCAGCGGGCGGGGTCATGAGCGCCACCGCCACCGCACCTACCCGGCCCCGGCACCACGCCGCCCCGTCAGCGTCGCGCTGGACCGGCACAGCCCACCTGGTCAGGCTGGCGCTGCGCCGCGACCGCGTCCGGCTGACGGTGTGGATCTCGGTGCTGACCGCGATGATGCTGTACACCCCGAACGCCCTGGAGCTCGCCTATCCCGACGAGGCGCAGCGGCGCACCCGCGTGCAACTTCTCCAGACGCCGGCCGGAATCATGATGGGCGGGCCGATGTTCGGCCGCAACGACACCGATCTCGGGGCGATGATGGCCAACGAGTTGATGCTGACGTTGATCGTTGCCACGTCGATCCTTGCCATCCTCACCGTGATTCGACACACTCGAGCCGAAGAAGAAAGCGGGACAGCCGAATTGGTGCTGGCGTCCCCGGTCGTCCGGTATGCCCGCACCACGGCCGCCCTGCTCGTCGTCGGCGCCGTGAATGCCGTGATCGCCGTGACGATGACCGCGGCGATGGCGGCCAGTGGCTTCGCCGTCGCGGACACCGCGGCGATGTGTATCGGCGTCACGGCCGTGGCCACCGTGTTCGGCGCAGTCGCCGCGGTGACCGCCCAGCTGTGGCGGGTCGCTCGGACCGCCAGCGGCGCGGCGATGGCGCTGCTTGCGCTGGCCGCGCTGATCCGAGGTGTCGGGGACGTCATCGACCATTCGGGGAGCGCGCTGAGCTGGTTCTCCCCCATCGCCTGGGCCCAGCAGATACGCGCGTTCGTCGATCTGCGCTGGTGGCCGCTCACTCTTCTGCTGGTGGTGACGGTTCTGCTGATCGCGCTCGCGGCCGTGCTCGAAGCGCGCAGGCAGTACGACGACGGAATCCTGGCCACCAGCGGGGAACGACCCGACGCGAAGCCGATCCGCGGCGTGACCGGTCTACATCTGGCGCTGCAGAGGGGCGCGCTGATCGGCTGGACGGTGGGCCTGTTCCTGGCGGGGTTGGCGTTCGGCTCGATGACCAAGTCGCTGCGCGACGCCGCGCAGACCAACGAGCTCATCGCGCGAATGCTGGCCGCGCAGGGCAACGACGGCATCTACACGACGATGTCGCAGTTCCTCGCCGCCGTCGCGGCGGCCTATGTGACCACCGCGGTGCTTCGGGTGTACTCCGACGAGCAGGCCGGGCTCGGCGAGTCGGTCCTGGCGGGCGCGGTGTCCCGTTGGTCCTGGCTGGTAGGTGCGGTCATGACCGCCGTCCTCGGCGGGACGGTGCTGATGTTCTTCGCGGGCCTGGGCAACGGCCTCGGCGCGGGCCTGACGATCGGCGAACCCCAGACGGTGGTGAGGCTGACGCTGGCCGGGCTGGCCTATGTGCCTGCCCTGGCGGTGATGGCCGCCGTCGCCGCGCTGGCGGTTGCCTTGCGCCGGACGTGGATCGCCTGGCTGGCCGTGACATTCGTGATCACGGCGCTCTACCTGGGTGCACTGCTGCGGCTGCCGCAGTGGCTGATCGACCTGTCCCCGGTCGGGCAGACCACCGTGCCCACCGACGTCCCCGTCGGCGCCATGGTCGTGATGGTGGCGGTGGCGGCACTGATCACGCTGCTGGCCGGCTCGACGTACCGGCGCCGTGATGCCGCATGACGGCGCTGCGCGTCGCGACGTCGGCGATTCTCGGCCTGATGCTGTTCGCTGCCCTGGTTTTCGTGCCTGCCGGCACGCTCAGGTACTGGCAGGCCTGGGTTTTTCTCGCGGTCTTCGCAGTGTGCACGCTCGGGCCGAGCATCCATCTGGCCGTGCACTACCCCGCAGCGCTGGACCGCCGGATGAAGGTCGGCCCGACAGCCGAAACCCGGCCCGCGCAACGCCTCATCATCGTCGGAGCGTGGCTGATGTTCGTCCTGATCGTCGTGGTCAGTGTGCTCGACTGGCGGATGGGCTGGTCGAGCGTGCCGGTCTGGGCGGTGATCGTGGGCGACGTTCTGGTGGCCGCCGGCCTGCTGAGCACGCAGCTGGTGGTGGTCCAGAACAACTACGCCGGGGCCAGTATCCGGATCGAGGAGGGCCAGCCGCTGGTCTCGACCGGTCTCTACAGCGTCGTCCGACACCCCATGTACAGCGCAGCGCTGGTGATGACCGTCGGCATCCCGCCTGCGCTCGGATCGTGGTGGGGGCTGCTTGTGGTCGCCGCGACGTTCCCGCCGGTCTTCGTCGCCCGCATCCTCGATGAGGAGCGGGCGCTGACCGCCGAACTTGCCGGATATCCGCAGTATCGGGCCCGGGTTCGCTACCGACTCGTGCCCGGGGTGTGGTGACGCGCCGCATACTGGTGTGATGGAACTGCTGACCGGCTTCGGGCTGGCGGCCGCGGCGGGGTTGAACGCCTACATTCCGCTGCTCGCGCTCGGGCTGCTGGCCCGCTTCACCGACCTGGTGACGCTGCCGGCGGCGTGGGCCTGGCTGGAGAACGGCTGGGTCATGACGATCGTCGCGGTGCTGTTGTGCGTCGAGGTCGTCGCCGACAAGGTGCCCGCGCTGGATTCCGTCAACGACACCGTTCAGACGCTGGTGCGCCCCACCGCCGGCGGGATCGTGTTCGGCTCGGGAACGGCCGCGCAGACGTCGGCGGTCGCCGATCCGGGGGCCTTCGCGCAGTCGGGGCAGTGGGTTCCGGTGGCGGTGGGCGTGGCCGTCGCGCTGATGGTGTCGCTGACGAAGTCGACGGTGCGTCCGGCGGCCAACGTGGCGACGGCGGGCACCGCGGCGCCGGTGCTGAGCACGTTGGAGGACGTGGCCAGCGTGACGCTGGTGTTCCTGGCGATTCTGGTGCCGGTGCTGGTCCTGGTGGCCGTCGTCGTGATGATGTGGGCGGCGGTGCGGGTGATCCGCAGGCGCCGAGGCCGCTCCCGCAGTGCGTCCGCCGCCGAGGCTCCTGGCTGAGCACCGGGCCTCCCGGCGTCATGCCCTGACTCGGCACACCACCTGCCGTACGTGCGGGCGGGGCGACCGCGCCCGGTTCCGGTGGGTCAGACCCAGACGCCTTTACCGACGGCCACGACGCCACCAGAGCTGACGGAGAAACGCTCCCGGTCCTTCTCGACGTCGACACCGACCATCTCGCCGGGGCCGACCACGACGTTCTTGTCCAGGATGGCGTGGCGCACCACCGCGCCGCGTCCGATGCGGGCGCCGGGCATGACCACGCTGCCCTCCACGATCGCGCCGTCTTCGACCACGACGTTGCTGGACAGCACCGAATTGCGTACCGACGCAGCAGAAATGATGCTGCCCGCACCGACGACGGACTCCTGCGCGGACCCGCCGTTGACGAACTTGGCCGGCGCCAGGTTCTCCGAGCTGCCCCGGATAGGCCAGCGCTTGTTGTAGAGGTTGAACACCGGGTGCACCGACACCAGGTCCATGTGGGCGTCGTAGAACGCGTCGAGCGTGCCGACGTCACGCCAGTAGGCGTGGTCGCGTTCCGTCGCGCCGGGGACCTCGTTGTCGTTGAAGTCGTAGACCGCGGCCATGCCGTCGGCGACCAGTCGCGGGATGATGTCGCCGCCCATGTCGTGGTCGGAATCGTCGTCCTCGGCGTCGGCGCGGATCGCGTCGATGAGCACCTTGGTGGTGAAGATGTAGTTCCCCATCGACACGAAAGTCTGGTCGGGGTCGTCCGGCGTCCCCGGCGGGTCGGCGGGCTTCTCGATCCAGCCGCGGATGCGGCCCGATTCGTCGGCGTCGATGCACCCGAACGCGCTGGCCTCCGAGCGCGGCGCCCGGATACCGGCGACCGTCGCACCGGCTCCGCTCTCGATGTGTGCCTGGACCATCTGCTCGGGATCCATCCGGTACACGTGGTCGGCGCCGAAGATCACGATGTAATCGGGGTCCTCGTCGTAGATCAGGTTCATCGACTGATAGATCGCGTCGGCCGACCCGGTGTACCAGCGCGGCCCCAGCCGCTGCTGCGCCGGCACCGGGGTGATGTACTCCCCGGCAAGCCCCGATAACCGCCAGTTCTGCGAAATGTGGCGATCCAGCGAATGAGACTTGTATTGGGTGAGTACACAGATTCGCAGGTATCGGGCGTTGACGAGATTCGACAGCACGAAATCGATCAACCGATAGGCACCCCCGAAGGGCACGGCGGGCTTGGCCCGGTCGGCCGTGAGCGGGTACAGCCGCTTGCCCTCTCCGCCTGCGAGGACGATGCCAAGCACATGTGGCGCTTCCCTCATGCTGCCAACCTATCCGCACGTGGGGACAGGGGCCAGCCATTCGCTCTATTGGGCGGGGTGTCGGACTGTCCATCAAGACAATTGGGGATGCGGCGCGGCGCTCTTCGATACCGGCTACCGTCGACAGCATGCGGGTGGCGATGATGACTCGGGAATATCCACCCGAGGTCTACGGCGGAGCAGGAGTGCACGTCACAGAGCTCGTCGCTCAACTGCGGCATCTGTGCGAGGTGGACGTGCACTGCATGGGCGCTCCGCGGCCCGAGGCGACCGTCGCGCAGCCGGACCCTGCCCTGCAGGGCGCGAACTTCGCCCTCACCACGCTGTCGGCCGACCTGAACATGGTCAACGCCGCCTCGTCGGCGGCCGTCGTGCATTCCCACACCTGGTACACCGGCATGGCCGGGCACCTGGCGGCCCTGCTCTACGGCGTCCCGCACGTGTTGACCGCGCATTCGCTGGAACCGATGCGTCCGTGGAAGGCCGAGCAGCTCGGTGGCGGCTACCGGATCTCGTCCTGGGTGGAGAAGACGGCGGTCGAAGCGGCCGCCGCGGTTATCGCCGTCAGCTCCGGGATGCGCGCCGATGTGCTGCGTACCTACCCGGCGCTGGACCCGAACCGGGTGCACGTGGTCCGCAACGGCATCGACACCGACGTCTGGTACCCCGCATCCCCGCCCGACGACGGCTCGGTGCTGGCGGAACTCGGCGTCGACCCGTCCCGACCCATCGTGGCGTTCGTCGGCAGGATCACCCGACAGAAGGGGGTCGCGCACCTGGTCGCCGCCGCGCACCACTTCTCCCCCGACGTCCAACTGGTGCTCTGCGCCGGTGCGCCGGACACCCCGGAGATCGCCGAGGAGGTGTCCGCCGCGGTCCAGCAGCTCGCGGCCGCGCGCACCGGCGTGTTCTGGGTACAGGAGATGCTGCCGACCCACAAGATCAGGGAGATACTGTCGGCGGCAACCACATTCGTGTGCCCCTCGGTCTACGAGCCGTTGGGCATCGTGAACCTCGAGGCGATGGCCTGCGGCACCGCGGTCGTGGCCTCGGATGTGGGTGGCATCCCCGAGGTGGTCGACGATCAGCGCACCGGAGTGCTGGTCCACTACGATCCCGACGACACCGAGAGCTTCGAACGCGGTCTCGCGGCCGCGGTCAACGCGCTGGTCGCGGAACCGCAGCGGGCCCGCGATTTCGGGGCCGCGGGCCGCCAGCGCTGCATCGACGAGTTCTCTTGGGCGCAGATCGCCGAGCAGACGCTACGGATCTACCAGCACGTTCTGACCTAGCTCTACTGACCCAGCCCGCCGGCAAGGCCCCACAGCAAAGAACCGGCCGCGCGCTACGCGACCGGTTCCTGCTTCGGGCTAGCTCGTGACGCCCCTCAGTTCCTCTCCGAGAGCGGCTGCCTCGTCCGGGGTGAGTTCGACCACCAGTCGGCCACCGCCTTCCAGTGGTACCCGCATCACGATGCCGCGCCCCTCCTTGGTTGCTTCCAGTGGACCGTCTCCGGTCCGGGGCTTCATCGCCGCCATCGAGTGCTCCCTCCACAAAGGCGTGCCCGTCTGGGCCCGGTCTGTTCCCGGAGCCGGCACTGCCCGCTCATCTGCCGCGGACAGCAACCGGCCTTGAACTGCTACAGAGTCTTATTGTTCCCTATCCTGGCCTGCTCGTGTGCAAAGACCCGCCTATAGCTGCTCCGATGGTGTTTCACCGAGGCGCGGAACCCAGCAGTCGGCGACATGATCGTCGACCATTCCGGTGGCCTGCATCAGGGCGTAGGCCGTCGTGGGCCCGACGAAGCGGAAGCCGCGCCGCTTGAGGTCCTTGGCCATCGCGGTCGACTCCGGCGACACTGCGGCGACACCGGCCAGATCGGCAGGCCGGTCGCGGGTGAGCCGGTCGGGTGGCGCGAACGACCAGAGCAGCTCGCTGAGGTCGACACCGGCGTCGGCGAGGTCGGCCACCACCCGGGCATTGGACACCGTGGCTTCGATCTTGGCCCGGTTGCGCACGATGCCGGTGTCGGTGAGCAGTCGCTCGATGTCACCGTCGGTGTAGCGGGCCACCCGTTCGACGTCGAACCCGTCGAACGCGGCGCGGAAGTTGTCCCGCTTGCGCAGGATGATCAGCCAGGACAACCCGCTCTGGAACGCTTCCAGGCTCACCCGCTCGAACAGCGCCGCCGAGCCGTACAGCGGTCGGCCCCACTCGGTGTCGTGGTAGTCCCGGTAGAGCACGAAATCCTCTGCGGAAAGCCGGGATTGGTCGATCCAGCCGCATCGGACCCGGCGATCGTCAGTGACCGACGTCACCGGCCCTCCCACTCGGCGTCGGGCACCTGCACGTCCTCGACGTGGGAGGCGTCGTCGGCGTGCGAGACGCGGGACACGTGGGAGCCGTCGTCCACGTGGGAGAAGTCGTCGACGTGGGAGCCGTCGTCGACATGGGAGACGTCGTCACCGCCGAAGGCGGTGCCCGTCTCTGCGCTGAGGCCCTGCCGGGCGCGCACCGCGGCCAGCTCGCCTCTGAGCTGGTCGAGTTCGCGACCCAAGCGGTCGAGCACCCAGTCCACTTCACCGACCTTGTAACCGCGCAGCGTCTGGGTGAACTTGAGCGCCTCGACGTCGGTGCCGGTCACTCCGGAGGCGGGCAGCACGGTCGCGGTGGTCGACTGCGGAAGCGGTGGTAACACTTCACCGCGGCCGAACAAGACACTGCCGATGGCGAACAGCACGATGCCCACCAACACGAACACCACGAGGTAGAGCAGGACGAGGGTCACACGTCGATAGTGCCCGACGCCGCCGACACGGGGTCAGCGCGGGCGCAGCGTGTTCATCGGCGGGCGGTCTTCCAGGCAGACCTCCGAAGTGCGTGCGCTGTAGTTGTTGCCGTCGGCGAAGAACTGCGTGAGCCCCACGCCGGAGTCCTCGATGCCGCACCGCGACAGCAGGGTGGCGATGACCTGGCGGCTCATCGACGCCAGCTCGGTCAGCGGCCGGTTGCGGTGGGTCCGCACGCCCAGATTCACCTGGGCCAGCGCGTCGAGGCCCAACCGGTCGTAGGCGTCGATCAGCAGGCCGATCTCCACCCCGTAGCCGGGCGCGAACGGTACCGCGGTCAACAGCTCGCGGGTGCCGGCGTACTCGCCGCCCAGCGGCTGGTAGAGGCAGGTCAGCTCGGGTCGCAGCGCCGCGAGCAGCGGGCGGGCCACCAGTTCGGTGACGCGGCCACCACCGTTGGCGTCCTCTTTGCCGCTGACCCGCAGCGGCCGCCGGTAGAAGCCCTTGACCAGGTGCACACCCTCGGTGGTCAGCAGCGGCCCCAGCAGCTTGGGCACGAACATCGGATCGGGATCGAGCAGATCGGAATCGACGAATGCGACGATGTCGCCGGTCGTGGCGGCCAGCGACCGCCACAGCACCTCACCCTTGCCGGGCTGCGTCTCGACCTCGGGTAGCGCGACCTCCCGGCTGACCACCCGCGCTCCGGCGGCGACCGCCCGGATCTCGGTGTCGTCGGTGGAGCCGGAGTCCAGCACGATCAATTCGTCGACGAGTCCGCCAAGCAGCGGGGTGATGGTCTCGACCACCCCGGCGACGGTTTCCTCCTCGTTGAGCGCAGGAAGCACGACGGAAACCGTGCGGCCCCGCTTGGCGGCCTCGAGCTCGGCGACCGTCCACGACGGGCGGCTCCAGCTGTGATCGGTCAGCCACCGGTGGTCGGCCACATCGTCGATGGCCAGTCCCGTGATTCGATCAGACAAGACAGTCATGCCAGTCCCCTCACCGTTCGTTTCGGCTGACGGGCGCCCTTGATTGACGCAACCATCTCCAGTACTCGACGCGTGGGTCCCACCTCGTGCACCCGGAACATCGCCGCGCCCTCGGCGGCGGCCATCGCCGTCGCTGCCAGGGTGCCTTCGAGGCGTTCGGTGAGGCCCACACCCAGAGTCTCCCCGACAAAATCTTTGTTGCTCAGCGCCATCAGGACGGGCCATCCAGTATTTACAAGCTCTTTTACGTGGCGCAACAAACTAAGACCGTGGTAAGTGTTCTTGCCGAAATCGTGGGTCGGGTCGATCAGGATGCCGTCGCGGCGGACCCCGAGTGCGGCCGCGCGCTCGGCGGCGGCGGTCACCTCGGCGATGACGTCGTCGACCACCCCTCGCTCGGAGATCCCGTAGTTGACGCGGAACGGCCGGGTGCGCGGCACCGCGCCCCCGGTGTGGGAGCAGACCAGGCCCGCCCCGAACTCCGCCGCGACGCCCGCCAGCTCGGGATCGACCCCACCCCAGGTGTCGTTGATCAGATCCGCACCCGCCGCGCAGGCCTGCTTGGCCACCTCGGCACGCCAGGTGTCGACGCTGATGAGCTGCTCGGGAAAGGTGCTGCGCAGCCACTCGATGAAGGGCACCACCCTTGCGATCTCTTCTGCGGTGTCGACGACCTCGCCGGGGCCCGCCTTGACCCCGCCGATGTCCACGACGTCGGCGCCGTCGGCGATGACCCGGTGGGCGGCCTCTTTGGCCGCCTCGTCGGTGAAGGTGGCGCCGCGGTCGTAGAACGAGTCCGGCGTCCGGTTCACGATCGCCATGATCAGCGCACGGTCACCGGCCACCGGCCGGCCCAGAAACGTCGACTCCACGCCATTCAGGCTACGTTCCGGCCGGACCCGTGGTTCCGGCCGGAATGCGCAGATCGCAGCGCTGGCGGGCGCTACTTGGGTTTCTTGCCCGAAGCGACCTCGTCGGGGTACTCGTCGTAGAACGGGACGTAGCCCTCGTCCTTGCCGGAGAGCACGTACAGCGGGTCGTCGATCGTGACGTCCTCGCTGTCGTCGTCATCGCCGCTGGCCTTGCCGTAACCCTCTTTACGCAGGTCGACCTTCTGGCTCTTGAACGTCGACGTGTGCGCCAACTCCGTCACCACCCGCACGAACAGCGGCACCGCGTAGCCGGGCAGCTTGTCGTAGGCGGCCTCGGCCAGCGCCTTGCCGTCGAGCTCGTCACCGTTCTTCAGCTGGATCGCGGCCATGCCGGCCCGACCACCCGCACCCGGCACCTCGACGCCGAAGACCGTCGCCTCCTCGATCTGCGGATGCGTGGAGATCGCCGCCTCGACCTCCGTGGTTGCGACGTTCTCGCCCTTCCAGCGGAACGTGTCGCCGAGCCGGTCGGTGAACGCGGCGTGCCCGAAGCCCTGCGCCCGCATCAGGTCCCCCGTGTTGAACCACACGTCGCCCTCCTTGAAGGCATCGCGGACCAGCTTCTTCTCGGTGGCTTCCCTGTCGGTGTAGCCGTCGAACGGCTGGAAGTTGCTGACCTTGGACAGCAGCAGACCCGGCTCGCCGTTCTCGACCTTGTGCACACGGCCGTCGGGACCGCGTTTCGGTTCGCCGGTGTCGTGGTCGTACTCGACGAATGCGATCGGGCTGGGACAGATGCCGGTCGTCTTGTCGATGTTGAAGACGTTGACGAACGCGGTGTTGCCTTCACTGGCCGCGTAGAACTCGCAGACCCGCTTGATGCCGAACCGCTCGGTGAACTCGTCCCAGATCGCAGGCCGCAACCCGTTACCGCAGATGACCCGCACCTTGTGCTGGCGATCCGTCGGCTTCTCCGGCTGGTTGAGCAGGTAGCCGCAGATCTCGCCGATGTAGACGAACGCGGTGGCGTCGTAGCGGATGATGTCGTCCCAGAACTTCGACGCCGAGAACGACTTGCCCAGCGCCAGGGCCGCACCGGAGTTCAGCACGGACGACAGCGCGACCGTCAGCGCGTTGTTGTGGTACAGCGGCAGGCAGCAGTACAGCGTGTCGCTGCTGTTGAGCCGCAGTCCCAGACCACCGAACCCGGCCAGCGCGCGCAGCCAGCGGTAGTGGGTCATGACGCTGGCCTTCGGCATACCGGTCGTGCCCGAGGTGAAGATGTAGAAGGCCTTGTCCTTGGCCAGCACGGCATCGGTGGTGGCGGGATTCGTGGTGGGCGCTGTCGCCGACATCGTGATGACCTCGTCGACGGTCAGCAGGCCGCTGGTGTCCGCGCCGCTCTCGTTGATCTCGTCGATCAGGTCGACCTCGGCGACGACGACCTTGGCCTCCAACAAGCCGAAACTGTGCTTGAGCACCTCGCCGCGCTGGTGGAAGTTGATCATCCCCGCGACGGCGCCACACTTGACAGCGGCGAGCATCAGCAGCACCGACTGGGGCGAGTTACGCAGCATGATGCCGACCACGTCGCCGTGCCCGACCCCTTTGGCCGCCAACACCGCGGCGTAGCGGTTGACGGTCTCGTTGGACTCGCGGTACGTCAGCCGCTCATCGCCGAACTTGATGAACACGTGGTCGCCGTAGCTGGCCGCCCGGTCCTGGAAGATCTTGCCGATCGAGGTCTTGGCGGACGGCCGGGCACCGAACCCAGTGATCACTCCGCGCAGAATCGTCGGGGTGTCTTTGAGGAAGCCGGGAAGCTGTTTGGCGACGTCGAGGACTCCGACGCTGCGGCGCGCCCCACTCATTTCATCTGCCCATCGATACACGTCGTCATGTCGGTGCTTTCTTCCTCCGGTCGTTTGTCGGACACCTTAGTTGCGGCCGATGCGGGTCAGCGGGTCGGTGCGCACGCGGCCAGTGCGGCGTCCACGTCCTCGACGACGATGAGGCGCCGCAGCGCCTCGTCGGCGACGTAGCCGGTGTCCGCCAGCTGGCGTAGCCAAACCAGCAAACCCTCGTAGTGCCCGAACGGGTCGAGCATCACGATCGGTTTCGAGTGCATACCCAAATACGCCGCTGTCCAGGCTTCGAAGAATTCCTCCAGCGTGCCGATGCCGCCGGGCAGCGAGATGAACGCGTCGGCGCGGTCCTCCATGACCTGCTTGCGTTCCCGCATCGTGTCGGTGACGACGAGTTCGTCGGCCTCGGTGTCGGCCACCTCGCGATGGACCAGCGCCTTGGGGATCACGCCGACGGTGTAGCCGCCGTGCGAGCGCGCGGCCGAGGCGACCGCGCCCATCGCCGAGACGTTGCCGCCTCCGGAGACCAGCGTCCAGCCTTGATCGGCGATGGCTTTGCCGAGCTGGTGGGCCAGGTCGAGCAACTCGGGATGCGTCGGGCTCGACGCGCAGTACACGCAGATCGCCCATTCGCGGTCGGGTTCTGGGGACGCTTCTCGGGACACACGGACAAACCTAGCCATACACTCCGGCGATGCCCGTGCGCGCACCGATCGGATGGGTGACCGGACGGTCGGATCCGGCACTCGAGCTCGTCGAACGCGGCGTGCATGCGCAGGCCGGGGCCGTGTTGATCGGCCCGGCCGGCGTCGGCAAGTCGACGCTGGCCCGCCGCGCGGCCGAACATCTGTCGGCCGAATTCGACCGGGTGGACTGGGTGCTCGCGACGGCGTCGCCGCCGGACGTGCCGTTCGGGGCCTTCGAGCATCTGCTGGATGTGCCGGAGTCCGGCAAAACCGCCTCGGTGTTGGCGACCGCTCGGCAGATCGTGGGCGACGGCAGGTTGTTGGTGATCGACGATGCGCACCATCTGGACGCGCTGTCGGCGGCTCTGGTCTACCAACTGGCGGTGAGCCGGGCGGTCCGCGTGGTGCTCACCGCCACCGTCGGGGAGTGGCCGGTACCGGCGGAGGTCGCCGCTCTGTGGCACGACGACGTCGTGGCGCGGGTGGACGTGACGCCGCCGGGCCATGAGGACAGCCGGCTGCGGGCGCAGGTCGATACGTTCGTCGCCGGGCTGTCGAGCACGACCCGCCGCGTGCTGGAGTTCCTGGCGGTCGCGGATCCGCTGAGCCTCGAGGACGCCGCCGCGCTGACCAGTGCCCACGCTGTCGACGACGGCGTGCAGGCGGGCGCCGTGATCATCAGCCAGGACGGGGTGCGCCCCGCGCATCCGCTGTTCGTCGACTCGGTGCGCGACCGGCTCGGTGGCCCGGACCTGCGACGCCTGCGGTCGGCGGTGGTGGGCCGGTTGTCGTCGGCGGGCCCGCGCGGGGTGGTGGGCCGGCTGCGGGTGGCCGCCCTGTCGATCGGCAGCGACAGCCCGCTCCCGGCGCCCGACCTGTGCGCGGCCGCCCGCGAGGCACTGCGGCTCGGCGACCTGGAACTCAGCGAGCGGCTCGCGCGGGCGGGGCTGGGCGGCGGGCACGATCTCGACGCCCGATTGACCGCCGGCTACGCGCTGGCGTGGCAGGGCCGCGGACGGGAGGCCGACGCGGTGCTCGCCGGTCTGGACCCCGCATCGCTGAGCGACGACGAACTGATCGCGTGGGCGCTGCCCACCGCGGCCAACCAGTTCTGGATGCTGTCAGAACCCGCGCGGGCGACCGCGTTCCTGCAGTCCATCCGCGCGAAGGTGGACGATCCGGCGGCACGCACCGCGGTGGACGCGCTGTCGGCCACGTTCGCGATGAATGCGGGCAACCTCGAGCGGGCCCGTGAGGTGGCCGAGCAGGTGCTGGAATCCACTGACCCCGACGAGACCGCGGTCGGCTGGGCGGCGTCGGCGGCGGCGCTGTGCGCGGCGCGCACGGGCCGGTTCGACGACGTGGACGCCCTCGCCGAGCGCGCCGTGTCGGCGGGCCAACCGGGCCTACTGCGCTTCACCAGCGGGTTCGGACAGACGACCGCGCTGCTGATGACCGGCGAGTCGGATCGCGCGCTGACGCTGGCGCAGCGGCTCACCGAGTTCGCCCAGCGCAGACAGCCCGGCCGCGCAATCGGCGAGGTCCTCACCGCTGATGTGCTGCTCGCCAGAGGTGAACTCACTCAAGCGGTCTCGCTGTTGCGGGACGCTGCAACCACGCTCGCGCCGACCGGATACTCGTGGGGGCCGCTGGCCTGGATGCTGCTTGCGCAGGCGTTGGGCCGGCTCGGCAGGCCGGCTGATGCGGGTAAGGCGCTGGCACGCGCCGAGGCACGACATGGCCTCAAGTCGATGCTCTTCGCCCCGGAACTGAGCCTGGCTCGCGCCGCGACACTGGCCGCCCAGCACGACACGCACGGCGCCGTCGAGGCGGCCCGAGCCGCGGTCAAGGCCGCGGAGCGGGGCGGGCAGACCGCGGTGGCGTTGCGGGCCGCCCATGTCGGTGCGCGACTCGGGGATGCGCGGGCCGGTGAGACGCTGGCCCGGCTGACCGGTGAGCTGGACTGTGCGTTCGGCCGCGATGCGCTTGCGGAGATCAACGGGTCGTGACGACGATTTGGTGATCGGGCGCCACGCCCGGCGGCCCTAGACTCGGTGCGGAGCAGGCATTGGGAGGCAAGTGATGGTCGAGCCGTTGTCGGTGGACACCGACGGTGTGCGTTCCCTCTCGGAAATCCACACCGGCGTGGCGACCGGGTTGGGGTCGCTGAATGCGGCGGCCCCGGGGTCCGCCGCCGTCGCGACCTCACACGGCACCATCGCCCATGCGGTGCAGACGGCACTGCAAGCCGCACTCGGTAGCCGCTCGGGCACCATGACGGCCACCCAGGACAGCGGCGCCCGGATCTCGGAACTCCTGCAGCAGGCGGCCGTGGCGTACGAACACGGTGACCAGCGCGGCGCCGCCGCCATCAAGGCCGCCGCCGACGCGCTCGCCGACGGAGGACCGGCCGGGGCCGGCGCGGCCGGTAACGCCGGCGGCGCGCCCGGAGCCGGTGGGGCATCCGGAGCTGCCGTGTCGGGCTCCGACGCGGTCGGCCAGGTGGTCGGTCAACTCGGACAGCTCGGGCAGATGGGGCAGCAGCTCGGCGCGCCGTTGGCGGCGCTCGGACAGCCGTTGCAGCAACTCCCCCAGCAGGTCATGCAGGGTGTTCAGCAGGTCTCCCAGAGCACCGCGGCAGACACGTCGGAGGACAGCGGACCACCTGGAGCCGGCGACGCCGAACCTGCCGACGGCGCAGCGCCGGGGACGGAGCCGGGCACCGGTACCGCACCCGTCGAGTCCCCGGATTCCGGCGCCGGTGAGGCCCGGCCCTCGACCTAGGTCGTCCCGGCGTCCCTGCGCCCCGGGGCGTCCTCGTCGGCCCGGGTGTCCTGGCCGTCCTGGCCGTCCTGGCCGTCCCAGCCGCCCCAGTCGTCCCTACTCGTCCTGGCCGTCCTGGTCGCCGCCGGTTTCGCTGACCCGACCTCCGGCGAGCCGCACCCGCCGCTGCACCCCGATCCGGTCGAGGAACACCTCGTCGTGACTGACGACGATGAACGCTCCCCGGTAGGCGGCCAGCGCCGACTCGAGCTGCGCCACGCCGGCCAGGTCGAGGTTGTTGGTCGGCTCGTCGAGCATCAGCAGCTGTGGGGCCGGCTCAGCGAACAGCACGCAAGCCAGCGTGGCACGAAGTCGCTCCCCGCCGGACAGTGACCCGGCGGCGGTGTCGACGCTGTCGCCGCGAAACAGAAACTGCGCCAGCAGATGCCGCTGCCGGGTCAAAGACAGGCTCGGCGCCGCCGCGGCCAGGTTCTCCGCGACCGAGCGGCCGTCGTCGAGTAGGTCCAGCCGCTGCGACAGGTACGCGACCCGTCCGGCGGCGACGTGGACCTCGCCGCCCTCCGGCTCGATCTCCCCCATCAGCACGCGCAACAACGTGGTCTTGCCGGCCCCGTTCGGACCGGTCAGCGCGATCCGCTCCGGCCCCCGCACCGCGAATTCCACCTCGTCGAGCACCGCGCGACCGCCACGCGACACGCGTACACCACTGGCGTGCAACAGTGTTCGACCGGCGGGCACGGCGGTGTCCGGCAGGTCCAGCACCAGAGTGTCCTCCTCGCGTAACGCCCGCTCGGCATCGTCGAGTCGGTTCCGAGCGTCGTCGACACGCCGGGCGTGCACGCCGTCGCCCCGGCCTGCGGTCTCCTGGGCGCGACGTTTCATCGCCCCGGCCACGATCTTCGGCAGGCCGGCGTCGGAGAGTGTGCGCTTGGCGTTGCCGGCCTTGCGGTCGGCCCGCTCACGGGCCTGCTGACGCTGCCGCTTCTCTCGTTTCAGGTGCTGCTCGGCGCCGCGCACCGCCTCCGCGGCGGCGCGCTGAGCCTCGTCGACGGCGGCCAGATAGCCACTGAAGTTCCCGCCGTAGGTGGAGATCCGGCCGTCGCGCAGCTCGGCGATACGATCCATGCGATCGAGCAGGGCCCGGTCGTGGCTGACAACCACCAACAACCCGGTGTAGTCGTCGAGCGCCGCGTCCAGTCGCTGGCGGGCAGCGGTGTCGAGGTTGTTGGTGGGTTCGTCGAGCAGCAGGATGTCGGGGCGGCGCAACAACTCTCGCGCCAGCCCGAGGCTGACCACCTCACCGCCGGACAGTGAGCGCAGCGATCGGTCCAGGCTCACGTCAGCCAGGCCGAGGCGGTCGAGTTGGGCGCGCACCCGCGTCTCGACATCCCAGTCGTCGCCGATCGCGGTGAACACCCACTCGCTGGAATCACCGCCCGCCAGCGCCTCGAGTGCCTCGATCACCGCTGCCACGCCGAGCAACTCGGCCACACTGCGGTCATCGAGCAACGGAAGTGTCTGGGGCAGATAGCCGACGGTCCCGTCCACGACGATCGAACCGCTCGACGGCGTCAGTTCACCGGCGATGAGCCGCAGCAGCGCGCTCTTGCCGGTGCCGTTGCGGGCGACCAGGCCGGTACGTCCCGGGCCGGGCGCGAACGACAACTCGGTGAACAACGCGGTGCCGTCGTCCCAGCGCAGCGAGACGTCGGACAGGGTGAGAGAAGACATGCGGGAAGGCTCCGAGACAGGGGCGCGAGATGGCCCGGACGGGCGATTGGATGCGAGCTCCGGGGAACTATCCGGAGATGTCTTCTGCTCCCAGCATGGTTGTCACGTTATCGGCTTCGTCAACCGGTTAAATAGCGGCGCAGGGTCTCGGTGACGGCGCCGATCTGGGCGGCATCGACCCGCTCGTCGGCCCGATGGGCCAGGTTGGGGTCCCCGGGGCCGTAGTTCACCGCGGGCACGCCCAGCGCCGCGAACCGGGACACATCGGTCCAGCCGTACTTGGCTCGCACCGCCCCGCCTGCGGCATTGACGAGTGCCGCCGCTGCCGGTTTCGTCAGCCCGGGTGGGGCACCGGCAGCTGAGTCGGTGAGTTCGATGCCGACGTCGAGTCCGTCGAGGACGTCGCGGACGTGGTCGTAGGCCGCCTCGACGGTGCGATCGGGGGCGAAGCGGAAATTCACCGTCACCGACGCCGCGTCGGGCACCACGTTACCCGCGACACCGCCGTCCACGCGCACCGCCGACAACCCCTCGCGGTAGACGCAGCCGTCGATGTCGACCTCGCGGGCCTGATAGGTGTTGAGCCGGGCGAGCACGGGTGCGAGTTTGTGAATCGCGTTGTCGCCCAGCCAGGATCGGGCGGAGTGCGCCCGGGTTCCGGTCGCGGACACGATCACGCGCAGCGTGCCCTGACAACCGGCCTCGATGAAGCCACCCGAGGGCTCGCCGAGGATCGCGACGTCGGCCGCCAGCCACTGCGGCAGCTCGCGTTCGATGCGACCCAGTCCGTTGGCCGAGGCCTCGATCTCCTCGCAGTCGTACATCACCAGCGTGATGTCGTGGGCGGCGTCGGCGACGGTGGCGGCCAGGTGCAGGAAGACGGCGTCGCCGGATTTCATGTCGGAGGTGCCGCAGCCGTGCAGTACCCCGTCCTCCAGCCGGCTGGGCAGGTTGTCGGCGGCGGGCACGGTGTCGACGTGGCCGGCCAGCAGGACCCGCGACGGCTTGCCGAAGTCGGTGCGGGCGAGCACCGCGTCGCCGTTGCGGACGACTTCGAAGCCGGTGGTCTGGGCGCGCAGCGCGGCCTCGATCTCGTCGGCGATGCGCTTCTCGTGCCGGGATTCGCTGGGGATGTCCACCAACGCCGCCGTCAGCGCGACCGGGTCACCGTGTAAGTCGAGCACAACAGACCACGGTAGCGGGTCGGCGCGTCACTTCCCCGGAGCCACCGACGGGGCCGGGAACGCCCGGCCCCGTCGGTGACCTCGTCAGCCCTCGTAATCGATGGCCTCGATGAGCGGGGACGGCTCGTCCATCAGCGCCCAGAACCGGTCCCGGATCGCCACCGTCAGCGGCCCGGGCTGACCGGCACCGATCGCCTCACCGTCGAGGGTGTTGATGGGGGTGACCCCGCCTGCGGTGGTGACCGCCATGATCTCGTCGGCCTCGTAGAGTTCGTGGCTGGTGACGTCCCGCAGGGTCGCCTCGACACCCATCGAGTCGGCGATCTCGAACACCGTCTTGCGGGTGATGCCGGGCAGCGCGTTGCGCGACGGTGAGGCCAGCTTGCCGTCCTTGACGATGACGACGTTGAAGCCGGGGCCTTCAGCGACGCAGCTGTCGGAGTCCAGCAGGATCGCGGTGCGCGCGCCCCGATCCTTGGCTTCGAAGCTGGCCGCGGTCAGGTCGCCCCACTGGTAGTTCTTGATCGTCGGGTCGACGGTGTTGCGACCGGCCCGCCGCACGTGCCGGGGCACCACAGCGCTGGTGCCGAAGATCTGTTCGTGGGGCGGAAACGCCCACAGGTAGGGAATCGCGTAGATGTAGACCTGGTGGGTCAGCTTGGAAAGGTCTTTCTCACCCCGGCGCTTGCCGTATCCGCGGGTGACGGTCAGGTTGACGAACGACTCCCGCAGCTGTGACAGCGCCACACAGCGTTTGGTGATGTCCGCCAGTTCGGCCTTGGAGAGGCCGGCGTCCAAGCGCAGCTTGGAGGCGCCGTCAAGCAGCCGGTCGAGGTGGTCGTCGAGCCGGAAGATGTTGCCGTGCCACACATGGGCGACGGTGTAGGTGAGATCCGAATGACCGAAGCCGGTGTCGAATATCGAGATCTTCGCCTCGGAGGCGGGCAGGTACTCCCCTTCGATCCACGCGACCCCGCCGGCGAACGGGCTCGAGCTGTCGAGTTCGTAGTCGCTGTACTGGATCACCGAACCCGGCGGGGTGTCTTCCCGGATGGCGCCGGGCTCCACGGCGACGAGGTTGGAGGAGCCGGCGTGCGAGGTGGTGAGGTCGGAAACAGAAGTCATGACAGGGTTTTCCTTTTCGTCGATCAGATGCCGTGGGTCTTGGCGAAGTGGGCGCCGGCCTCGCCCTGGCGGAGCCGGGACCGTAGCCCGGTCATCCACCAGATGGCCGCGACCACGACGATGCCGAGGAAGACCCACTTGTTGGAGGTGAACTGCGGGAGGAACAGCAGCGCGATCGCGACGCCGATGAAGACCACCAGCGCCGTCACGTACAGCGGCAGCCGGAACCGGCCGAGGTCGAAGGTGCCTGGTTCGCCCTGCGGGATGGTGCCTCTGCGGTAGCCCACCAGCAGGCCGATGGTCTGCAGGATGTACACGGAGAAGAACAGCAGCGAGGCGATCCCGATGATGTAGTTGAACGCCTTCTCGTTGACCAGGGCCGACAGCAGCAGCACCGTGGACAGGCAGCCGAGTCCCAGGACGGCATAGGTGGGCGCCTTGCTCTTCGCCGAGACATGGCGCCAGACATGCGAGAACGGCAGCATGTTGTCGCGCGCCATCGAGTAGGTCAACCGGGTGGCCACCAGGATGTTGGCCAGCAGGCACGCCAGGATGTTCGTCAGGGCCACGGCGACAATGACTTTGGTGACCACCGGGCCGGCCTGTTGGGTGATGATCTCCTCGATCGGAGCCGCGGCGTTCGCCTCGACGGCGTCGACGTCGCGGATCGCGAGCACGAAGACCATGTACATCAGCAGTTCGATGACGATCGAGGCGACCAGCGCGCAGAACATCGTCTTCGGGACGACGAAGCGGGCGTTCTTGGTCTCCTCGGCCACGTCGGCGCCGGACTCCACCCCGATCAGGCCGAAGAACGGGCCGAGTGCGGCCGCCAGCCAGGCCAGCACGTAGGCGTCCTTGTCGCCGGCCTCGCCACCGGTGAACAACACCGACAGCGGCTGGTGGTTCTCCGGCGCCGAGAACGCGATGATCGCGACCAGCGCGGTGGCTCCGACGGTGATCACCAACTCCAGGCTGACGCCGATGTTGTTGACCATCGTGGCGAACCGCACACCGTAGATGTTGATGAGCACGCACACGAACACCACGGCGATCGCGACCAGGATCTGCGCGCTCTGGCTCATGCTCCAGCCGAACAGGCCACCGAGGTAGCCGGAGAGGATGAACCCGACACCGGTCATGCCGCACACCCAGCCCATCAGCGCGATCACGCCGGTGAACCAGGCCAGATTGGGGCCGTTGATCCGGCTGACCCACTGGTAGGAGTAGCCGGCCAGCGGGAGCTTGGCGGTCAGGTCGGCGGCGATGAACGCCCACAGCGCGAACACCGCACCGGCCAGCAGCAGCGTCCAGACGAACGGGCCGCCGGCGGTGAAGTAGCCGGCGCCGAAACCGGTGAACACCGCGGTGGTGGCGCTGATGGTGGCGAAGCCGATGGCGAACGAGGCCAGCGTGCCGACCGAGCGGTCCAGCTTCTGGGTGTAGCCCAGCTCGGCGAGCTTGGCGTCTTCGGCGTTCTTCCCGTCCTTCGGCGGTTGTGAATGAGTGGTTGCTGCCACTGCGTCAGTCATGGGCACTCCAGGTCAATGCGTGGGATCGGATACCTGAAGACAGAGAACAGTCATCCGTACGACAGCGGAAGTTCGATCATTTGATGTGGTGATAAACGCAGGTTATAAGTCCGCGTCCGGTGGCTCCCGATCACCGGTCTCCCCGAAATTCCACTGTGTTTGGACATGGCGGACCAGGGCCTCGGCCTGCGGACTGAGTACGGCCGGATGCCAGGCGAGCGCGGTGTGGCTCGGGGGACGGTCGGCGATCGGCACGTAGACGATCCCGGGCCGGTCGTAGAACCGGGCCACCGAGGACGTGGTGAAGCTGATCCCCAGACCGCGTGCGATGGCCGTCGTCTCTGCCTCGTATGTCGCCGCGACCGCCGCGATGTTCGGCGGCCGGTTACCGCGCACGTCCATGGCCAGCCAGTAGTCCCGCCAGCTACCCGCGGTCAGGGGAGCGCACACGATCGGGTCGTCGAGCAGTTCGGTGATGGCGACCTCGGATCGCTGCGCCAGTCGGTGATCGCGCGGCAGGCACGCCACCCACGACTCGGAATCCAGGATGAGCATGCGGTGCTCGGGCAGGTCCACAGGCGGGCGGATGATGGCGACCTCGGTGGTGCCGTCGGCGAGACCCGCGGTCGGATCGGCGAAGTCGAACTCGATGGGCTCCACCCTGACGAACGGATAGGCGGCCTCGAAGTGGCGGACCAGCCGGAACAACAGGTCGGCGCCCGTACCGATGAGGTAGCCGACCCGCAGCACACCCCGGCGGGTGCCCGACAGCATGACCAGGTTGTCCACCACCGCGTCGACACCGGACAGGGCCTGCCGCACCTGGGGCAGCCACGCCGCGCCGAGGTCGCTCAACGCGACCTCGCGGGTGTTGCGCCGGAACAGCACGACTCCGAACTGCTGCTCGAGTTGTTTGATCGCTGTCGACAGCGCGGGTTGGGTGATGAACAGTTTCTCCGCCGCCCGCCGATAGTTCAGCTCCTCGCCGAGGACGGCGAAATACCGCAGCTGGCGCAGCGTCACGTCGACGGTCGTGATGGGCCTCCTACCTGCTCGCGGACGGTGTGAAGCGATGCTAGGCGCACCGGTAACCTGAAGCACCGTGACTTCTGCATCTGGTGCATCTGGGATTGGGCTGGCGACGGTCGCGGCGGACGGATCGGTCCTTGACACCTGGTTCCCGGCTCCCGAACTCAGCGCCGACGGCCCGTCGGCCACAGTGCGGCTGTCGGTGGCCGAAGTACCCGACGACCTCGCCGAACTGGTCGGCACCGACGACGACCGCGGCGTCGAGGTCATCGCGGTGCGCACCGTGATCGAGTCGCTCGACGACAAGGCCGTCGACGCCTACGACGCCTACCTTCGCCTGCACCTGCTGTCGCATCGGCTGGTGCCTCCGCACGGGCTGAACGCCGACGGATTCTTCGGCGTGCTGACCAACGTGGTGTGGACCAACCACGGCCCCTGCGCCGTCGACGGCTTCGAGATCGTGCGCGCGCGGTTGCGCCGCCGTGGCCCGGTCACGGTCTACGGCGTGGACAAGTTCCCCCGCATGGTCGACTACGTGCTGCCGTCCGGGGTGCGCATCGCCGACGCCGACCGGGTGCGCCTGGGCGCGCACCTGGCGTCGGGCACGACCGTGATGCACGAGGGCTTCGTCAACTACAACGCCGGCACGCTGGGCAACTCGATGGTCGAGGGCCGTATCTCGGCGGGCGTCGTCGTCGGCGACGGATCCGACGTCGGCGGCGGCGCGTCGATCATGGGCACCCTGTCCGGCGGTGGCACCGAGGTGATCTCGGTGGGCCAACGCTGCCTGTTGGGTGCCAACGCCGGGTTGGGCATCTCGCTCGGGGACGACTGCGTGATCGAGGCCGGCCTGTACGTGACCGCCGGAACCAAGGTGCAGACCGGCGACGGTCAGACCGTCAAGGCCCGCGAGCTGTCGGGAGCGAACAACCTGTTGTTCCGCCGCAACTCGGTGACCGGGGCCGTCGAGGTCGTCAAGCGCGACGGCACCGGCATCACGCTCAACGAGGCCCTGCACGCCAACTGATCTCCCGCGGGCGCGGGAGATCACCCGCGAGCAGGCGTGGCGACGGCACGCTGTTGACGGTTCGCGCCGGCGCAGGCAGATTGAGCAACGTGTATCGCCCCACCTCCCTCGCCGGCGCAGACAGCGGCGGTCTGGGTAAGCAACGCACGCGATTGCTGCGAATCTATCTGGGCGCTACCACATTCCTGTATCTCTACGGTGTGGTGTTCACGTTGTTCCCGGTGCGCACCGATCTACGTTTCGCAAACCCGGCCGGCGGCATCGTCGCCATCGCACTCGGTCTGGCGGCGCTCGGGTGGCTCGCGTTCCGGCCAGATCGGGTGGCCCCGGCCATCGTCTGCGCTGTCGCCGCCACACCCCTGGTGATGGCGTTTCACGTCACCCTCACCGCCGAATACATGTGCCTGATCGCGCCGATGTTTCTGGCGATGTACCTGCGGGCCTTCTATCCACCCGGGCAGGCGTGGGCCATGATTGCTGCCCTCACGCTGGCCTGTCTGGTCGCCGTGGCTGTCGCGCCGGCCCCGCACGTCGGCGTGATCACCTTCCTCATCATCGCGGTGGCGATCGTCGGCGCTGCCGAGTCGTTCGGCGTGCTGATCCGGGCGATGTTCGCCGCCGCCTGCACCGATCCGCTCACCGGGCTGCTCAACCGGGCAGGCTGGGAGGTCGGAACGACGTCGCTGCTGAAGCGATTTCAGTCAGATCCGGTGACGGTCACCGTCGTCGCCCTCGACATCGACGGGCTCAAGACCCTCAACGACACCTACGGACATCTGGCCGGGGACCGTCGCATCACCGACTACGCCGACCACTGGAAGCACGCCCTGCCCCGGGACGGGGTGCTGGCCCGTCTCGGAGGAGACGAGTTCGCCGCCTGCATCACCGGGGATCGCATCCAAGGATTCTTGGACGCGATCGAACGGCATACCCCTGAGGTCAGCGTCGGGGTCGCGACGCGGAGCTCTGTGGATGCCCGCGTCGCCGAGATGTATGCCGAGGCCGATGCCGCGCTCTACCGGAGCCGAGGCCGGCCGCTGCGCGACGAGCGCCGCTAGCCCGCGGCGTTGGGGAGCAGCGGGGGGCAGTTGCCGTACTGGTCGGTGGCGAGCTCGAAATGCCAGATCTCGTTGGCATAGATCTGGCACAGGCCGAACTGTCTGCCGTTGGCGATCAACCACATGTCGGCTTCGACCGGCGCGATGTCCACCGCCTGGCCGGTGACGTGCTTGGACACGTCGGGGCCGGCGACCAGCTCGGCCGCAGCGGCCACACTGCCGTAATTGCGCACGGCGTTGTCGAACAACCTCTGCTGGAAACCTTTCGAGCGCCAGCCGGAGTTGACCCTGATGTCCACGCCCTGACTCTGGGCCGCACGGGCGGCATCCTGGACCGCCCGCAGCAGCCCCGGATCCAGTTGCGACAGAATCGGATTGGAAACATCAAACGGCGAGAGAGTGACGCCGTCGGGCAGCCAGCCACCGGTGGTGTCGACAGCGGCGTCGCCGATGCGCAACGGATCTGACGGCACCGGGCCCCCGGGCGGTGGGGCCAGCGGTGCGAGTGGAGGCGTCAACGCCAGCGGCTCGGACGGCGACGGGGGCACGGGCGGTGGTGGCGGCATCACCGGAGGCTGTGGTGTCGCCGGCGGAGGTTGCTGCGGCGGCTCCGGAGTGGCGTGGGACGGCGCGGCTCCGGTGGCGCCGACCGTCAACGCGACGCACAGCGCGCCGCCGACGGCAGCGAGCGCGCGCAGAATGCCGGAAACGCGGGGCGCGTCGCGTGCAGACGCGCGCGGTCGCAAAGTCGTCAGAGCCACCGGGTGAGTTCCTTTTTCAGGACCTTGCCCATCGCGTTCCGGGGCAGGCTGTCGACGATGCGGACCACCCGGGGCCGCTTGTGCACCGACAACTCGCGGGCGACGAACTCGATCAGTTCCTCGGGTTCGGCGTCACCGACGACGAACGCCACGATGCGCTGACCGAGATCCTCGTCGGGCGCGCCGATCACGGCGGCCTCGCGCACCCCGTCGTGACCGAGCAGCACGGTCTCGATCTCGCCGGCCCCGATCCGGAAACCGCCGCTCTTGATCAGGTCCACCGACTCGCGCCCGACGATGCGGTGCATCCCGTCACCGTCGATCGTCGCGACGTCACCGGTGTGATACCACCCGTCGTCGGACAGCACCTCGGCCGTGGCGTCGGGACGGTTGAGGTAACCGTCGAACAGCGTCGGGCTCGACACGTACAGCCGCCCGATCGACTCGCCGTCGTGTGCCACCTCACCGCCGTTCTCCGAGCGCAGCCGGGTCCGAACGCCGTTGAGCGGCAGCCCCACCGAGCCGGGTCGACGCTCCCCGTCCATCCGGGTGCTCAGTGTGATCAACGATTCCGTGCTGCCGTAGCGCTCCACCGGCCGGTGCCCGCTGAGTGCCGCCAGCCCGTCGAAGACCGGCACCGGCAACGCCGCGCTGCCGGAGACCAGCAGGCGCGCAGGAGCCAGCGCCCGCGCAGCGGCGCCGTCGTCGACGATGCGCGACCACACCGTCGGCACCCCGAACAGCAACGACCCGCCGTACTCCGCGACGGCGTGCGCGTAGGCCTCCGGCGCGGGTTTGCCGGAGTGCACGAAGCGGTTGCCGATACGCAGCGAGCCGAGCAGTCCGAGGACCAGACCGTGCACGTGGTACAGCGGCAAGCCGTGCACCAGGGTGTCCGCCGGCGTCCACTGCCAGGCCTCGGCCAGCATGTCGATGTCGGCGGCGATCGCGCGCCGACTCACCAGCACGCCCTTCGGCAACCCGGTGGTCCCCGAGGTGTAGATGATCAGCGCCGTCGCATCCAGCGACGGTTCGGCGTAGCGATGCCACGACCGGGCGTGCAGCCGCACCGGGATGTGACCGATACCGCCCAGGTCGTCGGGTTTGTCCCCCAGCCACGCCTGCGCGCCCGAATCGGTGAGGATGTGGCGGCGTTCGGCGGCCCCGACGTCGGCAGGCACGGGCACGACCGGCACCCCCGCGATCAGGCAGCCCGTGATCGCCAACACGGTGGCCGCGGTGGGCCGGGCCAGCACGGCGACCTGACGCGCGCCGGCCACCCGCTCGGCCACCGACGTCGCCGCCCCGACCAGATCGCTGCGGCTCAGGGTCACGCCGTCGATGCGCACGGCGTCGCCGATGTCGGCGCCGGCGGCGACGGCCGCGGGGTTCAGGGAGTCCAGCAGCACGGCAACTGAGGCTACTCCCCGCATACTGGGGCGGTGGATTCCATCCGAGCCGTCGGGTCACGTGAGGTGTATCGGAACAGCTGGCTGACGATCCGCGAAGACGACATCCGCAGACCGGACGGCAGCCCCGGCATCTACGCGGTGGTCGACAAGCCAACGTACGCGCTGGTCATCCCCCGCTTGTCTGACTCCGACGGGGAACGCTTCCATCTGGTCGAGCAGTTCCGCTATCCGCTGGGCCTGCGACGCTGGGAGTTCCCGCAGGGCACGGCGCCGGACCGCGCGGACCTCGACGGCACCGAGCTCGCGACCCGGGAACTGCGTGAGGAAACGGGACTGCGGGCCGATTCGCTGACCGAGCTCGGGCTGCTGGACGTGGCCCCGGGCATGAGCAGCCAGCGCGGCCGTGTCTTCCTGGCCACCGGCATCACCGAGGGCCCGCACGATCGCGAGCACGAGGAGCAGGACATGCGCAGCGCATGGTTCGCCCGCAGTGAGGTGGAGCAGATGATGCGCGACGGTGTGATCACCGACGCGCAGTCGATCGCCGCGTGGACGCTGCTGCTGTTGGCCGGCGCCTGACGGCTGACACCGAAGCCCGTTCCCGGGGAACGTCATTGGCCCACCCGGCACCGAGACCAACCCGTGACGCAACCGTGGCCCAACCGGTCGTGTCGGGTGACGGTCCCGATGATCGGGGCAATTAGGTTGGGGTGGAAATCTCTTGACTCGACGTGAGGTAACCATGCCCGCCCTCCGGACCGCTGTTGTCTGCGCGGCGCTCGTCGCCGCGGCCGGTGGGGTCACCGCAGGCCCGGCCCAGGCGGCACCGCTGTGGAGCGGTCGCTACACCGTGGTCACCTACGCCTCGGAGAAGATCGGCACCAGCGTCGCCGCCCGCCAACCCGAGCCCGACTTCAGCGCGCAGTACACGTTCAGCACCAGTTGCACCAGCACGTGTGTGGCGGTGGCCGGCGACGGCCCCGCGCCGACCAACCCCACCATCCCGCAGCCCAGCCGCTACACCTGGGACGGTAAGCAGTGGGTGTTCAACTACACCTGGCAGTGGGAGTGTTTCCGCGGGTCCGACGTCCCCTCCGAGTACGCCGCCGCGCGCTCGCTGGTGTTCTATGCGCCGGCTCCCGACGGCACCATGTACGGCACCTGGCGCACCGAGATCCTCGAAGGACTCTGCCGCGGCACCGTGATCATGCCGGTGGCGGCCTACCCCGCGTAATTCAACGGTCACACCGTCACAAAGCGGCAGAAACGCCCTTCTTCCAGGATGGGTCCACCGGTCGCGCTGCCGCGCGGCGTCTGACAGGTGGGGAGACATGGCGACGTTCACCAAGATCTTCAGTGAGGGCAGCCCCCGACCGCGCCCGGTCGACGAGATCCCCCCGCTGAGACGACTGCTGCCGCTCGGTGTCCAACACGTCCTCGCCATGTACGCCGGGGCGGTGGCGGTCCCCCTGATCGTCGGCGGCGCCATGGTCGGCGCCGGCCAGCTGCAGCAGTCCGACATCGTGCACCTGATCATGGCCGACCTGTTCGTCGCCGGGATCGCGACCATCATCCAGGCCGTCGGGTTCTGGCGGTTCGGGGTGCGCCTTCCGCTGATGCAGGGCGTGACGTTCGCCGCCGTCGGCCCGATGATCACCATCGGCCTCAACCACGGCGTCACCGCGATCTACGGCTCGGTGATCGCCTGCGGACTGTTCATGATGCTGATGGCGCCGGTGTTCGGCAAGCTCATCAGGTTCTTCCCGCCGCTGGTGACCGGCACCATCATCCTGATCATCGGGGTGTCGCTGATGCGGGTGGCGGCCGGCTGGTTCGGCGGCGGCACCGGCAACGGGGCCGATTTCGGCTCGCCCGCGTCGATCGGGATGGGGTTCTTCACGCTGGTGGTGATCATCGCGATCGAACGGTTCGCGCCGGAGAGCGTGCGGCGGGTGTCGATTCTGCTCGGCCTTCTCGTCGGCACCGTCGTCGCAGTGCCGTTCGGGATGACCGACTGGAGCCACATGGCCGATTACGGCTGGGTCGGCATCGTCACGCCGTTCCAGTTCGGCGTGCCGACGTTCGAGATCAGCTCCGTCATCGCGCTGCTCATCGTCGCGATCGTGATCATGACGGAGACGACCGGCGACATCGTCGCCGTCGGCGAGATCGTCGAGGAGAAGATCACGCCCCGCCGGCTGGCCGACGGACTGCGCGCCGACGGCCTGGGCACTGTCATCGGCGGGGTGTTCAACACCTTCCCCTACACCGCGTTCGCGCAGAACGTCGGGTTGGTCGCGATCACCGGGGTCAAGACGCGCCACGTCGCGACCGTCGCCGGCATCATCCTGGTTCTGCTGGGACTGCTGCCGAAGATGGCCGCGGTGGTGGAGGGAATCCCGCTGCCGGTGCTGGGCGGCGCCGGGGTGGCGTTGTTCGGGATGGTGGCCGCCAGCGGTGTGCGCACGTTGACGAAGGTGGCGTTCAACAACACCAACATCCTGGTGGTGGCGATCTCGGTGGGCGTCGCGATGCTCACCGAGGCCAAGCTGTACTACACCGACCGGGCGCTGGCCGAGGCACCTGTCAACGTGGCGCTGGACCTCTATCACCAGTTCCCCGACTGGTTCCAGACCATCTTCCACTCGGGGATCTCGGCGGGCGCGATCACCGCGATTCTGTTGAACCTGCTGTTGAACACCCGCCGCACCGAGGACGACGACGGCGACCTGGCCGCCTTCGACGCGCCCCGCGGCGCGCTGCCCGACCCCCGCGACGCGCTGCGCGCCGCGGACCCGTCCACCCCACCCGAGGAGCTGGAGGCGCTGGCGCACAAGGACTCCGGCCTGCACACGATCATCGTGACCAATCCGTCGACGTATGTGACGACGTGCGAGTGGATCCGGGCGCAGGGCAGTCCGCAGGTCGATCAGGTGTATCTGAAGTGGGACGCGGTGACCGAGGGCAGGTTCTCCCGGCGTAGCCGCGAGTAACCACAAGCCTCGTTCAGACTGCATCCAGCGCGGACTTGTGCGAGTGGACGCCGCGCTGAGCGCAGTCTCAACGCTCAAAGGGGCTAGGGGAACAAGCCTTCGGTGAGGGCGGTCGGCGAGCCGAACCGGTGGGCGGTGATCGCCACCGCCTGCTCGCGCAGGAACGTCAGCAACTCGACACGGCCCGCCTCGACCACCGGGTGGGCGTAGAGCGCGACGTCGGGCCTGCCGTCGCTGGCCTCGGCGAAATCCGCTCTGCTGCCGCCGAGCAGACGCACCCGGGCCGGCGGATCGGTGCGCAGCACCGCACGCCACGCGTCGGCGTCGTCGACGCGATAGGTGACCCCGCACGACCGGAGCCGTTCGGCCACAGCGCCGTCGAGCGGCGCCGGCGTCGAGACGGTCACGTCGGAGCCGGCGAGAAGACCTGCGCCGACAACCCGCAGCAGAGCCGCGAGATGGCCGTCCTCGGCGCGGACCGTCACCGGCACCGGCCGGTACCTGAAGACGTTGCGCTCGGCGGTCAAGCCCGAGACGTCACGGGCCACCCCGAACTCCTCCGACCAGGCCAGCGCGTCGGAGTGCAGCGACCTCGCCAGGAAATCACGATCGGCGTCGTCGAGAACGAAGTGCTCTGCGTGGTCGAGGAATTGGCGAAGTTCGCGACGGAGCTGCCCGCGCCTGGTCGCGGCCGCGCTGCGCCAATCACTGAGCCCGATCAGATAATTCGGGCCGCCCGCCTTCGCGCCGGGCCCCACCGAGGACTTCTTCCAGCCGCCGAACGGCTGCCGCCGCACGATGGCACCGACGATCGACCGGTTCACGTAGGCATTTCCCGCTTCGACGCGCTCGAGCCAGCGTTCGATCTCACCGCGATCGAGCGTGTGCAGACCCGCCGTCAGGCCGTAGTCGACCTGGTTCTGGATGGCGATCGCGTCGTCGAGGTCCGCGGCGTCGATCAGACCGAGTACCGGACCGAAGTACTCGGTGAGGTGGTATTCCGAGCCGCGACGGACACCGGTTTTCACGCCGGGCGACCAGAGCCGGCCGGTGTCGTCGAGGCTGCGCGGCTCGACCAGCCACTGCTCCCCCGGCGCCAGTTCGGTGAGCGCGCGCAGCAGCTTGCCGTGGGCCGGTTCGATGATCGGCCCCATCTGCACGGTCGGGTCGGCCGGATACCCGACCTTCAGGGACGTCACGGCGTCCACGAGCTGGTCGCGGAACCGCGCCGACCGCGCGACGGATCCCACGAGGATGCCCAGCGATGCCGCCGAGCACTTCTGACCGGCATGCCCGAACGCCGAGTACACCAGGTCTTTGACCGCCAGGTCGATGTCGGCGTGCGGGGTGATCACGATGGCGTTCTTGCCGCTGGTCTCGGCGAGCAGGCACAGCTCCGGCCGGAAGCTGCGGAACAGCGCGGCGGTGTCGAACGCGCCGGTGAGGATCAGCCGGGCGACGCGCGGGTCGGACACCAGCTGGGTGCCGAGGTCGCTCTCGTCGACGTGCACCAGTTGCAGCACGTCGCGCGGCACTCCGGCGTCCCACAGTGCCTGCACCATCACCGAGCCGCACCGGCGAGCCTGGGTGGCGGGTTTGATGATGACCGGGCTGCCCGCCGCGAGCGCGGCCAGTGTGCCGCCCGCGGGGATGGCGACCGGGAAGTTCCACGGTGGTGTCACGACGGTCAGGCCCACCGGCACCGCTGTCGCCCCGTCGACGTGATCGAGCTTCTCGGCGAGGCTGGCATAGTAATTGGCGAAGTCGACGGCCTCGGAAACCTCGGGATCGCCCTGGTCGAGGGTCTTGCCGGTCTCGGCGGCCATCACCTCGAGCAGTGCCGGTCGGCTGGCCTCGAGGCTCGCGGCCGCGCGGCGGAGGACGACGGCGCGCTGGGCGCCGGTGAGCGCCGACCAGTTCGCCCCCGCACGGACGCCGTCGGCGATGACCGAGTCGAGTGCGTCCGCGCCGGTGATGGTGTGCTCGTCCACCAGAGCCACCCCGGCGCTCGAGTCCGCAATGTGCCCGGTGATCGTCCGCCCCCACTCCCGGTTTCCGGGCAGCGCGGGATCGGTGTCGGCAACGTTGGAGAACGGCTCGCGCACCGCGGCCGACGGGTCGTCGCTGCGCCGGTCCTGGCGGCGCTTCGGCGACGGTACGTCGGTCATCGCAGCGTGGTCGTCGAGAGCGGCCAGCGACGCCACGAACCTGTCTTTCTCACGCTGGAAAAGTGCGTCGTCGCTGTGTAATTCGAACACCGCGGACATGAAGTTGTCCTGGCTGGCGCCCTCCTCGAGCCTTCGTACCAGGTAGGAGATCGCGACGTCGAAGTCCTGCGGATGCACCACGGGCACGTAGAGCAGCAGACCGCCGACCGTCCCGCGCACCGCCTCGGCCTGCGCCTCGGCCATGCCCAGCAGCATCTCGAACTCGACGCCGTCGCGGACCCCGCGGCGCCCGGCCAGCGTCCACGCGTAGGCGATGTCGAACAGGTTGTGACCGGCGACGCCGATCCGCACGTTCTCGGTGCGGTCAGCGTGCAGCGCGTAGTCCAGGACTCGCTTGTAGTGGGTGTCGGTGTCCTGCTTGGTGTCCCAGGTGGCCAGGGGCCAGCCGTGCAGTGACGCCTCGACGTGCTCCATCGGCAGGTTGGCCCCCTTGACCAGACGGACCTTGATGGCGGCGCCGCCCCGAGCCCGGCGGGCCCGGGCCCAGTCCTGCAGCCGGATCATCGCCGCCAACGCATCGGGCAGGTAGGCCTGGAGCACGATGCCGGCTTCCAGCCTCAGCAGCTCGGGGCGGTCCAGCAGTCGGGTGAACACAGCGAGCGTGAGCTCGAGATCGCGGTACTCCTCCATGTCCAGGTTGATGAACTTGCGCGTCGATGACGTGGCCGCCTGCGTGAACAGCGGCAGCAGGCTGGCTTCGATGTGGTCCACCGCTTCGTCGAACGCCCACGCTGAATGCGGCGGGACCGTCGCCGAGACCTTGATCGACACGTAGTCGACGTCGGGTCGCGCGAGGAGCTTCTCGGTGCCGCTGAGCCGGCGCTCGGCTTCGCGGCGGCCGAGCACCGCCTCGCCCAGCAGGTTGATGTTGAGTCGGACGCCGCGTTCGCGGATCCGGGCGATCGATCGGCCCAGCCGAGCGTCGGTGGCATCGACCAGCAGATGGCCCACCATCTCGCGAAGCGCCCGCTGCGCGATCGGGATGACGACACCGGGCGCGACGAGCGACGCCACCGCGCCGAGTCTGATCAGCAGGCGCAGATGCCAGGGCAGGAAGCGCGGCGAATGCCGGGCCAGTTCACGCAGGTTGGCCGCCGCGACGCGATGGTCGTCCGGGCGGATCACCCGGTCGACGAACCCGACGGTGAAGTCGAGTCCGGAAGGGTCGCGCAGCACGTCGGCCAGGCGACGCGCAGCAGGGGCCACCGGCCGGCCCGCGGCGTCGTCGAGCCAGTGCCGGACGAGATGTTCGACCTCCGCCACAAGCTGATCGTCCATCTACCCATGATGGTGCGAATCGGGCGCGTTGTGCGACGCTCTGGGTGTTTCAGCGCGCCGGATCCGCCAGTCGCTGCGCCGCCGCAGCGATCCGTTCATCGGTGGCGGTCAGCGCCACCCGCACGTGCCGGGCGCCCTGCGGTCCGTAGAACTCGCCGGGCGCCACCAGAATGCCCCGGTCGGCGAGCCAGGCCAGCGTCTCGCGGCACGGCTCGCCGCGGGTGGCCCACAGATACAGCCCGGCCTCGGAGTGGTCGACGGTGAATCCGGCCGAACGCAACGCCGGGAGCAGCATGTCCCGGCGGCGGGCGTAGCGACGGCGCTGCTGGTGTTCGTGCTCGTCGTCGTCGAGGGCAGCCACCATCGCGGCCTGGATCGGGGTCGGCACCATCATCCCGGCGTGCTTGCGCACGGCCAGCAACTCGGCCACCACGTCAGGGTCGCCGGCGACGAAGCCGGCACGGTACCCCGCCAGCGACGACGTCTTGGACAGCGAATGGATGGCCAGCAGCCCGGTGTGGTCACCACCGCAGACCTCGGGGTGCAGGATCGACACGGGCCGCGAGTCGTCCCACCCGAGCCCCAGGTAGCACTCGTCGGACGCGACGAGCACGCCCCGCTCCCGGGCCCATCCGACCACTTTGCGCAGATGGTCGACGCCGAGCACCCGGCCGGTGGGGTTGCTGGGCGAATTGAGGAACACCAGCGCCGGAACGCTGGGGCCGAGCTGGGTCAACGAATCGGCACGGACCGCACGGGCGTGGGCCAGCAGGGCCCCCACCTCGTAGGTCGGGTAGGCCAGCTCAGGCACCACGACGGTGTCGGCGGGCCCGAGGTCCATCAGGGTGGGCAGCCACGCGATCAGCTCTTTGGTGCCGATGACCGGGAGCACGGCGGCCGGGGTCAACCCGGTGATGCCGTAGCGGCGGTGCAGCGCGTCGACCATGGCCTGGCGCAGGGCCTGCGTGCCTGCGGTGGTGGGGTAACCGGGCGCCGAACTGGCCGCGGCCAGCGCCTCCCGGATGACCGGGGCCACCTCGTCGACAGGGGTGCCCACCGACAGGTCGACGATGCCGTCGGGATGCGCGCGGGCGGCCGCGGTCACGTCGGCCAGGGTGTCCCACGGGAAGACCGGCAGCGACGCCGACCTCAGTGAACGCCGGGTGACCTCGGACAACGGGGCGGGGCGCTCAGTCCTCACCCTGCGGAGGCATGTCCTTGACCACCTGCGGGTCGTTGTCGGTCTGGCCGACCTTGGACGCGCCCCCGGGTGAACCGAGCTCGGCGAAGAAGTCCGCGTTGATCTGCGTGTAGCCGCTCCACTGGTCCGGCACATCGTCCTCGTAGTAGATGGCCTCCACCGGGCACACCGGCTCGCAGGCGCCGCAGTCCACGCACTCATCCGGGTGGATGTACAGCATCCGAGCACCCTCGTAGATGCAGTCGACGGGGCATTCCTCGATGCACGCCTTGTCTTTGACGTCGACGCAGGGCTCGGCAATCGTGTACGTCACGGAACGTCTCCTCAAGTCCTCTCGAAATACCTGTCCAGTGGGCTGCTGTCCGGGCAGGGGCTTCGCTGGTCTCCCCAACAGTCTGGAGCAAGTATCCATGTCGGTTGTCGGACGGCTGTCTCAGTGTGCCCTAACTGCACGCGCAACCCTCAGTAAGGGTTGCGCGTGGTTACAGATACTAGACGTCGCACATACCCCGCGCCTAGTACCCACGCCGCTATGCATTCGGGTGCAGTGCAACTAGTTGCATAGGGATTCCGTCGACGCCTACGCTGCGCGGGTGGCGTTACCGCACGCGATCCTGGTGTCGCTGAGCGAGCAGTCCGGATCGGGGTACGAGCTGGCGCGGCGCTTCGACCGATCGATCGGGTTCTTCTGGGCGGCCACCCATCAGCAGATCTATCGGACGCTGCGAACGATGGAGAACGACGGCTGGGTGCACGCCACCGCGGTGACTCAACACGGCCGCCCGGACAAGAAGGTCTACACCGTGGCCGACGCCGGCCGCGCCGAGCTCGCGCGGTGGATCGGGGCTGCGCTGGTGGGCCGAGGCGGCTCGGTGGGCGATCACCGCATCCGCGATCTGGCCGTCAAGGTCCGCGGCGCGGCCTACGGCGACATCGCCGAACTGCGCGCACAGGTGAGCGCACTGCGCCGCGAACGCGCCGAGCTGTTGGACACCTACCGGGGTTTCCAGCAGCAGCAGTTCCCCGAGCCGGAAGCGCTGACCGGCGCCGAGCTGCACCAGTACCTCGTGCTCCGTGGCGGCATCCGGGCCGAGGAGAGCGCCGTGGGGTGGCTCGACGAGGTGACGACCGCACTGGAGGACAACCGAGCATGACCCAGCCCTATCCGCGTCTGCTCTCCCCGCTGGATCTCGGCTTCACCACGCTGCGCAACCGCGTGGTGATGGGATCCATGCACACCGGGTTGGAAGACCGCTCCCGTGACATCGGCCGGCTGGCCGAGTATTTCGCCGAGCGGGCGCGTGGCGGTGTCGGACTGATCATCACCGGCGGCTACGCCCCCAACCGGACGGGCTGGCTGCTGCCGTTCGCCGCCCAGATGACCTCGAGCGCCGATGCGCGCCGGCACCGGCGCGTCACCGCGGCCGTGCATGCGGCCGGGCCGGGGACCAAGATCCTGTTGCAGGTCCTGCACGCGGGACGCTATGCGTTCCATCCCTTTTCGGCGAGCGCCTCGTCGATCAAGGCGCCCACCACCCCGTTTCGGCCGCGGCGGCTGTCCAGGCGCGGGATCGAGGCCACGATCGACGACTTCGCTCGCGCGGCGACGCTGGCCCGCGAGGCCGGTTACGACGGCGTCGAGATCATGGGCAGCGAAGGTTACCTGCTCAACCAATTCCTGGCGCCACGGACGAACAGGCGCACCGACGCGTGGGGTGGCAGCGCCGAGAAACGCCGCCGACTTCCGGTCGAGATCGTGCGCCGCACTCGCGAGGCCGTCGGCGCGGACTTCATCATCTGCTACCGGTTGTCGATGGCCGACTTCGTCTCCGACGGCCAGAGCTGGGACGAGATCGTCACGCTGGCACAGGAAGTCGAGAAAGCCGGGGCGACGCTGATCAACACCGGGATCGGCTGGCACGAAGCGCGGGTCCCGACCATCGTGACGTCGGTGCCCAACAGCGCGTTCGTGGGCATCACGCACGCCCTGGCCCAGCATGTCGCAGTCCCGGTCATCGCCTCCAATCGCATCAACATGCCCGAGGCGGCCGAGCAGATCCTCACCGACACCGACGTCAGCCTGGTCTCGATGGCCCGGCCGCTGTTGGCCGACCCCGACTGGGTGCGCAAGGCCGGCGCCGACGCTGCCGACGAGATCAACACCTGCATCGCCTGCAACCAGGCCTGCCTGGACCATGTGTTCGTCCACAAGACGGTGTCGTGCCTGCTCAACCCGCGGGCCGGGCACGAGACCACGCTGACGCTGCAACCCACCCGCAGCTCCCGACGCGTGGCCGTCGTCGGGGCGGGTCCCGCGGGTCTGGCCGCCTCGGTGACCGCCGCGCAGCGCGGCCACCTGGTGACGCTGTTCGAGGCCAGTCCCCACATCGGCGGCCAGTTCGACCTCGCCCGAAGGATTCCCGGCAAGGAGGAGTTCGCCGAGACCATCCGCTACTTCACCCGCATGCTCGACAAGCACGGTGTCGATGTCCGGCTGGGCGTCCGCGCCACCGAAACAGACCTGGCGGGATACGACGACGTCGTGCTCGCCACCGGGGTGACGCCGCGCATCCCCGCCATCGCGGGCATCGATCATCCGATGGTGGTGTCCTACGCCGAGGCGCTCACCGGCGCACCCGTCGGCCGGACCGTGGCCGTGATCGGCGCGGGCGGAATCGGATTCGATGTCAGCGAATTCCTCACCACGGCGCACTCGCCCACGCTGAATCGCCGGGAGTGGCTGGCCGAATGGGGTGCGGTCGACCCCTGGGAGGCCCGCGGCGCGGTGACGACTCCGCTGCCCACCGCCGCGGACCGCGAGGTGTACCTGTTGCAGCGCAGCCCCGGCCCGCAGGGCCGCCGCCTGGGCAAGACCACCGGTTGGGTACATCGGGCGTCGTTGCGCGCCAAGGGCGTCCATCAGCTGTGCGGCGTCAACTACGAGCGTATCGACGACTCCGGGTTGCACATCAGCTTCGGCTCCGACCACCGCGATCCACGCCTGCTCGAGGTCGACAACGTGGTGATCTGCGCGGGGCAGGACCCGGTGCGCGATCTCGACGCGGCCTTGCGCCGAACCGGTTTGTGCGCCCACATCATCGGCGGCGCCGCCGAAGCGGTGGAGCTCGATGCGAAGCGGGCGATCGAGCAGGGCACCGTGCTGGCGGCGCGCCTGTAGATTCGGCGGCGGCCACGACAGGCACGGTCAGGTAGCGCAGGAAGAACTGGGTCAGCGGGCCGACGGCGAAGGCGAACACGACGGTGCCGAGTCCGACGGTGCCGCCGAGGACGAATCCCGTCACCAGCACCGAGACCTCGATGCCGGTGCGCACCCGGCGAAGTGGCCACCCGGTGCGCCGTGCGAGTCCGGTCATCAGGCCGTCGCGGGGGCCGGGTCCGAGTTGTGCGCCGACGTAGAGGGCGGTGGCCAGCGCGCACACCACCACGCCGGCGATGGCGTAGCCGCAGCGGGCGACCAGCGCGTCCGGCGTCGGAAGCAGCATCAGGTTGAGGTCGGCGAACGGCCCCAGCAGCACGGTGTTGAGCACGGTGCCCAGGCCGGGTTTCTGGCGCAGCGGTATCCACGCCGCCAGCACCGCGCCGGCGGTCAGGATGATGATCACGCCCAGTGTCAGCGGCAGGTGTCGCGCCACGCCCACGTGGAAGACGTCCCAGGGCGCCGCCCCGACCGCCCCCTCGATCATCAATGCGATCGACAGTCCGTACAGCCAGAGGCCGATGACGAGCCGACTGACCCGTTCGGGCAGACGTCCGGCGGTGAGCTGTGCCAGCGGACCGAGATTGGCCAGCTGTGGCTGGCTATTGGTTATTGCCATGCGGTCAGATTGCTCAGTATTGGCCTTTTGGTATATAGCCAATTGCGTAATACTGGCTTCGTGTCCACCACGATCAGCCCTGACCGTCTCGCCCGATTGGTGGGTGACTTCGACCGGGCCCCGGCCTACCGCGGCCTCTGCGAGGCACTTCAGGAACTGATCGGCGACGGGCGGATCCCGATCGGCACGCGGTTGCCCAGTGAACGCACCGTCACCGCCGTACTCGCGGTGTCACGGTCGACCGTCACCCGGGCCTACGCCGAGCTCGCGGCGGCCGGCTTCGCGGTGGCGCGGCAGGGGTCGGGTACTTTCGCCGCCGTTCCCGTGGACCGCCGCAAGGTCCACGACCGTGTGCGCCACCCGCTCGGCATGCCGTCGAGCGGCGACTCGGTGGATCTGAGTATCGCCGCGGGCGCCGCCACCCCCGGGACGATGACCGGCGTCGAGCGGGCGCTGGCCGCGCTTCCGTCGTATCTGGCCGAGGACGGCTATCTGCCGTCGGGACTGCCCGACCTGCAGTCGCGGGTGGCCGAGTCGTTCGCTGCCCGCGGGCTGCCGACCGAGCCCGAGCAGATCGTCATCACGACCGGCGCCCTGGCCGCCGTCGCCACCGTCGCCCGGGCGCTGACCCGGCCCGGCGACCGGGTGATGGTCGAGTCTCCGGTCTATGCCAATGCGATCGACGCTCTCCGCCTGGGCGGCGCCCGGCTGGTGAGCTGGCCACTGGCCGACCCGCTGGGCGATGCGGGGTGGGATCTCGACGGCGTCGATGCCACGCTGCGGCAGTCCTCACCGAAGCTCGCGTACCTGATCCCGGACTTCCAGAACCCGACCGGGTTCCTCATGAGTGAGGCCGACCGCGACCGCTACGGCGCCGCGCTGCGTCACACGCGCACCACGGCGATCGTCGACGAAACACTGCAGCCACTGTCGTTCACCGACGAGCCCATGCCCGCACCCTTCGCGTCGTTCGAGCCGTCGGCGGTCACGATCGGCAGCGCGTCCAAGGTCTACTGGGGCGGACTGCGGGTGGGGTGGATCAGAGCGCCGCGAGCTCTGGTCGATCGGTTGATTGCCGCCCGGGTGCGCGCCGACCTGGGCACGTCGCTGCTCGATCAGCTGGTCGTTGCCGAGCTCCTCGGCGCCGACGGCATCGTCGCGCAGCGTCGCGCCGAGTTGCGCAGCCGGCGCGACGTCCTGGCGGCCGCGCTGCACCGGGACCTGCCCGACTGGCGGTTCCGGGTCCCGCAGGGCGGATTGAGCATGTGGGTCCGGCTGCCGCACGGCAGCGCGACACGGCTGGCCGTCGAGCTGGAGCGGCACGGCCTCAGGGTGGCACCGGGGCCGGTGTTCACCGTCGAAGGTGGCGCCGACGGGTGGCTGCGCATCCCGTTCGCGAAGCCGGAGGACGAGCTCGCCGGGGCGGTGCGGCTGATGGCCGAGGTGTGGCCGACCGTCTCCGGTGTGGATGGCCGCACCCAGACCACCCGCACCCTGATCGCCTGACCGCGTTTGTTCCGTCTGCGCGCGGGTCTGCACAGGACACGCCGGACCGACGTGGCTTTCACCGCGCTGTCGCGACCGCCGGCGGTGCAGTGTGCGCCACCCGGGAATGCAATCGGACCATGGTCCGTTTGATTGGGATGTACCCCGCCGGCCCATCCGGCTCCACCCCGAGAAAGAGACACCCATGACCACCGCCACCGCAGCACTGTCCACCGGCACCTGGACCATCGACCCGGTGCATTCCGCCGTCGGCTTCTCCGTACGCCACCTCATGGTGAGCAAAGTCCGCGGCGAGTTCGAAACGTTCAGCGGCACCATCACGGTCGGCGCCGACGGTGTGGCCTCCGTGCGCGCCGAGGTCGCCGTCGACTCCGTGAACACGCGTAACGACCAGCGCGACGCGCACATCAAGTCCGCGGACTTCTTCGACGTCGAGAACCACCCGGTGGCGACGTTCACCTCCACCGGGGTACGGCAGAGCGGCGACCACTACGTCCTCGACGGCGACTTCACCCTCAAGGGAGTGACCAAGCCGATCTCCCTGGAGCTCGACTTCAACGGCGTCAACCCCGGCATGGGCCACGGCGAGGTCGCCGGCTTCGAAGCGTCAGTGGTCTTGAACCGCAAGGATTTCGGCATCGACATCGACATGCCGCTCGAGACGGGCGGCGCCGTCGTCGGCGACAAGGTCACGATCACCCTCGAAATCGAGGCCGTCAAGCAGGCCTGAGGCACGCAGCGTGACGCCACCGCGACGGCACCCGTCGTCGCGGTGGCGTCACGCCATCACTCCGAGATCACGCCCCACTTCGCCTCGGTGCCCGTATGACCGATCCGCACCACCTGCACCGTCGTCGCAACCCCGATCACGAGAGCGACAACCGTGACCACGACGGCGGTCAGCTTGGGGGTGGCGTCGGACCTGACGGTGCGCAGATGCAGGAACGCGACCGCCAGCGCCATGACGAGCAGCGCGATCGAGAAGTAGATCATGGTTTCGCCGCGTTCCTCGTGCGTCTCCAGAATCGCGCTGTGGGTGGGAAAACTGTTGTACAACCACTCGCCGGCCGACGTGGTCAACGGCGTGAGCGCAAGGTTGACGGCCGCGAACGCGACGACGAGCCAGACGAATCGGCGGCGGGCGGCGGGCCACACGGCACACAGAATGCCGAGCAACGCAGTCAGCGGCGCCAGAACCACGATGGCGTGTACCAGCAGCGCGTGCGCGGGTAGGCCGGCGACAGTCGTCATGGTGTCTCCTCAACTACTCGAGATCGGGTGGCTGATTTCCCCGATCTGGTCGATGGCCAGCGTCAGCTGATCCCCGGGCCGCAACCAGTGCCCGGTCTCCATTCCGCTGCCGCCCGGCAGGGTGCCGGTGGCGAACAGCTCACCGGCGTAGAGGTGTTCGTCGCGGGAGGCGTGTGCGAGCAGCTCGCCGAGGGTCCACCTCATCCCGCGGCTGGACACCGCGCTGACGGCGTCGCCGTTGATCGCGACGAATCCGGTCAGGTCGTCGATGCGCGGCAGGATCTCGTCTGCGCTGACGGCGTGCACCGACATCGACGACGTGAAGTGCTTGGCTTTCTGCGGCCCCAACCCGGTCGCCATCTCCGCACGTTGCACGTCGCGGGCGCTGAAGTCGTTGACGACGACGAATGCGCCGATGGCATCCAGCGCCTCGGCCGGCGCGGCATTGAAAAGCGGTGCGTGCAGGACGAATCCGATCTCCAACTCGTAATCCAGAGCGGTCGAGTACGAGGGGACGGCGACCGTGGTGCCGCTGGGGACGAAACTCAGATGGTTGGACATGTAATAGATCGGTTGCCGGTAGAACAGCGCCTTGGGCTTGAACAACGGAAACGGCTTCCTGGTCAACCGCTCGACGCCTTCGGCGGCCCTGGACTGGCCGGGATGGAAACGGCGCACCAATCCGCGCGCGGCGTCGACCGCGTGCTGTTCGTAGAGCATGAAATCGCGAAAGGACACCGGCTGGAACGGCAGCACATGGCCGGCCGCGTCGTGGTGTCGACGGGCCCTGTCCAACTCCCAGGCGGGGTCGAACACCGCGCCACCGAACACACCGGCATCAGCGCCCGAGGCCCACGACCCGTCGGATTGCAGTGACTGCAGCTCCAGCCGGTCGCCGGAGTACACCCGTCGCAGCTTCACCCTCAAAGTCATACCACCACGGGCATGCTTCCTGCGCGCAGTCGGCAGCTGCGACGGCGCGCAGAATGCCATGATTCGCGGCGCGCAGCGTTGCGCAAACTCGCGCCCTCGCGGAGACAGGCACGTGCTCGCGGAGAAGGCTCAGGCGGCCAGGGGTGCGTAGGTCGTGGTGCGCTGACGGGCCGGGCGGCCGATGCCCTCCGCGATCGCCGACAGTTCCTCGATGCTCTTGTAGGAGCCGAATTCCGAGCCGGCCATCCGCGAGATCGTCTCCTCCATCAAGGTTCCACCCAGATCGTTGGCACCGCCGCGCAGCATGACCTGCGTGCGCTCCACGCCGAGCTTCACCCAGCTGGTCTGGATGTTGGAGATCCTGCCGTGCAACATGATCCGCGCCAACGCGTGCACCGCCCGATTGTCGCGGTGCGTGGGGCCCGGCCGCGCACCGCCGGCCAGGTACAGCGGCGAGGACTGGTGCACGAACGGCAGCGGCACGAACTCGGTGAAGCCGCCGGTGCGGTCCTGGATGCCGGTCAGCACCCGCAGGTGCCCCACCCAGTGCCGGGGCGTGTCGACGTGTCCGTACATCATCGTCGAACTGGAGCGCAGTCCCACCTCGTGCGCGGTGGTGATCACCTCGATCCACTCCGAGGTGGGCAGCTTGCCTTTGGTGAGCACCCAGCGCACCTCGTCGTCGAGGATCTCGGCGGCGGTGCCCGGAATGGTGTCCAGCCCGGCCTCCCGCAACGCGGTCAACCACTCCCGAATGCTCGAGCCGCTCTTGGTCACCCCGTTGACGATCTCCATCGGCGAGAACGCGTGCACGTGCATCGAGGGCACCCTGGCCTTGACCGCACGCACCAGATCGGCATAGCCCGTCACCGGCAGATCGGGGTCGATCCCGCCCTGCATGCACACCTCGGTCGCGCCGGCGACGTGCGCCTGCCAGGCCCGGTCGGCCACCTCCTGGGTGGACAGCGAGAAGGCGTCCGCATCCCCTTTGCGCTGAGCGAACGCGCAGAACCGGCAGCCGGTGTAGCAGATATTGGTGAAGTTGATGTTGCGGTTGACGACGTAGGTGACATCGTCGCCGACAGTGTCGCGGCGCAACGAATCAGCCAGCGCTGCAACAGCGTCGAGCGCCGGGCCGTCGGCGGTGGCCAACGCCAGGTACTCGTCGTCGGTGCAACCGGCGGGGTCACGTTCGGCGGAGCGCAGGGCGGCCAGCACATCGGTGTCGAGGCGTTCGGGCGCCCGGGCGGCCAGCTCGCTGACCTTCTCCCGGATGGCGTCCCAGTCACCGAACGCGCTGCCCAGGTCGCTGCGGGTCTCCGTCCGGCGCCCCTGGGAGTCGATCTCTTCGTTCAGGTCGACCCGGCCCAGCGATTCGGCTGCCTCGTCGGGTTCCTGCCAAGGACGACCGGCCGGGTTGATGTCGCGCGCGAACCCGGTCTGCGGGTCGGCCAGCGCCGCGACGTGGCCGGCCACGCGCGGATCGATCCAGGCCGCACCGGCGGTGACGTAGGGCGGTTGGGCGGTCAGCCGCTGGACCAGGTCGTAGCCCGCCTCGGCGGTGACCGCGGCCAGTTCGTCCAGTGCCGGCCAGGGCCGTTCGGGGTTGACGTGGTCGGGGGTCAGCGGCGACACCCCACCCCAGTCGTCGACCCCCGCACCGATCAGTGCCAGGCACTCCGCGCGTGAGACCAGGTTGGGGGGCGCCTGGATGCGCATCTTGGGACCCATCACCAGCCGCGTCACCGCCAGAGTGGCCAGGAACTCGTCGATGTCGGCGTCCGGCGTCGACGCCATCGCGGTGTGGTCCTTGGCCCGGAAGTTCTGCACGATCACTTCCTGCACGTGCCCGAACTCGCGGTGCACCCGGCGGATCGCGTGGATGGTGTCGGCCCGCTCGGCACGCGTCTCCCCGATGCCAACCAACAGGCCGGTGGTGAACGGAATCGAGAGCCGGCCCGCGTCGGCGAGGGTGCGCAGCCGCACCTCGGGATCCTTGTCGGGGCTGCCGTAGTGCGCCTCCCCCTTGGTCTCGAACAGCCGCCGCGAGGTGGTTTCCAGCATCATGCCCATCGACGGCGCAACTGGCTTGAGACGGGAGAGCTCCGACCAGCTCATCACCCCGGGGTTCAGGTGCGGCAGCAGCCCGGTCTCCTCGAGCACCCGGATGGCCATCGCGCGGACGTAGTCCAGCGTCGAGTCGTAACCGCGTTCGTCGAGCCACTGCCGGGCCTCGTCCCACCGCGCCTCCGGCCGGTCGCCGAGAGTGAACAACGCTTCCTTGCAACCGAGTTCGGCGCCGCGGCGCGCCACCGCCAGAATCTCGTCGGGCTCCATGTACATGCCCTTGCCCGCCGCGCGCAGCCGGCCCGGAACGGTGACGAAGGTGCAGTAGTGGCAGGTGTCCCGGCACAGATGGCTGACCGGGAGGAAGACCTTGCGCGAATAGCTGACCGGCAGGCGCCCGGTGGCCCCGCGCCGACCGGCGGCCTCCAGGCCCGCGTCGCGGACACGGGCCGCGCTGGCGCACAGGTCGGCGAGGTCGGCACCGCGCGCACCCATGGCGACGGCGGCTTCGTCGATGTTGAGGGCGACGCCGTCGCGGGCACGTCGCAGGACGCGCCGCATGGCGGCCGGACTGGCCGTCTCGACCTTCGGGGGTACCACCGGAGTGGGCAGCTGCGCGCCGTGCTGGGAGTTCAGAGCCACGCCTCTGTAACCCCACGGCTGTCGCGGATCATCCGCGCGTCTCACTATTTGAAACCGGTGCGCCTGGCATAGGGGTCACAGTAGTAGGAGTCCCCCGCTTCGGTGCGAGGCCCGTCAGCGGGCAACCGGCGGGCGCCGCAGTAGCAACCACCCCGCGGGCAGTGCACCCAGAACGAGGAGCAGCAGCAGCCCGTACTCCATGACACCGGGCCCGCCGAAGACGATGTCGTCACCCGGGCCACCCAGCGTGAAGACCCCGACAGTCGCCAGCCAGGCCCACAGCGGCAGCGCCGCCCAACGCGGCGAGGCGTGCAGTTGCAGCGCCGCCCACACCAGTGCCGCGTTGAGCAGACCGCTGAGCAGGGCACTGATCGGGATCCACACCGACCCCAGATGTACGGGAAGGAAGAAGATGGCCATCAGCGCCGACAGCACACCGTCGACCGCGAGCAGACCCAGCAGGAACGGCCGACGCCGATCCGACGCCGGCGGGGCGGCGGCCGTCAGGTCGGGATGCTGTCGAGCAGCGACACCAGCGAACCGACCACCCACTGGAAGTTGTCCAGCCGGTCCTGCCAGTGCTGCAGGTTGGGATCCAGGTCCGGGTCCATGTGTTTCCCTTCCGCGCGGGTTCGGTTGCCGGCAGCTTACCCGCCTCGATGGGAAGTTACCCCAGGCTCAGCCCGGCGAGCAGATCGGTTTCCCATCCGCGTCCGTCGCGCTCCCCGGTGGACCCGGCGGCCAGCGTGTAGAACTCGGTCGCTCCGACGGGCAACGCGACGCCGTTGGACAGCGCGCACGCCCGGCCGTCCGGGGACACCTGCACCTGGGTGGCGTGGGCGCGCAGCGCGGCGACCTTGGCCGACAGGTGCTCGGTGATGTCGAGCGCGGCGTCGATCGCGTCGTCGGGAACCCCGAACCAGATGTCGTCACCGCTGACCAGGGTCCATCCGGCGGGCACGTCGGCCAGCGCCGCCAACTCGGCGGCGATCGCCGTGGCCGACGTGACGGTCCAGTAGAACTTCGGCACCTCCCACTGCGCGGCGTCGACCGCCGCTGTCGTCACCCGGTGGGTGTGGATGTGGTCGGGGTGCCCGTAGCCCCCTTGCGGGTCGTAGGTGACGACGACATGGGGGCGCAGGTCGTCGATGGCCGCGGCCAGTGCGGCGGTCTGCTCGGCGACGTCGCCGTCGACGAAGCGCCGCCCGCGGCGCGGCGGCGTGTCGGCCATTCCGGAGTCGCGCCACCGGCCGGCACCGCCGAGGAAGCGGGGCCGGTCCACACCGAGTTCGCGCAGCGCCGCGGTCAGCTCGGCGATGCGGTAGCCACCCAGCTGGTCGGCGTGGTCGACGGCGAGCTGCGCCCACTGCTCCCCGATCACCTCGCCCTCTTCGCCCAGGGTGCACGTGATCACCTGCACCTGCGCACCCAGGGCGACGTAGCGGGCGATCGTCGCCCCGGTGGTCAGGGTCTCGTCGTCGGGGTGGGCATGGACGAACAGCAGCCGCGGGGTCTCCATGTCACCAGCTTGCCCTCACGCGGCGACCCTTGTGAGCCTCAGGGCGCCGCGCCGTCGACGAGCGATCGAACGCCGACCGGGTCAGCCGATCCGCGCGCCCGGCAACCGCGTCGGGTCGTCCTCCAGCGTTGCCCGGTCCCAGCCACCCAGCTCGGCGGCGGCCGCGTAGGTGCTGTGCAGGAATTCGGCGACCGCCCGGTCCGGGTCGGGGGCCGCCCGGGCGACCTCGTAGGGCAACAGGAACTGCTGGAAATCATTGCTGTAGAACGCGCCATCGGGGCCGACGGGCTGGTCGGCGAATCCCTCGGGGGCCGGGTAGGCGTAGGAGTAGAAGGCGCCTTCTTCCCCGCCGCCGGGCCAGAAGCCACAGCTGGACAGCTCATGCGAGTAGCCCTCGACCATGACCCAGTCCGCACAGTTGGGCGCTCCCCCGGGGTGCGGCGGCGCCGAGTTCCCGGAGAAGCGGGTGCATGCCAGGTCCATCGCACCCCAGAAGAAGTGCACCGGGCTGACCTTGCCGACGAAGTGCGACCGGAACTCGCCGATCGTGCGGTTGGCCTGGAGCAGCTGACGCCAGAACAGCGTGACTGCCTCGGCGTCGTAGGAGGCGTGCTCATGATCCTCGGCGAACGGGATCGCCGGGTCGACCTCGTTGGGCACCGCCCGGATCTGCGCCTCGATACCGAGTGCATCGAGGCGCTCCATCAGCCGGGTGTAGAACTCTGCCACCGACATGGGCTGCAACGGCAGACTCTCGGCGCCCCCGTCGCTGCTTCGGATATCGAGTCGGTGGCTGATGAAGTCGAACTCGATCTCGAAGGCCCCACCGCGGTACGGGATGGTCGACGTCGCCAACCCGCGCGGGCTGACGTAGAGCGTTGTCTGCCACCAGTGGTTGAGCAAGGGGGCGTGTCTCATCCGGATCTTGCCGACGATCTGCGTCCACATGTGCAGGGTGTCGCGGGTGGGGGTCCAGTCCGACACCCGTAGTGTCGGCCAGCTCGTGTTCGTGGTCATCGATACTCCGGATTCGCGTGGTCGGGGTGCGTACCAGCATCCCAGGCGGTGCGCTGATTGCCGTAGGCCGGAATACCGCCGGCGGCGCGGAGCATGGACGCGAGGTGCATCAGGTTGTAGGTCATGAACGCGATGTTGCGGTTGGTGAAGTCGTTGTCCGGGCCGCCGGACCCCTCGTCGAGGTAGGACGGACCGGGGCCGACCTCGCCCAGCCAGCCCGCGTCGGCCTGAGGCGGGACGGTGTACCCGATGTGCTGCAAGCTGAACAGGATGCTCATCGCACAGTGTTTGAGCCCGTCCTCGTTTCCGGTGAGCAGGCATCCACCGACCCGCCCGTAGTAGGAATACTGCCCCTGCTCGTTGAGGACGCCGGAGTAGCCGTAGAGCCGCTCGATGACCCGCCGTGTCACAGAACTGTTGTCGCCCAGCCAGATCGGTCCGCCGATGACGAGGATGTCGGCGGCCAGTACCCGCGGCAGCAGGTCAGGCCAATCGTCGCGCTCCCACCCGTGCTCGGTCATGTCAGGTCGGACACCGGTGGCGATGTCGTGGTCCACGGCGCGAAACTGGTCCACCGTCACCCCGTTCGCCACCATGATCGCCGCGCTGCGGTCGATCACGCCCTGGGTGTGGCTGAGGGCGGGTGAGCGGTTGAGGGTGCAGTTGACGTACAACGCGCGCAGCCCGGAGAAGTCGGGTCGGTCGCTGCGGGAGTCGGGCATGGAGTCCTTCCACGGACGTACGTTGATACGCGGTGCCGAGCCGGCTCTGGTGGCGCCGCCGTGCCCAGTGTCGGGCAACGCCGGTGTCGGCGAATCGGTCAGTGAATCGGTCGGGGCGCCGAGCGGCTACTTTCGGAGTCATGGACCTGTTCGGGCGGCGGACCGAGACCGCGGCCCTGGACGGGTTGCTGGCACAGGCAGCCGGCGGCGCGGGATGCGGGCTTGTCCTGTGGGGTGAGCCGGGAATCGGCAAGTCCGCGCTGCTCGATTACGCCGTCGAGGCAGCTGCCGAGGCGACGGTGCTGTGTTGCCGGGGCACCCGGATGGAGGCGAGTCTCGCCTTCGCGGCGCTACACGAACTGCTGTGGCCGGTGCGCGACCGGTTGGAGACGCTTCCGGCGCCGCAGGCCGCCGCCCTGCGCTCGGCGCTGGGGATGAGCGGCGAGCCGGCCAACCGCTTCCTGATCGGCGCTGCCGTGCTGTCCCTGGTTGCGGGCCTGGCCCGGGATGGACCGGTACTCGTCGTGGTGGACGACGCGCAGTGGGTCGACGAGGAGACCGCTCAGTGCCTGGGCTTCGTCGCCCGGCGGGTGCGAACCGATTCGGTCGCGTTGCTGGTCGCTGCACACGAGGAGCCCGACGCGGGCCCGTGGGAGGGCCTGGCGTCAATGGAGATCAAGGGCCTGGCCGACGATGACGCACGGCGTCTGGTCGACGCTGTGACACCGGATGCCGACGAGAGCCTGCGCCGCCGCACGGTCGAGATCGCGACGGGCAACCCACTGGCGCTGCGCGAGCTACCCACCCTGAACCGGGACGAGGTGCTGCCCGGTGCGATCCCGGTCGGCCCCCGGCTACGGCGCGCGTTCTGCGCGCGAGCCGACACACTGAAGCCCGCCACGCGTGCGCTGTTGCTGCTGGCGGCAGCGGAGGAACGCGGCGACCGGCACCTCGTGCAGCGAGCGGGCGCCGGGTGGGGTGTCGATGCGTCCGCCTGGGAGGAAGCGCTGCGTTCCGGTCTGCTCGAGGCGTCGGGGGCGCAGGTACATTTCCGGCATCCGCTGGTCAGGGCGGCCCTCTACGACGGAGCACCGTTCGGCGAGCGCCAGGCCGCGCACCGGGCACTCGCTGCGAGCTTGCCGAGCAATGCCGTCGGAGAACGGGCCTGGCATCTGGCCGCCGCGGCAGACACGGCGGACGAGCACGTGGCGGAGCTGCTGGAACAGACGGCACAGGCATGTCTGCAGCGTGACGCGGGACCGACGGCGGCGCGGGCGCTGCAGCGCGCCGCGGAGCTGTCACCGGAGCGGGCCGACGCTGCGCGCCGGCTCGCCATGGCTGCGCGCGCCAGCTGGGGCGCCGGGAATGCCGGGGCAGCACAGAGATTGCTCGACGACGCGGAGCGCCTGGTCGGCGAAGAAGCAGTCGTCCGTCTGAGCGCTGGGCTGCGGGGAATCCTCGAGTTCAGCCACGGCGTGGTCGATCGAGCCCACCGCTACCTCATCGGCGACATGGCGGTCGTCGACGGTGGTCGGGCTGCGGTGGAGTTGGGCGCGGTCGCGGTGCGGGCGGCGTGGTCGGCCGGTCGGACCGACCTCCAACAGGACGCGCTGAACCGGCTGCTGTCGCTGCGCGCCGACGACGACCCGGACCTGTCGCCGGTCATGCCGGCGCTGCAGTCCTGGTGGGCGTGTTACGACGAGACCGGGGAGCTGACCGGCTCGTCCCCCGGCGGGGGCGGCGACACGGTTGGTCTGCTCGGCGTCGTCCCCTGGGCGCTTCTTCCGCCGACGTTGCTGGTGTGGGCCTGGGGAGCCGAGGGCCCGCTGAGAGACGTGCTGGGCCTGCAGGTCGCCGCGCTGCGGCGGCGCCAGGAGCTGCCCGCACTCGCGATGGCGTTGTCCCAGACGACGGTCCTGGACCTTTTCTCGGGTCGCTGGGACACCGCCGCGGCGGCCGCGGACGAGGCGCTACGGCTGGCCGAGGAGGTCGGCGCCGACCACGTCGCCACCCAATGCCGGCTCTCCCTGGCCAGGCTGGCGGCGGGCCGGGGCGACCGGGCCGTCGTTCTGGAGAACACCGAACGGGCCCTGCTCGGTTCGATTCCGCGGGGGGTCCGGGCCCTGAGCGCCTCGGCGTACTGGATTCGCGGGCGTGCTGCGCTGTTCAGCGGTCAGCCGCAGGAAGCCTTGCATCATCTGACGCCGCTCCACGAACCCGGTCACGATGCCGCGCACCGAACGACGGCCTTGCTGGCCGCGGTGGATACTGCCGAGGCGGCGGCGCAACTCGATCGTCTGGATGTGGTCGGGTCCGAGCTCACAGTGATGGACGCCTGGGTCCGACGGACCGGAGCGACCTGGGCCCGCGCGGCCGCACACCGGCTCCGTGCCCTCGCCGGATCCGATGCCGAGCCCCACTTCCGGGCGGCCCTCGACGCCGGCGCGGGTGACGACCCGTTCGAGCTCGCCCGCACCCGGTTGCTGTACGGGGAGTGGCTGCGGCGGGCGCGTCGGCGCGCGGACGCCCGCGAGCACCTCGGCGCCGCCGCCGAGACTTTCGGCCGGGTCGGCGCGACGCTGCTGCGGGACCGGGCGGTGCGCGAGCTCGACCTGGCCGGCGGGGCGGGCACCCATCAAGACGCGGCGGGCCTGACCGTTCAGGAGTTCCGCGTCGCCCGGCTGGCCGCCGACGGCCTGACCAACCGCCAGATCGCTGCGCAGCTGCTGATCAGCCACCGCACCGTCGGCCACCACCTGTCCAACGTCTATCTCAAGCTCGGGGTCACCTCACGCGCCGAGCTCGCCCGGGTCGACATGTCCGGCGATTTCCACCTTCGCGGATGACGGATTGGCTGCCCGATTCGCGGGAACGCACGCGCCCATAGCGTCGACCTTCGTGACCATGACCGAGGGATTGACCGTCCGGTGAGCGTGACCGACCGGACCGGCGCCGCAGTGACGATCAGATTCGACGACACGAGCCCGATCGGCGCCTACACCATCGGATTCGACGACGGGGCGCCGGTCGGCAAGGCCGAGTTCATGGATTCGCCAGTCCAGCGGGGCGAACGGATCTTCTTTCACACCGAGGTCGACGAGGAGTTCGGCGGTCGCGGCCTGGCCGGCCTGCTGGTGCGGGAGGCGCTCGCGGACAGCATCCGCCGGAATCTCACCCTGGTGCCGGTGTGCCCGTTGTTCGCCCGCCATCTGAAGGCCCACGGCGACGAGTTCGTGGCCGCTGGTGGCGCGTTCCGCCGCGCGAACCGTGACGACGTCGCACTGGTGACGCGGGTGGCCCGGGCCCGCCGGGACGGCACGTAGTCGCCAGGATTGGCATAGATTCGGCGCGTGCGACGACGTGCCGTTCAGTTCTGGTGCGCCATCGTCATCGTCGGGCTGCTCGCCGGGGTGGCTGGTGCGGCGACGACGCTGCTGCTGCACGCGATCGAACACGCCACCTATCACTACAGCCTGGGAACCCTGCTGTCCGGCGTGGAAGGCAGCGGCCACCTGCGCCGCGCGCTGGGCCCGATGCTCGGTGGCGCGCTGGCCGGGCTGGGTTGGTGGTGGCTGCGTCGGCAGCGCGACGTTCCGACGTTGGGGGCGGCGATCCCCGAAGCGGTCGGCACCGGTGGGCCGCTGCCGCGGCGCGCATTGTCGATCGACGCCGCGTTGCAGGTACTGCTGGTCGGGTCCGGGGCGTCGCTGGGCCGGGAGGGCGCGCCCCGTCAGCTGGCGGCGTCGTGGGGGGATCTGGGTACGTCGAAGTTGGCGTTGACGGCCCGCGACCGCGACATCCTGCTCGCGTGTGCGGCCGGCGCCGGCCTGGGCGCCGTGTACGCCGTGCCATTGGGCGGGGCGTTGTTCGCCGCGCGGATCCTGATGGGCACGTGGCATCCCCGGGTGTTGGGCGTCGCACTGATCACCTCCAGCCTGGCGGTCGCGGTGGCGGCGCCGGTCACCCATTTCGAGCACGCAGTGCAGTGGCCTCAGGCCGACGTGTCGTATCTGTTCGTGTTCCTGGCTTTGGCCCTCGCGCCGCTGGCGGCGGCGGTCGGTTTGACGTTCGACGCGGTGATGGCCAACGCCCGTCCGACAGTGCAGCCGCGGTCCTGGCGGTTGATCCCGGCGATCGCGGCGGCCGGCTTGCTGACCGGTGTCTGCTCGCTGTGGCTGCCCGAGCTTCCCGGCAACGGCCGCAGCATCCTTCAGGTCAGCGTCAACAGCGGGCTCACTCTGGTCGCCGCGGTGGCGATCCTGGTGCTCAAACCGCTGCTGACGGCGCTGTTCCTGCGGGCCGGCGCCGTCGGCGGGCTGATCACCCCGGCGTTGGCGACCGGAGCGGCGGCGGGGTCGATCGTCGCGCTGGCGCTCAACCAGTGGGCCGGGGCCGGGCTGAACGTCGCGGCGGTGTCGTTGACGTGCGCGGCCGGGGTGCTGGCGATCACGCAGCGATCACCGCTGTTCGCGGCGTTGTTCGTGTGGGAACTCGCCCGCCCGCCGCTGTGGCTGCTGGCGGTGTTCGGGCTGAGCGCGTGGGGCGCGCACGTGATCGTACAGCGGCGAGCCGCTAAAACAGACCCAGCGGCGAGCCGCTAAAACAGACCCAGCGGCGAGCCGCTAAAACAGACCCAGCGGCGAGCCGCTAAAACAGACCCAGCGGGGAGCGGCTACTGACGGAGCTTGACCCACTCGCCGGCGTCGCCGACGATGCCGACGGGCACCGCCCCGCTCAGGCTGACGTTCCGCACGCTGGGCCCCGCGGCGACGATCGTGGTGTCCTGCAGGATCGGCAGTACCGCCGCCATGTCCCACAGCACCGGCTCGACGTCGTCGATCACCTCGCCGACGGGCCGGGCGCCACGCAGCGCCGCATCGATCAGCGGCTGGATGCTCGGATCACAGATCCCGGTGATGTTGCTCGGCGCCTGGATGAGTTCGTCGGATTCCGGGGCCGGCGCGGGCGTCACCGCGGTGGTGGTGCCTGGCGGCTCCGGAGGAGGCGCCGGCCGTGCCGGGGTGGTCGTCGAGGAGGCCGGTGTCCCCGAGGGCAGCGCCGTGGTGGTCGGCACCGGGGTGGCCTGCAGCGCCGGGCAGCCGTACCGCGAGGCCAGTGCGGTCGCCAGATCGCCGCCCGCCTGCCGCCACCCGACGACGGCGTCGACGGTGTTGTTGGTCAGCGCGTCACCGTAGAGAACGACAGGATCCAGCGCCGACACCGATGCGTCGATGCCCACCGAACGCAACTGGTCGGCGGCGGTATTGGCAACGGCCGCCGACGTCGGATCGTCGTCGGCGACCCCGATCACCATCGTCAACGGCTCGCCGTCGCGGGTGAGCCTGCCGCGGTGGTTCTCCGGCGGGCCGGGGACAGGCGAGGGCGGGGCGGAGGTCTCGACCGAGTCGATCTGGTAGCCCTCCTCGACCAGCATCGACAGCGCTTCCTCCTGCGACATCGCCGGTGGGGCCGTGGGCACGTAGCCGGGATCGGACGGGGAGCGCACCTGGGCCTGCGCCAGCGTGACCGTGTTGTCGTCGCCGGCACCGACCGCGGCCAGCAGGTCCACGTCGAGCAGGCCGAGAATCGCTTCACGCACCCGGGTCTCGCCCAGCGCGGGCTGCCGGGCGCGCAGCGTCAGCTGCATCACACGGGGGGTGACGATCCGCGCAGTGCGCACATCGGGGATCGCCGAGAGCTGCGCGAACGCCGCGGCGCCGCCGTGCACCTGCGCGACCTGGGTGTCGCCGTTGCGGATCGAGTCGGCCAGCGCGGCGGAGGCACCGGCACGGCGGAACAGGATCAGATCGGGTGTGGCGGGCTCACCCCAGTACCGGTCGTTGCGGGCCAGCAGGATCTCGTCGCGCTGCGGGTCGATCGTCTCGACGCGGAACTGCCCACCGGTGACGGGCATCGCGCGGGACAGCCCGGCGGCGAACCCGCCCGGGATGTCCTTGACGATGTGCGCCGGCAGGATGTCGTTGAACAGCTCCCGCCACGCCGGATAGGGCTGCGAGAACGTCACCACCGCGGTCTTGCCGCCTTCGACCGACTGCACCCCGGTGATCAGGTCGTAGCCTGCGGGATCCACGGTGCCGGGCTGGCTGACCATCTGGCGCCAGAGGTACCAGAAGTCGTCGGCGGCGATCGGCGCGTTGTCGGTCCACTGGGCTTCCGGCCGGATCTTGTAGGTGACGGTGAACGGGTCCTGGCTGGTGACCTCCGCGGATTCCAGCAGCGAGCTGTCCATCTCCCAGCGCGACCCCGTCGGCGTCCGGGGATCCGGGACGGGGCGGAAGGTGCTCGGCAGCACCAGCGAGCTGATCGCGGCGTTCACCGGCGACTGGTCAGAGAGCAGATGGGCGTTGAAGCCGGGGCCGATCGAGTCGATGCCCATGATGATCTGGGTGACCTTGACCGGCGGCGGTGGCGTCGACTCGGTGGTGTCGGTGCTCTGCGGGGCGGGCGGCGGGCTGACGGTGCAGCCGGACACCACGGCCAGCACCATCGGGATCGCCACCAGCGCCGACCACCGGACGGCGCTGACGCGTCGCGGAGTCGTCGGCACGCTGTACAGGGTAGCTATCGACTATCCCCGCGCCTTGGCCCGAGCTTTGGCCCTGGCGCGCAGCGACGCGGTCAGCTCGACCTTGCGAACCCGCACGATCTCGGGAGTGACCTCGACGCATTCGTCGGAGGCGCAGAACTCCATCGCCTTCTCGAGGTCCAGCTCCAGCGGGCGGGCCAGGGTCTCGATGACGTCGGCGGTGGAGCTGCGCATGTTCGTCAGCTTCTTTTCGCGGGTGATGTTGATGTCGAGGTCCTCGGCGCGGGGATTGATTCCCACCACCTGGCCTTCGTAGGTGTCCTGACCGGGTTCGACGAAGAACTGCCCGCGGTCGGCGAGCTGGATCATCGCGAACGGGGTGATGGTGCCCGAGCGGTCGGAGACCAGCGACCCGGTGTGGCGGGCCCGGATCTCCCCGGCCCAGGGCCGGTACCCGTCGAACACGGCGTTGGCGATGCCGGTGCCGCGGGTCTCGGTCAGGAAGTCGGTGCGGAATCCGATCAGGCCGCGGCTGGGGACGATGAAGTCCATGCGCACCCATCCGGCGGCGTGGTTGGCCATCTCCTCCATGCGGCCCTTGCGGGCGGCCATCAACTGGGTGATGGCGCCGACGTACTCCTCCGGGCAGTCGATGGTCAGTGCCTCGAACGGCTCATGCAGCTTGCCGTCGATGGTGCGGGTGACGACCTGCGGCTTTCCGACGGTCAACTCGAAGCCCTCGCGGCGCATCTGCTCGACGAGAACCGCCAACGCCAACTCACCACGGCCCTGAACCTCCCAGGCGTCGGGGCGGCCGATGTCGACGACCTTGATGGACACGTTGCCGATGAGCTCGGTGTCCAGACGGTTCTTCACCATGCGCGCGGTGAGTTTGTGCCCGGACACGCGCCCGGCCAGCGGGGAGGTGTTGGTGCCGATGGTCACCGAGATCGCGGGTTCGTCGACGGTGATGCGCGGTAGCGCGTGCGCATGTTCGGGGTCGGCGAGCGTGTCGCCGATCATGATCTCGGGGATGCCCGCGATCGCGACGATGTCGCCGGCTTCGGCGGTGTCGGTCGGGGTGCGCTCGACGCCGACCGTGCGGAGCAGCTCGGTGATCTTGGCGCTGGTGATGACCGGATGACCGTCGACGTCGCGCATCCATGCGACCTGCTGCCCCTTCTTGATCCGTCCCTTGTAGATCCGGATGAGGGCCAGACGGCCGAGGAACGCCGACGCGTCGAGGTTGGTGACGAGCGCCTGCAACGGCGCCTCGGGATCGCCCTGGGGGGCCGGGATGTGCTCGAGGAGCACGTCGAACAGCGGGTCGAGGTTCTCGCCGTCGGGATTCTCGCCGTTGGCGGGCTGGGTGGTGCTGGCGATACCGGCCCGCCCGGAGGCGTACAGCGTCGGCAGGTCCAGCGCCTTCTCGGCGGCCGCCTGCGCCTCGTCGTCGAGGTCGGAGGCGACGTCGAGCAGCAGGTCGTGGCTCTCCTCGACGACCTCGGCGATACGCGCGTCGGGCCGGTCGGTCTTGTTGACCACCAGGATCACCGGCAGGTGGGCGGCCAGCGCCTTGCGCAGCACGAACCGGGTCTGGGGCAGCGGGCCCTCGGATGCGTCGACCAGCAGCACGACACCGTCGACCATCGACAGCCCGCGCTCGACCTCGCCGCCGAAGTCGGCGTGGCCGGGGGTGTCGATGACATTGATCACGGTGACACTGCCGTCGGCGTGCGCCCGGTGCACGGCGGTGTTCTTCGCCAGGATGGTGATGCCCTTTTCTTTTTCCAGGTCACCGGAGTCCATCAGGCGTTCGATCGCGTCGTCGCCGCGGTGGGTCAGCGCCCCCGACTGGCGCAGCATCGCATCGACCAGGGTGGTCTTGCCGTGGTCGACGTGGGCCACAATGGCGACGTTGCGAAAAGCGGGGCGTGAATTCACGCCGGTGATTGTCGCAGTGCACAGCGCCGATCGCGAAAACGAGAGAGACAGCTCACGTGAAGCCGAGCAAGCTCGCCGCCCAGAAACCGAAGAAGAAATGCTGCCGCAGCAAGCCCCGCTGCAAACGCTGCCCGGTGGTGATCAACAAGGTCCACAAAGCCGAGTTGAGCGGATTGCGCGGAAAGGAGCTCGAGAAGGTGTACAAGCGCGCACGGAAGTCCTGATCGCGAACTGTTTCCGGAGTACCGTCGAGGTATCCGTCAGGCGTGTTCTGGAGGTGCCGATCATGACGGTTTATCTGATCCCCACAGCGGTTCTCGTCGCGTTGCTGGCCGTGACGACGACGGTGGCCTTCTACCTCGGTCTGGCCAATTGGATCGGGGCGTTCTACGTGGTGCGCTGCGCGGCGTGCCATCACCTGACGTTCAACTCCCGCAACGCCCCACAGGCCTCGTGCCCGCAGTGTCGCCATCCGGTGCTCACACACCCGCTGCACGCGTTGACGCACCCGGCCGACCGGTCGAACGTGCGGGTCGTCGGCGACCGCCTGCACTACTGAGTCGACGTCTCGGCCTGGCCGGCGCTCTGCGGGGCGCACAGTGCCCGCGCCAGGTCGGGCAGCCACGCCCGGTCGGCCGGCACCCACGCCAGCGCGTCGAGTTCGTCGGCGCGGATCCAGCGCAGCGCCCGGTGGTCGTGGGGTCGAAGCTCGCCGGCCTGGTGGGTGACGACGTAGGCGCGCATCGTCAGTGTCTCGCTGAGCGCCACGTCAGCACCCAGGCGCGCCCCGACCGTCACCTCGATGCCGAGTTCCTCCCGGAGTTCGCGGGCCAGGGCGGCGGCGTCGCTCTCCCCCGGATCCGCCTTCCCGCCGGGCAGCTCCCACAAGCCGGCCAGCTGCGGTGGTCGCGCACGCTGGGCCACCAGAAGACGGGCGGCCGAGATCAGCGCTCCGGCGACGACGATCTGTTGGGCCATCGACGCTGACGGTACCGTCGAGGACATGGCTGTGTTAACGGACGACCAGGTAGACGCCGCACTGCCCGACCTCGCCGGCTGGGAACGCGCTGACGGTGCGCTGCGACGTTCCATCAAGTTCCCCGCCTTCCTCGACGGCATCGACGCCGTGCGCCGGGTGGCCGAGCACGCGGAGGCCCAGGATCATCATCCCGACATCGACATCCGATGGCGGACAGTGACATTCGCACTTGTCACGCATTCTGAAGGTGGCATCACCGACAAGGACGTGCAGATGGCTCGCGAGATCGACGGGATCGTGGGCTGAGTTCTTAGCGTTGCCCCTGCCCGTGGGGGCATTGGGGCCGGGCCCATGGCAGAGCGCGTGCCCCCCTGCGCGCGGCGGTCGGCATGCGCCCCGGAAGTAGATACCCCCGGGCGATTTGCCGAGTCTGCGAATAACCCCCCGAAAGCTTGATCTTGACCGCATCCTGGTGAGGGGCACCCGGGACCGAAGGGGGTGCGGTGGATCGACGTAGGAGCGCGCTCGCTCTGATCGCGTTTCCGCTGGCGTATGCATTGGCCGTATTCGCAGGTCGGGCCACCCGGCTCGGTGGTGGCGAGGTGGCCCTGGTGTGGCCGGCCGCGGCGGTGGCGGTCATCTGGCTGCTCGCGACGCGTCGTTGTGGGCAGTCACAACGACTCGTGCACGTGCTGCTGTTGGGTGCCACCACCTTCGTCGTGAACCTCGCGACGGGTGCTGCGCTGGCACTCAGCGCCTGGTTCGTCCTCGTCAACGTCGTTCTGGCCGTGGTGACGGTCTCGCTTCTCACCTCGCGGCGCGTCGATGTCGCGTTGCGCGACCCCGCCGATCTCGCGCAGTTGATCGGCGCCGTCGCAGGGGGGAGCTGCGCCGCGGCCGCCGTGGCGACGGTTTACCTGGGACCGCTCACTCAGGCGGCCCTCGGTGAGACGTTCGCGCTGTTCGCCGTGCGCAACGGCACCTCGGCGCTGCTGGGTGTCGCCCTCTATCTCCGCGTGCAGGACCTCACCTGGGCACGACCGAAGCTCAAGCCGAGACCCCGGGCGATCGCCGAGGCCCTGTTGACCGGCGCGGGCGTCGTGGCGGTGTTCCTCTGGAACTTCTGGCTGAACACCGGCATCCCGTTGGCCTTCCTGGCTTTGGTGCCCGCGACCTGGGTGGCGCTGCGCTACAGCACCACGGTCAGCACGGTGTTTCTCGTCTTCGCCGGGGTCTGGATCACCTTGGCCACCCTGTCGGACCGGGGTTCTCTCATCGTGCCCGACGTGCAGACACGCGCCCTGCTCTCGCAGGCCATGGTGTGCAGTCTGACGATCGTCGTGCTGGCGTTGGCCTTGTTCCGCGATTCGCGCGCACGACTGATCTCCGAACTCCGGATCGCCCGTGACCTGTTCGCCGGTGTGCTGAACGCCGCGTCCGAGCAGGCGATCGTCGGCACCGACCCGACGGGGCGCATCACCGTGTTCAACCACGGGGCGGAGCGACTACTCGGCTGGACCGAGGACGAGATGCTCGGACGACAACTGACAACTCTTCACCTCGCCTCCGAGATCCGCTCCCGGGCAGAAGAACTCGGCATCCCCGACGGCTTCGAGGTGCTGGTGCACAAGGTGGCGCCGGGTAGAGCCGAGGTGCGCGAATGGACGTTCGTACGCCGCGACGGGACCCATGCCGCCGTCAGTCTCGCCGTCTCTCAGATGACCGGCGAGGACGGCCGCTGCACGGGCTACATCGGCGTCGCCACAGACATCACCGAGCAGAAGGCCGCCGAGGTCGCACTGATGGAAAGCGAAGAGCGGTTTCGTCTCGCGTTCGACACCGCTCCGATGGGCATGTTCATGTTCGAGGTCGGCCCAGGTGGTTCGGGACGCATCACACGCTGCAATCAAGCCATGGCGAACATTCTGGGCCGCTCGACCGTCGACGTGCTGCGGTTGACGGTCCACGACCTCGACGGCAGCGAAAACCACAGAGAAGCAATCGGTTTGGGCGAACTCGCCGACCTCGAGGCCGGCGACACCTTCGACGAGGAGGCAGCGTTCCGGCGCGCTGACGGCTCGCTGCTGTGGGGTGCGGTGTCCGCCTCGGTCGTCGCTCCGCAGGACTCCCGGCCGTACGGCATCTGTCTGGTGGAGGACATCACCATCCGCAAGAGTGCCGAAGCTGAACTGCAGCGGCTGGCGTTGCATGACGGATTGACCGGCCTGGCCAACCGGCTGCTGTTCATGGACCGCATCGAGCGGGCCATGGTCGGTGCCGACCGCGACGACACCCGACGCGTCGGGCTGATCTTCCTCGACCTCGACGGGTTCAAGACCGTCAACGACACCTGGGGCCACGCCCAGGGTGACGAGGTGCTCAAAGTGGTGGCCAAGCGCATCGAAGCATCGATCAGAGCAGCCGACACCGCCGCCCGCCTGGGTGGGGACGAGTTCGTGGTGTTGTGTCCTGATGTCTCGAGCCTCGGCCAGCTGCAGCGGGTGGCCGACCGAATCCGGGAAGCGATCGGCCGACCTGTCGAGCTTGCCGACGGAGTGAGCTACAACCAATTGTCGGCAAGCGCGGGCGTGGTGATCTCGGAGCGGGAGAACAACGCCGAAGAGCTCGTCCAACGAGCCGACAGGTTGATGTACCACGCCAAGCAACTCGGCAAGGACCGCGTGACCGTCGAGGATCCATCGCAGGATCTCGTTGCCCTGCGCGCGGCGGCACTGGTGCCCGAGTTGGGCAGAGCCGTGCAGCGTGACGAGTTCGTCGTGCATTTCCAGCCGATCGTCGACCTTCGCACGGGTGTCCCGGTGGCGGCCGAAGCCCTTCTGCGTTGGCAACATCCCCGATGGGGGCTGCTCGCGCCGGACGAGTTCCTGTGCGCCGCCGAGACTTCGTCGCACATGCCCGCCATCGGACGACGCGCACTTCTGCTGGCATGCCGCCACGCCCAGCAGTGGACCGGCGCAATGGCTGATTCGGCGGTGCACGTGAACATCTCGGGCAGACAGTTGGAAGTGGGCGACCTGCACGCCGACGTGCTCGACGTGCTCGACGCGCTCGAGAAGACCGGTCTCAGCCCGGACCGGCTCGTTCTGGAGCTGACCGAAACCCACGCCGGCCGGGCCGAGGATTCGGCCAAGGCCGACCTGGAGCGCCTGCGCCGAATGGGCGTGCTCATCGCGATCGACGACGTCGGCACCGGTTTCAGCAGCCTGGTCAGAATCCTCGATCTGCCGATCGACATCCTCAAGATCGACAAGCAATTCGTTCGTGGCCTGCCCGACGACGCTCGGTGCGAGGCGATCGTCAAGGCGATTCTGAGTATGGCGGCCAGTCTGCGCCTGACGGTCATCGCCGAGGGAATCGAGAAACAGGATCAGTGTGGCGAGCTCGTCGAGTGGGGTTGTGAACTCGGCCAGGGCTTCCTGTTCGGACGCGCGCAGGCTTCGGTGGAACCGCCCCCGTCACCGGCGACGTCGGTCTCCTGACATCAACCGCGACGTTGGGAAGAACGCCCATCTACCGCGACCCACGCCAGTGTCACCAGCGAGGCGACGGGGTAGATCAGCCCGGCCCAGGCCAGATACCAGGGGCGCGAGATCTCCCAGATCGTCGGCTGGGCAAAGCTCAGCAGCCATGGCAGCCCGACCAGGGTGAGCGCCAGCCAGCCCCACCCGAGCACCCGGGCGCCGGGTCGACGGGCCAGTGGACCGTGCAGCAGCCAGATCATCAGCGGAATCACCCACACCCAGTGATGCGTCCACGAGATCGGCGACAAGAGCAGGCCGAACAACTGCACGATCACGATGGCGGCCAACCGATCCCGTGCACCACCGACCGCTCGCCACGCCAGCAGCGCCAGCGCCGCGGTCACCACTATCCCCGCCAGCACCCACGGCCCGTATCCGGCGTCATAACCGAGGATCCGCGAAATGGCACCCCGCCAGGACTGGTTGAACGACGTGCCGACCGGTCCGACCCGGTCCGCGTCACCGAGCAGGTCGGTGAAGTAATAACGGGCCTGGTCACCGACGACGAGCAGCGAGAGGCCGACCGTGGCGACGAACACGACGCCCGAGAACACCGCCGCGCCCCAACGCCGGGCGCCGAGGAAGTACAGACCCGACACCGCCGGCGTCAGCTTCACGCCCGCGGCCAGGCCCACCAGCAGGCCGGAGAGCCACCACCGGCTGCTGTACACCGCACCGAGCACGGCCAGCACCAGGACGACGTTGATCTGGCCGTAGTCGAACGTACTGCGAAGGGGCTCGGTCCAGATACCGACCGCCGTCCACAGCATTGCGACACGCCGGGCGTCGTGACAAGGCGCGACGGTCAGCAGGCGCTGGCTGGTCCGCACCACCCCGTAGAGCGCAGCGACGATGCCGAGTTGCCAGGCCAGCGCCAACAGCCCGAACGGCACCAGCGTCAACGGATAGAACACCACGGCGGCGAACGGCGGATAGGTGAACGGCAGCGGAAAGTCCGGGGTCTGGTCGGCGTAGACAAAGTCGTAGAGCTCGCCGGGCCGGCCCAGGGTGGCGGCGCCACCGACATAGACGTGCAGGTCAACGAAATTCGCGCCGGTGGGCACCAGATACGTCCACGCCAGTCGCGCGGCGATGCTCGCGATCAGCAGCAGCGGCGCTACGGCTGACAGCCGGGCCGCCAGAAGGGAGCCTGACGTTGCTGGGGCGGGTGCGGGGTCGTTGATGCGCACGACTCTAGCGACCGGTCACCATCCGCCTTCACCTCAGTAACGGTTCCATAAATGCCACACATGTCACTTGAGTAACTCCAGTAACAAGCTAGCTTCGGTTCAGGCGACCCAACCGTGCCACAACGAACTGGAGGCTTTCATGCACCGCACCCGAAAACTGTTTGCAACAACGATGATCGCGGCGGCAGGCGCGGTGTCGGCCGCCGTGGCGCTCAGTGCTTCCGCTGCTGCTCAGCCGGCCCCGGCACCCGCGCCCGCGCCCGCACCGGCGGTCCCGGGCATGGACATGCTGCAGCAGCTGGTGAATCCGGCGGCGGCGTCCAGCCTGATCCAGACCTTCGCCAACGCCATCAGCCCCGCGTCCGCCGCGACGCCCGCGACCGCCCCGGCCACCGCACCCGGAGCAACCGCCTCGGTCACGCTGCCCCAGCCGGTCAACACACTGCCGGCCGTCGCCACCCCGGCCGCCGTCGCCACCCCGGCGACCGCGCCCGCATCGCCGCTGGCCGGCATCACCGACTCACTGGGTGTCCCCGGCAGCCTCGCCTCGCTGCTGCCCGCCGACAACCCGCTGGGCGGACTGCTGCCGACCGGCAACGCACCGGCAGCCGTGACACCGGCGGCCGTCGCGCCCGCGGCAACCGCGCCGGCACCCACCGGGCCCGTCGGCACGACCGATCCGCTGGGGCCGATGTCCCCGCTGTCGGCGCTGCCCTGATCGAGCCCCACACCAACCAGGCACATCAACGACAGCCACATCAAAGAAAGCAATGGGGGATCATGTCAACGATCAGGACGATGCTCACCACCGTCGTCGCCGTGGGCTCGTCAGCCGCGTTGCTCGGCGTGACCGGTGTCGCGCACGCCGACCCCGCGGCGGCGCCCCTGCCGATCGACGGCCTGCAGGCGCCCGGCCTGCCCGCGGTGCAGAGCCTCGGGCCGGTCATCCAGCAGGCGGCCGCTGATCCCACCAATGCTGCTTCGATGCTGATGGCCGCCGCCGCGGTGTTCGCCGGAGACTCGGCGGCTCCGCCGCCGTCCCGCGATGTCGCGTCGGCGGTCAACCAGTTCGTGCAGCCGGTGGCGCACGTGCCGGCCACCGGCGCGATTCCCGGCACGCAGGCGCACCTGCCCGCCGGTGTCGACCCGGCACACGCCGTCGGACCCGCACCGGAGGCGCTACCCGCGGCCGCGCCCGAGGTGGCCCACGCGCCTCAGCCCGAGGTGTCACCCCCAGGGCCGGCGCCGGAAGCGGCGGCGCCTGCCCCCGAAGCAGTCGCCCCGGCTCCGGCGGCCCCTGCCCCGGCTCCTGAGGCCCCGGCGCCGGCTCCTGAGGCGGTGGCCCCGGCTCCCGCTCCCGCGCCGGACGCCATCGCGCCGCCGCCGGCCCCGGACGTCGCTGCAGCCCCGGTCGCGGCACCCGCACCCGCTCCCGGCTTCGGCCCGGACGCCCCCGTCAAGCAGGACTTCCTGTACCCGTCGATCAGCAACGGCTGCCTGGCCGACGGCGGCAACGTGCTGGCCACCGCGATCTCGGTGGCAGGACCGGCGAAGATCCCGGCTCCGGGACCCGGACCGGGCCAGACCGCCTACGTGTTCACCGCGGTCGGCACGCCCGGCCCGGCCGCCGAGCAGAAGCTGCCGCTGAACGTCACATGGGTGAACCTGAGCACCGGCAAGTCGGGCAGCGCGACGCTGAAGCCGCGGCCCGACATCAACCCCGAAGGTCCGACGACGCTGACCGCGATCGTCGACACCGGGTCGGGCAGCATCATGTCGACCATCTTCGGTCAGGTGACCACGACCGAGAAGCAGTGCCAGTTCATGCCGACCATCGGTTCGACGGTCGTCCCGGATGCCCTCGCCAACACGCCGGCGGTCGCGCCGCCGAGCTGAAACACGGTCAGTAAGCCATGAAGAGGATGGCGTCCCGGTCGTAGTCGCGGCCGGGATGCACCTGCGACAGGTGCTCTTGGGCCTTCTCCACGAGGTCGTCTTCATCCTTACCGGTGATCGCTTCGCCACAGGGGCAGTTCAGGTGAGTCTTCATGTGTTCACAATGGCACAGCCGTGGCCCGACCTTAAGCCAAGATTTCGGTATGGACCTCTACGACGTGATGCGTACGACGGGCGCCGTCCGACGATTCACCGATGATCTCTTGCCCGACGACGTGCTGGTCCGGATTCTCGACCACGCCCGCTTCGCGCCCAGCGGAGGAAACCGGCAAGGAGTGCATGTCATCGCGATCCGCGACACCGGCACGCGCGCGTCGCTCGGTGAGCTGAGTATGCCGGCCGCGCGTCGTTACCTCGCCCAGAAGCGCAACGATGAGGGCCCGTGGAACCCGCTGCGGCCCATCGGTATTTCAGCCGAGCAAGTCGCTGCCACGGAGGTGCCCGCCGACTTCACGGCCCCGCTGCTGACGTCGTCGGTGGTGTTGGTGATCTGTGTCGATCTCGCGGTGGTGGCTGCCGTCGACCAGGATCTCGACCGTGTCGGGGTCGTCGCGGGTGCGTCGGTGTACCCGTTCGTGTGGAACGTCCTGCTGGCTGCCCGCAACGAGGGATTCGGCGGGGTGTTGACAACGATGGCGGTAGCCGAGGAACCGCGGGTCAAGGCGCTGCTGGGGATCCCGGAAGGGCATGCGGTCGCCGCGGTGTTGCCGCTGGGCAGACCCCAGCGGCAGCCCACCCGGCTGACCCGTAAAACCGTCGCCCAGTTCGCCACCTGGGAGAGATTCGACGGCGCGGCACTGTGACCACGGCGCGGCACTGTGACGACGGCACCGTGTCGTGAGACCTTGGACAGGTGGCGATCACGCTGGGTTACGCGTTGAGTCATGCCGGCGCCTGCGCCGACCTCGACGAACAACTCGCCGAGCTCACCGCGGTGGGCGTCGACCCGCGACGGATCTTCACCGACAAGGCCGGCGGATCGAGCGACAAGATCCGCGCCGGACTGCTCGCCCTGCTCAGTTACGCCCGCGCCGGCGACGTCGTCATCGTGGTGGCCCTGGAGAGGCTGGGGCGCTCGGCCGCCGAAGTGGCCCGGACCGTCAGCGATCTGAGTGCCCGGGGGATCACGCTGCGCTGCCTGCGCAACGGGCTCGACACCGCCTCCGCGTCGGGGCGCATGGTCGCCGCCGTCCTCGGCGAACTGGCCATGCTGGACGCCGACGATTCCACCGAGTCTGCACAGAGATCGTGACGCGGCCCGTCTTGGCGATCTGGCCGCAGGCTCGGTGCCGAGGTTGTCTCTAGGCCTTCGCGGCGGTTGTCTCTAGGCCTTCGCGGCGGTTGTCTCTAGGCCTTCGCGGCCTTCGCCTGCTTGGCGGCCGCTTTGGCTTCTTTCTTGTACGTGCGCACCTTCTGCAGTGAACCCGGTCCGGTCACGTCGGCCACCGACATGTGCGTCCCGGCCTTGCCGTAGTCCCCCGCCGCGGTCCGCCAGCCCTTCGGGGTGACGCCGTACTGCTTGCCGAGCAGAGCCAGGAAGATCTTCGCCTTCTGATCTCCGAAACCGGGTAGCGCCTTGAGCCGGCGCAGCACGTCCTTGCCGTCGGCGCCGTCGGACCACAGCGCCGCGGCGTTCCCGTCGTACTCGTCGACGATCACCTTGGCCAGCGCCTGGACGCGCGTGGCCATCGACCCTGGAAACCGGTGTATCGCAGGGGTTTGCGCACACAGTGCGGCGAACTTCTCCGGGTCGTAGTCGGCGATCGTCGCCGCATCGAAACCACCGATCCGGTCGGCGATCTTCTTGGGCCCGCCGAATGCGACCTCCATGGCGATCTGCTGGTCGAGCAGCATCCCGACGAGCAGTGCGAACGGATTCTCCTCCAGCAGCGCATCGGCGCTGGGTTCTTGCGTCAGACACAGCTTCCCAGTCATGGGTCAACCCTATCCGGCGCGAGCTGCACCCCTGCGGTTCCCAGCATGGGATCCGTAGATATTCGAAGCGGCGGGTTGCGAACGCTGTCACGATGACCTCATGGGTGGCCCAATCGTGGTCTCTCCGCCAGCCGCCGCGGATGACCTCACCGCGCGCGACCGTCGATGAGCGGCGCGGGGATCTACCTGATCTATCTTCTGGCCGGCACTGTGGCCGGACTGGTCTCCGGGTTGTTCGGGCTCGGCGGCGGTCTGACCATAGTGCCGGCCCTGGCGGTGGCTCTGCCCCTGCAGGGTGTGGTACCCGGGCATGTCATGCACCTCGCGATAGGGACGTCGCTCGCGGTGATGTTCTGCACTGCGCTCTACACGACCTTCTTGCGCAGTCGGTGCGGGGATCTGGACTGGGCGCTGCTCAGGCGACTGATACTGCCGGTGATGCTCGGTACGGTCCTCGGCGCATTCGGCGGCGGGATGCTGCCTGGGACCGCCCTCCGCATCTTCTTCCTCTGTTTCGTCGGATACATGATCATTCGCGCGCTCCGTCGTCGCCTCGTGGAATCGCGCACAGCACGCACCGGCGGCGCAATCGGCGAGGCGTCTCCTGTCGTGCCGTCCCGCGTGAGTCGGCTGACTGCCGGAGTCACCACAGGCTTTACCGGTGCGCTGCTGGGTGCCGGCGCAGCCATCGTCACCGTGCCTTATCTGCAAAGTGCCGGATACCGGATACAACAGGCTTCCGCCATCGCTGCGGCGTTGTCTGCGGTGATCGGGATCGGCGCAGGAACTGGATATCTACTCGGCGGACTCGGGGCCGGCGAATTACCCGCGGGCTCCATCGGGTTCCTCTATCTCCCCGCGTTCGCGGGAATGGCGGTGGGCGCGCTTCTGGGTTCACCCCTCGGTGTGCGAATCTCGCACCGATTGTCCGAGTCCATCCAGTTCTGGCTGTTTCTCGCCTATCTTGTGATCGTTCTCGTCTCGATGTCGCTGTCCGGATGAGCTGGCATTCAGGGCCGCCTTCAGCCATAGCGGGCCACCCGGGCAACATGTCGGCAGCTGTGTCGAACAACCCGGGGGCCAAGCCACATCGCCGGATTAAGGTGACCAAAACCCGCAGGCGAGGAGCAGAGACATGTCCGGCGAGCTCGCGATCGCGCTGACGGCCGCGCTGATCCTGCTCGCGGTCGCCGCGGTGGTGCTCGCGGTGCGCACCCGCCGGGTGGTGGCCACCCCCACCGAGCGGGCCGTGCACGCGGCGCTGCACACGGCGTCTCTGGCGGCGCGGGCGCTGCGCCGCGGCCTGGACGCCGATTCGGCCGAGACCGCCGCACCGTTCCTGCGTGGGTTGACCGGAACCGACGGGCTCGCACTGTACGGCGGTGACGGCCAGCAACTCGCCCGAGATCCCGACGAGCATCCGATCTGGGACGCCGAGGTACTCGAGGCGTGCGACGGAGCAGCCCGGGAGGCGATCTCGGGTCAGCGCCGCGTGATGCTGCCGGCCCGGGTGTCTGCGGTGATCGCGCAACCGCTGCTCGACGAGGCGGGCGACCCGTTGGGGGTGCTCGTGGTGGTGACGACCCGCTCCCCCGCCCCCGGAATGCTCGGCGCGGTCGGGGAAGTCGCGCGTTACGCGGCCAGCCAGGTGGAACTGGCCGAACTCGACGCCTCCCGCGCCCGGCTCGACCGCGCCGAGGTGCTGGCACTGCGCGCCCAGATCAGTCCGCACTTCATCTACAACGCGCTCAACACGATCGCGTCGTTCGTGCGCACCGACCCCGACCGCGCCCGCGAGCTGATCCTGGAGTTCGCCGACTTCACCCGCTACTCGTTCCGCGCCGCCGGCCAGTACACGACGCTGGCCGACGAACTGCGCAACATCGACCGCTACCTGACTCTGGAACGAGCCCGATTCGGCAACTCGCTGAAGGTGACCGTGCAGGTGGCGCCCGAGGTGCTCAACGTCGTCGTCCCGTTCCTGGCGCTGCAGCCCTTGGTGGAGAACGCGGTCCGGCACGGCTTCTCGGGTCGCGGGGGCGGTTCGATCGAGCTGATCGCCCGCGACGAGGGCTCCGACTGCGTGATCACCGTCGAAGACGACGGGGTGGGGATGGATCCCGAGGCGCTGCGGGCGGGGCCGAGTGATGCGCTGTCCGCAGGCATGTCGCCGCAGGAGGGAAACTCCGCCCACGTCGGCCTGACGAATGTCGACCATCGGCTGCGGGCAGCGTTCGGAAACGATTACGGTCTTGTCGTCGAGACGGCGATCGGTGCGGGCACGAAGGTCGTGATGCGGGTGCCGAAATTCCGGTCCGGGGTGTGGGCCAGCGGAGGTGCGTTCGGGGTGGGCAGCCAATGACCAAGCCAGTGGGCAGGTCGGGAAGCAGGCTGCTGACCGTTCTCGCCGTCGACGACGAAGCGCCCGCACTCGACGAACTCGCCTACCTGCTGGACCGACACCCCGACATCGCCGAAGTCATCCGCGCCGGCGACGCCACCTCCGCCCTGCGCGAGCTCAACGCCCGCCGCATCGATGCCGTCTTTCTCGACATCAACATGCCAGGGTTGTCCGGGATCGAACTGGCCGGGGTGCTCGCCAACTTCTCCGAGCGGCCGGCCATCGTCTTCGTCACCGCGCACGACGACAAGGCCGTCGCGGCGTTCGACGTCGGCGCCATCGACTACCTCCTCAAACCGATTCGCGACGACCGCCTCGACGAGGCGGTACGCCGCGCCGCCGGCGCGCAGACGGGCGAGGCGGGACCCGTCGAACCCGTCGGGGAGCCGGCCAAGGAACCCGAATCCGATGTGGTGCCCGCCGAAGTCGGCGGCGTCACGCATCTGGTGCCGCGCGACAGCATCGGCTGGGTGGAGGCCGAGGGCGACTACGCGCGCCTGCACTCGGCGTCGGGTTCGCACCTGGTGCGCATCCCGCTGTCCACCCTCGAAACACGCTGGCGCGACCACGGTTTCCAACGGGTACACCGCTCGTATCTGGTCGCGCTGCGCCTGGTCACCGGTCTGCGCTCGACCGACGGCGCGATGCTGGTCCGGCTGCGCGCCAACGGCGCCTCCCCCGCGGTCGAGCTTCCGGTCAGCCGACGCCAGGCCCGCGAGCTGCGGGACCGGGTGGTGCGCAACCCGATGCGCAACCTACGACCGGCGGGCGGCGCCGATGACTAGCGGCGAACGGCCACAGCGACAACGCGTGGTCCTGGCCCATCGCCGTGGCGCCCGCATGGTGCGTACTCGTGTCGAGGTGCACGAGCAGACCCAGGTCGGCGACGCTCTGGTGCGCGGCCTGATGCGGGCCCAGCTGGGTCTGGCGCTGCGGTTGGCCGCCGTGGTGGTGGTGCTGACCGGAGCCATCCCGTTGCTCAACGCACTGTTCCCCGGCCTCGGCGCGATCACCGTGTTCGGCATCCAGTTGAACTGGCTGGTGCTGACCGTGCTGGTGTATCCGCTGCTCTACGGCATCGGCTGGTTCTACGTACGCCTGTCCGAACAGGCCGAGCGCGATTTCGTCGGCGTCGTCGACGCCGAGCTGTGACCGGCTCCCCGCTGACCGCGGCCGCGCTGCTCGTCGCAGCCGTGGCCACCGTCGCCATCGGCGCCTACGGTGTGCGTTTCTCCCGCACGACGTCGGACTTCCTCGTCGCGTCCCGCACCGTCGGATCGCAGTGGAACGCCGCCGCGATCTCGGGTGAGTACCTTTCAGCCGCTTCGTTTCTCGGCGTAGCCGGACTCATCGCCAAATACGGCGCCGACGCGCTGTGGTACCCCGTGGGATTCACCGCAGGGTATCTGGGTCTGCTGTTGTTCGTGGCGGCGCCACTGCGTCGCTCCGGCGCCTACACCGTGCCCGACTTCGCCGAATTCCGGCTCGGCTCGGCGCGGCTGCGCAAGGTCGCGATGCTCGTCGTCGTCGTGGTCTGCATCTTCTATCTGGTACCGCAGTACCAGGGCGCCGGGCTGGCGCTCAAGACGCTGCTGGGCACACCGGTGTGGCTGGGTCCGGTCGCGGTCGGGGCCATCGTCATCACCAATGTGGTCGCCGGGGGCATGCGGTCGATCACATTCGTCCAGGCATTCCAGTACTGGCTCAAGCTCACCGCGATCGCGATCCCCGCGCTGGCGTTGACCGCGCTGTTCTTCAGCGACAACGGCGGCGCGGAGGGCTGGAAGCTGGGCGGCGCGCTGCCGCCGACGGTGCAGCAGGACACCACTGTCAGCATCGACACCGATGTCGTCGTCAGCGTCACCGAACCCGAGGGGGTCGCGGTGTCGGGCACGCTGGACGGCCGCGCGGTCGACGCGTCCGCCATCGGCGGCGCGGGTGATCACACGCTCGGGGCGGGCAGCACCCTGACGTTGGCGGCCGGCGCGGCGACGCCCGTGGTGGCAGGCGCGCCGAGCACCGGCGCCGACTGGATCGCCTCGGGTCGCGGCTTCGGTGGCCATCACCCGCTGTACCAGGTCATCTCGATCATGGTGGCCACGTTCCTGGGCACGATGGGACTGCCGCACGTGCTGGTGCGCTTCTACACCAACCCCGACGGGCGCGCGGCACGGCGCACCGCGCTGGCCGTGATCGCACTGCTGTCGCTGTTCTATCTGTTCCCGACGCTGATCGGAGTGTTCTCGAGGCTCTACGTCCCGCAACTGCTGATCACCGGCAACTCCGACGCCGCGGTGCTGCTGGCGCCCGCCGCGGCCATCGGCGGTCCGGTCGGGCAGGTGGTGGCCGCTCTGGTGGCGGCCGGGGCGATCGCCGCGTTCCTGGCCACGTCGTCGGGTCTGCTCGTCAGCTTCGCCGGGGCGCTGGCCACCGATGTGCTGCCCGGCCGCGTGCGCGACTTCCGACTCGCCGCCGTGGTTGGCGGGCTGATCCCGATTCCGTTGGCGCTGACCACCGCCGGCGGGCTGGAGTTGTCCCGCAGCGTCGGGCTGGCGTTCGCGGTGGCGGCCTCGACGTTGTGTCCCCTGCTGGTGCTCGGTATCTGGTGGCGCGGGCTGACAGCGCTGGGGGCCGCCAGCGGGTTGGCCGTCGGCGGGCTGCTCTCGGGGGTCACCGTCAGCGTCGCCGTGGCCGGAGGCGTGGACGAGGACATGTTCGGCGGGTGGCCGGCCGTGCTGATCGGCTACCCGGCCGCGGTCAGCGTGCCGTTGGCATTCGCGACGATGATCGTCGTCAGCTGGGCCACCAGAGCGAAGATCCCCGCCGACGTCGCGCGGATCTTCGCCCGGATGCACGTGCCGGAGCATCTGGGGATGGGGATCGAGCGGATGCCGCGGGGCTGAGCCGGCCGATTCCAGGCGGCGCCGTTCGTCGCCGGCGATCGACCGTTCACCGCACGGGCTCCCGACCTCACCGTGCGGGCACCGTCAGCCATAGATATGTGACTCACGTCTCAACTAGCTTCCTGACCAGAGCCTGTTCACACACAGCCAGGAAGTGAGACCACGGTGTCCGAAACCGACCTACCCATTCGCCCGGAGGCCATCAGCGGCGAGCGATACCTGCAGGTGCAGGCCAGCCCCGAGTTCCAGGAGCTGCGAAGCCGCCTGCGCCGCTTCGTCTTCCCGATGACGGCCTTCTTCCTCATCTGGTACGCCACCTACGTCCTGCTCGGGGCGTTCGCCCACGACTTCATGGCCATCGAGGTGTGGGGCAACATCAACGTCGGCCTGATCATCGGCCTGGGCCAGTTCGTCACGACGTTCCTGATCACCGGCCTGTACGTGCGATTCGCCAACCGTGAGCTCGATCCCCGCGCCGAAGCCATCCGCACCGAGTTGGAAAGCGAAGTCAAATGACCACTCTGCTCGCCCAGACCGAGACGGTCGGCAACACCGCCGCCAACATCGGCATCTTCAGCCTGTTCGTCGTCGTGACCATGGTGGTCGTCATCCGCGCCAGCAAGCGCAACGCGACGGCCGCCGAGTTCTTCACCGGTGGTCGCGGCTTCACCGGGCCGCAGAACGGCATCGCCATCGCCGGTGACTATCTGTCGGCGGCCAGCTTCCTCGGGATCGCCGGCGCGATCGCCGTGTACGGCTACGACGGCTTCCTGTACTCGATCGGCTTCCTGGTGGCCTGGCTGGTGGCGCTGCTTCTGGTGGCCGAGTTGTTGCGCAACACCGGCAAATTCACGATGGCCGACGTGTTGAGCTTCCGGCTCAAGCAGCGGCCGGTCCGGCTGGCTGCGGCCACCAACACGCTGACCGTGTCGCTGTTCTACCTGCTGGCCCAGATGGCCGGCGCCGGCGGTCTGGTCGCCCTGCTGCTCAACGTCAACTCCAGCGGCGGACAGGCCATCGTCATCGCCGTGGTCGGCGTGCTGATGATCCTCTACGTCCTGGTCGGCGGCATGAAAGGCACCACCTGGGTGCAGATCATCAAAGCCGTGTTGCTGATCGCCGGTGCGGGAGCGATGACGCTGATGGTGCTCGGCAAGTTCGGGCTGAACTTCTCCGAAATCCTCGGCGCCGCACAGTCGGCGATCAGTGGAAGCACCACCGAGGCCGTCGCCAACCGCGACGTGCTGGCCCCCGGCGCACAGTACGGCGGGTCGCTGACCTCGCAGATCAACTTCATCTCGCTGGCGATCGCGCTGGTGCTGGGCACCGCGGGTCTGCCGCACGTGCTGATGCGGTTCTACACCGTGCCCACCGCCAAGGAGGCCCGCCGCTCGGTGGTCTGGGCGATCACGCTGATCGGCGCCTTCTACCTGTTCACCCTGGTGCTGGGCTACGGCGCCGCCGCGCTGGTCGGCCCGGACACGATCCTCGGCGCCGCGGGCGGAGTGAACTCCGCGGCACCGCTGCTGGCCTTCCAATTGGGTGGGGTGGTGTTGCTCGGCATCATCTCGGCGGTGGCGTTCGCGACCATCCTGGCCGTGGTCGCCGGGTTGACCATCACCGCGTCGGCGTCGTTCGCCCACGACATCTACGCCACGATCCGCAAGGGGCACACGGTGACCGAGGCCGAACAGGTCCGGGTGTCGCGTATCACCGCGGTGGTGCTGGGCGCGCTGTCCATCGGGCTGGGCATCCTGGCCAACGGCCAGAACGTCGCATTCCTGGTCGCCCTGGCCTTCGCGGTCGCGGCGGCGGCGAACCTGCCCACCATCGTCTACTCGCTGTACTGGAAGCGGTTCAACACCCGCGGCGCCCTGTGGAGCATGTACGGCGGTCTGATCTCGACCATCGTGCTGATCGTGTTCTCCCCCGCGGTGTCGGGTGGGCCGACGTCGATGTTCCCCAGCGTCGACTTCTCGTACTTCCCGCTGGCCAACCCGGGCATCGTCTCGATCCCGCTGGCATTCATCCTCGGCATCGTCGGGACCCTGACCTCGCCCGACGACGAGGATCCGAAGATCGCCGCCGAGATGGAGGTGCGTTCACTGACCGGCATCGGAGCCGAAAAGGCGGTCGCCCACTAGTCCCCTTCTGGGCGCCAGGCCAGGCTCGTCCCGCCGCCGCGGGGCGAGCCCGGTCTGTGTCCGGGAAAGTTCTGGGTACCCCTGCGCGTTGTGAGTCCCGTGCGCACGTATCCGATGGCCCTGCTCGCCTACGCGTTCACCGCGATCATGGCCGGCACCACGCTGCCGACGCCGATGTACGCGCTCTATGCCGAGCACCTGGACTTCTCGGTGCTGACGACGACGGTCGTCTACGCCACCTACGCCGGTGGGGTGCTGGTCGGGTTGCTGGCGTTCGGCCGGTGGTCGGACACCGTGGGCCGGCGTCCGGTGCTGCTGGCCGGGGTGGGGTTCGCGATGGCCAGCGCGGTGGTGTTCCTGTTCGCCGACTCGGTGCCGGTGCTGCTGGCGGGTCGGGTGCTGTCGGGCCTGTCCGCCGGGCTGTTCACCGGGACCGCCACCGCGGCGGTGGTGGAGGCGGCACCGCCGGTCTGGCGGGGACGGGCGCCGGCGGTCGCCACCGTGGCCAACATCGGCGGGCTCGGAGCGGGCCCGCTGCTGGCCGGCCTGCTGGTGCAGTACGCCCCGCATCCGTTGCAACTCAGCTTCGTCGTCCACCTCGTGCTCGCCGGGCTGGCCGCGGTAGCCGTGCTGATGGTGCCCGAGACCTCGCCACGCACCGGGCGACTCGGCGTCCAGCGGCTCGCGGTGCCGCCACAGGCACGCGCGGTGTTCGTCGTCGCCGCGTTGGCCGGGTTCGCCGGCTTCGCCACCACCGGGCTGTTCACCGCGGTGGCGCCGTCGTTCCTGTCCGACGTCGTGGGCATCGACAACCACGCCACCGCGGGTGCGATCGTCTGCTCGATCTTCGCGTCGTCCGCGCTGGCGCAACTGGCCTCGCTGCGCGCCGACCCGCAACGGGCCGTGGCGTTCGGGTGCGCGGTCCTCATCGCGGGGATGGCGATCCTGGCGCTCGCGGTGCACGTCGCCTCGCTGACGTTGATGATCGCCGCGGCCGTCGTGTGCGGCATCGGTCAGGGAGTCAGCTTCGGCCGGGGGCTCGCCGCGGTCTCCGACTGCACCCCGGCCGACCGCCGCGCCGAGGTGACGTCAACGTACTTCGTGGTCGCCTACGTCGCTCTGTCGCTGCCGGTGATGGGCGAGGGTCTCGCCGCGCAGGCCTGGGGTCTGGACACCGCCGGGTTGACGTTCGCGGTGGCGGTGGCGGCGCTGGCCGCCGGCTGCCTGGCCGCCATCCTCGCCCGCGAGACCCGGCGTGTCCGCGTGTGAGCCGCCGTTATCCGCTCTTGCGGCGGAATTCGCGGCGGTTCTCCACCGGGCCGTGTGAGCGGGGCTGCTTGGCGCCGCCGTCGCGGTGGGCGGTTCCGTTGGCGGACTTGGCGTTCTTGCGTTCCAGCGCCTCGCGGAACTTGCGCTTGGTGTCGTCGTCGCCGGTCTGTTCCTGACCTGTGGCTGTCATGATCGAATCCTAGTCGCTCAGCGCTTGCCCGGCGGCATGCCGTAGACATGTGAAATGGGCAGTGTCATCAGCACTCTGCGGTCGTCGACCATCGCTTGGCGGTAGTCGTCCCAGTCGGGGTGCTCGCCGGCCAGCTCGCGGTAGAGCTGCACCAAGCCGGCCACGGTGTCGTCCCCGGGCTCGGCCGCCGGTGGACTGAGCTGGGCGTCTCCCTCGGCGACCGCATAGGACCAGCCGTCGTCGGAGCTGACGTGCAGCGAGGCCCGCGCGTCGCGCCGCAGATTGCGAGTCTTGGCCCGCGGCTCGGTGATCGACACCGAGATCGTCAACGCACGCGGATCGAAATGGTAGGAGACGTTGGACAGCTGTGGCCGTCCGTCTCGTTTGATCGTGGCCAGCACGCCCAGGGAGTTCCCGGCGATCACGGCCAACAGCTTGTCGTCGAAGACATCGCGCGTCATGACACGAGACTAGAACGATCGCGGGTCTGGGATCATCGAACAGATGGAGCGGAGACGATGACGCGCTACGCCGCGTTCCTGCGTGGGGTCAACGTCGGCGGGGTCACCCTGAAGATGGCCGCCCTCACCGGGGCGCTCGAAGCGGCCGGGTTCACCGGGGTCAGGACGATCCTGGCCAGCGGCAACGTGCTGCTCGACAGCGAGGCGGACGCCGCCGCGGTCAGAGACCGGGCCGAGCGGGCGCTGCGGGACGAATTCGATTACGAGGCATGGGTTCTGGTCTACGGGCTGGACACCCTGGCGCAGCTCTCGTCGGCGTACCCGTTCCCGCGGGAGGTCGACGGCCACCACTCCTACGTCACGTTCGTCAGCGATGACGACGTGCTGCGCGAGCTGGCCGAGCTGGCCCGCCGGGCCGGTCCGGGTGAGCGCATCGCCCCCGGCGACGGCGTCGTGTACTGGCAGGTGCCGCGCTCGGCGACTCTGCAGAGCGTCATGGGCAGGACAATGGGACGCAAGCGCTACAAATCCTCGACCACCACGCGCAACCTGCGCACGATCGACAAGGTCCTGCGGGGTTAGCCGCACCGACCGGCCGGGAGGGCCAATGACCGCCAAGCATTCCGCAGACCTGACCGGGGTCTCCGAGACCGCACTGATGACGCTGCAGGTACGGGCCTCGGAGGCGCGTCGGCCCGACGGGATCATCGACGACCCGATGGCCGTGCACCTCGTCGATTCGATCGACGTCGACTTCGGCAAGTTCGGCTACACCAAACGCCAGGACATGGCGCTGCGCGCGAAGGTGTTCGACAAGTACACCCGGCGCTACCTCGTCGACCATCCGCGTGCGACGGTGGTGGCGCTGGCCGAGGGATTGCAGACCAGTTTCTACCGGCTCGACGCCGCGGGTGTGGGCGACCAGTTCCGGTGGTTGACCGTCGACCTGCCGCCGATGGTGGAGCTGCGCCGCAAGCTGCTGCCGGCCTCGGACCGGATACAGATGTGTGCCCAGTCAGCCCTGGACTTCAGCTGGATGGACCGGGTGAACCCCGACGACGGGGTGTTCATCACCGCCGAGGGTCTGCTGATGTACCTGCCGCCGGAGGACGCGATGGCGCTGATCACCGCCTGCGCGGCACGGTTCCCGGGCGGGCAGATGATGTTCGATCTGCCACCGTCGGCGTTCCATGCGCTCGCGCGCCGGGGCATGCGGACGTCGCTGCGTTACCGGGTGCCGCCGATGCCGTTCACGCTGTCGGTCGCCGAGGCTGCCGAACTGGTCGACACCGTTCCGGGAGTACGCGCCGTGCACGATCTGCCCAGCGAAGCGCCGCGCGGGCGATTGCTCAGCGCGCTCGTCTGGGCGGTGCAGCGCACGCCGCTGCTGGACCCGGTGCGACCGACGGTGACGCTGCTGGAATTCGGCTGACGGCACGTCGTCCGTCGCAGCCTCAGCCCAACGCTGCTCAGCCGAACGCGGCCTCCACGTAGCGCAACGCCTCGCCCTTGTCCACGCCGAGGGCCCGCGCCGCGGACACGAACGTGTTCGCCGCGGTGGCCATCGCCACGTCCGCCGGATCCGACCGCGCCACGAAGGTGCCGAACCGGCCCCTGGTCTCCAACACCCCCGCTGCCTCGAGCTCCCGGTACGCGCGGGCCACGGTGTTCACTGCCAGGTTGATCTGACCGGCCAACTCGCGCACCGTCGGCAGCCTGGTGCCCGGTTCGAGTTGACCGTCCCGGATCCCGCCGACGATCTGCGTTCTCAGCTGATCGAACAGCGGCCTGGCGGCGTTCGGATCCACGCGCACCCATTCCCCCAAATCGGCCACGTGCCCAGTATCACCCACAGCCGCTACTTTGGTGGGGTGCAGGTGACGGTATTCAGCGGTGCGGGCATCTCCGCCGAGAGCGGCGTGCCGACCTTCCGTGACGCCGAAACCGGGTTGTGGGCCGAGGTCGACCCCTACGAGATCTCCAGTTCGCACGGTTGGCGCGCTCACCCCGAGCGGGTGTGGGCGTGGTACCTGTGGCGCCACCACATGATGAGCGCGGTGGCACCCAACGACGCCCACCGCGCGGTCGCCGCCTGGGAGGACTACGCCGACGTCCACGTCGTGACCCAGAACGTCGACAACCTGCACGAGCGAGCGGGCAGCAACCGGGTGCACCACGTGCACGGCAGCCTGTTCGAATTCCACTGCGACCGGTGCCGTGCCGGCTATCTCGACGAGGTGCCCGACATGCCCGAGCCCGTGGCGACGGTCGAACCACCTCGGTGCGGCTGCGGTGGGCTCATCCGCCCGAACGTGGTGTGGTTCGGCGAGCCACTGCCCGACGACGCGTGGCAGCGGTCGGTCGATGCGGTGGTCAACGCCGACCTGGTGGTGGTGGTCGGCACCTCGTCGGTGGTCTACCCCGCGGCCGGGCTGCCCGAGTTGGCCGTCGCCAACGGCACGCCCGTCATCGAGGTCAACCCGGAGCCCACGCCGCTGTCCGACAGCGCGACGGTGACGCTGCGCGAGAAGGCGGCCAGCGCACTGCCCGGGCTGCTGCAGCGCCTTCCGGTGCTGTTGGGCTGACCTGCCCCTCGCCGGTTGCTGCAACGCGGCGACGCCGAGCGGGTCAGTCCGGCCGTACGGCGACGCCCATCGCGAACTCGGCAGCCGGCATCGGCACCCACGCGGGCATCACGCGCTCGCGGTGGGCGCCGGTGACCTGCAATCCCGCCGCGGCGATCGTCGACTCGGTGTCGCGGTGAGTGTGGCAGTTGCCCAGCAGCCGGGGCCAGAAGGTCGCGTCGACGAACTTCTGCAGCCTGCCCCGTCCCCCGCCTTCGGCGACATGTTCCAGGTAGCGCAATTCCCCACCCGGACTCAGCAGCGAATACAGTTGCCGGACAACCTGTTCGGGGTCATGCACTGAACACAGAACCAGCGAGCACACCACGGCGTCGAACGTCTGACCGTCGGTGAACTCCTCGACGGTCTGGCCGGTGACGATGACGGGGACCGGCGCGGCGGCACCGGCGCGCTCGGCCACGACGGCGAGCCTGCGCTCCGGTTCGACGGCCACCACCTCGGTGACCGTGGCGGGGTAGAACTCGAAGTTCGTGCCCGTGCCGGCGCCCACCTCCAGCACCCGCCCCGACAGACCTGCCAGGTTCTGCCGGCGTAGTCGCCGCAACGACTCGGGCTCCCGGCTCGACATGGTCGTCCACAACCGGGCGAAGAACGGATTATCGACTGCGTCGCTCATCGGCGGCCTCCTTCAACCAGTTCACCATGTCGGCCGCCGAGTCGGTGGCTGTGGTCCCGGTGGTGGCGACCAGGCCCAGACACAGGGACCGCAGCACACGGTCGGCGAACTCCTCGACGTCTCCCCATGGTAGGTAGGGCCGCGAGATCACCAGCGCGGCGACGCCGTGCACAGCCGCCCACATCTCGAGGGCCAGCGCGGTCGGGTCTGCGGGCGGATACAGACCGTCGGCGATCATCGCCTCCATCGACCCGCGGATGTGCAGGAACGCCGAACTGGTCAGTGCCACATCGACCTCGCCCCCGGGGTGACCGTGGCCCATGGTGGCGATCCGGTAGAGCTCCGGGTTGGCCAACGCGAACCGCACATAGGCCATGCCCTGGGCGCGCAGCACCTCGACCATCGGCACGTCCGGCCGACCCGCACCGTCCACCGCCTGCATCTGTTCGTCGAGCTTCTCGAAGTAGCGGCTGCACACCGCGTCCAGCAGCGCCTGCTTGTCGGCGAAATGCAGATAGATCGACGGCGGGGTCACCCCCACCCGCTGCGCCACGGAGCGGATCGAGACCGCTTTGGCGTCACCGGTTTCCAGCAGAAGACCGGTTGCGGCGTCGAGAATCTCCTCACGCAGGTGCTCGCCGGCACCGCGGGCGGCGCGGCGACGCCGCAGTGGTGGCACACTCACCTCAGCCGACCCCCTTACCCGTGGGCATGCGGTGCCGCCCGGCCGATGCCGGTTCACCCGGCCGGTCGTCCTCGCCGCCCTCGCTCAGACCCACGCGGTTGTGCAGGGCCACCAGCGGCGCGGGCGCCCACCAGTTCCATCGGCCCAGCACATGCATGAACGCCGGCACCAGCAACATCCGCACCAGCGTCGCGTCGGCCAGGATCGCCAGGGTCAGCCCGAGCCCGAACATGCGCATGAACGCCACCTCGGCGGCGATCAGCGCCGCGAACGAAATCGACATCACCAACGCCGCGGCGGTCACCACCCGCCCGGTCCGGGCCAAGCCGAGGGCCACGCTCTCGTCGCTGCGGGCGTGGGCGTCGAGGTGGGCGGTGTCCGGTCGGTGGCCGGAGGCCAGCCAGTACTCCCGGATACGCGAGACCAGGAACACCTCGTAGTCCATCGACAGCCCGAACGCGATGCAGAACAACAGCACCGGCATGGTGGCCACCAACGTGCCGGTGGGGGTGGTGCCCAGCGCGCCGAGGTGGCCGTCCTGGAAGATCCACACCAGCGCGCCGAACGCCGCGGTCAGCGACAGCACGTTGAGCACCAACGCTTTCAACGGCAGCACGACGCTTCCGGTCAGCAGGAACAGCAGCACATAGGTGATGAGGGCGATGACGGTGAGCACCAGGGGCAGTCGTGACGTGATCGCCTCGGAGCTGTCCCGGTTGATCTGGGCCAGCCCGGTCACCAGCACCGGCACATCTCGGGGCGGTGCGACCGCGTGCAGGCGGTCCAGTTGGGTCTCCGAGGCGTCGGTGAACAGCGGCGCGGTGCTGCCGACGGTCAGGAACGCGCTGCCGTCGGCGAAGCCGGTCGCCGCGGCCGGCGGCGCGTTTCGGGACCCGTCGACGAAGGTGCCGCCGGGAGCGGACACGGACGAGACGTCAGGCACCCGGGACAGCTCGGCGGCATAGCCGTCGAGGTCGGCGGGGGTGAGCCCCTGGGTGTCGGGCAACACGATGGTCGCGTTCGTCGACGAATCCACCGCGAAGTCCTCACGCAGCTGATCACCGAGCTGGCGGGCCGACGCGGACTCCGGGAGCACGCGGTCGTCCGGGAACCCCCAGTTGGCGCAGAGGAACGGCGCGCCGAGCACCAGCAGCAGCGCCACCACGGCGACCCCGATCGGGATCGACCGGCGCATCACGAACTTCGTCGACCGGTACCAGAACATCCGCTCGACCGGTCTGGGCGCCGGTTCGGGCCGGCCCAGCGCGCGCCGGAGGAGCCGGCGCACGTCCAGGGAATCCAACCGGTCGCCCAGCAGCACAATGGCGGCCGGCGCGACCACGATCGCGGCGAACGCCGCGAACCCGACCACACCGATTCCGGCGTAGGCGAACGACTTCAGGAAGTACATCGGGAACAGCACCATCGCGATCAGCGACAACGCCACCGTCAGCGCCGAGAACAACACCGTGCGCCCGGCGGTGGCCATGGTGCGCACCAGCGCGGTGTCGGTGTCTTCGCCCGCGGCCAACTCGTCGCGGTAGCGGCTGATGATGAGCAGCGTGTAGTCGATGGCGAGCGCCAGCCCCATCGCGATCGACAGGTTCAGCGCGAAGATCGACACGTCGGTCACCATCGTGAACGCCCGCAGCACCGCCATCGAGCCCAGGATCGCGAACGCGCCGACGGCCAGCGGCAGCGCCGCGGCCAGCAGCCCGCCGAACACCCAGACCAGCACCACGAAGCTCAGCGGGATCGCGATCGCTTCCATGCGCAACAGGTCGCGCTCGGTCTGGGCGTTGATCTGGACGTAGGTCATGGCGACGCCGCCGGCCTGCACCGTCACCCCGTCGCGGTCGTGGACCAATTCGTCGGTGAGGGCTTTGGCGTGCTTCTGCGCTTCGCTTTCCCCGCCGGTGATTCCGGCGACGATCAGTCCGGTCTTGCCGTCCTCGCTGACCAGAGCCGGGGCGGCGGCCGGTGGCGCACTCCACGCCGAGGTGACGGCACCGACGTGCGGCGACTGCGCGAGCCGGTCGGCGATGTCGGTGCCGACCGCGCGCGCCGCGGGGGCCCGCACCCCGTCTTCGTCGGTGACGCTGATGATGAGCTCCATGTCGCCCTGATCGAATTCGTCGACCAACAGCCGGGTGGCCTTCGCCGATTCAGAGGTCGGGTCCTGAAATCCACCGGCGGACAGCGTGCCGGCAACCGGCACTCCGAAGATCCCGCAGGCCACCATCACCAGCAGGGCGACGACGAGGATGCGGCGCGGCGCCGCGATGGCCAACAGTGCGATGCGCTGCAACATCGGGGTCCCCCTTTGGTTACCGACGCAGGTTACCGGCGCTAAGTTATCAACGTTAAGTTGGCCGGTCAACGGGAGGGTTCACCGCCGCGCGATGACTTTCCGGGCTCCGCGAAGTCGAGTCCTGCATGAACCACGACTCCACCCGAGGCGGTTCCACCGCCCTAAGCTCGTCGGTCATGGCGACAGACCTCACCGCACCCGCGCCCTGCGCGGGCGTCGGCGGCTCCGTGGGATTGGCCATCCTTCGACTGGGCATCGGGGCGGCGGCGTTGCAGGCCGGACTGATCAAGGCCCTCGACTTCTCCACCACCGTCGGCTTCATGGCCGACGCGGGCTGGCGCCTTCCGGGGCTGGCCGCGTTCATGGTCACCGCCGCCGAGACGCTCGGCGGGATCGGTCTGCTGCTGGGGGCACTGACCCCGCTGGCAGCGTGCGCGGTGCTCAGCGCGATGTTGTGCGCGTGGGCCGTCAACGTCTCGGCCGCGGCCTTCTGGTCCGAGCCGTTCAACCTGCCGTTCCTGATCGGCGTCGGCGCGGCGGCGCTGTTGTTCGCCGGTGCCGGCCAGTTCTCGGTCGACGCTGGACCGCTGGCCCGCATCACCTGGTCGATGCCGGTACGCCTGGGGCTGGTGGGGCTTGCGGTGATCGCCGCGGTGGTGACGTGGGTCGCGCTCTACGGGGTGAACCCGATCCACCTCACGCCGCCGTCGTCCTGATTGCTACCGGCCGGTAGACCGCGGACCCTACCCAGCGGTAAGGATTGCCACCAAACTCCGAATCGTGACTCAAAGAATCCTTAATCGCGCTGGTTACTGTTCAGTACATGTGGATCGACGACACCAACGCTGATGTCATCAAGGTTGACTTCGACGCGCTCTACCACGGAGATGTCCTGGTCGAGGGCGAGACCTCGGAGCAGCTCGACGACGAGATCACCCTCCCTACCGCAGTATGAGAAAACGCGCGCCCCGCGGGGCGCGCGTTCCTCGTTGATGCGGTTTGCCGCTGAGGTGAGCTCAGACCGTCGCCGACTGCGCTGAGGTGGCCACCATGCCGGCGAGCCGGCCGGTGATCAGCCCCTCGGCCTCGGTGACCATCCGGGACACCAGCTCGTGCACCGTCGGGATGTCGTTGATCAGACCCATCGCCGTACCGACCGTCCAGATGCCGGCGTCGGTGTCGCCCTCGTCGAACACCCTCCGGCCGCGCACGCCGGCCACCAGATCCTTGACGTCCTCGAACTGACCGCCGTTTTTGAGGATGTCGACCACTTCCCGCGACACCACGTTCGACGCCACCCGCGCCGTGTTGTGCAGGCTGCGGAAGATCAGCTCCGTACCCCGCTCGTCACCCGCGACGATCGCCTCTTTGACGTTCTGGTGAATGCACGACTCGACAGTGCACATGAACCGCGACCCCATGTTGATGCCGTCGGCGCCCAGGGCCAGCGCCGCGACCAGACCGCGAGCGTCGGCGAACCCACCGGAGGCGATCATCGGGATCTCGATCTTGTCGGCCGCGGCGGGGATCAGGACAAGGCCGGGGATGTCGTCCTCGCCGGGATGCCCGGCGCATTCGAACCCGTCGATGCTGATGCCGTCCACCCCGAGTGACTGCGCCTTGACCGCGTGCCGCACCGACGTGCACTTGTGCAGCACCTTGATGCCGTTGTCGTGGAACATCGGCAGGTGCGGCGCGGGGTTCGAGCCGGCGGTCTCGACGATCTTGATACCGGCGTCGACGATCACCTGCCGGTATTCGTCGTAGGGCGGAGGGTTGATCGCCGGCAGGATGGTCAGATTGACCCCGAACGGCTTGTCGGTGAGGTCACGCGTCCTGGCGATCTCGTTGGCGAGGTCTGCCGGCGTGGGCTGGGTCAGCGCCGTGATGAAACCCAGCGCGCCCGCGTTGGCCACCGCGGCGACGAGCTCGGCGCGCCCCACCCACTGCATGCCGCCCTGGGCGATGGGGTGCTCGACGCCGAACGTCTCGGTGAACTTCGTCCTGATGCTCATCGCGGCGCCATCCGGATCGCGCCGTCGAGGCGGATCGTCTCACCGTTGAGCATCGGGTTCTCCACGATGTGCGTGGCCAGCGCGCCGTACTCGTCGGGATCGCCGAGGCGGGCCGGGTGCGGAACCTGCTTGCCCAGCGAGGCCTGCGCCTCCTCGGGCAGCGAACCCAGCAGCGGGGTCTTGAACAGACCGGGGGCGATGGTGCACACCCGGATCAGCTCGCGGGACAGATCGCGCGCGATCGGCAGCGTCATGCCGACGACGCCGCCCTTGGACGCGGAGTAGGCGGCCTGACCGATCTGACCCTCGAACGCGGCCACCGAGGCGGTGTTGATGATGACCCCGCGCTCGCCGTTGATCGGCTCGGTCTTGGCCATGCGTTCGGCGGCCAGCCGGATCACGTTGAACGTGCCGATCAGGTTGACCTGGATGACCTTGGTGAAACCGTCCAGCGGGAACGGGCCGTCCTTGCTCAGCGTCTTGATGGCGTTGCCGATGCCGGCGCAGTTGACGTCGATGCGCAGCGGGCCCATCTCCTCGGCGGCGTCGAGCGCTGCGCTGACCTGCTCGGGGTCGGTGACGTTGGCTTCGACGAACTTGGCGCGCGCACCCAGCTCCTTGACCGCGTCCTCACCTTTGAGGTCGATCACGACGACGGATGCGCCGCGATCCAGCAGGCGTTTGGTGGTCGCCAGACCGAGCCCGGAGGCACCTCCGGTGACGACTGCTACGGCGTCCTTGATCTCCACAGATCGGTTCCTTTCTGTTACTTGACCGGTCCTATGCGGACGTCAAACCCATTCCCGCAGAACAGCTTCGGTGTCGGCACCGGGAACCCCCGGCGGCTTGGGCGCCGACGGGACGGAGCGCGAGAACCGCGGAGCGGGCGCCGGATAGAGATAGCCGTTCTCGCGGTAGAACGTGTCGCGTTCGGTGTTGTGCGGCTCGGACTCCACCTCGGCGAACGACAGCACCGGCGTCACGCACGCGTCGGTGCCGGAGAACACCTCGGCCCAGTGATCACGATCGTGGGCGGCGAACGCCTCGGTGAGACGGGCCCGCAGCTCCGGCCAGCGACCCATGTCGTTCTGCTCGGGCAGCTCCGCGCCGTCCAGCCCCAGCCCCTGCAGCAGCTGGGCGTAGAACTGCGGTTCGATCGCACCCACCGCGACATGCCGTCCGTCGGCACAGGTGTAGGTGTCGTAGTACGGGGCGCCGGTGTCGAGCATGTTCACGCCCCGCTCGTCGCTCCACATCCCCATTCCGCGGAACGCCCACATCATCATCGACAACACACTCGAGCCGTCGACCATCGCGGCGTCGACCACCTGGCCCTTGCCCGAGCGTTCCCGTTCCCACAGCGCCGAGAGAACCCCGACGATCAGGAACATCGACCCACCGCCGAAGTCCCCCACCAGGTTCAGCGGCGGGACGGGTCGCTCACCGGCCCGGCCGATCGCGTGCAGCGTGCCGTTGAGCGAGATGTAGTTGATGTCGTGACCGGCCTGCTGGGCACGGGGCCCGTCCTGACCCCAGCCGGTCATCCGGGCATAGATCAGCCGTTCGTTGACCCGGGCACAGTCCTCGGGGCCCAGCCCGAGCCGTTCGGTGACGCCGGGCCGGAAGCCTTCGATCAGCACGTCGGCCTTGGCGATCAGACCGAGCACCATGTCGCGGTCCTGCTCATCCTTCAGGTTGGCCGCCACCGAACGCCGGTTGCGCAACAGATAGTCGCCGCCGGGTTTGGTGGCCGGGCCGGCGCCCTTGCCGGGACGCTCGATGCGCACCACGTCGGCGCCCAGGTCGCCGAGGATCATGGCCGCATGCGGGCCCGGGCCGATGCCGGCCAGCTCTACGACACGTAGTCCGTCCAGAGGTCCTGTCGGAGCTCCCTGCTGGGGTCCAGTCATGCCTAACCGCCCTTCGTTGCGCCTGCTCGGTTGACCGCCGACATAGCTTACTTGTATAACCAAGTCGGACTGGCCGCGGGGCATCAGCTCGAGACGGCCCCCACGACAGCAGGGATGCCGCATGACCTCCACCGACGCATTCACCGGTACCTACGCCGGCATCGACGACCTCACCGTGACGCTGGACGGTGGCGTGCTGGTCGTGACGCTCAACCGGCCCGGCAGCCTGAACTCCCTGACCGCCCCGATGCTCGCCACGTTCGCCGACGCCCTGGAGAAGGCCGCCACCGACCCGCGGGTGCGGGTCGTGCGCATCGGCGGCGCCGGCCGCGGCTTCTCCTCCGGGGCGGGCATCAGCGAAGAGGACCACGCCAATCCCGGCGCGGCGGGGACACCCGCCGACGTACTCGACGCGGCCAACCGCTGCATCCGCGCGATCGTCAATCTGCCTCAGCCGGCCGTCTCGGTGGTGCAGGGCCCCGCCGCCGGGGTGGGCGTCTCGCTGGCACTGGCCTGTGACGTGGTACTGGCCTCGGACAACGCGTTCTTCATGCTCGCGTTCACCAAAATCGGGTTGATGCCCGACGGCGGCGCGTCGGCGCTGATCGCCGCCGCGGTCGGCCGCACCCGGGCGATGCGGATGGCCCTGCTCGCCGAACGCATTCCGGCGCCGGAAGCCTTCGAGTGGGGTCTGGTCAGCGCGGTGCATCCGGCTGCGGACCTCGACGCGGAGGTCGACAAGGTGATCGACACGCTGGTCGGCGGGCCCGCGGCGGCGCTGCGCAAGACCAAGGACGCGATCAATGCCGCGACGCTGACCGAACTGGAGAACGCGCTCGAGCGGGAGAAGAAGGGACAGCTGACGCTGCTGGAATCCGACGATTTCCGCGAGGGCACCCGGGCGTTCCAGCAGCGCCGGGCGGCGAAGTTCACCGACCGCTGACCCACCCTCGTTGAGACTGCGCTGCGCGCGAGGTTTTGCGAGTAGACCCCGCCACCGGTGCAGTCTGAACGACAGCCAAGCGCCCGAAAATCGCTCGACGGCAACACCGCTCGTCGGTCACCATCGAGGGCGTGAACACACCCGAGACGGTTCAACAGCCGGCGCACGCCGCCGGCTGGCGGGTGGTCGCACCCTTCAGGTTCCGCGAGTACCGGCTGCTGATGGCCGCGGTGACGCTGTCGATCTTCGCCGAGGGCATGTGGGCGGTGGTGATGGCCTTCCAGGTGATCGCGCTGGACGACGATCCGAGGTCACTGTCGCTGGTCGCCACGTGCCTGGGCACCGGGCTGGTCGCCTTCGTGCTGGTGGGCGGACTGGCCGCCGACCGGTTCAACCAACGCACGATCATCATCGTGGTCGAAGCGGTCAACACCGTGATCGCCACCGCCGTTGCTGTGCTGGGAAGTACTGGCACACTGCAGATCTGGCACATGGCGGTGGCCGCCGGCGCTCTCGGCGTGGCCGCGGCGTTCTTCTTCCCCGCCTACAGTGCACTGCTGCCCCGGATCCTGCCGGCCGATCACCTGCTGGCCGCCAACGGTGTCGAAGGGGTGGTGCGGCCGGTGTTCCAGCGCGCTGTCGGGCCGGCCGTCGCCGGCCTGCTGGTGGGTGCGACGTTCCCGGCGCTGGGCGCGGTGGCTGTGGCGGTTCTGTTCGGTGCGGGTCTGGCACTGTTGGTGGCGACCCGACCGAGCCTGCGAGCCGTTGTCGCAGAACAGGATCGACCGCATCTGCTGCGCGATCTGCGGGACGGGTTCAGCTTCGTGGTGGGCACCCCGTGGCTGTTGTGGACGCTGCTGTTCGCCAGCGTGTTCGTGCTCGTCGTCCTCGGCCCGATCGAGGTGCTGCTGCCGTTCGTCGTGTCCGAGCGATTCGTGCACGGCGAGCGTGCCTTCGGATTGATCCTGGCCTGCTTCGGGGTGGGCAGCGCGCTCGGCGCGGTCGCGGTGTCGTCACGACCGCTGCCCCGCCGCTACCTGACGGTGATGATGGCGGCGTGGGGCCTCGGTTCGGCGCCGCTGGCGATCATCGGTGTCACATCGTCGTTTCCGGCGATGGCTGCGGCCACGTTCGTCGTCGGGCTCACCGACGGCGCCGGCATGGTGATCTGGGGGACGCTGCTCATGCGCCGAGTACCCGCGGCGATGCTGGGCCGGGTGTCGAGTCTGGACTTCTTCGTGTCGCTGGCGTTCCTGCCTGTGTCGTTCGCGATCGCCGGCCCGCTGTCGACCGTCGTCTCGATGCAGACCATCTTCCTGGCGGCGGGGCTGGCGCCGATGGTGTTGGGGGCGGTGGCGGTCTGGGCGGCGAAGATGCGGCGCGACGAGCTCGCCCATCCGCTGACGTAGACGCCGAACATGACGGCAGCGCAGTGACATCGACGTCGCCCCCTCGATCGCCGGCGATACCATGCCCGAGCCATGAAACCCGTTGATCACCTCGTGTCCGTGCGACGCGACAGCCACCGCATCGCCGTCGCGGCTCAAGGGCGGCTCACCGCGACGGTGCCCAGCTGCCCCGGTTGGCACGTTGCCGATCTGGTCTGGCATGTGGGCATCGTCCAGCTGTTCTGGCAGCTGGTCGCCCGTGGCGAACTGTCCGGGCCGCAGCAGTGGACCGAACCTGCCCGTCCCACCGACGACCAGCTGCTGGCGTGGTTTCGCACGGGCGCGGAGACCGCGGTCGACGCCTTGGCCGGTCTGGATCCAGAACGGCCCGCCTGGACGTGGGGGCGCCGGCACGACGTGGGATTCATCTGTCGCAGAGTGGCTCAGGAGACCGCGGTGCATGGTTGGGACGCCCTGTCCGCCGTCGCGGCCGAAGAGCCGATCGAACAGTGCATCGCCGCCGACGGGGTCGACGAGTTCCTCGACGAGGTTCTGCCCGGCCTCTCACCCGACCTGGCCGGTCCGGCGCAGACCGTCGGGTTGTGTGCCTCCGATGTCGGCACCGACTGGACGATCCGCGTCGGGGACGGCGCGGCCGTACTGACACGTGGGCGCCTGGGCGCCGACGTCACCGTGACCGCCACCGCGTCGGATCTGTTGCTGCTGCTGTGGGGTCGCCGCCCGGCCGATGGCCTTCAGGTCGACGGCGAACCAGCTGCCCTGCAGCGTTTCCTGGCCCGGGCGCGGTTCTAGCCGTGGGATCGCGGTTCACACCCCGAACATCGGGGGCAGGGCGAGCACCATGATCAGGCCCCAGAAGAAGTGGGTCAGCATCGGTGCGAGCACGCCGCCGGTCGCACGGCGCTCGAGCGCGCACACCGTGCCCAGGATGATCGCCGCAAAGCCGAGCATCGGGTTGCCGGTCGCGGCGCCCGTGGCGATCACGTAGAGCACGGTGGAGACCAGCACGGGCCGGTACTTGGCCAACGCGGTGAACAGTGACCCGCGGAAGAACAGCTCTTCGGCCATTCCGTTGACGACCGTGATGAAGACGACCAGCCACAGCGGGCCGACGTTGGAGTACTCCAGCACCCGGGTGATGTAGTCGGCCACCGGAGGAATCTGCCGGCACACCAGCCCGCCGACGACGAACACCGCCCCCAGCGCCAGCCCGACCCCGGTACCGGTGATCAGGGGACGCTGGTTGCGGCCGCGGAAGTTGACGTGCCCGAGGTGCAGCGGGCCCGAGACGAACGCGCCGAGGGCCCACACGGCGGCCAGGGCCAGCGTGAGCCAGATGAATGTCGCGTCCTCGGGTGGACGGCTCAGCGAATACCCCAGCAGCGATCCGCCGACGAGCAGGACGACTCCGACCATGATCTTGCGGCGCCTGATCACCGCCGGAGGCTCGTTGTACTGGGGCGCCTTCGTGCGGGCGATGTCGTACAGCTCGCCGGGCAGTCCGGAGCGGTCGTCCTGGGTCACGCCGGCCCGACCTTCGGTACCAGCCCGAGCATCGTGTCCACGCCGGTGCGCACGGCCGCGGCGACGGGGCCGGGGATCTCGTCGATCAACCCGAGGACCGGGTGCACCAGCGACGGCGTCACCGCACAGGCCAGGCGCCGCAGCCGCAACGCGTCGCCGCCGGCCCAGTCGGGATCGGTGTCGGCGAGGTGGTGCGGGTCGGCCAGCTCGTCGATTGGACGCCGGCGCGGGCTCGTCACCGACCGCCGGATGGCGTCCTCGACGCCGATCCGCCCGCCGGGCGGATCGGGCACCCGTTCGAGCAGACCGTCCTCGGAGGCCATCATCGGGTAGTCGAGGGACTCCACGAGGTCACCGGCCAGGCCGCCGGGCACGGGCAGGATGATGCCGGTCACCTTCGAGACCAGCCCGGTGTCGATGCCGTGCACCGCCACCGGGGTGCGCCAGATGCCGGCAGCCTTCGCGTAGGTCCGCAGCAGGTCCCCGTAGGTCGTGGTCTCGGGCCCGCAGATGTCGTAGTTCCCGGCGGGCACGGTGTCGGCGTCGGCCGCGGCGACCAGGTAGTAGAGCGCGTCGCGCACCGAGATCGGGTCGATGGGGTTGGCCGACCAGTCGGGCATGGGCAGCAGCAGGAACCGGTCGGCGACGTAGCGCAGCATCTCGAACGACGTCGAACCTGCGCCGATGACGATCGCGGCGCCGAGCCACACCACGTCGGGTCCGCCGTCGACGTGCAGCGCGGCCGCCACCTCGGCGCGGCTGGTGAGATGCTCGGACAGCGAGTCGTCGTCGGGCACGAACCCACCGAGATAGACGATGCGACGGACTCCGGCGGCCTTGGCCGCGGTGGCGACGTTCGCGGCGGCCCGGTTGTCGGCCTCCCGGAAACCGGGCTGCCCGATGCCGTGCACCAGGTAGTAGACGACGTCGATCGGCCCGGCCTGATCGAACGCGGCCCGGGCGGAGTCCTCGTCGTGGGCGTCCAGCGCGACCGTCGAGACGCGGTCGGACCAACCGAAGTCGGCGAGCCGGTCGGTGTTGCGACTGGCGGCGACCACGTCATGGCCGTCGCTGAGCAACGCCGTGACGAGACGGGAGCCGATGTACCCGGTGGCGCCGGTGACCAAGGTGCGCACAGCTTTCACGGTACGGCTGTACCCGAACCCCTCAGAACAGAACCCGGGTGTGACCTACGTCGGATCAGGTGTCATCCGCGTCACGGTGGAGCTCGACCAGCTTTTGGTAGAGCTCCGCATTGGTCCGGATTCCGGCGATCTCGTCGTCGCCGAGTTCGCGCCGGACCTTGCCGGGCACCCCGGCGACCATCGAACCGGGCGGCACCACCGCGCCCTGGGGCACGACGGCTCCCGCCGCCACCAGCGATCCGGCGCCGATCGTCGCACCGTTGAGGACGACGGCGCCCATCCCGATCAGGCAGTCGTCCTCGACGGTGCAGCCGTGCAGCACCGCGTTGTGTCCGACGCTGACTCCGGACCCGACGCGGGCCGGGAATCCGGGGTCGACGTGAATGGTGACCCCGTCCTGGATGTTGCTGCCGGCGCCGATCTCGATGGGTTCGGCCTCGGCCCGCAGGATCGCGCCGTACCAGGCGCTGGCCCGGGCCCCGAGGATCACGTGGCCCACGAGAGTGGCGTTGGGGGCCGCCCAGCTCTCGGGGTCCAGCTGGGGGCGGCGTCCGGCGACGGACAGGATGAGCGGCTGCGGCATGGCCGCCATCGTATGGGCGGCGATCGGACGGCCCCGCCGGGGGGAACCGCCGACGGTCCGTGCGATCCTCGCCTGATGACTTCAACAGCGACCGCTCTTGAGGTGGTCGACGGTGTCGACCTCACCGGCAAGACCTGTGTGGTGACCGGGGCGTCGTCCGGTCTCGGACGCGAGTCGACACGGGCGCTGGCCGCCGCCGGGGCGCACGTGATCCTGGCTGCGCGCAACGCCGACGACGTCGCCGACACCCTGACCTGGGTGCGCACGTCGGTTCCCGCCGCCGAGCTGTCCAGCGTGCACCTCGATCTGACCTCGTTGGCGTCGGTGACCGCGGCAGCCGCGGCGATCCAGGACCTCACCCCCGCGGTGCACGTCCTGATGAACAACGCCGGGGTGATGTTCACCCCGTTCGGGCGCACCGTCGACGGCTTCGAAACCCAGTTCGGCACCAACCACCTGGGTCACTTCGAGCTGACCCGCGCGCTGTTGCCGGTGCTGCTGGCCGCCGACGGCGCCCGGGTGGTCGTGCTGTCCTCGGAGGGACACCGCATGGGTGACGTCGACGTCACCGACCTGCACTGGGAACACCGTCCGTACGACAAGTTCGCCGCCTACGGCGCCTCCAAGACCGCCAACGTGCTGCACGCGGTCGAGCTGGACCGCCGGTTGCGCGACAGCGGGGTGCGGGCCTTCGCGGTGCATCCGGGCATCGTCGCGACGTCGCTGGCCCGGCACATGACCGCCGAGGATTTCGAGAGCCTCAACCGGGCGCCCCGAACCGGCCGGGACAAGCCGGCGCGGCGCCTGGATGTGACGAAGGACTTCACCACCCCCGACCACGGGGCCACGACCCAGGTGTGGGCCGCCGTCAGCAGCGACCTCGACGACGTCGGGGGGGTGTACCTGTCGGACTGCCAGATCGCCGCGGCCGCCCCGTACGCGGTGGACGAAGCCCGCGCGTTGGAACTGTGGGAGCTCTCGGAACAGATCTGCATCTCGGGCCGCCCGAGTCTGGGCTCGACGGTCTGAGTTTCGCGTGGACGGCTGAGAACAGCCGTCGGTAACGCCGCCGTGTCCGCGGCGCGATGAACAAGGAGGTGCGACGGAGCTGTCGCACCCTCGACCGGTGGAACACGCAGGTCAACGTGCTGAACACGGACCGCTACCGCGTTCTGCGGCGCTGCCTCGACTTGGCCGTGATCATTTCGTGCCCTTACCATGCCAGGCGACCTGACAAGCAGGAGGAACAGAATCGTGAAGTCCCGCACCAGCAAGACCATCGGTGTCGTAGCGAGCGCCGCCGCGATCGCGCTGTCGGTTCCGCTGGCTGTCACCGCCTACGCCGAGCCGACCACCCCGGTCGCGGAGATCCCCGATCCTCAGGGCCCCGAGTGCGGTGCCTTCAAGGAAGCGCTGCCCAACTGGAAGAGCCTGGCGAACCTGCCGGTCAGCAGCGCGCTGGCCAGCATCCCGCAGATCAGCACCTTCAACTCCGCCATCTCCGGCGGGCTGAACCCGGCGGTCGACATCACCGGCGTGCTCGACAACGGCCCGTACGTGGTGTTCGCCCCCACCAACGAGGCGTTCGCGGCCCTGCCTCCCGAGCAGCTCGAGGTCCTGCGCACCGATCCGGCCGTGTTGACCAGCCTGGTGTACTACCACGCGTTCCTGGGCCTGCTGGGTCCCGACGACGTCAAGGGCCAGCGCCCCACGCAGGAGGGCACCGAGGTCGAGGTGACCGGCTCCGGCGGCGACATCGCGGTCAACGAGACGACCAAGGTGGAGTGCGGCGGCATCACGGCGCAGAACGCCCGCATCTACATCATCGACCAGGTGCTGAACCCGGCCGACGCTCCGGCGCCGATCACCCCGGAGCCGACCACGTCGAGCGAGTCCACCTCGACCGAGACGACCTCGACCGAGACGACGGAGACGACGGCTCCGTCGACTCCGCTGCCGGCGGAGAGCGCTCCGACGCCGACCCCGGCCGCCGAGGCGCCGTAGTAACTCAGCGGGCCGGCAGAACTCAGCAAGGACGGGGCGCGCACAGCATTGCTGTGCGCGCCCCGTTCGCTGTGGAATCGTCCGGCTAGAGGCCCAGGTCCCGGCCGATGATCTCCTTCATGATCTCGGTGGTGCCGCCGAAGATGGTCTGGATGCGTCCGTCGACGTAGTCGCGGGCGACCCGGTACTCCATCATGTAGCCGTAGCCGCCGTGCAACTGCACGCACTGGTCGACGACCTTCTTGGCGACCTCGGTGCCCCACCACTTGGCCTTGGCCGCCTCCACGGCGGTGAGTTCACCGTCGACGACGCCCTGCAGGCAGCGGTCGAGGTAGGTCTCGGTGACCTCGAGCTCGGTGTCCATCTCGGCCAGCAGGAACCGGTTGTGCTGGAAGCTGCCGATCGGCTGGCCGAATGCCTTACGATCCTTGGCGTATTGCACTGTCTGACGCCAGGTTTCGCGAGCCCCGGCGATCGCGGAGATCGCGATCGACAACCGCTCCGACGGCAGGTTCTGCATCAGGTGGTAGAAGCCGCGGCCCTCCTTGCCCAGCACGTTGGCGCCCGGCACCCGCACGTTCTCGAAATGCAGCTCGGAGGTGTCCTGGGCGTGCAGGCCCATCTTCTCGAGCTTGCGCCCCCTGGTGAAGCCAGGCATGTCGCGCTCGACCACCAGCAGCGTGAAGCCCTTGTGCCCGGCCTCGGGGTCGGTGCGCGCCACCACGACGACGAGGTCGCTGTTGATGCCCGACGAGATGAACGTCTTGGAGCCGTTGACAATCCAGTCGTCGCCGTCGCGCACGGCCGAGGTGCGGATACCGGCCAGATCGCTGCCCGCACCGGGTTCGGTCATCGCGATCGCGATGATGGTCTCGCCGCTGGCGATACCCGGCAGCCAGCGCTGCTTCTGCTCGTCGTTGGACAGGTCCTTGAAGTACGGGCCGACGACGTCGTTGTGCAGGCTCAGCGCCGGTGCCGGAACGCCTGACTTGGCGATCTCCTCGTCGATGATCGCGTTGAACCGGAAGTCGTCGGTGCCGCCACCGCCGTACTCCTCGGGCATGTTGAATCCGATGAGCCCGTGCTTGCCTGCGGCCACGTAGGCTGACCGGTCGACGATGCGGTCGGCCTCCCACTTCTCGGCGTTGGGCACCAGCTCGCTGTCGATGTAGCCCCGGACGGTGTCGCGGAACGCCTCGTGCTCGGCCTCGTAGATGGTTCGCTTCATGAGTTTCCTTCGCTTGTAAGGCTTACTGCGCCTACTTGGCTTTCCAGACCGGCTCGCGCTTCTGCGCGAATGCCAACGGCCCTTCTTTGGCGTCCTCGGAGTTGAAGACCACCGCCACCTCGCGCATCGTGCGTTTCCACCCGGGTTCGTCGGCAGCGACGACGGCGTCGTCGGCACCCACCGCGACGCGCTTGCTGGCCTGAACGGCCAGCGGGGCGTTGACGGTGATGCGCTGCGCCAGCGCCAGCGCGGCCTCCAACTCCGTTCCGTCAGGGACGACCTCGTTGATCAGGCCCCACTTCAGCGCGTCGTCGGCAGTGATGGGTTCACCGGTGAACATCATCTGCAGTGCCACCTTGCGCGGCACCTGGTCGACCAGGCGGAAAACCCCGCCGGCGGCAGCGATCAGACCCCGCTTCACCTCGGGCAGGCCGAATTTCGCGCTCTCGCCGGCGACGACCAGGTCACTGGCGAGCGCCAGTTCGGTGCCGCCGCCGAGTGCGGTGCCGTTGACCGCGGCGATGGTCGGCTTGTCGATGAAGTGCCGGACGTAGCCGGCGAAGCCCCACTTGGGCTGGTCGGGGTGCCCGATGTTTTCGCCCCGGGACAGCGCCTTGAGATCGGCTCCCGCACAGAAGGACTTGTCACCGGAGCCGGTGACCACCACCACCCACACCTCAGGATCCTGCTGCGCTTCCTCGAGCGCGTCCCCGAGCGCGATACTGACCGCCGAGTTGATCGCGTTGCGCGCCTCGGGCCGGTTGATCGTGATGACCATGACGTTGCCCCGGCGCTCGACCAGAGCGCCGGGACTGTCCTGCGTCACAGCAGTTCCAGGATAGTGGCGTTGGCCTGGCCGCCGCCTTCGCACATGGTCTGCAGACCGTACTGGATTCCGTTGTCGCGCATGTGATACAGCAGCGTGGTCATGATGCGGGCGCCGGACCCACCCAGCGGGTGACCCAACGCGATGGCGCCGCCGTTGGGGTTGAGCTTCTTCTCGTCGGCACCGATGTCCTTCAGCCAGGCCATCGGCACCGGCGCGAACGCCTCGTTGACCTCGAAGGCGCCGATCTGGTCGAGCGACAGGCCCGACCGCTTGAGCGCCTTCTGCGTCGCCGGGATCGGCGCGGTCAGCATGATCACCGGGTCGGCACCGGCCAGGACCGCGGTGTGCACCTTGGCCAGCGGCTTGAGGCCGAGTTCCTTGGCCTTCTCGGCCGACATGAACAGCAGCGCGGCCGAACCGTCGGAGATCTGCGACGAGTTGCCGGCGTGGATCACGCCGTCCTCCTTGAACGCCGGCTTGAGCTGGCCCATCTTCTCCAGCGTGGTGCCGCGACGGATGCCCTCGTCCTTCAGGACGGTGTTGCCCTCGGCATCCTTGATGGCGACGATCTGGTCGTCGAAGGCGCCGGCATCCTGTGCGGCCCCGGCCTTTTCATGCGAGTCGAGGGAGAATTGGTCGAGTTGGGTGCGCGACAGGCCCCACTGCTCGGCGATCATCTCGGCGCCGAGGCCCTGGTTGGGGGTCTGGCTGTAGCGGTCCTTGAAGGCACCCGGGTACGGATTTCCGCCGTTGGCGAGCGACGAACCCATCGGCGTGCGCGACATCGACTCGACGCCACCGGCGACGACGACGTCGTAGTGCCCGGCCACCACCCCGGCGGCGGCGAAGTGCACCGACTGCTGGCTGGACCCGCACTGACGGTCGACGGTCACGCCCGGCACGGTCTCGGGCCAGCCTGCCGTCAGCAGCGCGGTGCGCCCGATGTCGAGCGCCTGCTCACCGGCCTGCATGACGCAGCCCCAAATGACGTCGTCGACCAGCGCCGGGTCGACGCCGGCCCGCTGGACGAGGCCGTTGAGCACCTGCGCGGACAGATCGGCAGGATGCACGCCCGACAGGCCACCGTTGCGCTTGCCGACGGGTGAGCGGACAGCCTCGACGATGACGGCTTCAGCCATGGAAGATCTCCTTCGAAAAATGTGGTACCCCGAACGTAAACGAACAAGGTTTACTAGGTCAACCTACTGGTTGGTAGGCGGATTCGGTAACTCAGCGCACCGGCGAGCGGCCGGCGGCGGCGCGGTCGGCCGCCTCGGCCAGTTCGTCGCGGAACCTCGGATGGGCGATCTCGGCCAGCGCGTGACCGCGTTGCCGCACCGTCTTGCCTTCCAGCTCGGCGACCCCGTACTCGGTGACGATGACGTCGACGTGGTGGCGGGGCGTCGTGACGACGGCGCCGGGACCGAACCACGGCACGATCCGCGACACGAGCTCGCCGTCCTTGTCGTACGTGGACGGCAGGCAGATCAGCGAGCGGTCGGTCAGCTCGAGCCCGACCCCGGCCACGAAGTCCTCGGCGCCCCCGATCCCGCTGAACTGGTTCCCGGCGACGGTGTCGGCGACGACCTGGCCGTGGAGGTCGATCGCGAGCGCGCCGTTGATGGACACCATGGTGTGGTTGGCCGCGATGATCTCGGGCGCGTTGACGATCTCGACCGGCAGGAACGCCACATCGGCGTTGCCGTCCAGCCACGTGTAGAGCTCCGCCGATCCGAACGCGAACGTCGTGACGCTGACCCCGTCGAAGATCCCCTTCGCGTCGTTGGTGACCTTGCCCGCCCGGTGCAGCCGCATGCAGCCGTCGGTGAACATCTCACTGTGCAGGCCGTAGCCGCCGCCGTCCCCGTCTGCCAGCAGGGTCGCGATCTGACTGGGAATCGAGCCGATGCCGGTCTGCAGCGTGGAGCCGGGCCGGATGAACGCGACGGCGTGCTCGGCGATCGCCCGGTCGGCATCCGACGGCTCCGGTTCGGGGAGTTCGAGCGGGCTCTCCGAGGAGCGGATCAGGATGTCGATCTCGTCGACGTGCAGCGCATGCCGATGGTCGCCGTGCCCGAACGTGCGTGGATAGCCGTCGGACGCCTCGACGATCAGCAACCGGTCCGGGTCGGCTCCGGCGCGCCGTAGCTCGTCGGTCGTGCCGCCGGCGTGCAGCGCCAGCGAGCACCATCCGTCGGCGTCGGGGGCGGCGGCGACCGTCGTCATCACGCGGGGGCACTGGCGTTGCAGCAGCGGCCCGAAGCGGCGGAAGTCCGCCGGGGTGAACTCGATGTCGGCGCCCGAGTCGCGCAGCGCCCGCTCCAGCGGGCCGTAGAACCCCGACTGGTAGTGCACGCCGGAGCGGCCGAAGAGTTCGGTGCTCACCGCCAGCAGCGCCCCGTAGACGCGCAGATCGGCCCAGTCGGTCCGTTCGCCCAGCGCGCGCAGGAATCCGGGCGGTTGGCCGGGTCCGAGCGGGATGCCCAGCGTGTCGCGGCGATCGATGCGGGCGGCGGCGTCCTCGGCGGTGAGCTCCTGCGGCATGCAGCCAGCCTTCCACGCGGCGCAGCCGTCTCGTCCCCGATCCCGACCAACCCCGTGAGCGCCTGCCCGCTCCGCCGGGAATTCACCGGCCGGACAGCGGACGCTCACCGACGGTCCGCCGGCGCGCACCCGCAGCTGGGACACGATGAGCTGATGGCGTTCCCAGCCGCACGTCACGACCCGGTGCTCGACGTCCCGACAGCGACCGCACCCGAGCCGGGGGCGTACCTGCGCGCGGCGCTGGACTGGCATTTCAGCGCGGACACCGGGTCACCGTTCTGGCTGCGCATCGCTGAGATCCTGGATTTCGATCCGCGTGTCGAGGTGCGCGGCTACGACGACCTCGCCCGGTTCCCCGCCCTCGTCGACCGGTTGCGCGACGCCGCCGTCGAGGACCTCATCCCCCGCGGCTACGGGTGCCCCGCCCCGGTGCCGAAGGTGTTCGAGTCCGGCGGCACCACCGGTGCGCCGAAGCGCACCGCACAGCTGCCGGACTGGGTGGAGCAGGTCACCCGCTGGCAGGTCGAGGATTTCAGCGCCGGCGGCTTCGTCGCCGACGCCGGGCTGCTGGCACTGGTGCCGGGCGGACCGCACGGCGTCGGCTATTTCGACCGCGCGGTGGCCGAGCGGCTCGGGGCGCCGTGCCACACCGTCGACCTCGATCCGCGCTGGGTGAAACGCCTGGCGGCGCGCCCCGACCGACGCTCGGCCGCCGTGGTCGGCGACTACGTGTCACACGTGCTCGACCAGGCTCGCCACATCCTGCGCTCGCAACGGGTGACGAACCTGCACGCCACCCCGCCGCTGCTGGAGGCCATCGCCACCGACGCGGAACTGACCGATCTGGTGCGCCGGCGCATCCGCTTCATCCTGCTCAGCGGCGCGCACGTGGATGCCGACACCATGGACCTGTTCCGCGCAGTCTTCCCCGCCGCGGCCATCTCCATCGCCTTCGGCAGCACCATGATCCTGTCTCAGGCCGCCACCCGTATCGACGGCGACACAGCGATCTTCGATCCCCGCTCGCCCTACGTGGTGTTCTGGGTCGTCGACCCCGCCTCCGGTGAGCGGGTCGGCTACGGCGAGCGCGGGCAGGTGGTGATGCACCACATCAGCAAGGGCATGTTCATCCCCAACAACCTCGAACGCGACACCGCACTGCGGATGCCCGGCCCGGACGGCCAGATCGGTGACTCGCTGGCCGAGGTCGCGCCGGTGGCGGTGTTCGACGGCGAGCCGGTGATCGAGGGCGTGTACTGACCATGGCTGCAGCCCCTGCCGCACTCAATCTGGATGCGCTCGGGCCGGAGGGCGTCTACCGCACCCGGGCGCGCGAGGTCGTCACCGACACCGGCGGAGCTCCGGTGCTCGAGACGTCGGTGGCGCCGCGGCTGTACGTCACCCGAACGGTCGCCGCGCAGCGACGAGCCGCGCCGTTGCCCGTCAGCGAACGCGCCGCAGCGTTGGACCGCGCGGCCGAGCTGTTCACCTCGGCCACGCTCGCCGGGCTGGACTTCACCGACTACGTCGAGCTCACCTGCCGCATCACCGGATTGCCGATCGCCGTGGTCGAGACCGGTGCCCGCGCCGTCGCGTCGGCGGTGGCGACGACCTTCGACGCGGTGCGCGCGGCGCGGCCCGCCCGAACCGAACTGGACTGGCGCCACCAGAGCGAGGGCGCGATCTGGGCGCGGCGCGGCGAGGTGCTCGGTGTGCACGCCCCGGGCAACGCTCCCGGTGTGCACGGACTGTGGCCGCAGGCCCTGGCGCTGGGCTACCGCGTGGCGGTGCGGCCCTCGCGGCGCGAACCCCTGACCGCCCACCGGCTCGTGAGCGCGCTGCGGGCGGCCGGATTCCGGGACGTCGACGCCGGCTGTCTGCCGACCGGACACACCGGTGCCGACGACCTCGTGCGTGCGGTCGACCTCGCGCTGGTCTACGGCGGGCAGCATGTCGCCGACCGGTACGCCGACGACCCGACGGTGTGCGTCAACGGTCCCGGCCGCGCCAAGATCGTCGTCACCGCCGAGCAGGACTGGCGTGCCCACCTCGACGTCATCGTCGACTCGGTCGCGGCGCTGGCGGGCACGGCGTGTGTCAACGCCACCGCCGTGCTGTACGAGGGCGACGCCGGGCCGCTGGCGCGGGCGGTCGCCGAACGGCTCAGCGCGATGCCCGTGCTCCCTGCCGCCGACCCCCGTGCGGCGCTTCCCACGTCGGCGATCGGCAACGCCCGGGCAGTCGCCGACCGGCTGGCGCGCTGCGCGGTCGCGACAGAGCCCATCCTGGGCGCCGAGCAGGTGGTCGCCGACCTGGGCGGTGGCGTCGCGGCGTTGCGGCCCGCGGTGCATCTGCTCGACTCACCGGACCCGGTGACACTCGGGACGGAGCTGCCGTTCCCCTGCGTGTGGGTGGCGGGGTGGTCGCGCGACAACGGACTGGCACCGCTGCGCGACAGCCTCGTCGTCACCGCGATCACCGCCGACCAGACGCTGCTCGACAGCCTGGCCCGGGAGCCGTCGGTGACCAATCTCTACTGCGGCGCCGTCGCGACCCACCACGGGGCCCCGCACATCCCGCACGACGGATACCTGGCCGACTTCCTGATGCGCAACAAGGGGTTCGCCCGCCGCTGAGCCTTCCCGCGCTCGCGCTGGCAGTATCTGGGGCTGACCGCCGGTTCCGTCCGATGCCGCCCGGTAACAGCCCCACATGGTTTACTGAGTTGCACAGCTTTGTGGCAGCGGAGTCGACCGGGAGGAGGGTGCCGTGGCACGCAGCACTCCCCTGGCCCCGATGATCGGCGCCGACGCCGTGGCGTCCCGCACCGCGGTCCGGTCCCCCAAGACGGCCGAGCTGGTCGCCGGGACCCTGCGCCGCATGGTCGTGGAAGGCCAGCTCAAAGACGGTGACTTCCTGCCCAACGAAGCCGAGTTGATGGCCCACTTCGGCGTCAGCAGACCCACGTTGCGCGAAGCGGTCCGGGTCCTGGAGTCCGAGCGTCTGGTCGAGGTGCGGCGTGGCTCGCGGACCGGGGCGCGGGTGCGGGTGCCCGGTCCCGAGGTGGTGGCCCGCCCGGCCGGCCTGCTGCTGGAACTGTCCGGCGCGACGATCGCCGATCTGCTCACCGCCAAGTCGGCGATCGAGCCGATGGCGGCCCGGCTGCTCGCCGAGACCGGCACGTCCGAGGCATTCGACGAACTCGAACAGATGCTGGCCGGCCTGGTGGCCGAGGACCACCAGTCCGACCGTCTCGCCGAATCGACCGGCGCGTTCCACCTGCGGGTCGTGCAGCTGTCGGGCAACGCGACGCTGGGCATCGTCGCCGGCATGCTCCACGAGATCACCGTGCGGCACACCGCGTTCGTATTCAACGAGCGCCGGCCGGTGTCGCGGGACGACTACGAGAAACTGATGCGGTCCTACCGCAAGCTGCTGCAGTTCCTGCGCGCCGGCGACGCCGACCGCGCCGAGGCGCACTGGCGCAAACACCTCGACACCTCACGCGAGTTGCTGCTCACCGGGCTCGAAAGCGTTCCGGTGCGCGACGTCATGGGCTGACCGACGACGACCACGTCACGTGCACCGGCACCGTGTCGTCCCACGGCTGACGCGTGACCATGTCGGCGACCATCACATAGCCACGCTCGAACTCGCCGGTCGCGGCGTCGACCAACCGGTACTCCTGACGCTGTTTGTGGATGGGCTGGGCGTCGAGCACCAGCACCCGCACCTCCCCGGGCTCGAATCGGCAACGCTTCTGCAGCGCGGCGATCAGCTGCTCGTTGTGCATGTGCCCGTCGCCGAAGTTCCATCCGATCGCGGTGCTGCAGATCCGTTCACCGTCGGTGAGCACGTAGTCGGCTTCGTCGTGACCGGCCATCAGGCGGTGCGCCAGCGTGAACATCGCGCGGCCGTGGGTGTTGAACGACCGGAAGGCGTAACCCATGTACTGGTACATCTCGGCGGTTTCCCTACTGCCGTAGAACTTCTCCATCTGCGCGGCCGGCATGCTCGCGATCGCGACGATGCCGTTCTCGATCTTGACCGCCGCCGACGGTTTGATGCACCACAGCGAGGTGTCCCAGTTACCGGCGTAGTAGCGCATACCGGGCAGGAAGGAAACCTTGCGCGGGAACAGGTTTCCGATCACCACCGTCCCCGCCGACACCGCGAACAGCACCAGCGGCCAGGGGCTGTTGAGGTCACCGAGACCGATGCCGGCGTTGCCGACGAACAACGCCAGCACACTGAACATCATGAAGACATTCCACTCCAGCGGCACCCCCATCGGGATGGCCGACAGGATGCCGAAGTGGAAGCACAGCATCACGATCGCGGCGATCGCGGTGACCCAGCCTCCGTGGGAGAAGAACAGCACCAGCGGCACCAACATCTCGATGGCGGTCGAGAAGTGGGCCAGCCAGCGCGAGGCCCGGCCCGGACGTAGGTCGTCGGGGAAATGCTCGAAGAATCTGCGCTTGATCGAGCGGGGCCGGATCACCGGGTTGTTGCTCATCATCGTCGAGATGACGAACGGGAAGTGCTTGTTGAGTTTCGACGTGGCCGCGCCCATCCAGATCACCAGGCACACGAGCTTGGCGGCCAGGACGATGTCGGCACCACTGAACAGGAAGCACACCGCCAGCGCGCCGTAGACCTCGCCGCGGGCAGCGAGGAAGATCACCTTGTCGCGCAGGCCTGCGAGCGCCAGCAGCGTCAGGATCGCCACCGTCTGCCACACGGGCAGCACCCCGACGTCGGATCCGAGCTCGGGGATGGGTCCGGAGCCGTCGGAGAACAGGGCGACCACGAGCATCACCAACAGCCCGGCGTAGAGCGCCACGTCGACCGGACCGCGGGTGTCACCGGAGGTCAGCGGCACCCGGGAGGGCCAGGGTGGCAACCGGATCGTGTTCGGCCGCAGCCAGTAGAGGATGGACCCCATCGGCGGGAAGAATCGGTTGTTCAGCGGCCCGAATCCGCAGCCGAGACCGACGACCTCGAACAGCATCGTGTAGAGCACGACCTTCTGGTAGACGATCGGCTCGGCATACCAACTACTGACGTTCGTGAATCCGTCTATCCCGGTCGTGGTCAGCACGACCAGCCACGCGCCCAGCACGTACAACAGAATCTTCAGCACGTAGAAGAGGTGCATGACGACCCTGGTGCCGAAGCCGACCTCGGCCCAGTGCCGAGCCATCGGCACGATCCTCTCGGCGCGCGTGCCCTTGCTCCATTCGGCGTAGTCGACGACGGGCGCGTCCTGCTTGAGAAAACCCATGGGGATCAGATTAGAACGTGTTCCAGTTCGACTGAGGTGAACCGCGCCAAAACGGCGTGAACCCGGCCGCGGCGGGTCCGCGACGAGGTCTGTGACAATGGTCCGATGCCTGCTCCGCACGGGGGTCCGATGCCTGCTCCGCACGGGGGTCCGATGCCTGCTCCGCACGGGGGTCCGATGCCTGCTCCGCACGAGAGCCCGACGGCCGCTGCGCACGAAAGCCCGACGGCCGCTGCGCACCAGACGTCAGGCTCCCGCGACGGCGCATCGCCCGCCGATCCGCCGCACGCGTTCGCCGACGTGGCGGCACTGCTGGACCTCGACGACGCGCAGTTCGACACGCTCAAGGTGCTGGGCCGGGCGCTGCACGTCAACGAGGCCGACCTCACCCGGACGTTGGAGGCAATCCTGCGCTCGGCGACCTCGGTGATCCGGTGCGCCGATCACGCCGGGGTGAACCTGCTGGTGCGCGACCGCCTCGAACCGCAGGCCACCCTCGGGTCCGCACCACCGCGGTTGGACGCCCTGCAGCAACGCACCGGTGTGGGGCCGTGCTTCGACGCTTCGCGCGAGCAGTGCGTGATCACCGTGGCCGACATGGCCTGCGAATCCCGCTGGCCCGAGTTCGCGTCGACAGCACTCGAGTTGGAGGTGCATTCGATGCTGTGCGTGCCGCTGTGGGTCGACGACCGGCGGCTGGGCTCGGTGAGCCTGTACAGCGCGACGACGCAGGCCTTCGACGCCGCGGCGGGGCAACTGGCCGATCTGTACGCCACGCACGCTGCGGTGGCCCTCGCCGACGCGCAACGCACCGATCAGCTCAGACGCGCGATGGCCAGCCGCGACGTGATCGGGCAGGCCAAGGGCGTGCTGATGGAACGGCACCGCATCACCGGCGACGAGGCGTTCGAGATGTTGAAGCAGGCGTCGCGCCGAGCGAACCGCAAGCTCGTCGACGTCGCCGAGAGCCTGGCGGTCACCGGCGAGCTACCGCAGCCGTCTGATTGAACCGCGGACTTTCGGGTACAGGCCGGGGGCCGGATCTCCGCCACGCCAGACCCGCGGGCGGCCGGCACGCGACGCAGGAAGTTCTTCCATGCCCCCTTCACGTAAACCATCGCAAGCTGCTCCCCGACCGACGAGCGCGACCGGCGCCCGACTCGACGACGTCGTCGACGGCCAGGATCCCCGCGCTCAGCAGGGCGAGTACCTCACCACCGCACAGGGTGTCCGGATCCCGGACACCGACCACTCACTGAAGGCCGGATCACGCGGCCCGACCCTGCTCGAGGATTTCCACCTCCGGGAGAAGATCACCCACTTCGACCACGAGCGAATTCCCGAGCGCGTCGTGCACGCCCGCGGCGCCGCCGCGCACGGCGTGTTCGAGTCCTACGGCACCGCGGCATCGGTGTGCAAGGCCGGGTTCCTCGGCAAGAAGGGCACGAAAACGGATGTGTTCTGCCGCTTCTCGACGGTGTTGGGCTCGCGCGGCTCCGCCGACACCGTGCGCGACACCCGCGGCTTCGCCGTCAAGTTCTACACCGAGGAGGGCAACTTCGACCTCGTCGGCAACAACATGCCGGTGTTCTTCATCCAGGACGGCATCAAGTTCCCCGACGTGATCCACGCGGGCAAGCCGCACCCGGACCGGGAGATCCCCCAGGCGCAGTCGGCGCACGACACCTTCTGGGACTTCGTGTCGCTGCACACCGAAGCCACCCACCACGTCATGTGGAACATGAGCGACCGCGGCATACCGCGCTCGTACCGCACGATGGAAGGGTTCGGCGTGCACACCTTCCGGCTGGTCAACGCCGAGGGCGAGACCAGTCTGGCGAAGTTCCACTGGAAGCCGGTGGCCGGGGTGCACTCGCTGGTGTGGGAGGAGGCGCAGATCGCGGCCGGCTGCGATCCCGACTTCCACCGCCGCGACATGGCCGACGGCATCGACGAGGGGGCGTTCCTCGAGTACGAACTGGGCGTGCAGGTGATGCCCGACGACGGCTCGGAGACCCACTCCGGCATCGACCTGCTCGACCCGACGAAGATCGTCCCGGAGGAACTGGTGCCGGTGCAGCCGATCGGCAAGCTGACCCTCAACCGCAACCCCACCAACTACTTCGCCGAAACCGAGCAGGTCGCCTTCCACACCGGCCACTTCGTACCGGGCATCGAACCGACCAACGATCCGCTGATGCAGGCCCGCCTGTTCTCCTACCTGGACACGCAGCTGACCCGGCTGGGCGGGCCCAACTTCTCGCAGCTGCCCATCAACCGGCCGCGCTGCCCGGTCAACGACATGCTGCGCGACGGTATGCACCAGACGGCGATCCACACCGGCCAGGCGCCCTACCGGCCCAACAGCATCGACGACGGCGAGCCCGTCGTCGCCGGAGCCGACGAAGGCGGCTATGTGCAGACCCCGAGACAGGTGGACGGACCGGCGGAGCGGGCCCAGCCCGCGTCTTTCGACGACCACTTCACCCAGCCGGCGATGTTCTACCGCAGCCTCACCGAGGTGGAGAAGGTCCATCTCGTCGAGGCCTTCACCTTCGAGCTCGGCAAGTGCTACGAGCAGGCCATCAAGGAACGCCAACTGCAGGTCCTCGCCAACGTCGACACCCAGCTGTGCGAGCAGGTGGCGGCCGGGTTGGGCCTGCCCGCACCGACCGGCAATCCGCCGGCCGACGTCGAGGTGTCGCCCGCGCTGTCGCAGATCGTGGACACCCCCGGTCCGATCGACGGCCGCAAGATCGGCATCATCGCCGCGGCGGACTCCGATCTGGCGGGCGTCGGCGCGCTCACCGAGGCGATCGAGGACCGCAAGGCCAGCGTGCTGGTGACCGCCCCGTTCGGCGGTGTGCTGGAGTCCGGGCGGCACCAAGCGGTCATCGAGCGCACCCTGTTGACGGCGCGCTCCATCGAGTACGACGCGCTCGTCGTCGCCGACGGCACCCGGCCGACCGGCGACATCAAGCTGGTGTTGTTGCTGCAGGAGGCCTACCGGCATTGCAAGCCGATAGCGGCGTGGGGTGACGGCGTCGAGGCGCTCACCGCAGCCGGTATCGACCCCGACGCACCGGGTGTCCTGGTGGCGAAGAAGGTCGACAAGGACTTCGGCGAGGCACTGGCGAACATGGTCGGCCTGCACCGGGTGTGGGACCGGGCACCTGCCGTGATGGCCTCGAAGGTGGCGCCGGCGGACTGACGGCCGGGACCGGCCGCCATCCCCGGCGGCCGGTCGCAGGCCCCGGTCTTGGCCGCCGGGCGGTCGCAGGCCCGGTCTCGGCTGCCGGGCGGTCGCAGGCTCCGGTCTTGGCCGGCGGCCGGTCTCAGGCTCCGGTCTTGGCCGGCGGCCGGTAGAAGATCACCAGCTGACCGATGCCGCCGGCCAGGCCCAGGACCGCGGCGATCACCAGACCCCACCAGCCGTGCAGCAGGTCGTAGAAGCCGGTGCCGCTGAACAGCAGGTAGTCGAGGCTGAGCTTGCCGGCCCCGATCGTGGCCACCGCGACCGCGGACACTGCCAGCACCAGGTTGTACTCCCAGCCCTCCTTGACGATGAAGAAGCCGTTGTCCTTGTGCACCGTCCACGCGGCCACCAGCATCAGCGCGACGAAGCCGGCCGCCGGCACCGGGGTGAGCAGGCCGACCGCCAGACCGAGGCCCGCGGCCATCTCGGTGGTGGCGGCGACACGGGCGTGGAACATGCCCGGCTTCATGCCCATGCTGTCGAACCAGCCGGCAGTGCCGCTCAGTCCGCCCTTTCCGAAGAACTTGTTGTAGCCGTGCGCGGCCATGGTCAGACCCAGCACGACCCGCAGGATGAGCACGCCGACATCGAGAGCAGTGTCATACATGCAACAGAATGTAGGCCATCTGTCACGTCGGCACCGACCTACCCCGGCTCTGGGCCCGTCAGTCGGCAGGCACCCAGTTGCCGTGGAAACCGGAGGGGACGCGGTGCGGCAGCGCGATGCTGGCGACCTCGTCGAGGGTCTGGGCGTCCAGGAACGCCAACTCGCTGCGGTCGGTGCGGCGATCGTAGACGAAGCCCATCAGCACACCGTCGTCCTCGGCGGCCACCGGTGACGACGGCTGGAACACGAACTCACCCACCACCTTGTCGGCGCCGAAGGAGTGGGCCGTAGTGGAGCTGCCGACGAAATCGTGTTTGAGCAGGGTGTCACCGCCATCGCTGTCGCCGACGTAGGGCGCGTACCCGTAACGATGGCGCTTGCCGACGCGCCGCTCGTCGACGCGCGGGAACTCCTGCGGCCGGTCGTCGATCCGCGACTCCCGCACCTTGCCGTCAGCGAGGTCGACGGTCCACCGCTCCAGCGTGGGCGGACCCTCGTCGGGCCCGGAACGGTTGGTGTCGAACATCTTCGGATGTCGGATGACGTCGAGGACGATGGTGGTGTCGTCCGACTCGTAGGCGTTCATCGGGTGGAAGACGTAGCACGGCTCCACGTCGAACCAGCGCACATCACGGTTGCCGCCCTCGCGCGGCATCACCCCGATCCGGGCCGGATAGTTCGGGTCCCACGAGTAGGGAAAGCGGCGGTCCGACGACGGGCCCTTCGGTCTGCGCGCGGCGAGCGGGTCCGGGATGCGGATCCGTCCGATCACCGCGGAGAGCATCAGCCGCGCCGGAAGCCGCAGGGCGCGAGGCACTCCCATGGTGGCCGCGGTCCGCACGTCGAAGGTGACCGGAAGATCGTAGAACACGACGTAGCGCTCGGTCAGGGAGAAGTCGTGCATCATCGGGCTGCCGCCGACGTCGATGTCCACGGTGCGCCGGGCACGGCCGTCGGCGCCGATCACGGAGTACTGCACGGTGTTTCCCCGCAGCATGCTGTAGGACACCGCGTGCAGTTCGCCGGTGTCGGGATCACGTTTGGGGTGCGCGGTGTAGCCGCCGGTCAGCGTGCCGTCGAAGTCGCACGGGCCGACGGTGTCCAGCTCCTCGGTCAGTTCGTAGTTCGCCACGCCGGCCTCGATCAGTGCGAGCGTCTTGCCCGCGCGTCCGATGACGTTGGTGTTGGCGCCGATTCCCGAGATCGCGACGTCTCCGGCCGGCACCGGCTCCCCCAGCGCGCGCGCCGCCTGCGGCCCCCGCACCCACCGGTTGCGATACCACTCGGCGCGCCCGTCGCGGATGCGGATTCCGTGCACCATACCGTCGCCGATGAACCAGTGATACAACGCGGGGTCGATCTCGCCGATCGGGTTCGGCCCGTTGCGCAGATAGCGGCCGTCGAGATAGCCGGGAAGGTGGCCGGTCACCTCGAGGTCGGTCAGCGTGTGCTCTTCGGCGATCGGAGCGAACACTCCGCTCAGATAGCGGTTCGTCATGCCCGCCTCCCTATAACAGCGTTATATACCGCCTCTGTATAACACCGTTATGGCACGATGACAACCATGAGTGCGAAGGAGTCGTTGGTTGTGGCCGGCGTGCGGCTCCTGGAACGCGACGGCCTGGACGCGCTGAGCGCGCGCAACGTCGCCGCCGAAGCGGGCACCTCGACAATGGCCGTCTACACCCACTTCGGCGGCATGACCAAGCTGGTCGACGCCATCGCCGTCGACGTCTTCGTGCGCTTCACCGCGGCACTGACCGAGGTCCCCCACACCGACGACCCGGTGGCCGATTTTCTCGCGATGGGGCTCGCGTACCACCGCTTCGCCCTGGCCAATCCGCAGCGCTACCAGCTGATGTTCGGCACCGCCGCACCGGCGTCGCTCACCCGGTTCCGGGCCGACCTGACCGTGACCGGCAGCGCGACCAACCGCAGCGAGCTCGCCGAATCGTTCGGGGCGCTGCGCGACGGCGTGCGCCGGATGATCGCCGCGGGCCGCATCCGGCCCGACGACGAGTTGGCCGTCGCGGGCCGGCTGTGGAGCGTCAACCACGGCGCGGTGCTGCTGGAGATGGCGGGCTTCTTCGGGCACGAAGGGCACGGGCTGACCCAGATCCTGGGCCCGCTGATCATCGACACGCTGGTCGGGATGGGTGACGAGAGAGCCGCCGCCACACAGTCGTTGGCGAGCGTGGTGGCCGCGCAACCCGCGGATGCCCAGCCCCTCAGCTAGCGGGTCCTCTCAGCTCGCGGGGCCCTCAGCTCGCGGGGCCATCAGCTCGCGGGCCATTCAGCGCGCGGGCGAGGCGTTCGACGTAGGCGTCGACGTCGTCGACGGCGAATTCGGCGGCGTGGACGCTGACGGCCACGGTGTCGCCCAGCCCGTGCACGCCGTGTGTCAGGCCCATCATCGGTGACAGACCGGGGAACCCGGTGGTGAACAGCACCGGCGAGGTGCCGAGAACAAGGTCCTTCGCGCCCCGGTTGACGCTCGACACGACCGTGTTCCCGGTAGCCGTGTCGGACCGCACCGTCGGATCGAATTGCCTGACACCCCAGCGCAACAGCGGTGCCGGCACAGCCGCAAAGGCCGCGCTCGCGGTCACCATCGCCGGATGGTTGGCCCGCCTGCGGCGCTGGTGCAACTCGGCACTGATCGCCCGGCACCGGACGGCGAACGGCAGCTGCGGGTGCAGTCCGACGCCGACGTTGCCGAAGTGGTTGTGGGCCCGGCGTGGGCCCGCCTTGGTCATCGGTACCTCGGCGCCGAGTTGCGTGGTGTCCTCACCCAACTCCTCGAGATGCCCGGACAGCGCGCCCGCCACTGCGGCCAGCACGCTCACGGTCACGGTCGGGCCCGGCAGACGACGTCGGTCGCACAGCACCGTGCGGAGGTACCGCCGGCCCTCGGGCCGTGCGTTGCTGGGCAACACCGGCCGTGACTTCGCCTGCGGCGGAACGAGTCCGGCAGCGGTGTCGCGGACCAGCCTGCGGTGCGCCCGCGCCGCCGCAGCGGCCCGCCGCACCCAGGACCATTCCGGATGTCCGGCGACGTCGCAGGACGGGACCGGCGCGTCCCGGCCGAACAGCCAGGCCGCCAACGCCGCAGAGCGTTGTCCGTCGCCCAATGCGTGCGACATCTGCAGCACCGCCACCGCCCCGGTCGCGGTGCCCGGGCCGCGGAGTTCGGCGACCGTGGGAAAGACATGCAGACGCCATGGCGCCACCCGCGCGTCGAGCTGGTCGTCGCCGAGGTCGGCGATGGCGGCCAGACACGCCGACCACGACGCGTCGGCAGGCCGGTGCACCGTGAAGCGGTCGGCCTCTACTGCACACGGCTGCCACTGCGGGTACGTCCAGAACCCCGCCTCGGCGACCCGTACTGTCAGCGCGGCACATCCTCCGGCGCGGCTGCGGATCTCCTGTAGCGCCGACCCAGGATCGGCCAGTTCGCCGTCGAACGCGTAGACCAGGAACTGATCGTTCGGGATCGCCGATGCCATCCAGTACATCTGCGCGTCGACCGCTGCCAGCCGACGCGATGTCATGACAGCAGGATCCGGCCTACACCGGGTCGAACGCCGAGATCAGCCAGCGGCCGTCGACCTTGTCCAGGGTCACCCGCACGCTGGACGCCGTGTCGGTCGGCGGCTGCTGACCCACGGTGACGGTCTGGTTGACGAACAGCAGCACCACAGCGTGATCGGGGTCCGCCGACACCGGCGCCGCGGCCGGAACCGATGCCAGGGCGGCGATCTGCTGCTCCTTGGCGCCGGGGATGACCACATCGGTCGTCAGATCCGTGTAGGACTGCTGGAACTCGCCGGTCAGCAGATTGCGCGCCGCGCCGAGCTGCTGTTCGACGGTGTCCGGTGAGTACGACAGCAGCGCGATGGTGCTCTCGGTTGCGGCCTGCGTGGCGGCATCGGCGGCGTCTTCGGCGATGCGCGCGGAGTTGGCCTGCCACTTCAGGAAACCGGCGGTCAGCGCCAGCAGCAGGGCCAGCGCAGGCAACAGTCCGAACGCGACGACCTTCGACCAGGGCACCGCACGCTTCGGCGCAGGGGTCGCGACCGGCTCGGCGGGCGTGGCATCGCCGCGCTTCTCGTCACCGGACTCCCCGGGAGCATCCGTGGCATCGGCCTGCTCGGTGGCATCGGCATCTTCGGTGACGGCCTCTTCGGTGGCGTCAACCTGATCCGCGGCGTCGGCCTCTTCGGTGGATGCGGCCCGCTCGGTGGCGTCGGCCTGTCCGGCGTCAGTCGCAGCTGTCTGCTCGGCGCCGGTCGCGGTGCCGCCGCCGTCCTCGGTCGTGTCGTCCTTCTTGTCCTTGCTGTCCCCGCTCACGGCACAAACTCCACGTTCGACACCTTGGCCTCGTCACCGACCTTCTCCACTGAAATCCGCATCCGCCAGGCCCGCGGCGCCTGGTCGGGCGCGCCGGCGTTCGATGTGCGCACCGTGACCGCCACGAGCACCTGGGCCTCGTTGTCGGAGAACGACTCCAGGCCGGCCTCGGCGATGGTGCCCTCCGAGGTGGACTGGGCCTGCTTGACGACCTCCACGAACGGCTCGGCACGCCGCTGGAAGTCGTCGTAGAACGTGCCGGTCGCCGAATCGAGGATGCGCTGGACGTCGGCCTCGGCGTTCTCGTAGCCGATGGTCGTAAGGTTGAGGGCACCCTGACGCCCTACCTGCAGGTAGAGGCTGCGCAGATCCTGGGTCTGCTGGGCCTGGTAGGCCTGGAAGCCGAGCCAGCCGGTCAGTCCCGCCAGCGCCACCACCGCGACGAGACCCGCGATGAGCGCGATCTTGACGTGCGACATCGGCGCGCGGGCCGGTGCGGCCTCGTCGGCGACAACGCCCTCGGCGTCGTCGGCCTCCTCGGTGCCCTCAGCCTCAGTGTCCTCAGCCTCGGTGTCCTCAGCTTCGGCGTCCTCGTCAGCATTGGTCGCAGTGGCGGCCTCGGCGGTGGCTGCTGACTCCGGCTTCCCCGTCTCGGGCACGTCGGAAGCGGTCGAATCGGGCTCGACCGCGCCGGATGCCTCCTTGTCGGTGGTCCCTGCCGAATCCGCCCTCGACGTCGTCAATTCCCCGTCGGGGGCAGCAGCATCGTCTGCCATGTTCGCTCCTCTGCGGCACTGTCGGCCAGATTGGACTGTGTGTACACCCGTCCGTCCGGTCCAACGTACGTGCCGCTCGCCGGGTCGTACTCCGCGGCCGCTATGGGTGGCGGCGCCGGAGCCGGTGGCGGAGCTGCGTCTGCAGGTGGCGAACCCGGCGGCAACTGGGGGACGTCCTGACCGGACAGTGTCGCGTTCGGGTCGCCCTTCCAGTTCCAGCCGTCGTTGAGCGGCACGTAGTTCTCGTCGCTTTCACACATCTTGACAGTCGGGGCCCGCTTGCCGGGCACCGTCTGGCACGGCAGGTTACGCGCGCCGCGGACGTTGAAGGGGCCGTCCTGTGGCACCCGGCAGTACACGTCGCCGGCGGGACGGTCCGGGTAGTCCTCGAATGTCGGCGCCCGCTGCTGCTGGGCCGGCAGGAACCCGGTGGTGCACGGCGGGGGAACGTTGAGGTTCAAGTTGAACACCAGCGAATCGCCCATGTAGTCCTGCTTGGTGCCGTTCTTGGGCACGCCGATCGCCTGGGTCACCGAGGTGCCCTGCGGCAGCAGCACCAGCAACTGCTCGAGGCCCGCCTGGTAGGCGACCGCGACCTCACCGGTGCTGACCAGGTTCGCCAACACGATCGGCAGCGTGGGCTGCAGTTCGTCGAACAGCGCCCGCACCTCTTCGGCCGCGCCCGGGCCCCGGTCGAGGATGCCCGCCACCGAGGCGTCCTCCTGCTGCAGCTGGCCGGTGATACCGGCCAGATTCCGGGCCCAGGCCTGGATCGAGTCGGAGGTGTCGGTCTGGGAGTTCAGCACGGGCTGAACGTCATCGACCAACGTCGTCAACGAGTCCAGGTTGTCCCGGGCGTCGATGGCCAGCGTCGTCGATCCGTTGACCAGCCGGCGCAACTCGGGCCCCAGCCCACCGACCGCGATGTACGCCTCGTCGATGACCGTGCGCAGGTTGTCCTTCGGGATCGCGGCAAGACCTTCGTTGGTGAGGTCGAGCACCGTGTTGACGTCGGGCGGCATCCGGACCCGGTCGACCGGGATCTCGTCGCCGTTGCGCAGTTCCGGTCCGTCTCCACTCTGTGGCAGCAGCTGGACGAACTGCTCGCCCACCGCCGACTGACTGCGTACCTCGGCGATCAGATCCGCCGGAATCGACACGCCCGAATCGAGCGACAACACCGCCGCCACACCGGTATCGGTCAGCGCCACGCTGTCGACGATGCCGACCTGCGAACCGCGGTAGGTGACGTTGGCCCGGTCGTAGAGGCCGCCGGTCTCGGGCAACTCCAGGGTGACGCGGTACTGGCCGACACCGAGCAACTGGGGCAACCGCATGTAACCGAACACCATGATCGCCACCGCCGTGAAGGCCACCACGGAGAAGATCGCCAGCTGGATCATCATCTGTCTGGTCACTCGCATGTCAACGCCCCTGGTCGAAACGGTACGGCGCGACCAGCGGGTTGCCCCCCGGCGGCGGAACGTTCTGGTTGCACGGGCTGGGCATCTGCCCGATCGTGCGGCCCCACTGCAACTCCAGCCAGGTCAGGTTGCACTCGAAGCGGGTGCCGGTGAAGAACCCCTGATCGATGCGCGACAGGGTCAGATCCACCACCAGTGTCAGGTTGGCGTAGTCGCCGCGCATCCAGTTGGTCAACGTCTCCTTCGGGAACGGGAACGTCGGCAGAAAGCTCAGGGCCCGCGTCAGGGCGGGTCCGGCATCGGCGAGCGACTGCAGCACCGGGCCGATGTCCTTCAGCTCGGCGACCAGGGATTCCCTGGTCTGGTTCACCGAGTCGGCGGCCAGCGCACTGAACCGTCCCAGCTGCACCAACGCCTCCGCGAGCGTCTCGCGCTGATCGCGCAGGACCGCCAACGCGTCCGGGATGGTCTGTAATGCCCTGTCCACCACGGGTTTCTGCTCGGCGATCTGCCCGACCAGATCGTTGAGGCTCTCCGCGGTGGCGATGATGTCGTCGGTCTGGTCGTCGAGGTGCCCGATCGCGATGTCGAGCTGTTCTATCAGGCTGCGCAGATCGTTCTCCCGCCCGGTGAACGCGGTCGACAACGCCTCGGTGATGTCCTGGATGTCGCCCAGCCCGCCGCCGTTGAGCAGCAGCGCGACGGCGGCCAGCGCCTGTTCGGTGGTCGGGTACGCCCCCGAGGACGCCAGCGGGATCAACGCGCCCTCGGTCAGGCGGCCCTGCGGCGCTTCGTCGGTGGGCGCGGACAACTCGATGTGCTGAGAACCCAGCAGGCTGGTCTGGCCGACCCGGGCGGTCGCGTTGGCAGGCAACACGACGTTGCCGTTCAGCGTCATGGTGACCAGCGCGTGCCAGCCCTGCCGTTCGATCTCCGAGACCGTGCCGACGTTGACGTCGCCGACGCGGACCCGCGAGTTGCGTTCGACGTTGTCGACGTCCGGCATCTGGGCCTGCACGGTGAACGATCCCGGCCCGCCACCCTGGGTGCCGGGAAGTGGGATCGAATTCAGCCCCTGCCAGCCGCATCCCGACAGCGTCAGCGCCATGGCCAGCGCGGCGACGCCACCCGCGCGCCGTGTCCTCGCCGCGGTCATGAGCCACCTCCCGGCGGAACCATCATGCCCATCAATCCGTCGGTCGGGTTGGTCGGCACCGCCTCGGGAACATTGGTCGGCACCGCCTCCGCCGGAAGCAGGGGTCCGCTCACGGTGTCCGGAGTCGGTCCGCTCGGCGGGGGTACCGGAGCCGGGCCCGCCTCCGCTGGCAGCGGGGCGCTCCCCATCGGCGCCGGCTGACCGGCCGGTGGCGGGCCGGCCGGCTGCGCCCCGCCAGGCGGGATGTAGTCCGGCCGCAGCCAGTCTTCGCTGTAGGTCAGCTCATTGGGCCGCGTCGAGGCGCCGACGAGCTGATTGATGCCCAACGGCAGGAAGTTGTACTGCCGGTTCTTGATGATCGGCGCCAGGTACTGCACACAGAGCTTGGCCGACTGTTCGGCACCCAGCCGGGACGCGGCCTGCACTGCGCCGCACAGGAACTGGATGGGGTTGGCGAAGTTGTTGATCTGGGGCACGCTGCTGACCGAGCCCTGGGCGGGCTGCCAGATGTTGACGTAGTTCTGGAACGTGTTGGGCGCCAGATGCAGGAACTGCTTGACGTCGTCGAGGCTGTCGTTGAGCGCCTGGGTGACCCCGGCCAGTTTCTCCGACGTGGTGCCCAGCGCGTCGCGATTGTCGGCGACGAAACTCTGCACCTCACCCACGGCGACGTTGAGGTCACGCACCGCGGTCGCGACCTCGTCGGGATCGTCGGCGAGCAGCCCGGTCACCGACGCCAGGTTCTGGTTGAGCTGACGCATCAGGTCGGTGCTGTCCTGCAGCGCCGACACCAGGGTCGCGAGGTTCTTGATCGTCGAGAAGATGTCAGTGCTCTTGTCACCCAGCGCCGAGAACGCCTGCGACAGTTTGACGACCGTGTCGCGGATGTTGGCGCCCTGTCCGCGCAGGTTGTCGGCGGTGGTGTTGATCACCGACCCCAGCGGGCTGACCCCGCCCGGCTCGGTCGGCTGCAGCGTCTCGCTGAGCACCTGCAACTGCCGGCGCACCTGGTCCCACTCGACCGGCACAGCAGTGCGCTCGATCGGGATCACGGTGTCGTCTTCCATCACCGGCCCGCCCGTGTAGGCGGGCGTCAGCTGGATCGCGCGCGAGGTCACCAGCGCCGGCGACAGGATCGCGGCGTTGGCATCCGCGGGGACGTCGTAGCGGTCGTCGTACCAGAACGAGATCTTCACCCGCTCGGGCTGAGGCTCGATCGAGACGATGCTGCCGACCGGCACCCCCAGGATGCGCACGTCGTCACCCTCGTAGATGCCGTTGCTGTTCTCGAAGTAGGCCACCACGTTCACGCGGTTGACTTTGTCGGTGGTGCGCACCAGCACCGCGACACCGGCGACCAGCAACGCGGCGAGCACGACGGCCACCCAGGTTCTGGGGTTTCTCATGGCGTGTCCTCCACCGGAACGAGCGGCGGCGCCTCACCCGGGGCCGGAACATAGATCGGGTTCGGTGTCGGTGACGGCATGGACGCCAGGCCCGGCGGCGCCTCGGCCGGTGGGCCGGGCGGGGGTCCGCCCGGCG
>NZ_BLTG01000073.1 GCF_017312405.1 Mycobacterium sp. PO1
TTCGGTGGTCATATGGTTGGACCCTTTCTGGAAACGGCGATATCCACGCGGAGGTGGTGAGCGGAGCTGGCCCTACAGGACTACCGACAGGTTGTCGATAGGCAACGTCGAGTGATCGAGTAACACCTCGCGCCGAGCGAGCCGCAGCGAATCGTCGGTGCGGCGCAACACGTCGACGCGTTCGGCCGAGAGCAACTCCCACCGGCCGCTGTCTCCGCGGCTGCGGAAGAACAACAGATTCGAGCGCACGGTCAACTCATCAGCCTCCGGTCCGGCAGTCGTGCGGATGTTGGACACGAAGTGCCGGGTCCGCGACCGAGGTGACTCCGCCCACGAGAAATCCGTCTCGCCGCGAAGGACCCGCATCTCCAAGCCCGTGTAGTCGTCGTTCCAATGCGCGATCGCGCCCACCCAACCCGCGGAATCCTCACGGGTGGTGCGCACCGGAACCACATACCGGATGTCGGGGTCGAGCAGACCCAACCATTCCCGGAACTGCCCCCCATCGAGTAGCTCCGCCTCCCGGAACATGAACTCCTCGACAGCCTCACGGGTATCCCGATCGACCGCGACCGCGTTCATCACACCGAACTCCTCGACCAGACCATCAACACTCACTCTCTATTCTGCTGAACAGATGTGTCCTCCGCTGTAGAGAATGTAAGCTACGTCTCACCGGGCCGTCAAGACAACATCTCCAAATGGGCAACGACCAAAACGGCTCCCACAGCAAGCCCCGCGGCGCTCGCAGAACCAGTCGCACGGCACACGTCGTCGACAGCCAGCGAACTTGCAGACGAAGCCGGAGGTATCGCGCGGTCGTCGCCGTGGTTGGCGGAGGCTTGACAGCGGCGGCGGCCCTTATAACGCGCACTGTCGGTGCGAGCGCTACCGGTGTGTTCCTCGTCGAGGCGTGGCAGCACACGCACGTCTATTGACCGCGCTCGCTGAAATTCCCCACTGAGGCTCATCGAAATTCCCCACCTGTGTGGCTCCGCCGAGAAGGGCGGGCCTCCCTCGATGCTGCTGGTGTCTGACGCCAGTAGCTGTGTCGAAGGAGGCCGGCTTTCTCATGCTCACATGGGAGGACGACATGGAAGTACACGCCCTACGAAAACGTGGTTGGTCGATCTCTGCGATCGCCCGTCACACCGGCTTCGACCGCAAAACGGTCCGCAAGTATCTGGCCGGCGACACCGAGCCCGGCGTGCGGGCCCGGCCGGGCCCTGACCCGTTCGAGCCGTTCGTCGACTACGTGACCGCCCGACTGGTCGAGGACCCGCACCTGTGGGCCCGCACACTCTTCGACGAACTCGAAGACCTCGGCTTCCGGCTGTCGTATCAGAGCTTGACCCGCAACATCCGCACCCGCAGTCTGCGCCCGGCGTACGAGGCCTGCCGCACCGCGGCAGACCGGCCCAACGCGGTCATCGCGCACCCGCCGGGTGAGGAAACCCAATGGGACTGGCTGGAATTGCCCGATCCACCCGCATCCTGGGGATGGGGGAAGAAAGCTTTCCTGCTGGTCGGCTCGCTGGCGCATTCGGGCAAGTGGCGGGCGGTGCTCTCACCGTCGATGGATCAACCGCACCTGGTGGCCGCCATCGACCGCATCGTGCGCGGCCTGGGCGGGCTGACCCGCATCTGGCGGTTCGACCGGATGGCCACAGTCTGCGACCCAGGCTCGGGCCGGGTGACCGCCTCGTTCGCCGGGGTCGCCAAACACTACGGCGTCTCGGTAGCGATCTGCCCACCGCGACGCGGTAAGCGCAAAGGTGTCGTGGAGAAGGTCAATCACACTGCCGCGCAACGCTGGTGGCGCACCCTGGCCGACGACCTGACCGTTGAGGCGGCCCAGGCCAGCGTGGACCGCTTCGCTCGTCTGCGAGGTGACACCCGGATCCGGGCCACCACCGGCGGGCGCTCCTCGGTCGCCGTGGTCGCCAAAGCTGAGCCGCTGGTCCCGGTACCAGTGACGCCGTACCCGGTAATCGTGTCCGAGTCCCGAACCGCGTCACGCCAAGCCCTGGTGTCCTACCGCGGCAACCGCTACTCGGTGCCACCGGAGTTGGCCGCCGCCCAGGTCACCGTCAGCCACCCCATCGGTGGCCAGTACATCGACATCGCCACGATGACCGGCGTCGTCGTGGCCCGCCACCACCGCGCCACAGACGGCCTCGACTCATGGTCCGCGACAGCGGCCACATCATCGCCCTGGACACCGCGGCCATGGCCACCGCCACGACCGGCCGACCGCACCGCCGCAAGGAACGCATCCCACCCGGTGTAGCCGCCAAAGCTGCTGCCGCCCAACTACTCCGGACCACCACCGCCAACACCGTGGCCACCGAAAGCGTGGCCACGGCAACCGATTCCACAGTCATCGACCTGTCCGCCTACGAGCGGGCCGCCCAGCGAAGGACCATCCAATGACACCCACCCCACGCACCCCAAAAACCACCGCCACCCTTGAGGGCCCGTCGGCGGCGGCCAGCCGCTATCAGCAGTTGCGCTCGCATCTGGCCGAACTCAAACTGCACGCCGCCGCCGAAGCCCTCCCTGCAGTCCTGGACCAAGCCAACGCCGAAAACCTCTCACTCACCGTCGCCCTGGAGCGGCTGCTGGCCGTGGAAGTCGACGCCAGCACCGCACGAAGGCTGGCCGGACGGCTACGGTTCGCCTGCCTACCCACCCCGGCCACGCTGGCCGACTTCGACGTCGATGCCGCCGCCGGCATCGACCGCAAGCTCATCAACGAACTGGGCACCTGCCGCTACCTTGAATCAGCGACCAACATCCTGCTCATCGGCCCACCCGGGACCGGCAAAACCCACCTCTCGGTCGGACTGGCCCGAGCAGCCGCCCACGCCGGCTACCGCACATACTTCACCACCGCCGCCGACCTGGCCGCCCGCTGCCACCGCGCCGCCATCGAAGGACGCTGGGCCACCACCATGCGCTTCTACGCCGGCCCCACACTGCTGGTCATCGACGAGCTCGGCTACCTGCCACTGCCCGCCGAAGCAGCATCGGCACTGTTTCAGGTTGTCTCCCAACGATATTTGAAAACGAGCATCGTCATCACCACCAACCGCGGAGTCGGCGCCTGGGGCGACATCCTCGGTGACACCACCGTCGCCGCAGCCATGCTCGATCGCCTCCTGCACCGATCGGTAGTCATCAACCTCGACGGCCAACCGGTCCTTGCAACACCGGGTTATTGGAGGGAGCGTAGCTGCTCCTCGAACACCTCGGCAGGTGTTTTCCAGTCAAGGCTTTTGCGGGGTCGGTTGTTTAGCGCGAGAGCGACTGCTTCGAGGTCTTCTGCGGACCACCGTGAGAGGTCGGTGCCTTTCGGGAAGTATTGGCGCAGTAGCCCGTTGATGCTTCTATGTCAAGCGGCGGGCTGATACCGGGTGATGTGGTGTTGCCAGGACGCTTGGTCAGTGGTCATCGCCCGGTGGACGACGTCGACGAGGTGGCGTTGCAGGATTCGTCGCGCTCCGCGGGTGCCTTTGGCTGGCGTGTGGCGAACGAGTATTTCTTGTGCGGCCGGGTTCCATCTCTTCTGGACGATGGCGGCGGTGTAGAGCACGCTGTTGAGTCGGCGGTTACCGCCGCGGTGGAGTCGGTAGCGTTCCTTGTCGGAGGAGTAGACCGGAATCGGCGCGCAGCCCGTGTAGCGGGCCAGCTTCGCTGAGGTGGAAAACCTTGTGATGTCACCAATTTCGGAAATCAGTACCGCTGCCGAAATGTGACTGATGCCGGTGACCTCGAGGAGCGTGGGTGCGAGCGGGCTGACGAGGTCCTTGATCGTCGCATCTAGATCGTGAACGCGCCGGTTGGCGTCGGCAATCTCAGCGATCATCTCGACGAGGGCCTTGCGAATATGGATGCGCAGCGGCGCCGTGTCCAGCCGTGCGATGAGTGCGTTCAGCGCTTTGGTCCGCGACAAGTCGCCTGGAGTGTGGTCGAGCCAGACGTGCAGTTGTGCCTTGAGCTGGTTGATCACCATGGTGCGGCGTTTGATGACATCGGAGCGGTAGTCGACCAGCATCCGCAGCTCCCGGACGTGTTCATCAATGCGGTGTCGGTCCAGATCGGGAGTCGCGATCACGGCGTGGGCGGCAGCCGCGGCATCAGTGGGATCAGACTTGGAGCCGGTGGCGGCGTGCAGCTTGCGGTGTGCGGCGGTCAGACGGCTGGGAACCCAAACCACCTCATGGCCGGCCAATAGCAGGCCGTCGGCCAGTCGGCGGGCGAACCCGCGACCGTCCTCGATGGCCCAGGTGACTGGTGTGTTGCCAGTGACCGCGCGAATCCACTTCAGCAAGTTGGTGATCACCAGTGCGTCGTTCTTCACTGTTAATGGTTGGCCGATCCGCCTGCCGGCGGCATCCACGGCCACTGCGACGTGAACGTGCTTGTGCGGGTCGATCCCCACTGTCACCATTATGTTGTCCTCTCGTTCTGTATTGCCGACGACGGGAACAGCGGCGAGGGCCCTAATCGAGGGACAGACCTATTGCGAGTTGACGGCTCAGCAGGCTTCTATCAAGTCACTCCCGATCAGGGTTCTCGCCCAGTGGGCAGCTGTGGACAAATCAACGGAAGGCCTCACGGCACGTGTTCTCCGAGTCACCCAGCTGGCCCCGGCCAGAACCCTCTCCCGTCGAAGGGATCCCGGCACGACTCAGTGTGAACCAATAGGTGTTCTCGTTTGTCGGCCGTTGCCAGGGCGAGTGGGGGTCGGCGAAGAACACCTTCGTGCCCGTCGCGAGAGCGAACTGGGCGTGGCCGGACAGTTCTTTGCCGCGGTCCCAGGTGAGTGTCTTGCGGAGCTGTTCGGGAAGCTTCGTCATTGACGCTATGAGTGCGTCGTTCATCGCGACGGCGCCGTAGCCGCCC
>NZ_BLTG01000074.1 GCF_017312405.1 Mycobacterium sp. PO1
GGCACCGGCATTCGTGCATCCCCACACGCCCACGCCCACGGGCCAAAGCGCCACCGGCACAGCCGTTCCCGTTGCCGAGTGACCCGTCGTCTGCATAGCTCATGTGAACGGATGATGGGCGTGTGGTCGCCCCGTCCGAGTGCCGAACCTGAGAGCCGGCGTTGGTCGAACGACGCGGTACGGGCCGGTGTTCAGTCGAACAACGTAGGCAGCGCCGAGGCGTGACGGCGCTCCAGGCCGAGCAACGTCTTCTTCCGCTCCATGCCTCCGCCGTACCCGGTGAGGCTGCCGTTGGCCCCGATGACCCGGTGGCAGGGCACGATGATGCCGATCGGGTTGTGCCCGTTGGCCAAGCCGACCGCACGGAACGCCCCGGGCGCCTCGATCTGCCGGGCGATCTCTCCGTAGGAACGGGTTTCACCGTAGGGAATGGTCAACAGCGCCTCCCAGACCCGGCGTTGAAATGCCGTACCGACCAGGTCCAGGCCGAGGTCGAAGTCCTGTCGTTCGCCGCGGAAGTACTCCTCGAGTTGTGCCACCGCGTCGCCGAAGGCCTCGTCGTCGCGCAGCCAGTTCGACCGGTCCGGTTCGTAGGTCTGATCGGTCATCCGCAAGTGACGCAGACGGCCGTCGCGTCCTGCCAGCGTCAGCGTCCCGACCGGGCTGTCCATGGTTCGATACCGCACGTCGTCGCTCATCGTTTCTCCTTCGGCGGCCACTGATTGACCGCATGATCGAGGGCTGTCCAAAGATGTTGTGTCGCATAGGATCGCCAGGGGCGCCAGGCCCTGGCGTGTTCGCTCAGCGGTTTGGGCGCCGACGGTAGGCCAATGTGCCCAGCGGCGGCGGCCACGCCCAGATCGGTGGCCGGGAAAGCGTCCGGGTCGCCCAGTCCCCGCATGGCGATCATCTCTGAGGTCCACGGGCCGACGCCGGGCAGGGCCAACAGCTGCTGCCGCGCGGCCTGCCAGTCGCATCCCGAGTCGAGCACCACCTCTGCGGTGCTCAACGCGGCGGTCAACCCTGTCAGAGTGCGCTGCCGCGAGGCTGGGAACGCCAGGTGGCGAGTGTCGATGTCGGAAAGCTGGGCCACTGAGGGGAACAGGTGCGTCAGTCCGCCGCCCGGGTCGCTGATCGAGTCGCCATACGCGGTGACGAGTCTCGCGGCGTGGGTGCGTGCGGCGGCGGTGGACACTTGCTGGCCGAGCACCACCCGCACGGCGAGTTCGTGCTCGTCGACAGTGCGCGGGATGCGCTGCCCGGGCGCCTTGGTCACAAGAGGCGCCAGGTGATCGTCGGCGCCGAGGGCTTCGACGACCGCCTCCGGATCGGCGTCGAGGTCGAGCAGCCGCCGGCAGCGGGCGATGGCGGCCGACACGTCGCGAAACTCGTCGACGACCAGCCGGCACCGCACGTGATCCAGGTGAGGGGTGAGGCCAACGACAGCGCTTCCGTGCGGAAGCCGCATCGTCCGGCGATAGGTGCCGTCCCGGACCTCTTCGACCCCGGGCACCGCGGTGGCGGCCAGATGCCCGAACAACCCTTCGTAGGCGAACGGTGTCCGCACCGGCAGCCGCAGCGACATTGCTCCGGCGCCTGCGAGGGTGTCGCCACCGTCGCGGGCGCGGGCGCGCCGACGCAGCATGGTCGGGGACATGTCGCACACCGTGCGCACCGTGTCATTGAATTGGCGGATGCTGGAGAAGCCGGCCGCGAATGCCACATCGCTGATGGGCATCTCGGTCGTCTCGATGAGAACCCGTGCGATCTGCGTGCGTTGCGCTCGGGCCAGCGCGAGCGGAGTGGCTCCCAGCTCGGCCTGCGTGAGGCGCTCGAGCTGGCGTGCGGTGTATCCGAGCCGGGCGGCCAGTCCGGCGACACCTTCGCGGTCGACGACGCCGTCGGCGATCAACCGCATGGTCCGCGCGACGACATCGCCACGCACATTCCACTCCGGAGATCCGGGCGAGGCGTCGGGTCGGCACCTCTTGCACGCGCGGAAGCCGCCCCGCTGCGCAGCCGCCGCCGTGGGGTAGAAGCGCATGTTGCGGGCCAGCGGCGGCCGCACCGGACAGCTGGGGCGGCAGTAGATTCCGGTAGAGAGCACCGCGATGACGAACCACCCGTCGAACCGCGCGTCCTTGGCCTGCACGGCCCGGTAGCAGCGGTCGAAGTCGGTGTGCATGTCACCGACAATGGCACGACGGCGCCGCGAGCACTAGCGGAAAAACGACATGGAGCTGTCCTGCGATGTCAGGGCTCTGGGTAGCCTCGGCCCGGCGTCAGGACCGGTTCAGCGGCACCGAGATCACCCGGCTTCCGAGCGCCTTCACGCGGTCGGGTAGGACCCGGTTCAGCGTACCCATCGCCTTGCTCACCAGCGAGCCGGCCATCACCTTCTGATCGCCGCGCCGCATCGCCCGATAACCCTCGTCGGCGACCCGCGCCGGGTCGTCCTTGGGTGCTTTCCCCACCGGGGTGTTGTCCAGGCCGGCGCGGTGGAAGAAGTTCGTCCCGGTGGGACCGGGCATCAGCGCGGTCACCGTGACATCGCTGCCGTGCAGTTCGTCGTGGATCGCCTCGGCCAGGGACTGCACGTAGGACTTCGTGGCGTTGTACACGTTCTGATAGGAGCCCGGCATCATCGACGCGACCGACGACGTGAGCAGGACCTTTCCGCTGCCCCGCTCGACCATGTCGCGAAGCACCAGTTTGGTCAGGTGGGTGGTCGAGCGCACATTCAGGTCGATCACCGACAGATCGTGCTCGAGATCGCTGTCGACAAACTTTCCGCTGGTGCCGACGCCGGCGTTGATCGCCGCCGCATCGAGGGCGTGGCGCCCCTCGGTCGCCCGCTCATAGAGTTCCGTGACGCCCTCGGGGCTGCGCAGATCGACCTTCACCGGCCGCACGTGGGCACCGTTGTGCGAAAGCTTGCCTGCCGCCGTGGTGATCCCGTCGTCCTCGGCGGCGATGACCAGGTCGTAGCCGTCGTCGGCGAAGCGCTTGGCCAGCTCGAATCCGATGCCGCTGGACGCGCCGGTCACAAGCGCGAGTTTCTTGGTTTCAGCCATTCCGGGCGGCTACCCGCGACACCGCCGGCGAAACCGTGTCGGTTGGCCCACCGTGGCGGGGCAGCGGCGTCAGGTGCCGGTGGCGGTGCGAAACAATTTGGAGTAGACGCCGTTCTCCGGGTGGAAGAATCTCGGACCCACAACATCCCATCCGCCCAGATCCTCGACGGTCCACACCCGGTCCGGTTCGGGAAAGCGCGGGTCGGCCACACCGGCGACCTTGGTGGTGGGGCGGAAGCCGTTGTCGGCCCAGACCTGCTGTCCGCGAGCCGAATACATGTACGCCACGAGTGCTCGTGCGGTCGGCTTCTCGAGTCCGGCGTAGGTCAGCGCGACCGGGAAGTCCATGCGCAATGTCTGACGAGGCACCACGGTCTGCACGGGGTATCCGTCCCGCTGGAGTGTCCTCGCGGCGGCTTCGGACAGGAGCAGGACATCGCCGCGCCCTTCGAGGAAGTTCTCGCGGGCCTCCCACACCGAGGTCGGTCCCAGGGCGATGTGCTCCAGGATCAGCCGCCGCACGTAGTTTCGCCCCGCTTCGGGGTCGGCGCCACCGTTGCTCCCGGCTGCATACGCTGCCAGCAGAGCCAGCCGTCCGGACCCCTCGGTGGCCGGGTTGGGCGTCACGACCTCCAATCCGGGCTGCATCAGGTCCGCCCAGTCGTGGATGTTGCGGGGGTTGCCGGCGCGCACCACCATCGTCACGATCGACACGACCGGTACGCCTCCGGTTCGGCCGTTGTTCCAATCGGCGGGCACGAACTCGTCCCGGACGAGTTCCGTCATGTTCCAGGCGTCGGAGATATGGAGGACGTCGACGTCTTCGCCATGCTGCAGGACGTCCTCGATGGTGCCGAAGGCGCCGTAGACACCCTGCGCTCCGGGCCAGCCTGGCTGGCCGGCGAAGTCGTCCAACGTGGTGTTCCAGGCCGGCATGGTCGTCCGGAACGCGCCGATCCGCACCGCATCCGGACCCAGGGCATCCTCGGACGGAGAGGCGACGTCTTGAGCGCAACCGCCGGTCAGCGCGGCGATGGCGGCAATCGCGGCGAGGCGAGCCCACCAGCGAGCGGCAACGCGCATGGGGAACCTCCTGGTCTGAAACTCCCTGGAACGACGCCGAGTCTAATACGCCCGGGGGCATGATTTCCGGCACGGACGAGTCAAGAGTTCCTCAATTTTCTGTGTCGAAAGCCCTGGACAGGACTGCTCGGCTCCGCCTCGGGTGCTGTCTGCTCGGCTCCGCCTGGGTGATGTCTGCTCGGCTCCGCCTCGGGTGATGTCTGCTCGGCTCCGCCTCGGGTGTCCAACGCGGCGACCTACACTGCAAGCTGTGGCGGGACTGGTGCAGCGCTACCTCGACCGCATCTGGCGCGAGCACGCGGGCTGTGACGACGGACAGCTGGCCGACTACATCCCCGAACTGGCCGATGTCGATCCGGACGGATTCGGCCTGGCGCTGTCGTCGTCGGACGGGTTCATCTACGAAACCGGCGATGCAGCGGTGCAGTTCACCATCCAGTCGATCTCCAAGCCGTTCACCTATGCACTCGCGCTCGAGATGGTCGGCCCCGAGGTCGTCGACGCCTCGATCGGCGTCGAGCCGTCCGGGGAGCCATTCAACGAGATCAGCGTCGACCCTGAGTCCAAGACGCCGAAGAACCCGATGATCAACGCCGGCGCGATCGCCGCCGTCTCGCTGATCCCGGCATCCTCACCCGAAGAGCGCTTCGCGCTGCTGCGCGACTGGTATTCGGCATTCGCCGGCCGGCAGCTCGAGCTGGACGAGCAGGTCTACGCGTCGGAAAAGGCCACCGGCAGCCGCAACCGGGCCATCGGCTACATGCTGCAGAGCTTCGGAGTGCTCGACGACGACCCCGACGCGGTGCTCGACGTGTACTACCGCCAGTGCTCGCTGCGCGTCACCGCCACCGATCTGGCCAAGATGGGCGCCACCCTGGCGCGCGGCGGGGTCAATCCGCAGACCGGCCGCCGGGTCAGCGATGCGGCGGTGGTCAAACGCACCCTGGCCGTCATGGTCACCTGCGGGATGTATGACGGGGCCGGTGACTGGGTCAGTGCCGTCGGTATGCCGGCCAAGAGCGGCGTCGGCGGGGGAATCGTCGCAGTATTGCCCGGACAACTCGGTATCGGCGTGTACTCGCCGCGCCTGGATGCCAAAGGCAACAGCGTGCGCGGCGTGCGGGTGTGTCGCAGCCTGTCCGAACAGCTCGGGCTGCATTTCCTGACGGTGGCGAGGGACTCGCGGGCCACGCTGCGCGCGGTGTACGACCCAGAGCCCGGTATCCGGGTCTACGAGGCACACGGCGATCTGCTGTTCAGCGGCGCAGAACAGGTCATACGAGTCGCCGACCGCGAACGCGACGCGTTTGAGGTCGTCATCCTCGACGTCTCCCGGATCGACGACATCGACGACGCCGCCCGCGCTCTGCTCTCCGGGATGGCCGAAGAGCTGCGCTCAGACGGCAAGGCCGGGTTCGTCGTCGACCCCGACCGATCGGTGATCCGCGCCGACTCCGAACTCGACGCCAGTCGCTTCGTGTCCGTGGCCGACGCTGTCGACGCCGCGCGTCTGTGGTTGGACACTGCACGACGCGGCAGATGAATTCAGGTTCCTCGACGCACCGGTTGCAACCGGCGGGCGATCTGATCGACCATCGATTCGAGTTCGGCCAGCCGTGCCGCTACCCGTTCCGGCGCCCACGCCAGCGCGATTTCGGCAGGCGCCCAGGTGCTTTCATCCACCGGGATCAGTCTGAACTCCGGCGGAGAGAAGATCTTGCCGATGAACGAATCCGGCGCGTAGCTGACCACCGCCACCAGATGCCGGTTGAACACCTGGCTCGCCATCTCGACCTCGCCGCCACGCTGGTTGGTGGTGCGCACGATGCGGTGCACCCCCCTGCGGTTGAGCCCGCGGGTCAACCCCGCCAGCACCACCGGGTTGGGCCGGGCGAAGTCGATCGCCACCTCACGTTCGCGCAGCTCCTCGATCGAGACCGCCTCTCGTTGCGCCAGCGGGTCGTCGAAGCGCACCGCGATGGCGCCCTGATATCGGGCGACCACCCGGTGGCGCAGCCGCGGGTCGGGGGCGGGGAGATGGATCAGACCCAACTCGGCGTGCCCGGCGATGAGCTTCGCGGTGACCTCGGCCGCCGATCCGGGCACCGTGAACTCCACCGGCGCCAAGTCGGTGACGGCCGCCTCGAGCTCGGCGAGCAGATCCGACGGTGCGTAGGCAGTGGCGCTGACCCGGACCGGCGCCGGCCCCGGGCGGCCCTGCGCCGCGACCGCCTTGAACTCCTCGACCTGCGCCAGCACGTCGCGCGCCGGTCCCAGCAGTCGTTGGCCCAGCGGGGTGAGACGGACCTCGTGGTAGCCGCGTTCGAACAGCGGGCCGCCGAGCTCCTTTTCGAGGAGTTTGATCTGCTTGCTCAGCGGGGGCGGCGTGATCATCAACTTCTCGGCAGCCCGCTTGAAGTGGAGTTCCTCGGCGACAGCGACGAAATATCTGAGCCTGGTGAAGTCGATGTCCATTCCTGCCGCATCTCGAACGCCGGTGGCCGGGGCCACCGGCGCCTGTACGGAAATGCTACGAGATCACCGCTGCCCAGCGGTCGGCGTCACGTCGGGGCGGGCGGGTTGCGCCGTCTCCAGCACGCCCCGGGCGTGTAGCTCGGCGATGCGCCTGTCGTCGAGACCGAGGAGCTCGGCGGCGATCTCGGCGGTGTGCTCACCGAGCAGCGGGGCCTGTCCCAGCGGCGGATCGGCCACGTGGTCGGAGTGGATCTGCACGTTCTCCAGCGTGAACGGTGCTTCGGCGTGCGGGTGCAGTTCCTCGCGGAACGCGCGTCGCTGGACGTAGTGATCCCACTCGGGCACTTCCGGTGGGCGCAGAACGGCCCCTGCCGGCACGCCGGCGGCCTGCAGCCGGTCCATGGCCGCCATCCGGCAGCGCTGCGCGGTCCAGGCGCGCAGCGCCTCCTCGATCGAGTCGTCGTCCCCGGTGAACCCGATCACCTCGCGCAGCGCGCACAGATCCGAGTCGTCGCGCACGGTGACGGCGATCCACTGGTCGTCGCCCTGCGCGGGAAACAGACCCCACGGGCCACGGCGGCCCGGCTCGGTGCGGGTGTGGCCGGCACGGTGCAACGCGTCGGCGGCGATGTCGGCAGCCAGATGGCTGAGCATGACCTCGGCCTGCGAGATGCTCGCGGCGCCACCGGTGCCGGTGCGTTCCCGACGCAGCAGCAGCGCGATCGCGGACAGTGCCCCGATGCGCGCCGAGACGTGGTCGGGGTAGACCGTCACGGTGTCACAGAACGTCTCCGGCTCACCGGGATACACCCAGAGGTTGGTGAATCCCGCCGCGGCACGCACCAACGGTCCGTAGCCCAGGCGCTTGGCCCACGGACCTGTGGGGCCGAACGCCGAGCTGTCGACCACCACCAGCCCCGGGTTGATCGCGTGCAGTGTCGCGTGGTCCATGCCGAGCGCTTCGGCAACCCCGGGCTTGAAGTTGGTCAGGACCACGTCGCAGGTGCGTGCGAGCCGGTGGGCCAGCTCCCGGCCCTCGGGATCGGACAGGTCGATGCCGATCGACCGTTTGTTGCGGTGGCCTGCGGCGTACGGCTGGGTCATCGAGTTCAGCCGGCCGACGCGCAGACCGTCGGGGTGCGAGGAGTGCTCGATCTTGACCACGTCGGCACCCAGGTCCCCGAACAACCGGCCGGTGTCGGCGCCGACCACGATGACCCCCAGGTCGAGGACGCGGACCCCCTCCAGCGGGCGTCCCTCGCCGCGCCGTGGCCGACCCGCCAGTATCGGCGCTGCGGTGAGGCGTTCAGTCACACCGTGGCGCGACGGCCCGACGTTCACGGCACTCGCGCGGTGCCCGTCGATCTCGCCGACCCCCGCCGGAACGGGTGCCCTCACACCGGGCGCGAGCTCGGCGTGGACGAAGAAGCCGCGGGCGCGGAAATGCTCGGCGTTGAGCGCTTCGGACAGCGTCAGCACCGCAGCGGTGGGGACGCCGTGGGCCTGCCCGCGCGCTTCCAGCTCGGCGCGGGTCTTGTCGGCGCAGAACCGCTCGATGGCCTCGAGCAGCTGCGGCGAGTGGAATCGCTTGCCCAACTTGTCGAACGAGGGATCGGCGAACTCCTCGGGGCTGCCCATCAGCGAGAACATGCCGCGCCACTGCCGTTTCGACAGGATGCAGATGCGGACGTGGCCGTCCTGGCAGGCGACGATGGGGTAGCGCTGTCGTTCGGCGTTCCAGTCACGGAGCTGGCTGGTGATCGCCACGCCCGCCGACGCACTTCCCGCGGTGCCGAACGGCGGGTCGAGGGCCTGCATCGCGCCGTCGAGCACCGAGAAGTCGATGAGATCCCCCTCCCCGCTGCGCAGCCGGTCTGCGAACACGCTGAGCGTCGTGACCGCGGCTTGCGCGGCGGCCACCTGGTAGGGCAGGTCGGCGGGCGGAATCAAGGGCTCTCGGCCGGGGATGCCCGAGCGGGACAGCTCGCTGGTCAGGGCGTGCAGCACGGGTCCGGTGGCCTGCCAGGCTCGCTGGTCGGTGTCCCGGCCGAAATCGCTGATCGACAGGATCACCAGACCGGGATACCGGGACCGGATGTCGCGAACCGACAGCATCGCCTCGGCCGGGGACCCGGGCCGGGTGTTCTCGATGAAGATGTCGGCGCCGGCCAGCAGATCGGTGAACTGCACCGCGCCGGTCGAGGTCGAGGGGTCGATCTCGACGCCGGCCATGCCGTGCCGGTTGATCGCCGTGGCCACGGGCACCGAATCGACGTGCGGCCCGACCGGTTCGTCGGCGGTGACACCGCGCAACCGCACGACAGTGACCTCGGCGCCCAGATCGGCGAGCAGACGACCGACGGCCGTCATCGGACCCGAACAGGCATCGAGGATCCGGACACCCGCCAGGGGCGGGTCGTAGGCGCCGCGTGCGGCGGCCGCTTGCATCACACTCAACTCCGGCGTGCCTGACGGAACGGGATGTCGCGGTCGACCTCCGGTTCCCTGGGCAGCCCGAGCACACGCTCACCGATGATGTTTCGCTGGATCTGGTCGGTACCCCCGCCGATGGAGGTGAAGAACGCGTTGAGGGTCAGGAAGTTGACGTCGTCGGCCACCGGGTTCTCCGGACCGGCCAGCAGTGCCCGGGCGCCGATCAGCTGAGTCTTCACCGCGGCTTCGGTGTGCAGGATCTTCGACATGGCGAGCTTGCCCAGTGACATCAGCGAACTCGACGTGCCCTGGGTGGCAGCGGCTTTGGCGCGGGCGTTGGTGAGCTTGTTCAGTTCGCGCATGGCCAGGACCGAGGCGAGCTGATGGCGCATCACCGGGTCGTCGAGCTTGCCCTGTTCGCGGGCGAGTTCGAGCAGACTGTCGGCCTGGCTGTTTCGGGATCCCCGCCCGGTGTCGCCCATGATGGAGCGCTCGTATGCCAGCGCGGTCTGCAGCGCACGCCAGCCGTTGCCCTCCCCGCCGAGCAGATAGGCGTCGGGCACGATGGCGTCGCTGAGGAACACTTCGTTGAAATGTGCTTCACCGGTGATCTGCACCAGCGGCCGCACCTCGATGCCGGCCTGTTTCATCGGCAGGATGAACAGGCTCAAGCCCTTGTGTTTGGGCACATCCCAGTCGGTGCGGGCCAGCAGCAGCGCGTAGTCGGCGGTCTGCGCGCCCGATGTCCACACCTTCTGGCCGTTGACGACCCAGTGGTCGGCGTGCCGCACCGCGGTTGTTCGCACAGCGGCCAGGTCCGAACCCGCGCCGGGCTCGGAGTAGAGCAGACAGGTGCGCGACCGCTCGACGAGGAAGTCGCGCAGCAGGTCGTCCTTGAGCGCGGCGGTGCCGAGAGCGAACGTCGTGTTGGCGGCGATGTTGTACTTGTCCTGGCGCGAACCCGGCGCCTTGGCGGCGGCGAACTCCTGCGCGATGACGTTGGCCAAGTCGGCGGGGTAGCCGCGGCCGAACCAGTCGGAAGGGTAGGTCGGTACGGCGAATCCGGCGTCGAGCACCTTTTCCAGCCAGGCGATCCGTTCGGGGGAGGACGTCCACGGGTCGACGCTGCGGGGCAGCGAAGTCCAGTGGTCGCGTAACCAGTTCCGGACTTCAGAGCGCAACTGGTCGGCGGTGGGTAGCGCGGGCAGGGAAGCGTCGGACACGTCAGGCACCTTTCGAGATGAGGTAGCGCTCGCGGTGCAGGCGGGGACCGCCGAACAGCTGCAGTCCGGTCCTCGCCCGGCGCAGGAACAGATGGGCGGGGTGCTCCCAGGTGAAGCCGATCCCGCCGTGCATCTGGATGGCCTGCATCGCGACGTTGTCGTACGCCTCCGCGCAGACGAACCCGGCCAGCGCTATGGGGCCCTCGGCTGTCCGGATGTCCGTGGACACGGCGCGGGCCGCATGCTGTGCGGCCGAGGTCGCCGACTCGACCTCCAGGAGCAGATCGGCGGCCATGTGTTTGAGCGCCTGGAAACTGCCGATCGGGCGGCCGAACTGGATTCGGGTCTTCAGGTACTCGACGGTCATGTCGAAGATCCGCCGAACACCGCCGACCTGCTCGGCAGCGGCGGCGAGGACGGCGTGGTCCAGCGCTGTCTGCACGGCCTCCCATCCGGCGGTGCCGATCCGGCGCGCAGGTGTCGCGGAGAACGTGAAGGTCGACACAGGTGTGGTGGGGTCGAAAACTGTTGCCGCGGTGCGGTGGAACCCAGCGGCCTCCGGGGCCACCTCGAACACCCCGATGCCCTCGGCGGTGCGCGCGACGACGAGTATCACGTCGGCGATCTGCCCCCAGGTCACGTAGTGCGCGCTGCCGGTGAGCGTGCCGTCGGCGTCGGCACGCACCCCGATTCCGGCGGGGACCCAGGAACCGGACTCTCCGGTCACGGCGACCGTCCCGATGGCGGTGCCGTCGGCGAGCGCGGGCAGCAGCCGCTGACGGTCGTCCTCGGAGCCGGCCGCGGCGAGCAGCGTCACGGTGAGCACGGCGCTGGAGATGAACGGGGCAGGCAGTAGCGCCTTCCCGGTTTCCTCGGCGACCGCCTCCAGTTCGAGCGCGCCGAACCCCATTCCCCCGTACCGATCGGCCACGAGCATGCCCGGCACGCCCTGGTCCGCCAACTGGGCCCAGAGGTCGCGGTCGAATCCGTCGCCGGTGGCGATGACCCGCCGCACGTCGTCTTCGGTGCACCGTTGGGCCAGCAGCTCATTGACCGCGGCACGCAGGTCCGCCCGCTCGGCCGCAGTGATCGTCATGTGTCAAACCGCCTCTCTGGCCCGGCCTCCTATGCTCGGTGGTCGCGCTGCAGGTGTCCATCACCGATCCCGACATCGGCGGGTTTCCCGCTGCGACATGAGAAGTGTCGGGCCGGCGCGCCTGTCACGGTTCGGCCGGGACGGCCAGCTCGGTCGGCTCGCGGTAGCCACGCAGCGTCACCGTCTCGCCCTCACACCAGCGCGAGCGTTCTGCTTCGGTCGCGTTGGCGACTGTCTCGGCGGAGGCGACCAGCCGCTGCGGGTAGTCCTTGGCCAGTTCGCACAGCCGGGCCGCTTCGTTGACCGGCTCGCCGATCACGGTGTATTCGAAACGTTCCTGGGCGCCGACGTTGCCGGCCAGCACCGTGCCGGCCGCGACGCCGATCCCGGCCTCGCACTCCGGGACTTCCTCACGCAATCTGCGGCTGATCTGTCTGGCTGCGGCCAGTGATTCGTCCTCGGGATGCTCCAGCGACACCGGAGCGCCGAACACGGCGAGCACCGCGTCGCCCTCGAACTTGTTGACCAGCCCGTGGTGGCGATCCACTTCCTCGACGATCACCGCGAAGAACCTGTTCAGCAATTCGACGACCTCGCCGGCGGGCCGACTGGTCACCAGCTTCGTCGAGCCGATGATGTCGACGAAAACGACTGCCGCGTAGCGGTCCTCACCGCCCAGTTCGGGTCGCTCCTTCTCCGCCAGTGCGGCGACCTCGCGGCCGACGTGTCGACCGAACAGGTCGCGAACCCGTTCGCGCTCTCGTAGGCCGGCCGCCATCGAGTTGAAACCCCGCTGCAGCTGGCCGAGTTCGGTGCCGTCGAAGACGACGACGTTGGTCTCCAGATCACCACGCTCGACCTGGTTCATCCCCGATCGGACCACTCGGACGGGTGTGACCGTCAACCAGGCCAGGATCCACATCAGGATCGCGCCGAACACGAGCGCGAACGCGGCGAGGATCATCACCGCGACGGTGAACTGCGTCGGCGTCAGATTGCGTTGGATGAGCGTGATCAGCGCTGCCAGGAAGATGCCGAGCACCGGCACGCCGGAGCCCAGCGCCCAGACCAGCATCGTGCGGCCCATCAGCCCTTCGGCAAACCGCCGGGGAGGGCGGCCCGCCTCGAGCGCCTGGGCGGCCACGGGACGCAACGCGAACTCGGTGAAAAGGTAACAGCTGGCCGAGACGACGATGCCCGGAAAGCTGACTCCCAGAAGCCATTTGGGGATGTAGTCGGTGTCGTGCCAGCCGTACAGCGCGGTGAGCACCACGGTGCCGAGGCCCCACAGGACCAGCAGCACACGGGTCAGCCGCCACGGGGCCAGGAAGGTGTTGTACTGGTCCTCGGCGGTGGGGGTGCGTTCCTCGACCGCCCAGCGCACGTTGTTCATCACCCGGCGGGTGGCCCAGAACACCCCGACCACCAACGCGGTCGCCAGGTACACCGGCACGACGATGAACGAGATCCAGGCGACATCGGGGGCGAACACGTTGGGGATCGGGAACGCCACGGTGATCACCAGCGTGGCGACACCCATCCCGATCAGATTCGCCACGACCACGAAGGTGGTCAGGATGATTTGGATCCGCACCCGTCGCCGGCGCTGGCTCTCCGAGACCCGGCCCAGAATCCACGACCCGTACTCGGGGGTCGACCCCACTCGCGGGCTCTGGTTGGTCACACGTTCCAACACGCGGCCGAGACGCTGCGCCGCTGTCTTGTTGCCCGTCATGGTGGCGTCAGCCTAACCACCACCCGTGGCGTTTAAGGTGGATCGGTGCGTCTCGTGATCGCCCTGTGCACCGTGGACTACGTCGGCCGGCTCACCGCGCACCTGCCCTCGGCGCGGCGCCTGCTGCTGTTCAAAGCCGACGGGTCGGTGAGCGTGCATGCCGACGACCGCGCCTACAAGCCCTTGAACTGGATGAGCCCACCCTGCTGGGTGGTCGAGGATCCTGACGGTGAATCGCCGGTCTGGGTCGTGGAGAACAAGGCCGGCGAACAGTTGCGCATCACCGTCGAAGAGATCGAGCACGATTCCAGCCACGAGCTCGGGGTCGACCCGGGGCTGGTCAAGGACGGGGTGGAGGCGCATCTGCAGGCGCTGCTGGCCGAACACGTCGAACTTCTCGGCGCCGGGTACACGCTGGTGCGCCGCGAGTACATGACCCCGATCGGACCGGTGGACCTGCTGTGCCGCGACGAGCAGGGCCGGTCGGTGGCGGTGGAGATCAAGCGCCGCGGTGAGATCGACGGCGTCGAACAACTGACCCGCTATCTCGAGCTGCTCAACCGCGACACCGTGCTGGCGCCGGTGGCCGGGGTGTTCGCGGCCCAGCAGATCAAGCCGCAGGCACGCACGCTGGCCACGGACCGCGGAATTCGTTGCCTGACGCTGGACTACGACCAGATGCGCGGCATGGACAGCGACGAGTACCGGTTGTTCTGATGGCCCGGCGACGGCGGGCGGGCGGTACGAGGCGCGGTGGCGGACAGCCAACCCCCGGGCAGGTTCGGTTCCCGTCGTCGCGTCGTGTCGAACCGGGCGCCGACGGCCACGACTACGAGGTGCGCTCGGTCGCTGCGGCGCGTGCGGTGAAGGTCTACCGGTGTCCGGGCTGTGACCACGAGATCAGGCCGGCCACCGCGCACGTCGTGGTGTGGCCGGCGACGGACGCGGCCGGCGTCGAGGACCGTCGGCACTGGCACACGTCGTGTTGGGCCAACCGCGCCACCCGCGGTCCGACCAGGAAGTGGTCGTGAGACCTCGGTGTTGACAGGTCGGGGCGCGAGTCCTCGGTGGACTCAGTGATCGTCGGCGGCGGGTTCGACCAGTTCGATCAGCACCCCGCCGGCATCCTTGGGATGGACGAAGTTGATGCGGGAATTCGCGGTGCCGCGACGCGGTGCGTCGTACAGCAGCCGCACACCCTGCTCGCGCAATCTCTCGGTGAGCGCATCGATGTCGCTGACCCGGTAGGCCAGCTGCTGCAGACCCGGCCCGCGCTTGTCGATGAACTTCGCGATCGTCGAGGACTCGTCGATCGGCGACATCAGCTGCACCTGCGCGCTGCCCATCGGAGCGCCGCGTACGGACAGCATCGCCTCGCGGACGCCCTGCTCCTCGTTGATCTCTTCGTGCAGCACGATCATGCCCAGATGATCGTGATACCACTTGATGGCCACGTCCAGGTCAGGCACGGCGATGCCGACGTGATCGATGGCGGTGACCAGCGCGGTGGCCAGCACAGGACGGGCGTCAGTCTGCTCGGCGGTCATAACGCAAAGGTAACCTAATCAGATCGGTTTCGAATAGCTCGGGTGCAGTGGATAGCCTGTCAGGCGGTCCGTGAAACGCAGTTGGAGGTAGTCATGACGACGTCGGTGATCGTTGCTGGAGCCCGGACGCCGGTAGGCAAGCTGATGGGGTCACTGAAGGACTTCTCCGGCAGCGACCTGGGTGCGGTGGCCATCGCCGGGGCGTTGGACAAAGCGCAGGTTCCCGCCTCGGCGGTGGAGTACGTGATCATGGGCCAGGTGTTGACCGCCGGCGCCGGGCAGATGCCCGCGCGCCAGGCCGCGGTGGCCGCCGGCATCGGCTGGGATGTGGCCTCGCTGACGATCAACAAGATGTGTCTGTCGGGCATCGACGCGATCGCACTGGCCGATCAGCTGATCCGCGCGGGTGAGTTCGACGTCGTGGTCGCCGGCGGTCAGGAGTCCATGACCCAGGCCCCACACCTGTTGATGAACAGCCGCTCCGGCTACAAGTACGGCGATGTGACCGCGCTGGACCACATGGCCTACGACGGTCTGCACGACGTCTTCACCGATCAGCCGATGGGCGCGCTGACCGAACAACGCAACGACACCGACCGGTTCACCCGTGCCCAGCAGGACGAGTTCGCCGCCTCGTCGCACCAGAAGGCCGCCCGCGCGTGGAAGGACGGGGTGTTCGCCGATGAGGTGGTGCCGGTGAAGATCCCGCAGCGCAAGGGCGACCCGGTGGAGTTCACCGAGGACGAGGGGGTTCGCGCCGACACCACCGCGGAATCGCTGTCCGGCCTGCGCCCGGCGTTCCGCAAGGACGGCACCATCACCGCGGGCTCGGCATCCCAGATCTCCGACGGCGCCTGTGCGGTCGTGGTGATGAACAAGGCCAAGGCCGAGGAGATGGGCCTGCAGTGGCTGTGCGAGATCGGCGCCCACGGGGTCGTCGCTGGTCCAGATTCCACGCTGCAGAGCCAGCCCGCCAACGCGATCAAGAAGGCGATCGCCAAGGAAGGCATCTCGGTCGACGATCTCGACGTCATCGAGATCAACGAGGCGTTCGCCGCGGTCGCGCTGGCCTCGACCAAGGAATTGGGCCTCGACGAGGCCACGGTCGAGGCGAAGGTCAACACCGACGGTGGAGCCATCGCGATCGGGCATCCGATCGGGATGTCGGGAGCACGGATCACGCTGCACGCCGCGCTGGAGCTGGCGCGGAAGGGCTCCGGCTATGCCGTCGCCGCGCTGTGCGGCGCCGGCGGCCAGGGCGACGCGCTGGTGCTCCGCAGGCCCTGAACAGGGCGCATGGCCAACGACGCAATGTAGTAGCTGGCGGCGGCGTCGGGCACAATGGCGGCCATGGCGAACCAATCAAGCGCTTACGACATCCGCAGTGCGGCGGGGTGGTTCCGGTTGATCGCGTTGGCGGAGGCGGCCAGCTGGATCGGCCTGCTGATCGGGATGTACTTCAAATACCTCGGCTCACCGCAGACGGAGATCGGGGTGAAGGTGTTCGGGCCCGTCCACGGGGGTGTCTTCGTGGCGTTCCTGGTGGCCGCCGCGGTCGTCGGGATCTCGCACCGCTGGACCGCGGTGACATGGTTGCTGGCGTTGCTGGGCAGCATCGTGCCATTGGGCAGTGTGATCTTCCTCATATGGGCTGATCGGACCGGTCGGATCGGAGCTCCGACGGCGGCGGCGGGTGTCGCGCAGCCGGGTCGGACGGTCCCCGAAACGACGTGACACACTTGAACCCGTGACTCGTCCTGGACCCCGAATCTCGCCTGCCATGGCGGGCGCAGTGGATCTGTCGGCACTCAAACAGCGGGCGGCGACGACCGAGGGCGCCTCATCCGGTCCGCCCGCGGGCCCCGGCGGAGTGGAGATCACCGAGGCCAACCTGGAAGCCGAGGTGCTGGTCCGCTCCAACGAGGTCCCGGTCGTCGTGGTGCTGTGGTCCCCGCGTAGCGACGCCAGTGTCCAGCTCGGCGACGTGCTGGCCGGCCTGTCCGCTCAGGACGGGCCGAAGTGGGCGATGACGACCGTCAATGTCGACACGGTGCCCCGGGTCGCCCAGATGTTCGGCGTGCAGGCGATCCCGACCGTCGTGGCGCTGGCCGCCGGACAGCCGCTGTCCAGCTTCCAGGGGATGCAACCGCCCGAGCAGCTGCGCCGCTGGGTCGATTCACTGCTCGAGGCCACCGCGGGCAAGCTCAGCGGCACCGGTGACGCCGAGGCCCCCGAACAGGTCGACCCCGAGGTCGAACAGGCGCGGACGTTCCTCGACAGCGGCGACTTCGATGCCGCCCGAAGCGCGTATCAGAAGATCCTGGACGCCAACCCGAACCATGCCGAAGCCAAGGGCGCGGTCCGCCAGATCGCCTTCCTGCAGCGCGCCACCGCCCATCGGCGCGACGCCGTCGCCGTGGCCGACGCGGCCCCCGAGGACATCGACGCGGCGTTCGCCGCCGCCGACGTCGAGATCCTCGAACAGCACGTCGAGGCAGCGTTCGCCCGGCTGACCGGTCTGGTCAAGCGCACGACGGGAGACGACCGAACCGCGGTGCGCACCCGGCTGATCGAACTGTTCGATCTGTTCGATCCCGCCGACCCCGCGGTGATCGCCGGGAGGCGCAACCTGGCTAGCGCGCTGTACTGAACCGCAGAAAGCGCGACCTGCCGGACCAGTCTGCGCGTCTCCTACGGGGCTGACTCGGGTTCGAACCACAACGCCGACAGCGGCGGCAGCGTCATCACCGCCGAAGCCGGCCGGCCGTGCCACGGTTCGTCGCTGGCCTCGACGGCACCGTAGTTCCCGATTCCGGAGCCGTGATAGGTGTCCGAGTCGGTGTTGAGCACCTCGCGCCACCTCCCGGCGTGCGGCAGCCCCAGCCGGTAGCGGGCGTGCTCAGAGCCGGAGAAGTTGAACACGCACGCCATCGACGAACCGTCGTCGCCGAAGCGCAGGAAGCTCAGCACGTTGTTGGCCGAGTCGTTCGCGTCGATCCAGGAGTAGCCCTCGGGCTGCGTGTCCCGGGACCACAGCGCCCGGCGGGTGCGGTAGATCTCGTTGGCGTCGGTCAGCAGCCGCAGGATGCCGTCGGAGAACCCGTGCTCGTCGAGCTGGAACCAGTCCACGCCACGCTCCTCGGACCATTCGGCGCGCTGTCCGAATTCCTGCCCCATGAACAGCAGCTGCTTGCCCGGATGCGCCCACTGGTAGGCCAGGAAACCACGGATCCCGGCCGCCTTCATGTGGTCGTTGCCGGGCATGCGGCCCCACAACGTGCCCTTTCCGTGCACCACCTCGTCGTGGCTGATCGGCAGGACATAGTTCTCGCTGAACGCATAGAGCATCGAGAACGTCATCTCGTGATGGTGGTAGGTCCGGTAGATCGGGTCACGCTTGATGAACTCCAGCGTGTCGTTCATCCAGCCCATGTTCCACTTCATCGAGAAGCCCAGCCCGCCGAGGTTCGTCGGGCGGGTCACGCCCGGCCAGGACGTGGACTCCTCGGCGATCGTGACGATGCCGGGGCTGACCTTGTGCACGGTCGCATTCATCTCCTGCAGGAACTGGACCGCCTCGAGGTTCTCCCGCCCCCCGTACTGGTTCGGTGTCCAGCCGCCTTCCGGACGCGAGTAGTCCAGGTAGAGCATCGACGCCACCGCGTCCACACGCAGGCCGTCGACGTGGAACTCCTGCAGCCAGTACAGCGCGTTGGCGACCAGGAAGTTGCGGACCTCGGTGCGGCCGAAGTCGAACACATAGGTACCCCAGTCGAGTTGCTCGCCGCGGCGCGGGTCGGCGTGCTCGTAGAGCGGCGTGCCGTCGAAGCGGCCCAGCGCCCACGCGTCCTTGGGGAAGTGCGCCGGCACCCAGTCGACGAGCACGCCGATCCCGGCCTGGTGCAATGTGTCGACGAGGTGGCGGAACTCGTCCGGCGAACCGAAGCGGGACGACGGCGCATAGTAGGACGTGACCTGGTAACCCCAGGAACCGCCGAACGGGTGCTCGGCCACCGGCAGCATCTCGACATGGGTGAACCCGTGGTCGACGACGTACTTCGTCAGCTGTTCGGCCAGCTCGGTGTAGCTCAGGCCCGGACGCCACGAACCCAGGTGCACCTCATACGTGCTCATCGGCTCGAACACCGGATTGCGCAGGGCACGCTGGGCCATCCAGTCCTCGTCGGCCCAGGTGTAGTCGCTCTGGAACACCCGCGACGCGGTCTGCGGGGGCACCTCGGTGGCGAAGGCCATCGGGTCGGCCCGCTCGGTGACCGCGCCGTCGGCGCCATGGATACGCAGCTTGTAGAGCCCGTCTTCGGGGAAGCCGGGCCAGAACAGCTCCCAGACGCCGGTGGAGCCCAACACGCGCATCTGGGCCTCGTTGCCCCAGTGATTGAAGTCGCCGATCACGCTGACGCCCTTGGCATTGGGTGCCCACACGGCGAACGACACACCGGTGACCTCACCGTCGGGGGTGGTGAAGCTCCGGGGGTGTGCACCCAGCGCCTCCCAGAGACGCTCGTGGCGACCCTCGGCGAACAGGTGCAGGTCGATTTCGCCCAGGGTCGGCAGGAACCGGTAGGCGTCGGCCACTGTGTGGACGAACCCCGACTCGTCCTCGGAGTAGCTGATCTCGAGGCGGTAGTCGACGAGGTCGGTGAACGGCACCGCGACGGCGAACAGCCCGGCCTCGATGTGGGTCAGCGGATGGCGGGCACCGCCGATCAGAGCGTTCACCTTCGCCGCGTGCGGGCGGTACACCCGGATCACCGTGTGGTCGTCGTATTCGTGGGCGCCGAGCACCGAGTGCGGGTCGTGGTGCTCACCGGCCAGCAACCGGTTCAGGTCGGCGGTGTGCGGCCGCAGATGCGGGCTCTCGATCTGGTCGGTCAGGTTGGACGCGTTGGTCATGTGGTCACTCCCTACGCAGAAGGGTCATTCGTTGGTCGGCTGGAATCTGGGGCATGTTGAGCACGTGCGCGACGGCACGGGCCGGCTCGAGTCGCACGTAGTTGCTCTGACCCCACTGGTATTCCTCTCCGGTGATCTCGTCCCGCACCCAGAACCGGTCCTGCTGTTCCATTCCCAGCGCGGCCATGTCCAACCACAAAGTGCCTTCTTCGGGGCCGAACGGGTTCAGCGTCACCACGACGAGCACCTGGTCACCGGTGACCGGGTCGAACTTGCTGTAGGCCAGCAACGCGTCGTTGTCGATGTGGTGGAACGTGATGGTGCGCAACTGGTGCAGAGCCGGATGCACCCGGCGGATCTCGTTGAGCCGGGTGATGAACGGCTCCAATGACTCGCCGTCAGCCAGCGCAGCGTCGAAGTCGCGCGGCCGCAGCTCGTATTTCTCGGAGTTCAGGTACTCCTCGCTGCCCTCACGCACCGCACGGTGCTCGAACAGCTCGTAGCCCGAGTACATGCCCCAGGTCGGGCTCATCGTCGCGGCCATGACAGCGCGAATGGCGAACATTCCGGGGCCGCCGTGCTGCAGGCTCTCGTGCAGGATGTCGGGCGTGTTCGTCCACAGACTCTGCCTGCTGTAGTCGGCGTGCTCGGCGATCGACTCGGCGAACTCGGTGAGCTCCCATTTGGCGGTGCGCCAGGTGAAATACGTGTAGGACTGGGTGAAGCCCAGCTTGGCCAACCCGAACAGGCGCGCCGGGCGGGTGAACGCCTCGGCCAGGAACAGCACATCGGGGTCGGTGTTCTTGACCTCCCCGATCAGCCAGGCCCAGAAGTTCGGCGGTTTGGTGTGCGGGTTGTCGACACGGAACACTTTGACCCCGTGGGAAACCCAGTACCGGACCACCCGCAGCACCTCCTCGTAGAGGCCGGCCGGGTCGTTGTCGAAATTCAGTGGGTAGATGTCCTGATACTTCTTCGGCGGGTTCTCCGCGTAGGCGATGGTGCCGTCGGGAAGGACCGTGAACCACTCGGGGTGCTCACGCGCCCACGGGTGGTCGGGCGCGCACTGCAGCGCCAGGTCCAGCGCCACTTCCAGCCCCTCGCCGCGGGCGGCGGCGACGAATTCGTCGAAATCGTCGATGGTGCCGAGGTCGGGGTGCACGGCGTCATGGCCGCCCTCGTCGCTGCCGATCGCCCACGGCGATCCCACGTCGGAGGGACCGGCGGTGACGCTGTTGTTGCGGCCCTTGCGGTGCACCTTGCCGATCGGGTGGATGGGTGGCAGGTAGACGATGTCGAAGCCCATCCGCGAGACACGCGGCAGCGCCTTGGCGGCAGTCGCGAACGTGCCGTGCACGGGGTGCCCGGAACTGTCCCAGCCGCCGGTCGAGCGGGGGAACAGCTCGTACCACGAACTGAACCGGGCCAGAGGCCGATCCACCCACACGCCGTGTTGCTCGCCGCGGGTGACCAGCTCGCGCAGCGGGTACTGGTCGACGAGTTCGGTCACCTCCGGCGCGAGCGCCGGACCCGCCCGCCAGAACGGGTCGCCGGGCTCGCGCAGCCGCTCGGCCGCCAGGATCAGGGGATAGCGGTCCTGCCGGGGCACCCCGGTCGCGGCCCGCTCTAGCAGCCGGGCGCCCACCATCAGGTCGTTGTCCAGCTCGCCCTCACTCTGGCCGGCGTCGAGCTTGGCGATGACGTGGCTCCGCCATGTCGCGATGGGATCGCCCCACCCGTCCACCCGGTAGGTCCACAGACCGACGGCATCGGGGGTGAACTGGCCGTGGAACACGTCGGGAGTGCGCCCCGTCGCCATCGGGTACGTGGTGGGTCGTATCCGGGACGCGGGCGTCACCACCTCGTCGATCGGCACCGCCTGCGGCCGGGCCAACCCCGCGGGCTCCTCGGCGAGCGGGGGATAGCCGGGTCCGTGATAACGGACCACCAGCGTCGCGGCGACCGCATCGTGTCCTTCCCGCCACACCGTCGCGGTCACCGGCACCACCTCGCCCACCACCGCTTTGGCGGGGAAACGCCCACCGGACACCACAGGTGCAACGTCATCGATCTCGATACGGCCCGCGGTCACTGATCCGTTTCCTCCCACTTCCTGCCGTGGCGCACAACCGGCGCAACCCTGCGCGGAGTGTCGTCGTCGTCCGGTTCGTCGTCGACCGGTTCGTTCACAGATCCCTCAACAGCCCTCTCGCGCCTATACCCACCGTAGTGCGCAGCTCAATCACGCGGAGGGCGAAGCGGGAGCGACCGATCGCCCGATCGGCGACGGCCGCGGGACGCAGGGCGTGTTTGCCGGTCGCCAGTAAGGTGACACGCGTGAAAGCCCTTCGCCGGTTCACCGTCCGCGCTCATCTGCCCGACCGGCTGGCCCCGCTCGAGCGGTTGTCGACGAATCTGCGCTGGTCCTGGGACAAGCCGACGCAGGACCTGTTCCAGTCCATCGACGACGCGCTGTGGCAGGACACCGGAGGCGACCCGGTGGCGATGCTCGGCCACGTCGGTCCCGAGCGACTCGAGCAGCTGGCCGCCGACCCGTCGTTCGTCCAGCGGGTCGAGACGCTGGACGCTGAGCTGGAGGACTATCTCACCCGTCCGCTGTGGTATCAGCAGCGCGCCGCCGAGGTCAGCGACGGCAACGCCCCCGCGGTGGCGTTGCCGCACGGCATCGCGTATTTCTCGATGGAGTTCGGCGTCGCCGAGGTGCTGCCCAACTATTCCGGCGGGCTCGGCATCCTCGCCGGCGACCATCTGAAGTCGGCTTCCGATCTGGGACTGCCGCTGATCGCGGTCGGCCTGCACTACCGCTCCGGATACTTTCGGCAGTCGCTGACCGCCGACGGATGGCAGCACGAGAACTACCCCTCGCTGGATCCGCAGGGGTTGCCGCTGCGTCTGCTCACCGGTGCCGACGGCGAAGCGGTCCTGATCGAGCTCACGTTGCCCGACGACGTGACGCTCTCGGCGCGGATCTGGATCGCCCAGGTGGGTCGGATCCCGTTGCTGCTGCTCGACTCCGACATCCCGGAGAACGACCACGACGTGCGCACCGTCACCGACCGGCTGTACGGCGGCGACCAGGAGCACCGCATCCGGCAGGAGATCCTGGCCGGCATCGGCGGCGTCCGCGCGATCCGTGCGTTCACCGAACTTCGGGGCCTGCCCGGTCCCGAGGTCTTCCACATGAACGAAGGCCATGCCGGCTTCCTCGGTGTCGAGCGGATCCGCGAACTGATCGAGGCCGGGCTCGACTTCGACACGGCGCTGGCCGTCGTCCGCTCGTCGACCGTGTTCACCACCCACACCCCGGTTCCGGCCGGTATCGACCGGTTCCCGCTGGATCTGGTGGAGCGCTATTTCGGTGCGGGGCCGGACGGCCATGGCTCGCGGTTGCTGCCCGGCGTCCCGGTGGACCGGGTGCTGTCGTTCGGCGCCGAAGACGACCCGGCGAAATTCAACATGGCCCACATGGGGCTGCGGCTGGCTCAGCGCGCCAACGGCGTCTCGCTGCTGCACGGACGGGTCAGCCGGGAGATGTTCAGCGAGCTCTGGCCGGGCTTCGACGCGGCCGAGGTGCCGATCGGGTCGATCACCAACGGCGTGCACGGGCCGACGTGGGCCGCGCCGCAGTGGCTGGAGCTCGGCAGGGAGTTGCTCGGCGCCGACGACCTGGCCCAGTTGCGGGAACCGCACGTCTGGGAGCGTCTGCAGAAGGTCGACCCCGGCCATCTGTGGTGGATCCGCGGCCAGTTGCGGGAGGCGCTGATCGACGACGTCCGGCGGCGGCTGCGCCGGTCATGGTTGGAGCGCGGCGCGGCCGAGGCAGAGCTCGGGTGGATCGCCACCGCGTTCGACCCCAACGCACTGACCATCGGGTTCGCGCGGCGGGTGCCCACCTACAAGCGGCTGACACTGATGTTGCGTGACCCCGACCGGTTGGCCCGGCTGCTTCTCGACGACGAGCGACCCCTGCAGTTGATCGTCGCCGGCAAGGCCCACCCGGCCGACGACGGCGGCAAGGCGTTGATCCAGCAGATCGTGCGCTTCGCCGACCGCCACGACGTGCGGCACCGTTTCGCATTCCTGCCCGATTACGACATGTCGATGGCGCGCACGCTCTACCACGGCTGCGACGTGTGGTTGAACAACCCGCTGCGGCCGTTGGAGGCCTGCGGCACGTCGGGGATGAAAAGCGCCCTCAACGGCGGGCTCAATCTGTCGATCCGCGACGGCTGGTGGGACGAGTGGTTCGACGGGGAGAACGGCTGGGAGATCCCCACCGCCGCAGGTCTGGCCGATGACGGCCGTCGCGACGACCTGGAGGCGGCGGCGCTCTACGACCTGCTGGAGCAGGCGGTGGTGCCGAAGTTCTACGACCGGGACGGACACGGGGTACCGAGGCGGTGGGTCGAGATGGTCCGCCACACCCTCCAGGACCTGGGGCCCAAGGTGCTGGCCTCACGCATGGTCGAGGAGTACGCCGAGAAGTACTACTTCCCGGCGGCGCGTTCGCTGCGGCAGACCATCGAGCCGGTGTCGGCGGGGGCCGGTGACTTCGCCGAGCCGTTCGGTGCCGCCCGGGAACTCGCCGCCTACCGGCACCGCGTGGAGCGGTCATGGCCGCGGATCTCGATCGAGGATGTGGACAGCTCCGGGTTGCCGGACACGCCGCTGCTGGGCTCGGAGCTGACGCTGACCGCGCTCGTGCGACTCGACGGACTGCGGGCCACCGATGTCGCGGTGCAGGCGCTGATCGGCCGGGTGGATGCCGGCGCGACGCTGCTGGACCCCGTCACAGTGCCGATGACGCACACCGGACGAACCGATCACGGCGCCGACGTGTTCACCGCGACGATGTCGCTACCGATCACCGGGCCGGTGGGCTACACCGTGCGCGTGCTGCCCCATCATCGTCTGCTTTCGGGCGAGGCGGAGCTGGGCCTGGTCACGCTGGCGTGACGGCGCTGCTCGAGGTACCCGTCGACGGGGGGCCGTATGCGGTGGCGGCCGGTCCCGACGGAGCGATGTGGGTGACGCTCGTCCACGGCGGAGCCGTGGCGCGGGTGACGAACAGCGGTGCGCTGACCACATTCGCGGTGGCCCCGGACAGCCGGCCGTCACTGATCACCGCCGCGCGCGACGGAGCGCTGTGGTTCACCCGCGCCGGTGACGACCGCATCGGCCGCATCACGATCGACGGTGATCAGTCCGCAGTCGAATTGAGCACCGGCAGTGCGCCATTCGGTCTCGCCGTCGGGCCGGACGGCGCACTCTGGTACACCGCGACGGGCAGCGGTGTGGTGGGCCGGCTCGACGACGACGGCACAGTGCAGGAGTGGCCCGTCGGCGGTATGCCGTCGATGATCACCGCGGGCCCGGACGGAGCGCTGTGGTTCACCATGAACCAGGCCGGCGCGATCGGCAGGCTCGACCTCACCGGGCGGTTGACGACGCGCGAGGTGCCGACGCCGAGATCCGGGCCGGTGGGCATCTGCGCCACCCACGACGACTGCGTGTGGTTCACCGCGATCGCGGCCGAGCGCATCGGCCGCATCCCGGTCGACGATGCGATCCAGGAACTCGACCTGCCGGGAAAGCCGCACGCCGTGGTGCCCGACCCGGTCGGCGGTGTGTGGGTGAGCCTGTGGGGCGCCGACCAGATCGCCCGGGTCAGCGCCGACGGCGAGGTCGTGACCATCGACCTGCCGGCAGGCAGCGAACCGCACGGCATGGCCGTCGCCGCCGACAGCGCACTGTGGGTGGCACTGGAGGCGGGTTATGTTCTGCGGCTGCCGGTTTAGGGGAACCGCTGGAAGCACCTGTCGGTGTCGCTGAGCACACCGAGCCGGAACGCGTCGATCCGGGAGAAGCCGGACGGCACGGTTTCGCCGTTCACGTCGCCTGCCGCCAGGCCGTTGGTCAGAATGCCCGACACCGCCTCGTCGATATCGCCCGCGGTCAGCGCCACCGTGTTGCCATCCGGGGTCGTGACCTCCTTCGACATCTTCACCGTCGCCACCCCGGTCAGGCAGGCCGTGCGCAGCGCGGCGCTGGCGTCGTCGAGCGCGACACCGCCACGTTGATGCTGCAGGGCCATCATGTAGCGCGACATCAGCACCGAATAGGCGGTGTTGTCGCCGATGGCCAGCGTCGCGGCGTCCGTCGGATCAGCTTGAGCGCCGAGGTCTTGCAGGGCGGGCAGGTCGACGACGAGGGTGTTGGTCGCCGGACAGTAGGACGCCGGCGGGCTGGGCCGGGCATCGGCGCAGGAGTCGGCCTCGGCCGCATCGAAACTGAGCGCCGGGGGATCGGCGGGCGCGAACAGGATGTCCATCGCCTCGACGATGGAGAACACCGAGTCCTCGGTGACCGGTAGTTCCCCCGTCTGGTCCTCGGGCAGCAGCACGGGCAGATCCCCCCTGCGCTGGCCGATTTCTCGCATGTCGATCGCGGCGCACGCGTTCGGGCCGTCGGTGAAGCCGAATTGGAACGCCGACACGCGCTCGAACGCCGAGCCGTGCTCGTCGTAACCGACATCGGGATCGCCTTCGGTCAGCACGGGGTCGCGGAACGAGATGACGCCGGCCAGCACGTTGTTCAGGCCCTCGCCGGTGTTGAGGGTGAAGCGCGGCGAGCTGTCCTCGGCGACCCAGCGCATGTACGCCCCGGACAGGCAGTCCGCCTGCTGCTCGGACAACAGTGTGGGGGTGTCCTCGTCGGCCATGCCGGACTGCCGGGCCACCGCGTGGCCGTATTCGTGGGCCAGCACCATGACCACACCCATGTCTCCGTGCGCACGCTTCAGCGACGGCAACAGCTCACCGCGGTCCCATCCGATGGACCGGTCCAGATAGCAGAAGCCGGCGTTGACCAGTCCGTAGGTGTCCTCTTCGCAGAACACTCCGTCGAAACCGTTGGCGTCCCAGGAGATCAGGGCGCTGGCGGGACTGAACTCGTCGTCGAAGGTCGCCGGATAGGCGGTCTGCCAGTACTCTTCGATGTCACTGATCGCGCCGCCGGCCAACTCGTCGATCCTGCCGCCGTCGGAACCCTCGATGTCGCGGTCGGGGCCCGACGCGCCCGGCCGAAGGCCGCTGGGACCGTCGGTGGCCGGCATCCCGGCCACGTTGAACGGATCGTGGAACACCGACACCGCCTCACCCTGCACCGCCGTCGAGCAGGCGGTGCCGAGCAGCACCGAGCAGACGGCGACCGTCGCCCCCACCAGCCGTCGTCGACCCATGGCACTCCCTTCGGCGGCGGCGCGGGAGCTGACCGCCCGCAACGGACCCGATGCCAGAATAGTTCGACGCACGGCTCACCGGCGCGGTCGAGACGATCCGGTTCAGCCCGCCCGCAGGCGCTGCAACGCCGCCCGCACGGCTGCGCCGTCGGTGGTCGCCCAGTACGGCGGCAGCGACGCGCGCAGGAATCCCGCGTAGCGTGCGGTGGCCATCCGGGAGTCCAGTACGGCCACCACGCCGCGATCGTCGACCCGGCGCAGCAGGCGGCCGGCACCCTGGGCCAGCAGCAGTGCGGCGTGGGTGGCAGCGACGGCCATGAATCCGTTGCCGCCGCGGGCCGCCACGGCGCGCTGGCGGGCGGTCAGCAGCGGGTCGTCGGGGCGCGGGAACGGGATCCGGTCGATGAGCACCAGCGACAGCGACGGCCCGGGCACATCCACGCCCTGCCACAGTGACAGCGTGCCGAACAGCGAGGTCGGCTCGTCGGCGGCGAAGCGGGCCACCAGTGCCGAGGTGCTGTCGTCGCCTTGGCACAGCACCGGGGTGTCGAGCCGTTCCCGCATGACCTCGGCGGTGGCCTTGGCCGCGCGCATGGAGGAGAACAGTCCCAGGGTCCGTCCGTCGGCGGCCGCGATCAGTGCGGCGATCTCGTCGAGCTGCTCTGCGGTGCCGGTGCTGTCCCGGCCGGGGGGCGGCAGGTGCGCGGCCACGTAGAGGATGCCGGAGCGGGCGTGGTCGAAGGGCGATCCGACATCCAGGCCCCGCCATGCCGCTGCCTTGTCGTCGGTGGCGCTCGCCAGACCCCAGTCGCGGGCCATCGCGTCGAAACTGCCGCCGATGGTCAGGGTCGCCGACGTCAACACTGTGGTGGTGTGGTCGAACAGCCGGTGCCGCAGCAACCCCGCCACCGACAGTGGCGCGACCCGCAGCAACACCCGGGTCCCCGTGCGGGTGTCCTCGATGCGTTCGAGCCACACCACGTCGGTGCGGTCGGGGATCGCGGGCACGAACGAATCCAGGATCCGCGCGGCGGTATCGCTGACGTCGAGCAGCGCTGTGACCGCTTCGGCGCGGGCGGACGCCGACTTCGGATCCGACGGCGAGGTGTCGATGGCGGTGCGCGCCGCGCTCGCCGCGTCCCGCACCGCGGTCACATGGGTGGCGAGCTCGTCGTCGAGGACGTCGATCCGTCCGGGCTCAGCCTCGAAGATCGCCGAGGTGAGTGTCGCCGCAGCGGCGTCGAGCCGTTGCGCCAGTTCGGCGGGCACCACCCGCGCGGCGCGCCGCTGTGCGACACCCAGCGACGTGGCGGACAACTCGGCGGTCGCGACACTGGTCACCCGATCGGTCAGCTCGTGCGCCTCATCGACGATCAGCAGCTCGTGTTCGGGCAGCACGTTGGCGTCGCCCATGGCGTCGATGGCCAGCAGCGCGTGGTTGGTGACGACGACGTCGGCGCGGCCGGCGCGCTCACGGGCCCGCTCGGCGAAACAGTCGGTGCCGAACGGGCACCGGGACACCCCGATGCATTCCCGTGCCGACACGCTGACCTGCGCCCACGACCGGTCGGGGACGCCGGGGCTCAACTCGTCGCGGTCACCGGTCGACGTCGACGACGACCACTCGGTCAGTCGGGCCACATCGCGACCCAGCGCGCTGACCGCGGTCGGGGAGAACAGCTCCTCCTGCGGCCGGTCTTCCGGCTCGCCGCTGCTGCCGTTGTGAATCTTGTTGAGACACAGGTAGTTCCCTCGTCCCTTCAAAAGTGCGAAGTCGGGTCGGCGGGGCAGGGCAGCGGTCAGCGAGTCCGCCAGGCGGGGCAGGTCGCGGTCGACCAGCTGTCGCTGCAGGGCGATCGTCGCCGTCGACACCACCACCGGCCGATTGTCGGTCAGGGCCTGCGCGATCGCGGGCACCAGGTAGGCCAGGGACTTACCGGTGCCGGTGCCCGCCTGCACGGCCAGATGCTCACCGTCGGCGAACGCGCGCGCGACCGCCTCGGCCATCGCGATCTGACCGTCGCGGCGTGCGCCCCCCAGTCCCTCGACGGCCGCGGCCAGCAAGCGGCGGATCTCACTGGTCTCGGTCTCAGCCGGCTCGGAGGCGGCCGACACCGCCGACTCCTCGGCCAATTCAGACACCTGCGACGACTCAGACACCTGCGACGACTCAGACACCTGCGACGACTCGGACACCTGCGACGACTCGGACACCCCGGAGATCTCGGACATCGCGTCAGCCGCGGTGCGCGGCGGGGGCGATCATCCGGGTGGGGACGGCAGGGTCGCCCTTGGACAGTTTCAACCCGTCCCAGGGCAGGCTCCGCAGCCCCTGCGCGACGCGGCGGCGGGCAGCCTCCAGGCTCAGATCCGCCACCGGTTCGCCGTCGCGCACCAGCGGCACAGTCAACGCGCGGGCCGCGAGCCCGTCCGGTGTCTGCGGCGAAGCCCCGACGGGGTGCACCACCTCTTCGACGATCGTGCCCGACGCCTTGGCCAGCCGCGTCGCGTGTTTGCGTCCGCCGTGGGATTCCTTGTGGCTGCTGCGCTTCTCGACGGGGATGCCGTCGACCTCGACGAGCTTGTAGACCATTCCGGCTGTCGGTGCACCCGAACCGGTGACCACCGAGGTGCCCACGCCGTACATGTCGACGGGTTCGGCGCGCAGCGCGGCGATGGCGAACTCGTCGAGGTCGCCGGAGACCACGATGCGAGTCGAGGTGGCGCCCAGGCCGTCGAGCTGTTTGCGAACCTGGCCGGCGAGGATGCCCAGGTCGCCGGAATCGATCCGGACCGCGCCCAGCTGCGGGCCCGCCACCGCGACGGCGTTGGCGACCCCGGCGGTGATGTCGTAGGTGTCGACCAGCAGCGTGGTCTCCACCCCCAGCGCGTCGACCTGGGCGCGGAACGCGGCGCGCTCCCAGTCGGACTGCTGTTGGCCCGCCACGGTGTGCAGCAGGGTGAACGCGTGCGCACTGGTGCCCAACGTCGGCACCCCGTGGCGGCGCTGCGCCTCCAGGTTCGACGACCCGGTGAAACCGGCGAGGTAGGCCGCCCGCGCGGCGGCGACCGCCGCCTGCTCGTGGGCGCGCCGGGAACCCATCTCGATCAGCGGGCGCCCACCGGCCGCGCCGACCATCCGCGCGGCCGCAGAGGCCACCGCGGAGTCGAAGTTGAAGATCGACAGTGCCAGCGTCTCGAGGACCACGCACTCGGCGAAGCTGCCGTGCACCGACAACACCGGCGAGCCCGGGAAGTACAACTCGCCCTCGGGGTAACCGTCCACGTCGCCGGTGAACCGGTAGTCGGCCAGGTACCGCATCGTCTCGTCGTCGCAGAAGCCGGACACCAGATCCAGAGCAGCGTCGTCGAACCTGAACTGCGGCAACGCTTCCAGGAGGCGGGCGGTACCCGCGGTCACGCCGTAACGCCGGCCCGCGGGCAGGCGACGGGCGAACACCTCGAAGGTCGCGCGGCGGTGGGCGGTGCCGTCGCGCAGCGCCGCTGCCAGCATCGTCAGTTCGTACTTGTCGGTCAGCAGCGCGACCGGCAGGCCGGGGACCGAACCGGCAGATCCGCTCGTCGACGAAGTCACCGGCCAACCGTATCGGGTCGGCGTGACTTCGAACCAGCACCGCGTCCCCGGTATTCTCGACGGCATGGTGACGCCGGCGGAGGCACGACCGGGAACGCGCGAGCACGAGGACGTCGTCGAGGACGCCGCGGCAGACGTCCCCTGGGTGACCATCGTCTGGGACGATCCGGTGAACCTGATGACGTACGTGACCTATGTGTTCCAGAAGCTCTTCGGCTACAGCGAACCGCACGCGACGAAACTGATGATGCAGGTGCACCAGGAGGGCAGGGCGGTCGTGTCGGCGGGTACCAGGGAGTCGATGGAGGTCGACGTGTCCAAACTGCACGCCGCGGGGCTGTGGGCAACCTTGCAGCAGGATCGCTGACCGGCCGGTGCGTAAATGGAAACGGGTCGAGGGCCCCGAGGGGCCGCGTTACCGCTCAGCATTGGCCGCCCACGAGGCTGACCTGCTGAGCAGCCTGGTCTCGTCGATGGTCGGGATGCTCGATGACCGTGAGTCGTCGGCGCCGGCCGACGAACTCACCGAGATCACCGGCATGCGCACGGGCAATTCCGTTCCCCCGCAAGATGACACGATGAAGCGGCTGCTGCCCGACTTCTACCGCCAAGCCACCGAGCATCCGGCGGGTTCGGGTACCGCGGAGAGCCTCAACAGCGCTTTGCGCAGCCTGCACGAGCCCGAGATCATCGACGCCAAACGTGAAGCGGCGCAACGGCTGCTCGACACCGTCCCGGCCGGCGGCGGCAAGTTCGAGCTCAGCGAGGACGATGCGCAGGCGTGGGCCTCGGCGGTCAACGACGTCCGGCTGGCGCTGGGCACGATGCTCGACATCGGCCCCGACGGTCCGGACCGGCTGCCCGGTGACCACCCGATGGCCGGCCACCTTGACGTGTACCAGTGGTTGACGGTGCTGCAGGAGTACCTGGTGTTGAGTCTGATGGGAAATCACAGGTCGTGAGCGGAAGCATCACCGACGTCGGCGGCATCCTCGTCGGCCACCACCACCGCATCGACCCCGACGCCCAGCTCGGGTCGGGCTGGGCCACCGGCACGACGGTCGTGCTGACCCCGCCCGGCACCGTCGGCGCGGTGGACGGGCGCGGGGGCGCCCCGGGCACCCGCGAGACCGACCTGCTGGATCCGAGTAACTCGGTGCGGCAAGTCGACGCGGTGGTGCTCACCGGAGGCAGTGCCTACGGGCTGGCCGCCGCCGACGGCGTGATGAGCTGGCTCGAACCCCACGGGCGAGGCGTGGCACTCGACGGTGGTGTGGTGCCCATCGTGCCCGCCGCCGTCATCTTCGACCTGCCGGTCGGGGGCTGGCAGTGCCGCCCGGACGCCCAGTTCGGCTACCGCGCCGCCGAGGCGGCCGGCGTCGAGGTCGGCATCGGCACGGTGGGCGCCGGTGTCGGTGCCCGCGCCGGGGTCCTCAAGGGCGGTGTCGGCACGGCGTCGGTGACCCTGGCGTCCGGCGTCACGGTCGGCGCTCTGGTGGTGGTCAACTCTGCCGGCGACGTCGTCGACCCCGACACCGGGCTGCCGTGGCTGGCCTATCAGATCGAGGAGTTCTCGCTGGTGCCGCCGCCGGCCGATGAGCGTCGGGCCTATGCCGATCGTCACGGCGAGCTCAGTCCCCTGAACACCACGATCGCGGTGGTGGCCACCGACGCGGCGCTCAGCCCGGCGGGCTGCCGCCGGGTGGCGGTCGCGGCGCAGGACGGGCTGGCGCGCACCATCCGCCCGTGCCACACCCCGATGGACGGCGATACGGTGTTCGCACTGGCCACCGGTGCCGTCGAGGTCGTGCCCGATCCGACGACCCCGGCGTCGATGTCGCCGGAGGTGCCGCTGATCACCGCCGTCGGCGCGGCAGCGGCGGACTGCCTGGCCCGCGCCGTGCTGGTCGGTGTTCTGGCTGCTGAGGAGCTCGCTGGAATACCGACCTACCGTGGTCTGTTGCCGGGAGCGTTCGAATGAAAGAGGAAGTGTGAAACAGGGCGGCGCAACGAAGGGGGTCCGGTGCTGACGATCCGTGCCGACCTCGTCGACGCGATGGTCGCGCACGCGCGGGCCGATCATCCCGACGAAGCCTGCGGGGTGATCTCCGGCCCGGAGGGCTCCGATCGGCCGGAGCGCTTCATCGCCATGATCAACGCCGAGCGCTCGCCGACGTTCTACCGGTTCGATTCCGGGGAACAGCTCAAGGTGTGGCGTGAGATGGACAACGCCGACGAAGCCCCGGTCGTGATCTATCACTCGCACACCGCGACCGAGGCCTATCCCAGCCGCACCGACATCTCGTATGCCTCCGAACCCGAAGCCCACTACGTCCTGGTGTCCACCCGCGACCCCGACGCTCACGAACTCCGCAGCTACCGCATCGTCGACGGCGTCGTGACCGAAGAGCCCGTCCAGATCGTCGAGCAGTACTGAACGCGTGAAAGGAACCACCCGATCCATGTCTGTCACCGTGTCGATCCCAACCATCCTGCGCACCCACACCGGCGGGGAGAAGCGTGTCAGCGCCTCCGGTGACACGCTCAGCGCGGTCATCGCCGACCTCGAGGCCAACTACTCCGGTATCTCCGAGCGTCTCGTCGACCCGGCCGATCCGGGCAAGCTGCAACGCTTCGTCAACATCTACGTCAACGACGAGGACGTCCGCTTCTCCGGCGGGTTGGGGACCACCATCTCCGACGGAGACTCGGTGACCATCCTGCCCGCCGTGGCAGGAGGCTGAGACCCGCCGCGATGACCCGGTACGACTCGCTGCTCCAGGCGCTGGGCAACACCCCGCTCGTCGGCCTGCAACGGCTCTCGCCGTTGTGGGACGGCGGGTCCCCTGACTCTGGGGCCGCCCCGCACGTGCGGCTGTGGGCCAAGTTGGAGGACCGCAACCCCACCGGCTCGATCAAGGACCGGCCCGCGCTGCGGATGATCGAGGACGCCGAACGCGAGGGCCGCCTCCGGCCCGGCGCGACCATCCTGGAACCGACCAGTGGCAACACCGGCATCTCGTTGGCCATGGCCGCGATGCTCAAGGGCTACCAGATGGTCTGTGTGATGCCCGAGAACACCTCGATCGAGCGCCGCCAGATCCTGGAGCTCTACGGCGCCCGGATCATCTTCTCGCCCGCCGAGGGCGGCTCCAACACCGCGGTGGCACACGCCAAGGAGCTGGCCGCCGAGCATCCGTCCTGGGTGATGCTCTATCAGTACGGCAACCCGTCCAACACCGCTGCGCACTACGACGGCACCGGGCCCGAGCTGCTGGCCGACCTGCCCGAGATCACGCATTTCGTGGCCGGGCTGGGCACCACCGGCACCCTGATGGGCACCGGACGCTACCTGCGCGAACACGTGCCCGACGTGCAGATCGTCGCCGCCGAGCCGCGCTACGGCGAAGGTGTGTACGCGTTGCGCAACATCGACGAGGGCTTCATCCCCGAGCTCTACGACCCGCGAGTGCTGACCACCCGGTTCGCCGTCGGCGCCTTCGACGCCGTGCGGCGCACCCGGGAGTTGATCCAGGTCGAGGGCATCTTCGCCGGCATTTCCACCGGGGCCATCCTGCACGCCGCGCTGGGCATGGCGGCCAAGGCGGTCAAGGCCGGTGAGCGTGCCGACATCGCGTTCACCGTCTGCGATGCCGGCTGGAAGTATCTGTCGACCGGCGCGTACGCCGGTAGCCTGGATGACGCGGAGGACGCGTTGGAAGGGCAACTATGGGCATGACGGGCGCCGGCGGCTATGCGGGGCCACCGTCGCAGCCCACGAAGCGCCCGGTGTGGCTGGTCGGCGGACTGACCATTGTGTCGTTCGTCGTCCTGCTCTGGCTGGTCGAACTGTTCGACTCGTTGACCGGACACCAGCTCGACCGCAACGGGATCCGCCCGCTGGAGACCGACGGCCTGACCGGGATCTTGTTCGCGCCGCTGTTGCATTCCAACTGGGAGCACCTGATGGCCAACACCGGCCCGGCGCTGGTGCTCGGCTTCCTGATGACGCTTGCGGGGTTGTCCCGCTTCCTGTTCGCCACCGCCATCATCTGGATCGTCGGTGGGTTCGGTACCTGGTTGATCGGCAACGTCGGTGCCCCCTCCTACCGGGGTGTCGTGGTGGAGACCAACCACATCGGCGCGTCGGGCCTGATCTTCGGTTGGTTGACATTCCTGATCCTGTTCGGCTTCTTCACCCGCACGATCTGGGAGATCGTCATCGGCGTCGTGGTGCTGTTCGTCTACGGCAGCATCCTGCTGGGCGTGCTGCCGGGCACCTTCGGGGTGTCCTGGCAGGGTCACCTCAGCGGAGCCCTGGCCGGCGTGCTGGCCGCCTATCTGCTCTCGGGTCCCGAACGGAAGGCGAGGGCGTTGCGTCGACCGGTGCAGCCGCCGTCGCTGGGCCGGTGAGCGCCGACGCGCTGCGCCCGGTCGGCATCTTCGACTCCGGGGTCGGCGGGCTGACGGTGGCGCGGGCGGTGATCGACCAGCTGCCCGACGAGGACATCATCTACGTGGGCGACACCGGCAACGGTCCGTACGGTCCGCTCACCGTGCCCGAGATCCGTGGCCACGCGTTGGCGATCGGCGACGACCTCGCCGCGCGTGGGGTGAAGGCTCTGGTCATCGCGTGCAACAGCGCGTCGTCGGCCTGTCTGCGGGACGCGCGCGAGCGCTATGCGCCGGTACCGGTGGTCGAGGTCATCCTGCCGGCCGTCCGCCGCGCCGTGGCGACCACCCGCAACGGTCGCATCGGCGTCATCGGCACCGCGGCGACGATCGCGTCCGGCGCCTACCAGGACGCCTTCGCCGCGGCGCGCGACACCGAGGTGTTCGCGGTGGCGTGTCCGCGGTTCGTCGACTTCGTCGAGCGCGGCGTGACCAGCGGCCGGCAGGTCCTCGGTCTGGCCGAGGGTTATCTGGAGCCGCTGCAACGCGCTGAGGTGGACACGCTGGTGCTGGGGTGCACCCACTACCCGATGATGTCCGGGCTGATCCAGCTCGCCATGGGCGAGGACGTGACGTTGGTGTCCAGTGCCGAGGAAACCGCCAAGGACCTGCTGCGGGTCCTCACCGAGAGGGATTTGCTGCGTCCGCAGGCCGGCAACGGCCTGCCCGGACCCGCCCGGCCGACCCGGCTGTTCGAGGCCACCGGCGATCCCGAGGCCTTCACCGACCTGGCTGCGCGGTTCCTCGGGCCGACACTCGACGGGGTCCGGCCGGTACGACGTCACGCCGACAGCCGATCATGACGTTCGTCGCCGAAAGCGGCGATGTTTTCGTCACGTCCATGGCGGGCATGGCAAGCTAGTGAACGTGCGAATCACCGTCCTGGGTTGCTCCGGCAGTGTGGTCGGCCCTGATTCGCCGGCGTCGGGATATCTGGTGACCGCACCCGATACGCCACCCTTGGTTCTCGATTTCGGCGGCGGGGTGTTGGGCGCACTGCAACGGCACGCCGACCCCAACTCCGTGCACGTGCTGCTGTCTCATCTGCACGCCGATCACTGCCTGGACCTGCCCGGCTTGTTCGTCTGGCGCCGCTACCATCCCAGCCCGGCGCCGGAGCGAGGACTGGTCTACGGACCGGCCAACACCTGGGCGCGGCTCGGGGCTGCGTCCTCGCCGGAGGGCGGCGAGATCGACGACTTCACCGACATCTTCGACGTGCGGCACTGGGTGGACAACCAGCCGGTCGAGATCGGGGCGTTGACCGTGCTGCCGCGGCTGGTGTGCCATCCCACCGAGTCCTACGGCATGCGGATCACCGACCCGTCCGGCGCCACGCTGGTCTACAGCGGTGACACCGGTTACTGCGATGCGCTGATCGATCTGGCCCGCGACGCCGACGTGTTTCTGTGCGAGGCGTCGTGGACGCATTCGCCGTCGCGGCCGCCCCGGCTGCATCTGTCCGGCACCGAGGCGGGTCGGGCGGCCGCGCGCGCCGGCGTGTCGGAACTGCTGCTGACCCACATCCCGCCGTGGACGTCGCGGGAGGACATCATCAGCGAGGCGAAAGCCGAGTTCGACGGTCCGGTGCACGCCGTGGTGTGCAACGAGACTTTCGCCGTCACCCGCTCCTGAGGCGCGTCGTGGCGAGCCGATAGGGTTGGCCCCGTGTCCAGACGAGAAGACGGCCGACTCGACGACGAACTGCGCCCCGTCACCCTCACCCGTGGGTTCACCACGCATCCGGCGGGATCGGTGCTGGTCGAATTCGGTCAGACCCGGGTGATGTGCACCGCCAGCGTCACCGAAGGCGTGCCGCGCTGGCGCAAGGGCTCCGGGCAGGGCTGGTTGACCGCCGAGTACGCGATGCTGCCCGCCGCCACCCACGACCGCTCCGACCGCGAGTCGGTCAAGGGCCGGGTCGGCGGACGCACCCAGGAGATCAGCCGGTTGGTGGGCAGATCGTTGCGCGCCTGCATCGACCTGGGCGCTCTGGGGGAGAACACGATCGCGATCGACTGCGACGTCCTGCAGGCCGACGGTGGCACCCGGACGGCGGCCATCACCGGCGCCTACGTCGCGTTGGCCGACGCGGTCACCTACCTGTCGGCGGCGGGCCGGCTCACCGATCCGCGGCCGCTGTCTTGTGCGATCGCCGCGGTGAGCGTCGGAGTCGTGGACGGTCGGATCCGCGTCGACCTGCCCTATACCGAGGACTCCCGCGCCGAGGTCGACATGAACGTGGTCGCGACCGACACCGGCACGCTGGTCGAGATCCAGGGCACCGGTGAGGGTGCGACGTTCCCGCGGTCGACACTGGACAAGATGCTCGACGCCGCGATGGCCGCGTGCGACGAGCTGTTCGAGATCCAGAAGACGGCGCTGGAGCTGCCCTATCCCGGCGAGCTGCCGGTGTCCGGTGAACCGCCGAAGAAGGCGTTCGGAAGCTGACCGGAATGACCCGGGTCCTGGTGGCCTCACGCAACCGCAAGAAATTGGCGGAGTTGAACCGGGTGCTCGAGGCGGCCGGGGTGTCAGGGTTGACGCTGCTGTCCCTCGACGACGTCCCGGCGTTCGACGAGGCTCCCGAAACCGGCGCCACATTCGAGGAGAACGCGCTGGCCAAGGCCCGTGATGCGTTTGCCGCCACGGGTATACCCGCCGTCGCCGACGACTCCGGCCTGACCGTCGACGCACTCAACGGGATGCCCGGAGTGCTCAGCGCGCGCTGGTCGGGCCGTCACGGTGACGACGCCGCGAACACGGCACTGCTGCTGGGCCAACTGGCCGACGTCCCCGACGAGCGCCGCGGCGCGGCCTTCGTTTCGGCGTGCGCTCTGGTGACCGGGCCGGCCGAGAGCGACAGCCTCGTGGTGCGCGGTGAATGGGCCGGAAGCATCGTGCGTGCGCCGCGCGGCGCGGGCGGCTTCGGCTACGATCCGGTGTTCCTGCCCGCCGGTTCGGCGGTCACAGCCGCCGAACTCAGCCCTGCGGACAAGGACGCCGTCTCCCATCGCGGGCTGGCGCTGGCGGCGCTCGTCCCCGCGTTGCGGGCCCTGGTTCGCTGAGGCGCGGTGACACGGTGCAGCAGCCAGGCGGCCGGCACCGTCAGCGCCAGCGTCGTGGCAATCAGACCCGGCATCGAGCCGGTGAACAACGGCCAGTCCAGCACCAGGTGCAGTGCCACCGCCATGAGCATCGAGTGCAGCAGGAAGATCTCGTAGGAGATCTCGCCCAGCCACACCATCGGTCTGCTGGCCAGCACCCGTGCGTACCCGCCGCGATCGGCGAGCACCGTCGGCGCGTGGCTTCCGGGCGCCAGCGGCGCGTGGTTACTCAGCGCCAGCGGCGCCACTACCAGCGTCGCGATGACTGCGTACCCGACGGCCTTCACGACCGGTGCGGAGGCGGGATCGGGGCCGCGCAGGGTGCCGCCGAGCGACGTCGACACCAGCAGGAAGAGTGCGAGCGCGAGTGGGATCGCCACCGCTGCGCGGCATCGAACCCCGAGGCAGCGCAACACCGCGAGCACCATGCCGCCGGCGAACCAAGCCAGGTGGGCCGGCAGCCACATGCCCGCCGAATGGGGTAGGAGGTCGGTGGTGGTGACCAGCAGCACCCACACCGGTGTCACCGCGGCCAGCAGCGCCAGCCCGACCAGCACGCGCCGGGGCCGCCAGCCGCGGCGCAGCAGCAGGTAGGCCAGCAGGGGCAGCACGGCGTAGAACGCCACCTCCACCGCCATGCTCCACATCTGTGACAGCCCCGGATGCAGCAGCGTGGTCAGGTAACTGTCGGTGTAGATCTGGGTGAAAGTCAGATAGCGCAGCAACCCGTACCAGGACTGGCCCGGATTGGGCCCGGGGGTGAACACGGTGTACACCGCGAACGTCACGACGACAGCCACCGCGTAGGCCGGCACGATCCGTCGGACCCGGTGGCGCAGGTAGCGCTGCGTCGACGGGCGCCGGGTGGTGTCGGCGGCGGCCTGCGCCCACGGGCTGAACAGCAGGAACCCCGAGAGCACGAAGAACAGCGCGACCCCGATCTCCAGGCGGGCGTAGAGGTTGCCGAGGTAGCCGTGATTCAGGTAGCCGGTGGCGAACGCGGCGTGCGTGGCGACGACGAGAAGCGCGGCAACGGCGCGGATTCCGGTGAGGGCGGGGTCGTGGTGTCCGGCCACCTCAGGTGCGGCGCCAGTGCGCGCCCCGGGGCTGGCTGACACCTCGTCGAGTGTAGCCAGGTCGCGCGGGGTCAGACCCCGAACTGTTCCTTGATGGCCTGGGTCTGGAAGTGCTCGACGATGATGCCGACCAGCGGGATCGTGCCGGCCAGCAGCACCCCGACGGTCTTGGCGATCGGCCACCGCACCTTGACCGCGAGGTTGGCGGTGAACAGCAGATACACGAAGTACACCCAGCCGTGCACGACCGCGATCCAGCCCAGCGAGTCGTCGTTGAAGCCGTACTTCATCACCATCTCGTAGCAGAGCGCGATCAGCCACAGGCCGGTCGCCCACGCCAACACCCGGTAACCGAGCAGAGCCTTGCGGATCTGGTCGACGGGTGTGGTGGGGGCGGGGGAGTCGGGTGCGGTCACGGGCGGCGTCCTGTCATTCTCGGGTCGGGGTGGCGTCGCTGTCGTTCCTGGCGAGTTCGGCCAGGTAGGCGTTGTACTCCTGCAGCGCGGGATCGGCGTCGTCCTGCGGCGCAGCGGTGGGCCGCTCCGGAAGCAGCCCGGCAGGAAGTTCGGTGACCCCGTCCTGGGAGGGACTCGGGGGCGGTGCTTCTTCATAGCGGACGAACTTGAAGTATGCGTACACGCAGAAGCCGGCGAACAGCGGCCACTGCAACGCGTAGCCCAGGTTCTGGAAATCGCCTGCGGTCGATTCGAAGCGGGCCCACTGCCACCAGGCCAGGCCCAGGCAGCCACCGGCCGCGGCGATCACCAACAGGATGAGCGCCGGCCTCCTACGCCGCGTAGTGGACACCGTTCAACGGTACCGCGCTACCATCGTCACGCTGCGGCGCGAGTGTCGGAACTGGCAGACGAGATGGATTTAGGTTCCATTGCCCGATGGGCGTGGGGGTTCGAGTCCCCCCTCGCGCACCTTTGTGAGGAGTCGCGTCCCCGTCGCGCATTCCCGCCGAGTGTGAAGCCATTGCGAAAAGTCGGCCGATTTTTCGCACTGAGCTCACGCTCGGGAACTGATCACACTCGGCGACGGATCACACTCGGCGACGGATCACGCTCGGGGACGGATCACGCTCGGCGAATCAGGCCGCCACCTCGGCTGGAGCCGGGGTCGGCTCGGTCGCTTGCGCCTTGAAGCACAGGATGCTCGACACGAAGCTCAGCAGCGCGACCGCTCCGGCGAAGGCGCCGATGACGGTCTCGGCCATGGTCCAGCTCGCGAGCGCGAACGCAAGCGCGATGATCGCCGTGATCAGCAGGAAGAGTCCCGTGGTGGCGACGGTCTCGTTGAACGGATCATCCGATCCTGCGGCCCGCTCAGCCATGGTCACTCCTTCTCGCGCGGTGCTTGACTGGACCGTAAATACCCCACCCGCGATCGACGAAACCTCGTGTTCGAACCGCCACGGTGCGCTGCCGGTGACCCGGCTCACCACTGACGGCTATTTGTCTCGAGGCCCACCTGGTCCGCGTGGCGGGCACCTCATCTGCCACCATGGCGAGTGATCCGCAATCTACGGGGGACTCCATGCCCATGAGTGAGCTCAAGTATCTGGATCTGCACGGCGACCAGGTGGCCTACCGCGACGTCGGCAGCGGCCCGGAGACCCTGCTGCTTCTGCACGGCATGGCCGGAAGCTCCGACACCTGGCGTGCGGTGTTGCCACAGCTGGCCAAGCGCTACCGGGTCATCGCGCCGGATCTGCTCGGTCACGGCCAGTCCGCCAAGCCCCGCAGCGACTACTCGCTGGGCGCATTCGCGGTGTCGTTGCGCGACCTGCTCGACGAACTCGGTGTCGACCGCGTGACGGTGGTGGGGCAGTCCCTCGGCGGCGGCGTGGCGATGCAGTTCGTGTACCAGCACCCGGACTACTGCCAGCGTCTGGTGTTGATCAGCAGCGGCGGGCTCGGTCAGGACGTCGGGTGGACGCTGCGACTGTTGTCCGCGCCGGGGGCCGAACTGATCATGCCGCTGATCGCGCCGCCACCGGTGGTGCGGGCCGGCGAGAAGCTGCGGAGCTGGTTCTCCGCGGCCAATATCCAGTCGCCGCGCGGTGCGGAGATGTGGAGCGCGTACTCGTCGCTGTCCGATGCCCAGACTCGGCAGGCCTTCCTGCGCACGCTGCGCTCGGTCGTCGACTATCGCGGGCAGGCGGTCAGCGCGTTGAACCGGTTGCATCTGACCGCCGAGACGCCGTTGATGGTGATCTGGGGCGACCAGGACCACATCATCCCCGTCGACCACGGCTACGCGCTCTGCCAGCTGCGCGCAGGTTGCCGCCTCGAGGTGCTGCCGGGCGTCGGCCACTTCCCGCACGTCGAGAAACCCGCCGAGGTGGTCGACCTGCTCGACGACTTCATCGCGACGACCAGCCCCGCCGCGACCAGTCCAGGGAAGACCACGGCCGCGACCCGGCCCCGCTGACCGGCCCGGCCGCTTCACCAAGCCGGCCCCGCTGACCGGCCCGGCCGCTTCACCAAGCCGGCCGTTCAAAGGTCGGATCCGCCGACCCGGCGCCGGTACGCCGATGGCGTCTCGCCGCAGAACTGCGAGAAGGCGCGGGTGAACGAGCTGACGCTGTCGAACCCGACAGCGCCGGCCGTTTCCTGCACGGTCTGTCGCGGCGCGGCCAGCAGCGCCATCGCGCGCAGCATTCGCGCGTGCAGCAGATAGGTGCGCCACGGCAGCCCGAGCGTGTCGGCGAACAGCCGGCGCAGTGTGCGTTCCGACACCGACACCGCGCGGCTGACCTGGTCGCAGGTGACGGTGTCGAGATGCTGTTTGGTGTAGGCCATCGCCGCGGCCACGATCGGGTGCTCGGATGTCGGCAGGCTCAGCGGGGCTTCGTGATCGAGGGCCTCGCAGACCAGCGCCGCCAGCGTGCGGAAGAACCCGTCGGATGTCTCGTCGCCCTGCGCCCGGTCGATCGGCCAGCGCAACGCGTAGATCATCATCTCGCGGATCAGCGGCGACACCGCCAGGATGCGCGCCCGGTCACCGCCGTCGCCGATCAGAGAGCGGTCGAACATCACCGCGACGGTCTTGACGTCGGGGTTCATCACGGCCTGGTGCTCCAGCCCAGCGGGAATCCAGGCAGCCTGCTGCGGCGGCAGCAGATAGTGCGCGCAATCGGTCTCCACCTCGACGACCCCGTGCAGCGCGTACTCGATCTGGTGCACTTCGTGCGAGTGCCACCCGGTGATCAACGCATCCCCCTCGTACAAGTAGCTGCCGCCGAGCGCCCGGCCGCCGCGACGCAGTTCGATGACCCGGCGAGGACCGTGCGGGACGAGGTTGGCCGATTCGGACAAGAGCTTGTCCGACGACGCGGAGTCGGTCACGGTTGTCGACGGTACTACTGGAACCATGCAGACTGACGACCTGATCCTGGTGAGCATCGACGACCACGTGGTGGAGCCGCCGGACATGTTTCTGCGCCACGTCCCGGAGAAGTACAAGGCCGAGGCGCCGATCGTCGTGACCGACGACAAAGGCGTCGACCAGTGGATGTATCAAGGCAGGCCGCAGGGTGTCAGCGGGCTCAACGCGGTGGTGTCGTGGCCGGCGGAGGAGTGGGGCCGTGACCCGGCGGGGTTCGCCGAAATGCGTCCCGGCGTCTACGACGTCCACGAGCGGGTCCGCGACATGAACCGCAACGGCATCCTGGCCTCGATGTGCTTCCCGACGTTCACCGGGTTCTCGGCGCGCCACCTGAACATGCACCGGGAAGAGACCACGCTGGTCATGGTGTCGGCCTACAACGACTGGCACATCGACGAGTGGGCCGGCACGTACCCGGACCGGTTCATCCCCATCGCGATTCTGCCGACCTGGAACCCCGAGGCGATGTGCCGCGAGATCCGTAGGGTGGCGGCCAAAGGCTGCCGGGCGGTCACGATGCCCGAGCTGCCGCACCTCGAGGGCCTGCCGAGCTACCACGACGACGAGTACTGGGGCCCGGTGTTCCGCACGCTGTCGGAGGAGAACGTGGTGATGTGCCTGCACATCGGCACCGGCTTCGGCGCGATCAGCATGGCGCCCAACGCTCCGATCGACAACATGATCATCCTGGCCACCCAGGTGTCGGCGATGTGCGCCCAGGATCTGTTGTGGGGACCGGCGATGCGCAACTACCCGGATCTGAAGTTCGCGTTCTCCGAGGGCGGCATCGGCTGGATCCCGTTCTACCTCGACCGCAGCGACCGGCACTACACCAACCAGAAATGGCTGCGCCGCGACTTCGGCTCTCAACTGCCCAGCGAGGTGTTCCGCGAGCACTCGCTGGCCTGCTACGTCACCGACAAGACGTCGCTGAAGCTGCGTCACGAGATCGGTATCGACATCATCGCCTGGGAGTGCGACTACCCGCATTCGGACTGCTTCTGGCCCGATGCCCCGGAGCAGGTGCTGGCCGAGCTGAATGCCGCGGGCGCGTCGGACTCCGACATCAACAAGATCACCTGGGAGAACTCCTGCCGGTTCTTCGGCTGGGATCCGTTCGAGCTCACCCCGAAGGAGCAGGCGACCGTCGGCGCCCTGCGCGTCAAGGGAGCCGACGTCGACGTGTCGATCCGGCCCAGGGCCGAGTGGGCGCGGCTCTACGACGAGAAGCAGTTCGCGCGAACCTGATTCACCGGGTCAGCAGTCCCCGCAGCATCGTGGTCCACCCGGTGGGCTTCGGAGGTCGGCGGGAGGCATACGGCCACGGCTGATGGCGTTCGGGAACCGACTCGGCGCGCGCCTGCTTCAGGGCTGTTCGCAGATGTGCGCGCACGTGGTGCAGCGTCGGATCGTCCCACCGGTTACGGGCTTCGACCGGATCGTCGCCGAGATCGTAGAGTTCCCACTGATCGTCGAGGGGATCGCTGCGGTACACGGGTCCGCCCATACCGTCGGCGGCCAGATGCCGGACTCCGGGCTCGGTCCACGTGGCAGGGTCGTCGAACGAGCGGACCAGTTTCCACAGATGGTCCGCGCCGCCCGCGGCGGTGCTCTCCCCGACGCGGACCACGAGGCCTTCGAAGTTGGCCGCGGTGTGTGCGGGTACCCGGATGCGCAGCGGCGCAGGAACCTTCGATGTCAGCTTCAGCATCCGGGCGATACCCGAGGCTCCGGTGTCGCCTTCGAGCATGTTGTCGCGGGTCATCAGATACACGGCCCGGTCCTCGTCGGCCGCAGCGCCGTCGACCACCGGCATCAGGTCCCGTCCCGGGAGCGGATGAACCTCGGAGAAGGAGCCGGCGAGCGCCGACGCCGTGGCGCCCACGTCGATCCCGGCGGCCGACAACAGGGTGGGGACCAGATCCACGTGGGACGTCGGGGCCGTCACGGTGCGCGCCGGGGTAGTCCGAGACCCCACCCGCGCGATGACGAACGGCACCCGGGTGGCCTCGTCGTACAGGTTGAACCATTTCTGATGCAGGCCGCCGTGCGCGCCGAGGAGGTCGCCGTGATCGGCGGTGCGCACCAGCACCGTGTCGTCGGGGCCCTCGGCGCAGCCCCCCTCGGTGACCGCGCGGCGCACCCGGTCGATCGGGGCGTCCACCTCGGCGTGCAGCCGGTAGTACAGGTCGCGGTAGGACTGCGCGTTGTGACGATAGGTGCGCTCGATCACCCGCGCCGGGCCGTATCCGGAGTAGTAGGCCTCCCGGAACGCAATCTGCGCAGCGGGTTTGGCGGCCAGGTCCTCGTCTGCGGTCGGTGCGGCCGGCACGTTCGGCGGGTCCAGCGGTGACGGCGTCAGCGGGTTGCGGCGTGACCACGCGGGGAACAGCACGATGTCGTGTGGGTTGACAAAGCTGGCCACCAACAGGAACGGGCGCAGCGCCGCGGGGTCGCCGGCGCGGCGGCGCGCGTAGCGGTCCTCGAGCCAGGCCACCACGCGGTCGGCGATCAGCGGGTCGCGCCGGATGCCGGCATTGGAGAGCGCAGCACCGTGGGGTTCGGGGCCGACCCAGCCCGAGAAACCGTACGGGGCAAGGGGATCGGCGTCCAGGTAGCGACGCACCGCACGGTGGTCGATGACGCCGTCGTCGTCGTTGGTGGCCAGGGACTTGCCGGTTCGGGGGTCGGTCAGGTCGGCGTGCGAGATGTGCCACTTGCCGTCGTAGTGGGTGTCGTAGCCGGCCGCGCGGAACCAGTTGCCGAGGGTGGGAACCTCGCCGGGACGCAACCAGCGCAGCCGGGAGTCGTCGTATGCCTTGCCGATGCCGTCGGTCTGCGTGACACCGTGCAGGTCCGGGTAGTGCCCGGTGAAGATGGTGGGCCTGCTGGGCACACAGGCCAGCGAACCGGTGTAGTGCCGGGTGAAGCTGACCCCATTCTCCTCGAACCACGCTGCGCCGCGCAGAGTTCGGGTCCGCCATTCGGTGACCGCGTGACCTTCGTAGGGCGGGGTCGCGCGTTCCTCGTCGGTCATCACGATGACGATGTCCGGTCGGGTGTCGGTCATACGCTCACTCCTTCTGATGCGCTCGCCAGCGAGGCCAGCAGTGCCCGTGATCGGCGGGCCATGATCCGGGCCAGCACGCCCTCACCGAGCCGGCGCAACGGTCCGCGCGAGGCATGCACTGAACTCGTCAAGGTGACGGCGGTGGTGGTCGTGGAATCAGGGCGCAGAGTCCATCGGTTGTTCGCCGACACCGGCGGCGGCAGACCGGCGATGTCATAGGCGAGCACACGGTTCGCCTGGAAGTCGGTGATCGTCTCGACGAAGGTGTCGCGACCGACCTGGACGCGGCGTGCGGTCCCCACCCCGGGGGAATCGGCGGTGTGACGGAGCAGGCTGCAGTGATCCACGCCGTCGGCCCAGCCGGCCGCGGCGCCGAAGTCGGCCAATACCGCCCAGACGTCCTCTGGGCGTGCCCGGATCACGCGTGAGCAGCTGACCTCGGCCATCCCCTCATCAAACTCGACCTGCACCACGACCGCAGGTCAACGCTCAAAAACACCGCTCAGGACGGTGCGGGCGATCGACTCGGCCCTTCCGGTCTGAAACGATCGTCCCTCGCTGAGGATGGCGTAGACGACGCCACCGACGATGGCGTCGGATGCGTCGCGGGCCGCCTCGCCGGTCCATCCGGCGGCGATCAGCCGGGCGGTGACGGTGTCGCGCAACGGTGTGTTGAAGCCCGCCTGCAGGCGAGCCTGGGTGTCGGGATGCTCGACTCCGGCGATGGTCAGGATGCGCAGCATGGCGTGTCCGCGTGAGGTGGTCAGTGCCGTGGCCAGTGTCACTGTCCACCGGCACACGTCAGCGGTGACGTCGTCGGTCGTGACGATCGGTCGCAGGATCCGGTCGGCGTCTTCGAGGATGACGTCGGCGACCAGCGCGTGCCTGCTCGGCCACCAACGGTAGATGGTCTGCTTGCCGACACCCGCGCGGGCGGCCACGGCCTCGATGCTGAGTTTGTCGAAGCCGCGTTCCAGCAGCAGGTCCCTGGTGGCGCCGACGATCGCGACGCGGGACTTCTCGCTGCGCCGTCTCGGGGTGGTGACCTCGGTGGTCATCAGCCGACCCGTGCCGGGCGCGGCTTTACACGCTGGAGCATCGCCCGTAGTGTGCCACGAGACGAGACGTTGCGTCTCGTGAATCGGTGTGGAGGTCTGACGGCGATGGCGGCAACCAAGCTGGTGATCGGCGCCAGTGGGTTCCTGGGGTCGCACGTCACACGGCAGCTCGTCGCACGCGGAGACAGCGATGTTCGGGTGATGATCCGCACCACCAGTTCGACGCGGGGTATCGCTGACCTGCCCGTGGGCATCCACCACGGTGACATCTTCGACACGGATGCCTTACGTACCGCGATGAGCGGATGCGACGTCGTCTACTACTGCGTGGTCGACGCCCGGCCGTGGCTGCGTGATCCCCGCCCGCTGTGGCGCACCAACGTCGACGGCCTCCGGCACGTCCTCGACGTCGCCGCACAAGCCGACCTGGACCGCTTTGTGTTCACCAGTTCGATCGGCACCATCGGCAGGAACCCTCACGGACTGGCCGATGAGGACACACCGCACGACTGGCTCGATGTCGGCGGTGACTACATCCGCTCGCGGGTGGCCGCCGAGGATCTGCTGATGCGTTACTGCTCCGACGCCGGGCTGCCCGGTGTGGCCATGTGCGTGGCCAACACGTACGGACCCGGTGACTGGCTGCCCACCCCGCACGGCGGCATGCTCGCCGCCGCCGTCCGGGGCGCACTGCCCTTCGCCATCGACGGCTACGAGAGCGAGGTCGTGGGCATCGAGGATGCGGCGACGGCGCTGCTACTGGCCGGTGAACGCGGCCGCGTGGGTGAACGCTACATCGTCTCCGAGCAGTACATGGCCACCCGTGAGATTCACGAGATCGGTTGTGCTGCAGTAGGTGTGAAACCGCCGCGGTTCAGTGTTCCGATCGGGGTGCTGTCCGCGGCGAGTTACCTCGGTAGCGCGCTGGCGCACGTCCGTCGAAAGGACACCATGCTCACCCCGCTGAACGTTCGTCTCATGCACATCATGACCCCTCTCGATCACTCCAAGGCCGTCACCGAGCTCGGCTGGAACCCACGCCCGACCCCGAACGCCATCGAGGAGGCCGCGGAGTTCTTCCACGACACCCGCCGGCCCGCAGCGCCGGTCGGGGGTCCTCGGTGACGATCGCGCTGACTCCCGAACAGCAGCAGCTGGCCGAAGCCGTGGCGCAGTTCGCGCAGCGTCACGCGCCGATCGACAAGACCCGCGAGACATTCGAGGCGGTGGCCCGCGGCGAACTACCGCAGTGGTGGGATGAGTTCGTCGTCAACGGGTTTCACGCGGTTCACCTGCCCGATGAGCTCGGCGGGCAAGGCGGTTCGCTGCTGGACTGCGCCTGCGTGCTGGAGGCCGCCGCCACCGCGATGCTGCCGGGCCCGCTGGTGTCGACGGTCCTCGCCGGCGCGCTCGCCCAACTCGCCGACGAGACCGAGGCGAAGAGCGCGGTGTTGACGCGGCTGGCCCACGGTGAGCCGTCATCGGTACTGCTGCCGGATTCTCGTCGCGTCACGGTCCGGCCGGCGGAGACAGGCTGGATGATCACCGGAACCGCGACGCCGGCACCGGGGGTGTGCGCGGCCGACATGCTTCTGGTCGCTGCCGCCCGCGAAGCGGCCACCGACACCGAGGACGAGGTCCTCTGGTTCGTGGTCGATCCCACCGGCCCCGGCGTGCGGATCGACGCGCTCGAGAGCACGGACAAGACCGTCGATGTCGGCGTCGTGCATTTCGACGGGTATGTCGCCGAACCCGATTCACTGCTCGCCGGGATCGACGCGGTGCGGGCCCGGTGCCTTTCCGTGGCGCTGACGGCCTGCGCGGCGGTGGGCGCCATCCGCTGGTGCGTGGACGCCGTCACCGACCATCTGCGTACCCGCGAGCAGTTCGGCAAGCCCATCGGGGCCTTCCAGGCGTTACAGCATCAGGCCGCCATGCTGCTGGTGAACTGTGAACTGGCCACGTCGGCGGCGTGGGACGCCGTGCGCGCGGCCGACGAAGACCGGGTGCAGCACGAGATCGCGGCGGCGGGGGCGGCGCTGATGGCCGTCAGTCCGGCGCCGGAGCTGGTCCTCGACACCCTGACGATGTTCGGCGCCATCGGCTTCACCTGGGAGCACGATCTCCACCTCTACTGGCGAAAAGCCACCAGTCTGGCTGCGTCGATCGGACCGGCGGGACGTTACGCGCACGCTCTCGGTGAACTGAGCCGTACCCACGACCGCGACGTGTCGGTGAAGTTGGGTGATCTGGACCGCGAGTTCCGCACGCACGTAGCGGCCGTCCTCGACGAGGCGGCCACGCTGCGCAACGACAAGCCGGGCCGCCAGGGCGACTACCCGAACCTGGCCACCGGCCCGCAGCGCACGTTGCTCGCCGAGGCCGGGCTGATCGCCCCGCACTGGCCCCGTCCGTGGGGCGTGAACGCCACGCCGCGCCAACAACTGATCCTCGACGAGGAATTCGCCAAGCGGCCGGACCTCGTCCGGCCGTCGCTGAACATCGCCGAATGGATTCTGCCCAGCGTGATCAGCGCCGCGCCGGAACATCTGCAGCAGCGGTTCATTCCCGCCACCCAGCGAGGCGAGCTGGGCTGGTGTCAGTTGTTCAGCGAGCCCGGCGCCGGGTCGGATCTGGCGTCGCTGAGCACCCGGGCGACCAAGGTCGACGGCGGCTGGCGCATCAACGGACACAAGATCTGGACCTCGTCGGCGCACACCGCGGACTATGGTGCGCTGCTGGCCCGCACGGATCCCGACGCCGCGAAGCACCGCGGTCTGGGTTATTTCATCGTCGACATGCGCGCCGACGGCATCGAACTGCAGCCCATCCGGCAGGCCAACGGCGAGGCCCACTTCAACGAGGTCTTCCTCGACGACGTGTTCGTGCCCGACGAGATGCTGCTGGGCGGGCCGACCGACGGCTGGGGCCTGGCCATCGCCACCATGGCCCAGGAGCGGGTGGCGATCAGCGGCTACGTCAACACCGACCGGGCAGAGATCCTGCGGAGGCTGGCCAACGACGGGGGACCGGACCACGACCGGGTGCTGTCGGCTCTAGGCGAAGCCGATGCGTACGCCAACGCGATCAAGGTGCTGGCGGTACGTGAGGTGATCCGGTTGCTCGACGGACAGCCGGCCGGCCGGGCCTCCAGCGTCGCCAAGGTGGCGATGAACGTCATGCTGCGACGCACGTTCAAGGCCACTCTGGAGCTCACCGCTCCAGCGGCGTTGACGGAGAAGGCATCAGCCGCGGACCCGCCGTCGGTGGTCGAACCGTACTTCCATCTGCCCGCCGAACTCATCGGTGGCGGGACGAAGGAGATTCAGCTCAACATCATCGCGCAGATGATTCTCGGGCTGCCCCGCCGGTGATGGCGGCCACCGACCAAGGGAGTGACACATGGGATTACGCGGCGACGCCGCGATCGTCGGCTACGTGGAGTTGCCGCCTGAGCGGATGAACAAGGCGACGGTCGCGCCGTTCACACTCGAACAGTGGGCCGAGCTGTCGGCCGCGGCGCTGGCCGACGCGGGGCTCTCCGCGGAGCTCGTCAACGGCATCACCACGTCCCCGCTCGCCGAATCGGAGATCTTCGTTCCCTCGACCGTGGCCGAATACCTCGGCGTGGACGCCAACTTCGCCGAGCATGTCGACCTGGGGGGTGCGACGGCGGCGGCCATGGTGTGGCGGGCGGCCGCGGCGATCGAGTTGGGCATCTGCGACGTGGTGCTGTGCGCGATCCCCGCCCGGTACATCACCCACACGTCGGAGAAGAAACCCAAGCCGCTCTCGGATGCGGTCTTCTTCGGCGCGTCCAGCAACCAATTCGGCTCCCCACAAGCCGAATTCGAGATCCCGTACGGCAACCTCGGTCAGAACGGGCCGTACGGACAGGTGGCCCAGCGCTACGCCGCCGTCTACGGCTACGACGAGCGCGCGATGGCCAAGATCGTCGTCGACCAGCGGGTCAACGCCAACCACACCGAGGGAGCGATCTGGCAGCACACGCCGCTGACCGTCGAGGAGGTGCTGGCGAGCCCGGTCATCGCCGACCCGCTGCACATGCTCGAGATCGTCATGCCGTGCGTGGGCGGCGCGGCCGTGGTGGTCGCCAGCGCCGAGGTGGCGGGGCGAGCCAAGAACCGTCCGGTGTGGATCAAGGGTTTCGGGGAGCACGTGCCGTTCAAGACGCCGACCTACGCCGCCGATCTGCTGCACACTCCCATCACCCGCGCGGCTGACACGGCGTTCGCGATGTCTGGTTTGACGCGGGAGCAGATGGACATGGTCTCGATCTACGACTGCTACACCATCACCGTTCTGCTCAGTCTCGAGGACGCGGGCTTCTGCGCCAAGGGCACGGGCATGGAGTTCGTCGCCACCCGCGACCTGACCTTCCGCGGTGACTTCCCGCTCAACACCGCGGGCGGCCAGCTCGGTTTCGGTCAGGCTGGCAACGCGGGCGGCATGCACCACGTCTGTGACGCCACCCGTCAGATCATGGGGCGTGCGGGGCCTGCTCAGGTCGCCGGCTGTGATCGGGCCTTCGTGTCGGGCAACGGCGGCATACTTTCCGAGCAGACCACCCTCGTGCTGGAAGGGGACTGAACGTGGACCTGTCGATGTTGCAGCGCCCGATGCCGGTCAAGACGCCGACCACCGCGCCGTTCTGGGATGCCCTGGCGCAACATCGGGTCGTGATCCAGTATTCACCGTCGTCGGGCTCGTATGTGTTCTACCCCCGGGTGCGGGCACCGCGCACACTGGCCGACGACCTGGAGTGGCGGGAGATCTCCGGGATGGGCACGGTGTATTCGTTCACGGTGGCCCGCCGGCCCGTCGGGCCGCATTTCGCGGATGCGGTGCCCCAGTTGCTGGCCATCGTGGAATGGGACGAAGGGCCCAGGGTGACCACGGAATTGGTCAACGTCGAACCCGGCGACATCACCGTGGGCATGCGGGTGCGGCCGGTCTTCTGCGACTACCCCGAGCACGATGTGACGATGCTGCGCTACGAGCCTGCGGATCCACGATGACCGACCGCACCGACGAAGAGCAGATCGGCGACGTGCTGGTGCGGTATGCGACCGGGATCGATCGACGTGACTGGGACCTGTTCCGGACGGTGTTCACCGAGGACTGCGAGCTCGACTACGGCGACATCGGAGTGTGGCGCGGTGTCGACGCCGTGGTCGACTTCATGGTCACCGCCCACGACATGGCCGGACACACCCTGCACCGGATCACGAACACGACGGTTTCGGTCGACAGGGACACCGCCACCGCGCGCGCCTACGTCGACGCTCTGATCATGTCTCAGGACAACAGTTCCGGCGTCAATGCCGCTGGCTTCTACGACGACGAACTCGCGCGTACCCCGGCCGGCTGGCGCATCGCGCGGCGACGGTTCACCACCGTTCTGGTCAGGACCGTGACCCCCGGATGACCTCGCGCAGATCTTCGCACGCGCCGACGCCGTCCGGATGATCGCTCAGGCCGTCGACGCCGCAACGGGAGACGGTTGCGGCGATTTCGACGGCCGCGGGGCGAACAGATCTGTGGCGGTGCTCCGTCCGCGCAGCGTGGTCTGTCCGGCGGCAGTCCAGCGCACTCGCTCGGCGGTCGCGGCGACGGACCTCGCGGCGCCGGAACACAATGTGCGGGTAGCGAATTGCTTGGCGTGATCAGCCAGCCGCGCCGCCTCGTTCACCGCGTCGCCGACGACGGTGTACTCGTAGCGGTTCTCGGCACCGATGTTGCCGGCGAAAACCGGACCGGCCGATACCCCGATGCCGAAATCGAGCGGCAAGCTGCGCAGTTCGTCGGCCAGTGCGCGGGCTGTGGACAACGCCGCGGTTGCGGGTTCGTCGACGCGCAGCGGCGCGCCGAACACCGCCAGCGCGGCGTCGCCCTGGAACTTGTTGATGAGTCCGTGGTGCGCGTCGACCTGTGCCACGACGATGCGGAAGAAGTCGTTCAGCACCTCGGCGACCTCATGGGGCTCGCGGTCGACGGCGAGTTGGGTGGAGTCGACGAGATCGATGAACAACACCGCGACGTCGCGTTCGTCTCCGGTCGATGTCTCCTCGGCGGCGACGGCGTGGCGGGCGACTTCCTCACCGACGTGCCGGCCGAACAGGTCTCGGAGTCGATCGCGTTCCCGCAGCCCGGCGACCATGCTGTTGAAGCCGCTCTGCAACCGGCCGATCTCGGACCATTCGTAGACGTCGACGGAACGGTCGATGTGGCCGCGCTCGACGTCGGCCATCGCCTCGATCACCTGGTTGACCGGATCGGAGATCGACATCGACACCAGGATCATGGCCCGCAGGCCGAGCAGCACGGCCACCAGCGCCAACACCAACAGAGCCAGGTCGATCGACGTCGACTCGTCGATGAGCCAACTGTTGGACCGCATGACCAGCAGCAGCGCGATCGCCGATCCGGGCAGCGCCGTGCACACCAGCCACATGATCAACAACCGCGATCGAACCCCCGGCACCGAACGCCGATACCGGCCTGGCGAGACACCCGCCAGGATGGGGCGAAGGGTGCGCAGGGTGAACAGGAAGCCGGTGCTGACGGTGGCCACCGCGCCGAACAGCATGGTCGACGCGATCACCATGAGGGCGGCCGGCCCCGCGGTGTGGTTGAGCGGTATCAGGATCGCGGTCGCCAACAGCCACGGTGCCAAGGTGATCGCTGCTTGCCGTCGGGTGATCCTCGAGGCGCTACGAACCTGTTTGTCCGTCGGAGGTGACTCGCTGCCTAGCCAGCGCAGGGTGGGCCGCACCGTCAGCGTGGCGCCGACGGCCACCAGGGTGGTGCCCGCGACGACCTGGACGGCCAGGATGACCAGGCCCTGCGCATTCCACGTGCTCCGCCCACCCAGCGACATGACGATCGCCACGACCTCGGCCAGCGTCAGAAGGTAGGCCCACGACAGGCCCGCGACGTAGCGCATCAGCAGCCGACGAGGCCTCACACGGCCGAAGGTATCAGCCGGCGGCCACGAGGGTTCGCCTTCATTGCGGCGCGCCGAGACCCAGCGGGGGCCCGGCTTGCGGTGTCAGTCGCTGGCGGGCAGCGGCTTTGCCTCCTTGAGTGACAGGGGAGTCGACCCGATGCTCAGTGTGCCCTTGCCGGCCTTGGTCACCAGGACCTCGGCGCCGGTGTCGTCGACGTAGCGCTTACCCATCAGCGTGCCGTCGGACATCGAGTCGTCGATCGTGAGTGAGGTGTCGGCCTCGCCACCGATCGGGACCATCGGTGCGCCGCCTGCGCGCAGGTCATCGAGGCTGTCGGCGCTGCGCACAACGATCACCTGGGTGTCACAGACTTGGCTTTGCAGCCGTGTGCCGTTCTTGATCATGCGGGCTCCTTCGACTGGGCGTTGAGTTCGTCGACGAGGTCGCGGCGTAGCACCTTGCCGGTCGCGTTGGTCGGCAGTTCGTTCCGGAACACGACCCGGTCGGGGGTACGCGATCCGCGCAGCTGTGAGCGAACGTAGCTGCGGAGGTCTTCGATATCGGGTTCGGTGCCAGGGCGGGGTACCACGACCGCGACGATGATCTGGCCCCATCCGCGGTCGTCGGCACCGACGACGGCGCACTCACGGACGTGGGGATGCTCGACCAGGACGTCCTCGATCTCGGCGGGCGCGATGTTCTCGCCACCCCGGATGATCGTGTCGTCGGAGCGTCCCCCGATGAACAGATAACCCTGCTCGTCGAGGAACGCGACGTCTCGGGTCGGGAACCAGCCCTGCTCGTCGAGCACCGAGCCGATGTCGGTGTACTTGCCGGATACCTGTTCACCGCGGACGAACAGTTCGCCGGGTTCGCCTGCACCACACACGGTGCCGTCCTCGCGGCGGATCTCGACCTCGATTCCCGGCACCGGCCGGCCCACCGACCCGAGCCGGCGGACGACGGCCGGGTCGTCGGCGGCCAGCGCGTCGCGGTGGTCGTCGGGGGTGAGCACTGCGATGGTGGAACTGGTCTCGGTGAGTCCGTAGGCGTTGACGAAGCCCACGTCGGGCAGCAGCTCCAGCGCCCTACGGACCAGCGGCAGCGCGACCTTCGATCCGCCGTAGGCCAGTGTGCGCAGGTGGGGCAGCGTGACGCCCCGCGAGTCGAGCACGGTGACGATGCGGTCCAACATCGTGGGCACCACGGTCGCCGACGTGACACCCTCGTCGAGCACCAGCTGTACCCACTTGTCGGCGTCGAAGTGTCGCAGGTACACCATCTTCCGACCTGCGTACAGGTTGGACAGCGCCGCGCTGACGCCGGCGATGTGATACGGCGGCACGCAGATCAACGCAGCATCACCGGGTTCGGCGGAGGCGAACTCGACGGTGCCGGTGATGTAACTGGTCAGATTCGTGTGGGTGAGCTCGACCGCCTTCGGCTTCGACGTGGTTCCCGAGGTGAACAGCACCACGCCCACTGCGTCAGGGTCGGCGAACTCCGCGGCCGGTTCGGCGGTCCGTGCCGACTCGAGGAACTCGGCGGAGCCGATGGTCCGGTAGCCCTCTCCCACGGCGTCGCGATACTCGTCGTCGACGACCACCAGGGGGTCGGGCAGGCGATCCAGCAGTGCGCGCAGGCCGTCGGCCGACAACCGGTAGTTCAGCGGGGTGAGCGGAACTGCGGCGCGGGCCGAGGCGAACAACAGCAGCGGCAGCATCGCGCCGCCGGTGCCGACATAGGCGACATGGCGAGCACCCGACGCCGCGATGACGCCGGCCCCGCCGTCGGCCAGCGTGCTCAGTTCCTCGGTGGTGAGCCGGATATCGTCGTCGACCACCGCCGTCTGCTCAGCGTCGGCCGACGCGGCCTCCTGGGCCATCTCCAGCAGCAACGAAATGCTCATGATTTGTCCACGAAGATATCCCCCATCGGGTCCTCGCCACCGCCGTAACGCGACAGATCGGTCATGCCCGCGGCGGTGAGCACGTCGGCGTCGATGTAACACTGCCCGTTCGCCTCGGCCGCGGGCTTGTCGAAGATCTCGACGGCGGCGTCAGCCATGATGTCGGGGTGCCTCGACGCCTTCACCAGGTCGTCGCCGGCGGCGAGGTTGGACACGGCCGAGGTCGCGATGTACGTCTGCGGCCACAGGCAGCTGAATGCGATTCCGGCGTCGCGGTATTCGGCCGCCCAGCCCAGCGAGAGCAGCGTCATCCCGTACTTGGACAGCGTGTAGGAGGGATGCGCACCCAGCCAGTGCGGGTTCATGTTCAGCGGCGGCGAGAGCGTCATGACATGGGCTGAGAGCTCGTTTACTCCTTGCGTGCGCAGGGTTTGATTTGCTCCTTGCGTGCGCAGGGCCTCCTTTGCTCCTTGCGTGCGCAGGGCCTCCTTTGCTCCTTGCGTGCGCAGGGCCTCATTCGCTCCTTGCGTGCGCAGTGCCGACTTCCGCAGGTGCGGCAGCGCCGCCTTGGTGAGCAGGAACGTGCCGCGGACGTTGATGTCCATCATCAGGTCGAACTTCTTGGTGGGGAGGGTCTCGGTCGGTTCAGTGGCGATCGCGCTGGCGTTGTTCACCACGATGTCGATGCCGCCGAAGCGCTCGATGGCGGTGTCGACGGCACGAACGACGTCGTCTTCGTTGCGCACGTCCCCGACGACGGCAACTCCCTTACCTCCGGCCGCGTCGACCTCGGCGACAGCGGTGTGCACCGTGCCGGGCAACTTCGGATGTGGTTCGGCGGTCTTGGCCAGCAGGACGACGTTGGCGCCCCGTCGGGCCGCCCCCAGCGCGATGGCGAGCCCGATACCCCGGCTGCCTCCCGAGACCACCACGGTGCGGTCGGTGAGCGCTGTGTTCGACGATGGCGATCGGGCCAACTCGGCTCTCCTCGATGCAGGAACAGATAGTGTCGTTCTCATTTTACGGGAACCAGATAATCGCCGTGTACCGGGGTTTCGGTCACTGGCTAGGGTTGTGTGGACCCAGCTTGGCGTGCGGCTTTCCCACAAGCGGTATTGGCATTCTCATTTTTTGCAAGTACGTTATCCTCGATGTCTCAGCCAGTCGATCCCACCGTGCAGACTCCCTCCGGGATTCCGCTGGAACCGGTGTACGGTCCGGCGCAGCGGGCCGCGGACCCCCCACCACCGGGGACGTATCCATTCACGCGCGGGAACTTCGCCTCGGGCTACCGGGGCAAGACCTGGACGTTTCGGCAGTACTCCGGTTTCGGCACCGCCGAGGAGTCCAACCGTCGGTACCGCTACCTGCTCGACCAGGGCGGCACGGGGCTGTCGGTGGCGCTGGACTTGCCCACCCAGTGCGGCTATGACTCCGACGATCCCGAATACGGCGAGGAGGTCGGACGGGTCGGCGTCGCGGTGGACACGCTGGCCGACGCCGAGATCCTCTTCGACGGCATTCCGCTGGACAAGATCAGCACCAGCTTCACCATCAACGGCACGGCGGCCATCCTGCTGGCGTTCTACGTCGCAGCGGCCGAGAAGAAAGGCGTGCCACGGGAGAAGCTCACCGGCACGATCCAGAACGACATCCTGAAGGAATACGCGTCCCGAGGAACCTGGATCTGGCCGCCCGAGCCGTCGCTGCGACTGATCGCCGACACCATCGAGTTCTGCGCGGCTGAGGTGCCGCGGTTCAATGCGATCTCGGTCGCCGGCGCCCATTTTCGGGATGCGGGCGCCAACGCGGTGCAGGAGATGGCTTTCACACTGGCCGACGGAGTCACCTACTGCGACACCGTGGTCGAACGCGGACGGATGACCATCGACAAGTTCGCTCCGCAGATCTCGTTCTTCTTCTACACCCACGGGGACTTCTTCGAAGAGATCGCGAAGTACCGGGCCGGTCGGCGCCGGTGGGCCACGATCGTGCGCGAGCGTTACGGGGCGAGCACCGACAAGGCCTCGATGTTCCGGTTCGGGTGCGTGGCCGGTGGGGCATCGCTGTACGCGCCGCAAGCCCAGAACAATCTGGTGCGGGTGGCCTACGAGGCGATGGCGGCGGTCCTCGGCGGCGTGCAGTCCATGTTCACCGCCGCCTGGGACGAGCCTTTCGCCCTTCCCAGCGAGGAATCGGCGACCCTGGCGCTGCGCACGCAGCAGATCCTGGCTTACGAAACGGGAGTGACGAAGGTGGCCGACCCGCTCGGCGGGTCCTATTTCGTCGAGGCGCTCACCGATGCCACCGAGGAGAAGATCGTCGAGATCATGCATGACCTCGAGCTGCACGGGGGCATGGTGCGCTGCATCGAAGACGGCTACCTGCAAGGCCTGATTGCCGACGAGGCCTACAAGATCCACCAGGAAGTGGAATCGGGTGCGCGGCCCGTGGTCGGCGTCAACAAGTTCGTCACCGAAGAGGACCCGCCCGAGATCGCGACGTACGAACTCGACGCCGAAGGCCGCGACATGCAGCTCAAGCGGCTGAAAGCGGTGAAGGCCGAACGTGACGGCGCCGCGGTCGAGGCGGCCCTGGCGGCGCTGGCCAGATCCGCCGACGGTGACGACAACCTGATGCACAAGCTCATCGACTGTGCCAACGCCTACTGCACGGTGGGGGAGATGGTCACCACACTGAAATCGGTGTGGGGCGAGTTTCAGCAGCCTGTCGTCTTCTAGAGGAGGAGCTGTTCTAGTGCGCACGCGAGGAGCACAGCCGGTGATGCCGCGGGATGCCGCGCCGAGTCGGAGTGGAGGAGCGGGCACATGAGTGTGCGGGTACTCGTGGCCAAACCCGGACTGGACGGTCACGACCGGGGCGCCAAGATCGTGGCCAGGACACTGCGCGACGCCGGATTCGAGGTCATCTACACCGGCATCCGGCAGCGCATCGAGGATATCGTCTCGATCGCGCTGCAGGAAGACGTTGCACTGGTGGGTCTTTCGATCCTCTCGGGCGCGCACGTGGCACTGACCACCCGCACCGTCGACGCATTGCGGGCTGCCGACGCCGGCGACATCGCCGTCGTCGTCGGCGGGACCATTCCGCAATCCGATGTCCAGAAGCTCCTGGACGCCGGTGCGGCAGCCGTGTTCCCGACCGGTACGTCGCTGGAGGATCTGGTGCGCGACGTGCGGGCTCTGACCGCCAAGGTGGAGCAGGGGTGAGCGCGCCGACGGTGTGCGGGTTGCGACTCCGGCCGCTCGTGGTCGCAGGGGCCGCATATTCGGTGACATCGAGGGAGGGTGTATGAGACTCGGCGTGATGATCGGTGCCGAACGAGGCGACATGGCGCGCAAGGTGACCAAACTGGTCGCCGACATCGAGTGGGCCGAGCAGGCCGGTCTGGCCACGGCGTGGATGCCGCAGGTGCCCGACGACTTCGACTGCCTGACGATGGTGGCGCTGATGGCCGCGCACACCTCGCGCATCGAGCTGGGTACCGCGGTGGTGCCGCTGCAGGCTCAGCATCCGATAGCACTGGCCCGCCAGGCCCTTTCGGTGCACGCCATGGCGCAGGGCCGGCTGGCGCTCGGGGTCGGTCCGTCACACCACTGGATCGTCCGGGACATGCTGGGGCTGCCCTACGAGAAGCCGGCGGCCTATACCCGGGACTACCTCGAGGTGCTCGACGCCGCACTGACCGGCCCGGGGTCCGTCGACGTCCAGAACGACACGTTCACCGTGCACAATCCCACCGCATTGGGCGCCGAAACGCCGATGCCTGTTCTGGTCGCCGCGCTGGGCCCGGTGATGCTCCAGATCGCCGGAGCGCATGCCGACGGCACCGTTCTGTGGATGGCCGACGAGAAGGCCATCGGCGAGCACATCGCACCCAAGATCACCAAGTCTGCAGCCGAGGCCGGCCGGCCGGCCCCGCGCATCGTCGCCGGCATCCCGGTGTGCCTGTGCGCGAACTCGGAAATCGACGCCGCCAAGGAACGCGCCAACCGGATTCTCGCGGAGGCCGAGACGTCGCCGAACTATCAGCGCCTGCTCGACCGCGGTGACGCGCGTGACGTCGGTGACCTCTGTGCGGCCGGCGACGAAGAGGCCATCCTGGCGCGCTTCAAGCGGTTCGCCGATGCCGGTGTCACCGACCTGTCGGTGCGACTGCTGCCGATCGGAGACACCCGCGACGAGTTGATCGCGTCGAAGTACCGCACCCGCGAGGTGATCGCCGAACTGGCCAAGGCCGTATGATCACCGTCTGCCGTGGATGAGACGCCGAAGGGAACCGCAGTGAACAGCCCGGGCCCGTTGGCCGGAATCCGGATCCTCGAGGTCGGCGTCATGCTGGCCGGTCCGTACGCCACCATGATGCTCGCCGATCTCGGCGCCGAGGTCATCAAGATAGAGCCGCCCGGCGGCGAGATCTCTCGGCAGGTGTCCGACAGCTACTTCGCCAGCCTGAACCGCAACAAGCAGAGCGTGTGCCTGGACCTGCGCTCGGCGCAGGGTCGGCAGGCACTCGGAGAGCTGGTCGCCGAATCCCATGCGCTGCTGGTCAACATGAAGCCCTCCGCGATCCGACGTCTCGGCCTGACCTATGACGCGTTGCGGAAGTTCAACGAGGCGATCGTATGCGTCGCACTGACCGGCTTCGGTCTCGACGGTGGCGACGACCCGGCATTCGACTACGTCATCCAGGCGGCTACCGGGGTCGCGGCCATGACCGGCGATCCCGACGGCCCGCCGACCCTGCCCGGGTACTCGTCGGTGGACAATTCCACCGGTCTCACCGCGGCGCTGGGGCTGCTGGCCCAGATCCTCTCGGGCCGGGGCGGGCAGGTGGATGTGTCGCTGCGTGACGTCATGCTCTCGCAGCTGAATTACCGGGCGTCGGCATTCCTCAACGACGGCGCGGCGCCCCGCCGGTACCCGATGGGCGCGCACTCGTATTACGTTCCGGCGCAGTTGTTCACCACCGCCGAGGGTTATCTGGCGCTGTTCATCACCCATGACGCGTTCTGGGCCGCGTTCGCCGGCGAGGCCAGCATCGAGGGCTTCCCGACCATGGCAGAACGGGCAGCCCGGCGGGACGAGGTTCTTGCGGTCGTCACCGCCGCGTTGGCCCGCGATTCGGCTGCCAACTGGGAGGCGCGGCTCAAGCCGCTGGGGATCCCGGTGTCGGCGGTGCGCACACTGCCCGAGGCGCTGGCGGCCACCCCCGAGGTCGTCGTGTCAGCGGGTCGGTTCCAGTTGGTGCGCAGCCCGATCCGCATCGCCGGCTACGAACCGCACTACCGGGCGGCGCCTCAGCTCGACGAGCACGCCGACGTGATCGACGATCCCGCCCGGCCGTCTCACTCGGCTCATTCGGCTCACTCGTCATAGGTGACCGTCACCGTGGGTGTGTCCGGGACCGCCTGGCATGTCAGCACGTACCCCTCGTCGACCTCGTCTTCGGTCAGTGCATCGTTGGTACGCATCGTGGCGCGGCCTTCCTTGAGCAGCGCCATGCAGGTGCCGCAGTTTCCGGCCTCGCAGGAGAACGGGGGCCCCAGCCCGGCGCGCCGGGCGCTGTCGAGCAGCGTCTCGCCGGGCTTCGGCGGCACCGATGCGGTGCTGCCGTCCAGGTGGATCGTGATGGTGCCCGGGCTCTGGTCCTCCGCTGCCTGCGACTGTGTCTCCAACTCTGCGTCCACCCTTGCGTCCAACTCCGTCACTGCGGGCCCCTGTTCCGCGGCCAACTGACCGTCTCGACATTGTCATTCTGATAATAGGAGAATAGTATTCTCCTGAACAAGCGGTAGCGCTCTCTCCATTCCTGTTCTGTGCTACCGGGAAGGGGCGCGCGCAACGTGACAGGGCGATCGGTGCTCGCCTTCCAGGAGCGGCACTACACGCTCGCCGACCTCGACGCACTCGCTGCCGGCCTGGCCGCAGAATTGCACGAGCACGGGGTGCGGGCCGGTCACCGGGTGGCGGTGATGTCGTCGAACCGGCCGGAGTTCGTCGTCGCGTTGCGCGCCCTCTGGCGTCTCGGCGTGGCCGCGGTGCTGCTCAGTCCCGCCTGGAAGCAGCGCGAGGTGCGACATGCGCTGACGTTGACCAGTCCGGTATTCGCTGTCGGCGACCACCCGGTGCTGGCCGAGGTGATGCCGATGCGGCACCTCGATGAGCCGCTCGACGCCGCGGACCCCGGCCCGGCCCAAGCGAACGATCCGTCGTCAGATGCGGTGTTGGTGTTCAGTTCCGGCACGACGGGCATGCCCAAGGCGGTGCGGCACACCCACGCCTCGCTGGCCGCGGCGGTGCGGCACTGGCGCGAGGCTCTGCAGGTGTCACCGTCGGACCGCCTGCAGGTGATGACGCCGCCGTCGCACATTCTCGGCCTGCTGAACATCGTGATGGCGCTCGATGCCGGGGCATGGATACGCCTGCATCCTCGCTTCGACATCGACACCATGCTCGCCCACATCGAATCCGACCGGATCACCATCGAGATGGCGGTCGCCCCCATTGCGCTGGCCCTGTCGGCGCATCCGCGCCTGGAGTCGTTCGATCTGTCCTCGCTGCGCTACATCATGTGGTGCGCCACCCCGGTCACCGAAAGCGTCGCCGCGGCGGTCGCTGCGCGGACGGGTGTGCGCTGGGTGACTGCGTACGGCGCCAGCGAGTTGCCGGTGATCTCGTGCAACGACCTGTACGACGCGAAGTTGGACACCGTGGGTAGGGCGGTTCCCGGTGTCGCGCTGCGCATCGTCGCGCTGGACACCGGTGAGCTCGTCGGACCCGGTACCGAAGGCGAGATCCAGGTGCGCTCCGAGTCGGCGATGGCCGGGTACCTGCCTGCGGATTCCACCGCAGCGGCATTCGCCGACGGGTGGTACCGCACCGGTGACGTCGGCTCCGTCGACGGTGACGGTTGGTTGCGGATCACCGATCGCGCCAAGGAGATGATCAAGGTGCGCGGCTTCCAGGTCGCGCCCGCCGAGATCGAGGCGGTGCTGCACGGTCACCGCGCTGTCGAGGACTGTGCGGTGTTCGGTGTGCCCGCCGCCGACGGGGAGGCCATCGTGGCCGCCGTCAAGCTCTCGGCCGCGGTACCGCCCGACGAACTCGCCGAACTGGTCTCTGATCAGTTGGCGTCCTACAAGCGGCCCGGCCGCGTCGTCGTCGTCGACGAGATACCCCGTCTGCCTTCGGGCAAAGTGCTACGCCGAATATTGAAGGAGCGTCTGTGGACGTCCGTCTGAACGAAGAGCAACGGCAGTTGCGCGCCGCGGCAGCGGATCTGGCCGACGACCTCGGACCCGACTCGGTCGCCGATCTCGAGGACGAAGCTCGCCGCGCAAGACTGGAAAAAGCGTTGGATGCCACTGGTTTTCGTTCGCTGCGTGCCGACGGAGCATCTGGTGTCGAGATCGCCATCGTGGCCGAAGAACTCGCGCGCGGCCTCGTCGACGTCCCCTACCTCGGCCCCGTTCTCGCCGACGACCTGCGTGGCAGGCTCGGACGCGAGGTGCCGCATGGGGCCGGCTCCGGGCCGGCGTCGGTGGACCTCACCGGCAGCCTCGCCGGGGTGGTCGAATCGCCCGTCGAGCTGCCAGAGCTGTCCGACGAGGACTCCGGCCGGTGGTATGCGCTGGCGCTGTCGGCGACCGCGGCAGACATCCTCGGAGCCGCCCGGGGAACGCACGCACTGGCGACCGAATACGCCAAGGTGCGTGAACAGTACGGCGCGCCCATCGCCTCGTATCAGGCTGTCGGACACCTGCTGGCCGAGGCGCTGGCGTTGATCGAGGGGTCGGTCAGTGTCGTGCGGCATGCCGCGTGGGCGGTCGACGCGCTGCCGGTGCGTGAAGCCGTCGAGGCCGCCCGCGTCGCGAAGCTCTACTGTGCCAAAGCGGGATTGACGGTCTGTGAGACGTCGATCCAGGTACACGGCGGCATCGGCAACACCTGGGAGTGCCTGGCGCACGTGTATCTACGCCGGGTCCTGGCCGCGACCGAATGCTGGCCCGTCAACCTGGAGGAGCTGACCATTGGACTTTCGTGATTCACCGGACGAGGCCGCATTCCGCGAACGGCTGCGCGGCTGGCTGGCCGAGCAGAAGGGCAGATTCCCGACCTCCGGCGACGCCTACTGGGCCAAGGCCGGGGAGTGGCATCAGGCGCTCTACGCCGCCGGCTTCTTCGGGACATCGTGGCCGGAGAAGTACGGCGGCCAGGACCTACCGCCGGTGTACGACGTCATCGTCGACGAGGAGATCGCCAAAGCCGGCGCACCGGCTCGGCCCAGCCTGGGCTACCTGGTCGTAGGGCTCTCCCATCACGGCAACGAGGAACTGCGGCAACGCTTTCTGCCCGGCATGATCAACGGGACCGAACGCTGGTGTCAGGGCTTCTCGGAACCCGGGGCGGGTTCGGACCTGGCGTCGCTGGCGACGACAGCGGTCCGCGACGGGGACGACTACCTCATCACCGGGCACAAGATCTGGACCAGCTATTCCGACGTCGCCGACTGGTGTCTGGTGCTGGCCCGCACCGACAGGGACGTGCCCAGGCATCGAGGCATCTCGGCGTTCATCGTCTCCATGCACCAACCCGGCATCGAGCAGCGGCCGTTGAAGATGATGAGCGGGGTGACCAAGGAATTCGGTCAGGTCGCGTTCGACGGCGCGCGGGTCCCCGCCGAGAACATGGTCGGCGCACCGGGCGAGGGCTGGAAGCTGGCGATGACGATCGTCAGTCATGAGCGGGAGCCCTCCACCCTGGGATTCTCGGCCCGCTACGGGAAGACCGTGCGTCAGATGGCATCTCGGTTACAGGGGGCGCCGCCGGAGGAGCTGTCTTGGGCGTGGGTGCAGACCGAGATGCTGCGGCTGCACGTCCGGCGGCGGTTGTCCGAGCAGCTCGACGGGCTCACCCACGGCCCCCAGGGATCGCTGGACAAACTGCTCATGACGTGGGTCGAGCAGTCGGTCGGACACGCCGCGCTCAAGACCGTCGGCACCGCCGACGAGGAGTTGTTCGGCGCCTACATGTACAGCCGCGCGCAGAGCGTCATGGGCGGCACCTCGCAAATCCAGAAGAACATCATCGCCCAACGCATCCTCGGCCTGGGAGGCTAAGCCATGTACGACATGCCGGAAGAGATCGACGTCCAGGCCGACGGAGCGCTGCGCATCATCACGCTGAACCGGCCCGATGACCTCAACGCGGTCAACGACAACCTGCACGTGGGGCTGGCACGACTATGGGACGCTCTCAACGAGGACGCGGGCGCCCGCGCAGCGGTGATCACCGGTGCGGGACGGGCGTTTTCCGCCGGCGGCGATTTCCACTATCTCGACGAGTTGCGCAAAGACGAAGCCCTGCGGCAGAAGACGATCAAACACGGCCGCGACATCGTGATCGGTATGGTGCGCTGCCGGATTCCGGTTGTCGCCGCGGTCAACGGACCGGCTGTCGGTCTGGGCTGCAGCCTGGCCGCGCTGTCCGACGTGGTCTACATCGCCGAGAATGCGTTTTTCGCCGATCCGCACGTGTCCATCGGCCTAGTGGCCGCCGACGGCGGGCCTCTGGTGTGGGGAAGCCAGATCAGTCTGCTCCAGGCCAAAGAGTTCGCGCTCACCGGAGTGCGCATCAAGGCGCAGCGCGCGGTGGAACTCGGCCTGGCGAACCACGTGGTGGCCGACCCGTTGGCCGAGGCGGTGACGTGTGCCAATAAGTTGCTCGAGCTACCGCAGCAGGCCGTCGAGGCCACCAAGCGGCTGATGAACATTCAATTGGAGAAGTCGGTGATGGCCTCGCTGGACTACGCCAACCTCGCCGAGTACGTGTCGTTCGGCACCGCCGACTTCAACAGGATCGTCGACGGCCTGATCGCCAAGAACTGACCGCACTCGCGGTCAGAAGGTGCTCTCGGTCCAAAGGGTGCTTGCCGGTCAGAAGGTGAGGGCTTCGGAGCGTTGGATGGTGCCGGTGACGCCGGCGGCATCCTGCTGTGCGAGCCGCACCGCCGCATCGGCCATCGCCTCGGGCGGTTCGATCATCTCCGGTGGCACCCGCATCCCGGCGCCACTGGCCTGCCATCCCTCCGTCATCACGACCCGAGACGGGCTCAGGCAATTCACTGCGATGTTGTCGGGCCGCAGGTCGGCCGCCAATCCCAGATAGAGCCGCTCGACGGCGGCCTTGGACACCCAGTACGCGTTGGCGCCGAGCTCGGTCGTCGTGACACCGGTGGTGGTGACGGCGATCAGCGAGCCTCCACCGCGGGCACGGACATGCGGGATCACCGCCTTGGTGACCAGGAAAACGCCGGTGGTGTTGACGTCGATACACAGCTGCCAGCGCTTGAGCGGGGTCGACTCGACGGGTCCCAGCCACAACACTCCGGCGTTGGCGACCAGAATGTCGATGCCGCCGAATTCGGCAACGGTTGCGGTGACCGCGCCATCGACCGATTGTTCGCTGGTGACATCACACGGCACCGGGAGCGCACGGCCGCCCTGCTCGACGATGCCGGCCGCGACCGAGCCGATGGTGCCGGGCAGCTTCCCTTCCTGCTCGGAGCGGGCCGCGACGGTGACGGCGGCGCCCGCTCGGGCCAGCGCGCCCGCGATGGTCGCGCCGATGCCGCGGCTGGCGCCGGCGACGAACGCCACCTTGCCGACCAGCGGTCGACGCGTTGCGGTCATTTCGGCGGGAACCGCAATGCACCGTCCAGGCGGATGATTTCGCCGTTGAGGTAGTCGTTTTCGATGATGCTCTGCGCCAGCTGCGCGTACTCCGACGACCGGCCCATCCGCTTGGGGAAGGGCACCTGAGCGGCCCAGTACTGCTCGAGCTGGTCGGTGGCCTTGCCGTAGGCCGGCGTGTTGATGGTGCCCGGCGCGATCGTCACCACGCGGATACCCAGCGGGGACAGGTCGCGCGCGGCCACCAGCGTCATTCCGAGGACGCCGCCCTTGGCCGCTGCATAGGGCAGCTGACCGATCTGTCCCTCGTATCCGGCGATCGAGGCGGTGTTGACGATGACGCCGCGGCCGCCTTCACCGAGCGGTTCGGTGGTGGCGATGGCCGCCGCCGACAGCCGCATCACGTTGAACACCGCTGTCAGGTAGAACTCGATGGTGGTCTTGAAGCCGTCGAGATCCAGTGGGGTGCCGTCCTTGCCGACCAGCCGCCCACCGGTGGCCGGGCCGCCGTGGGTGTCCACCGAGATACGCAGGGGTGCAAGGGCTTGCGCTTCGGCGACGGCGATGTTCACCGACTCCTCGGAGGTGGCGTCGGTCCGCACGTAGCGCACGCCGAGTTCGGATTCGAGCGCCTTGCCCTTGTCGTCGGCCATGTCGGCGACGACGACCTTGGCGCCGGCTCCGTGCAGACGCCGTACCGTGGCTTCACCCAAGCCGCCCGCGCCGCCGACGACGAGGGCCGAACACCCGTTGATCTGCATTCGCCCTCCTGAAACGGCTACTCTCCTCAGTAGAGAATATCATTCTCGCAAATGGTAGGGATGCTGCGGAAGGGGGAACGCCTCTGCGTACTCTCGGTGACGTGATCATCGACGAGCTCATCGCCGCCGCCGCGGGTGGTTCGGCGCGCGCGACCGGGCGTCTGCTCAGCCTCGTCGAGAGCCCGCGCCGCGACGAGGTGCTCGGAGCGCTCGGTGACGTGACCGCCGCCCGCGTGGTCGGCATCACCGGGCCACCCGGCGCGGGCAAGTCGACCACAGTCGGCGCGCTCGTCGGCGCCTACCGTGCACACGGCCAGCGGGTGGCCGTGCTCGCCGTGGACCCGTCGTCGCCCTACAGCGGCGGCGCCCTGCTGGGCGACCGCATCCGGATGGCCGCTCACATCAACGATCCCGACGTGCTGATCCGCTCGGTCGCGACGCGCGGGCATCTCGGTGGCCTGGCGGCAGCCGTCCCCGCCGCGGTCACGTTGCTGTCCGCTCTGAACTACGACCTGGTCGTCGTCGAAACCGTGGGCGTCGGTCAGTCCGAGATCGAGATCGCCGCGGTTGCCGACCCGACCGTGGTGGTCCTCAATCCCGGTGCCGGCGACGCCATCCAGGCGGCGAAGGCCGGTCTGCTCGAGGTCGCCGACATCGTGGTGGTGAACAAGGCCGACCGCGAAGGCGCCGACCAGACCGTCCGTGACCTGCGTGCCGAGACCGGGGTCCCGATCCTCAAGCTGATCGCTGCGCAGGGCGACGGAATCACCGAACTCGTCGAGGCCATCGACGCGCATCACCGGACAGACAGCTCCGAACGCAGGAATGCGCGCGCCCGTTCACAGGTCCTGTCCCTGGCCCACACCATGCTGCGCCAGCACCCCGACCTCGATCGGCTCGCCGAGTCAGTCGCCAGCGGCTCCCTCGACCCCTACAGCGCTGCGGCCCAACTGGTCGCCGGCGGCCCCCACTGAACGCAGAGCCGCTCAGGGCGCGGACCTCCCGGTGGCTGCGGCGTAACCCGCGCGGTAGCCGAAGACCATGGCCGGACCGAGGGTTCCGCCCGCCCCGCCATAGGCCTTGCCGGTCGGCCCGGCCATCGCGTTGCCCGCGGCGAAGAGACCGGTGATGGCGGTTCCGTTGACGTGCAATACCCGGCCGTCACGGTCGGTGCGGGGGCCGCCCTTGGTGCCCATCGCGCCGATGTGCACCGGTACGGCGTAATACGGTGCCGTGTCGATCGGGCCGAGCGTCTTGCCGGCCGGGGTGGACGCCTTGTCGTCGCCCCAGTAACCGTCGTAAGCGCTGGCACCGCGACCGAATTCGGGATCCTGGTCCTGGGACACGTTGGTGTTCCACGCCGCCAGTGTCTCGGCGAGCCCGGTGGGGTCGATCCCGGTCTTCTCGCCGAGCTCGTCCAGGTCCGCGGACTGGCAGAACCACTCGGGCACAGGCCCGTCCGGATCGACGCCGAGGAATCCATAGTGCTTGAGGTGCAGTGAGTCGAACACTATCCACGCGGGGTCGTTGGCATAGCCGAGCTTGGGGTCCAGGAAGTGGAACGGTCCCGCCATCGAGTTGTACTCACCGGCCTCGTTGAGAAAGCGCTTGCCGGCCCGGTTGACGATGATGCTGCGGGGGCGGGTTCGTTCCAGCCGGACGCTGCGGCTGCGGGGGTGCCCGGCATAGGTGTCTCCGGGAATCTGGATGACCGGCACCCACCAGGCCTCACCCATGTTGGCCAGGTCCGCGCCGTGCGCCATCGCCATCCGCAGTCCGTCGCCGGTGTTGTTGGGCGGCGAGACCGCGCCGCGCATCGGGCCGCGCAGGTAGACCTCGACCAGCCGCTCGTCCCACTCGAAACCGCCGGTGCCGAGCACCACGCCGCGGCGCGCCCGAACCCGGAAATCTCTGTCGCCCTGCTCGATACGGACGCCGATGATGCCGAGCGGATCGGCGACGAGCTCGACCGCTCGCGCCCCGGTCCGCGGCATCACCCCGGCGTCGAGCAGCGCCTTGAGGAGGCCCGCGATCAGCGAGGTACCCGCGACGCAGTAGTCACCGGATTCGTCGTCGACGGCGGCGTGGATGCGTGCCCGGGTCTCGGCGTCGATTCCGACGTTGCTGAAGTCGGCGGGAAACGTGGTGATCCGGTCCCGCCACTCACCGAGTTCGGCCAGATCGAACGGCTTGGTGTTCAGCGACCGCCCGCCGCCGGGCTGACCGCCGGGCAGCTCGGGTTTGTAGTCGGGAAAGCCCTGAGCGACCTCGAATCGCAGATCGCTGTGCGCCTCGACGAAGTCGAGCATGTCCGCGCCGGTGTGCACGAACGTCTCGACCAGCTCGTCGTCCATGTACCCCAGCGACTGCGCCCGCAGATACGCCATCGCATCCTCGGGGGTCAATTCACCTGCGCTCGAACGCTTGTGGGCCGGAATCCACATGATCCCGCCGGATACGGCGGTGGTGCCGCCGACCGTGGCGGATTTCTCGTACACCTGAACCGAAGCACCGTGAACGGCCGCGGTCAGCGCTGCGGTCAGCCCGGCGCCCCCGCTACCCAGTACGACGACGTCGACGTCGTGGTCCCAGTCGGTCACCTCCATCTCCCTTCTGTGCTCTCGGTCGGCGTCCTCAGGACAGGGCCGCCGACAGTTCGTGTGCCGCCGCCATGACGGCGGGCCGTCCGCTCAACACGACGTCTTCGCGGTGTGAGATCAGGTTGATGCACGTGGGCGGGGCGGGAAGTCGACGATGCACCGGAACCGCGAGGCCGTAGGTGTTGGGCTCGATCTCGCCGTGGGTGATGACCCAGCCGCGCAGCCGGGTCTGAGGCACCAGCTCGCGTTCGTTCGGTCGCGGCGGCATGCTGGCCAGCAAGGCGATGCCGGCGGCGCCGCGCTCGAGGGGATAACGGCTGCCCTCGTGAAATGCCATCTGGTAGTTGACGTTCGTCGGTGCGATCACTGCGACCGCGACCTGCTGATCACCCTCGGCCACCAGCAGTGACACGGTGCTGCCGAGTTCGTCGGCCAGGTTGCGCAGGGTGGGCACGCACAGCTGCCGGACGTTGTTGTCGAACGACGCGCCGAGAACCGCCAGTGCTGCCGCCGGACGGTAGCGACCGTCTTCGCCTTTGGTCACGAACCGGAACTGGGCCAGCGTGCTGAGCAGGCGGTAGGCGATGGTTCGGTGCACCCCGATGTCGTCGGCGACCTGGGCGACGCTCATGCCGTTCGGGGAGCCGGCGACCAGCTGCAGTGCGTTGAGGCCGCGGGCCAGAGTCTGCGAGCCGGGCGCGCCGAGGCCCGCGGCGGTCGCCCGGGTTTCGGTGGACGGTCGATTCATGCGGGCCTTCCTTGACAGATCACTCTTGCGAGAGTGATGCTCTAACTATAGTGCACATGGTTGTGCGATAAATGAGCAGAACGCTTACAAAATATGAGAATACGATTCTCGCAGTCAAGGTCTCGGGAGAGGATTCGGTGACGGAATTCGAGAGCGTGTGGAGCGACCTGCAAGGTGTCGCGTTCTCACAGGGCTACCTCGACGCCGGGGGAGTGCGAACCCGTTATCTGCACGCCGGGGATCCTGCGGCACCGGTGCTGGTGTTCCTGCACGGTTCCGGTGGCCACGCCGAGGCCTATATCCGCAACCTGGAGGCGCACGCCGAACACTTCTCGACCTACTCGGTCGACATGCTCGGCCACGGTTACACCGACAAACCTGGGCATCCGCTCGAGATCGCGCACTACATGAATCATCTTGCGGCGGTGCTGGATACCCTCGGTGCCGACAAGGCCCACATCAGCGGCGAATCTCTCGGGGGCTGGGTGGCGTCGCGGTTCGCGGTCGACCACGCCGAACGGGTCGACCGACTGGTGCTCAACACTGCCGGCGGTTCGCAGGCCGACCCGGAGGTGATGAGGCGCATCATCACCCTGTCGATGGCCGCAGCGGAGAACCCCACCTGGGAGACCGTGCAGGCGCGCATCAAATGGCTGATGGCCGACAAGACCAAGGACTACGACGACATCGTTGCCAGTCGGCAGCGCGTCTATCGTCAGCCCGGGTTCGCCTCGGCGATGCGTGACATCATGGCGCTGCAGGATCCCGAGGTCAGAGCCCGAAATCTGCTCGGGGCGCGGGATTACGGTTCGATCGCCGCCCCGACCCTGGTGGTGTGGACCAGTGACGATCCGACCGCCGACGTCGCGGAGGGGCGCCGGATCGCCTCGATGATCCCGGGTGCGCGGTTCGAGGTGATGGCCGGGTGCGGGCACTGGCCCCAGTACGAAGACCCCAAGACCTTCGACCGGCTGCACCTGGACTTCCTGCTGGGGCGCGGATGACTGTGCCCGCGGAGCAGCGGACTCGGGACGCCGACGCCGATGTCGATGCCGCTGTCGATGTCGTCATCGTCGGCGCCGGTCCCGCGGGCCTCACGCTGGCCAACATCCTCGGCCTGCAAGGGGTCCACACCCTCGTCGTCGACGAGCGCGAAACGCTGATCGACTATCCGCGTGGAGTCGGGCTCGACGACGAATCGTTGCGCACCTTCCAGTCGATCGGACTGGTCGACCGTGTGTTGCCCCACACCGTGCCCAACCAGATCCTGCGATTCTTCGACGGCAATCGCCGACTGCTCGCCGAGATGGCGCCGCCTGACGCCCGCTTCGGCTGGCCCAAGCGCAACGGTTTCGTCCAGCCGATGGTCGATGCCGAGTTGTACGCCGGTCTCGACCGGTTCGACTGCGTCGAGGTTCGATTCGGACACCGCATGCACACCTGCGTCGAGACGACCGACGATGTCACCGTCGAGTTCGCCGACGGAGAGCGGGCCGTGCGCGCGCGTTACGTCGTGGGCTGCGACGGCGGGCGAAGTGCCACCCGGCGGCTGATGGGCGTGTCGTTCGACGGCACCACCTCGTCAACCCGATGGCTGGTGGTCGACTGCGCCAACGATCCACTCGGACATCCCAACAGCGAGGTCGGGGCCGATCCGCGGCGCCCTTACGTGTCGATCGCGATCGCCCATGGCATCCGCCGGTTCGAATTCATGATCCATCCCGACGAGACCGACCAGGAGGCCGACGACCCGGCTTTCGTGCGGCGGATGCTGGGGCAGCTGGTGCCCCATCCGGAGCGCGTCGAGATGATTCGGCACCGGGTCTACACCCATCACTCCCGCATCGCCTCGTCGTTCCGCAAGGGTCGGCTGTTGCTGGCCGGCGACGCGGCGCACCTGATGCCGGTGTGGCAGGGCCAGGGCTACAACAGTGGCATCCGCGATGCCGCGAACCTCGGCTGGAAGCTCGCCGCGGTGGTGACCGGCAATGCCGGTGACGAGCTCCTCGACACCTACGACGTCGAGCGCCGCAAGCATGCCCGGGCGATGATCGATCTGTCGACGATGGTGGGGCGGGTCATCTCCCCGACGAACCGGCGGGTGGCGGCACTGCGCGACCGGGTCATCCACGCCGCGTCCGTCGTCCCGACCCTGAAGCGCTACGTCCTGGAGATGCGGTTCAAACCGATGCCGCGCTACCAGCAGGGCGCCGTCTGCCACCCCGAGGGCGGGTCACCCGACTCGCCCACGGGCACGCTGTTCATCCAGCCCCGCGTCGACACCCGCGACACCCAGAACGCGATGCTCGACGACGTCCTGGGAACCGGCTTCGCCGTGCTGTGCTGGAGCAACAACCTGCGCGCCGTGCTCGGCGAAGCAGCATTTCGGCACTGGAAGGCGTTGGGCGCCAAATTCGTCGAGGCGAGACCGATGACGCAGCTGCCGTGGACGGGCCATGACGATCCCGAGGTGGTCATCGTCGGTGACCGCACCGGTGCGCTGAAGTCCTGGTTCGACGTCCACCCCGATTCGGTGCTGTTCCTGCGGCCGGACCGCTGCATCGCCGGCGCCTGCATCGCACAACGTGCTCCTGAGATGTCCGAAGCCTTGACTCGTGTGCTGCATCTGACCCAGGGAGGAGGCTCCGGTACCGATGGCGCAACCACAGACGGAAAGTCACATCGCGCTGTGCTGCATGTCGCACAGTCCGCTTCTGAATCTTCCGGGACCGTCACGCGAACTCCTCGATGACATCGAGGAGGCCATCGACGGCGCTCGCGCGTTCGTCGCCGAGTTCGACCCCGACCTCGTGGTCACCTTCTCCCCGGACCACTACAACGGATTCTTCTACCGGGCGATGCCGCCGTTCTGCATCGGCACCTCCGCCGAAGGGGTCGGTGACTACGGCACCCACAAGGGTCCCCTCGATGTTCCCGCCGATCTCGCCACCGACTGTGCGCGAGCGGTTCTCGATGCCGACGTCGATGTCGCGATCTCTGCGGCGATGGATGTCGACCACGGCACCGTCCAGCCCCTGCAGAAGCTGTTCGGCGACGCGACGGCCAAGCCGGTGATCCCCATCTTCATCAACTCGGTCGCCACGCCGCTCGGACCGCTGCGCCGGGTGCGGGCCCTGGGCACGGCCGTCGGCCGGCACCTGGCCACCCTCGGCCGACGTGTGCTCGTCATCGGTTCCGGCGGGCTTTCGCACGATCCGCCGGTGCCGACCCTGGCCACCGCCCCGCCGGCTGCCCTGCAGCGCATCGTGCATGGCGTTCCGATGACCGACGAACAGCGACAGGCTCGCCAGACCGCCGTCGTGGCGGCGGCTCGGGAGTTCGCGTCCGGAGCCGGAACGCTGGCGCCCCTCAACCCGTCTTGGGACCACGCTTTCCTCGACCTGCTCGACACCGAGCGTCTCGCCGAGGTCGACGGCTGGGACAACGCATGGATCGCCGAGCAGGCAGGGAATTCCGCGCACGAGGTGCGGACCTGGGTGGCCGCCTTCGCGGCGCTGGCCGCCCACGGCAGCTATCGAACGGCTGACCACTTCTACCGAGCGGCGCCGGAGTTGATCGCCGGCTTCGCGATCAGAACGGCGGTGACGACACCATGACCCCGGACACGGATCCGCCCTTCGACCGCGTCACCGATGTGCTGGTGGTCGGCTCAGGAGGCGGCGGGATGACGGCAGCGCTGGCCGCCCACGCGGCCGGGCTCGACACACTCGTCGTGGAGAAGGCATCCCGCTTCGGCGGCTCCACGGCGTTGTCCGGCGGCGGGATCTGGGTACCCGGCGCGCCGCCGCAACGCCGGGAGGGGCACGTGCCCGATCCGGAGCAGGTGTTCACCTACCTCAAGACGATCACCGAGGGCACTGTCAGCGACGCGCGGCTACGCATGTATGTCGAGGCTGCTCCGAAGATGATGGAGTTCCTCGAAAAGCTCAGCCCGTGGCTGCAATTCGTCTGGAAGCCCGGATACGCCGACTATTATCCCGAACTGCCCGGCGGTTCCGCCCTGGGCAGCACGATCAATGTGCCGGAAATCGATCTGCGCGCACTCGGTGACGAGGAGGAGCGCCTACTTGCGCCGCTGGCGTTGGCGCCGAGGGGTATCTGGTTCGCGCCCAAGGATCTGCGGTTGTTCTACCAGGTTCGGCAATCCTGGCGGGGCAAAGTCGTTCTGCTGAAATTGATCTGGCGGATGTTTCGGGCGCGGTTTTTCGGTGAGCGGATGGCGGCGATCGGCCAGTCGCTGGCTGCCCGGCTGCGCCTGGCGATGAAGCAGGAGAACGTGCCGCTGTGGCTGGACGCGCCGATGACCGAGCTGATCGCCGATGCCGATGGTGCCGTGGTCGGCGCTGTCGTCGAGAAGGTTGGCCGGCAGATCCGCCTGCGGGCCAGGCGTGGCGTGGTGTTGGCCAGCGGTGGCTTCGATCACGATATGGAGTGGCGGCTGCAGCACCTTCCCGAACTCAAGCGGATCGAGGAGATGCCCGGCGACGCAAAGGACTGGAGCTTCGGCAATCCGGCTGCCATGGGGGACGGGATCCGGGCCGGCGAGAAGGCCGGCGGCGCCACCGCGCTGCTCGACGAGGCGTGGTGGTTCCCGGCCATCTGCTGGCCGGACGGACGTCTGCAGTTCATGCTCAACGAACGGATGATGCCGGCACAGTTCGTGGTCAACGGTGACGGTGTGCGCTTCATCAACGAGGCGGCGCCCTACATGGATTTCGCCCACGCCATGATCGAAGGTCAGCGTTCGGGGGTGACCCACATCCCGTGCTGGCTGATCACCGACATCCGGTCATTTCACCGGTATGTGGTGGGCGGACACCTCCCCATCCCCAAGGTGCCGTTCGCGCCCGTGCCGACGGGACGCACAGTGCCTCAGGCATGGCTCGATTCCGGTGTGGTCAAGCAGGGTTGCAGCTGGGAGGAACTCGCGGCCGCGATCGGGGTGCCCGGCGACCGGTTGCGCGCGACCGCCGAGCGATTCAACGAACTTGCCTGCCGGGGCCACGACGACGACTTCAACCGCGGGGACAGCGCCTACGACAACTATTACGGCGACCCGACCCTGCCGAACCCGAATCTGCACCCGCTGGGGGATCCGCCCTACTACGCCTTCCAGATCATCCTCGGTGATCTCGGAACGTCGGGCGGTCTGCGCACCGACGAGCACGCGCGGGTGCTCCGCGCCGATGACAGTGTGGTCGCCGGCTTGTACGCCGTCGGTAACGCATCCGCGGCGGTGATGGGCCGCAGCTATGCGGGCGCGGGGGCGACCATCGGCCCGGCCATGACGTTCGGTTATGTCGCCGCCCGGCACATTGCCGACACGACCCCGGAGGCGGCCGGCCGGTCGACCTCTGCCGAACCCGGCTCAGCCATCGATTCACCCGGAACTTCAAGGAGGTAACCGACAATGAAGATTTCCCTGTTCTACGAATTCCCGTTGCCCCGACCGTGGTCGGAGGACGACGAACACCAGCTGTTCCAGCACGGCCTCACCGAGGTCGAGGCGGCCGACAAGGCGGGTTTCTCCACGGTCTGGCTCACCGAGCACCACTTCCTCGAGGAGTACTGCCATTCGACGGCGCCGGAGATGTTCCTGGCCGCGGCGAGCCAGCGCACCGAGAACATCCGGCTGGGTTTCGGGGTCATGCATCTGCTGCCGAACATCAACCCGCCGGCGCGCATCGCCGAGCGTGTCGCCACCCTCGACCACCTGTCCAACGGCCGGGTGGAATACGGCACCGGTGAGGGTTCCTCGGTGGCCGAGCTCGGCGGCTTCAACGTCGACCCGGCCGACAAGCGGGCCCAGTGGGAGGAGGCGCTCGAGGTCTCGATCCGGTGCATGACCGAGGAACCGTTCAGTGGGTTCAAGGGTGAGCACGTCGAGATGCCGGCCCGCAACGTGGTTCCCAAGCCGCTGCAGAAGCCGCATCCGCCGGTGTGGGTGGCCTGTACCCGCCCGTCGTCGGTCGAGATGGCCGCCCAGAAGGCCATCGGCGCATTGAGCTTCGCCTACACCGGACCGGAGGCACTCAAGGAGCGCGTCGACGGGTACTACCGAGATTTCGAGGAGCAGGGCACACCGATCACCCCGGCGATCAACCCGAACATCCTGGCCATCGGTGGCGATCTGTCGATGATGGTCGCAAAATCGGACGAGGAGGCGCTCGAGCGGCTCGGTACCGGCGGCGGCTTCTTCTCGTTCGGCATCATGCACTACTACCTCACCGGCATGCACACCCCCGGCCGGACCAAGGTGTGGGAGCGCTATCAGGAAGCGGTCAAAGAGGATCCGACGCTGGCCTACGGCCCGGGCCGCGGCGCGATCGGCTCACCGGACACCGTGCGGGAGTTCCTGCGAGGTTACGAGGCCAGCGGCGTGGACGAGATCATCCTGCTGCTCAACCCCCGCAGCCATGAGGGCACCATGGAATCCATCGAGATCATGGGCAACCAGATCCTGCCCGAGTTCATCGAGCGCGACGAGAAGGCGGTAGCCGAGAAGGCGAAACGGCTGGAACCGGTGATCGAGAAGGTCGAGGCGCGCCGGCAGCCCTCGGAGGCGCCGTTGTTCGACGAGACCTACGCATTCGGCGGACTGCCGACCGGACGCAACAAGTTCACCGCCGGTGAGATCCCCGAGGCGATGGCCGAGATCAACGAGGGCCGCGTCAAGGCCGCGCAGCAGGAGAAGGCAGCGCGGGAAGCCGCGGGCTGACGGTGAGCGCGTTCGACGAGCTGGTGCGCTACGACGGCAAGCATGTCGTCGTCACCGGGTGTGCATCCGGGATCGGAGCGCAGGTCGCGCACCAGCTCGGCCGGCTCGGTGCCCGTGTCACGCAGTTGGACCTGCGGGCACCGACCGAGACGTCCGGCGGCCGGTACATTCCGATGGATCTGGCCGATCCCGGGTCGGTCGCCGCCGCCGTTGCCGCGATCGAGGGCGACGTCGATGCGCTGTTCAACGTCGCCGGCGTGTCCTCGGGCATCGGGGATCCGCTGCTGGTGGTCTGGATCAACTTCCTGGGTATGCGGCAGTTCACCGAGGCGCTGATCGACCGGATGCCGGTCGGCGCAGCGATCACGAACGTGTCCTCTTTGGCGGCCTCGGGTTACCGCGAGAACGCTGACGTCACCGCAGGACTGCTGCGGACCCGATCGGTCGACGAGGGGTTGCGTTGGTGCGCCGATAATCCCGGGGCCCTCGCCGACGGCGGGTACCGGCTGTCCAAGGAGGCGGTCATCCTCTACGGCATGAGCCGGGTGGCCCACTTCGGCGCCCGGGGCATCAGGATCAACTGCACGGCACCCGGGGTCACCGAGACCCCGATCCTCGACCAACTGCGATCGGCCTACGGGCAGCAGTTCCTCGACTCGTTCACGGCCCCACTCGGCCGCGTCTCGGATGCCGGCGAGCAGGCCGCCGCTCTGGTGTTTCTAGGCAGCGGGGCCGCGGGCTACATAACCGGTCAGGTGCTGTGGACCGACGGCGGAATCCTCGCCCAGCGGTTCGCCGAAGCGCTACGCGACGCCACGGAGACCGCGCAAGCGGCGCAAGGGAACTGACGGGATTCGACTATGGCCGACAGCATGAGCGAATTCCGCCGGATGGCCGACGACGTACGCAACTGGGGTCGCTGGGGTGACGCCGACGAGATCGGCACGCTGAACTTCATCACCGCCGACAAGGTGGCCGAGGCGGCCGCGACGATCAAACAGGGCAAGGTGATCTCGCTCGGGGGTGACTTCAGCGCCGGGGGACCGCAGGGCGCATTCAAGTTCCGGCAGAACCCGCAGCACGTCATGACCGTCGACGGCGGAGACGCCTCGACGTTGGTCGAGTACGGGCCGCAATGGTTGCGCAACGCCGTGGCCTCGGACGTCAGCGCCTTCTTCGCCGACAACCCGTTCCGCTTCAACGACGACCTCATCGTGATGCCGTTGCAGGCGGCAACCCAGTGGGACGCGCTGTCACACGTGTACTACGAGGACAAGCTCTACAACGGATTCCCGGCCGATTCGGTGACCAGCTTCGGTGCCTTTCACTGCGGTATCGAGAAGGTGGACACCAAGGGCATCACCTCGCGGGGGGTGCTGCTGGATGTGGTGGCGCATCGTGGCGCCGAGGTGTTCTGCGAACCAGGGGCGCCCATCACCCCGGCCGAACTCGACGATGTGGTCGCCGCACAGAACATCGAGATCCGTTCCGGTGACGTCGTGATCGTGCACACCGGTTGGTGGACCCGGTTCCTGCGGACCGGCAACGGCGCCGAGGCGGGCTCCGGGCTGCACTGGACGTGTGCGGCCTGGCTGCACGAGCACGAGGTGGCAGCGGTCGCCGCGGACAACCTGATGGTCGAAGACCCTGACCCGGGCAACGGCGTCGACGGAACCTTCCTGCCGATGCACATGCTGTGCCTGCGGGACATGGGCCTGATGCTCGGCGAGTACTGGGACCTGGGGCCGCTGGCGGCCGACTGCGCCGCCGACGGCGTGTACGAATTCCAGCTCGTCGCAGCGCCGCTGAAAGTGGTCGGTGCGGTCGGAGCACCTGTCAGCCCGATTGCGATCAAGTGAGTGAGCACGTGACAACCACATCTCAACCGTTCATCGTCGGCCTCGGCGGAACACTGCGCGCCAACTCGTCGACCGAGCGCGCGCTGCGCCGCTGCCTGGCCGCGGTGGAGCGGCAGGGCGGGCGGACCAGATTGTTCGCCGCCGAGGAGATCGACCTGCCGATGTACGCGCCGCACGAACTCGAGCGAACCCCGCGGGCACTGGAATTGGTCAAGGCCTTGCGGGACGCCGACGCGGTGGTGGTGGGTTCGCCGGGCTACCACGGGGCGGTGTCGGGTCTGGTCAAGAACGCCCTCGACTACATCGAGGATCTGCGTGAGGATCCACGGGTCTATCTCGACAACACCCCATGGGGCTGTATCAGCTGCGCGTACGGCTGGCAGGCCGCGGTCGGCACGTTGACCCAGCTGCGCAGCATCGGGCATGCGCTGCGGGCCTGGCCGACCCCGCTGGGCGTGGCCATCAACTCCGCCGACCCGGTCTGGGCACCCTCGGGTGAGCTTGCCGACACCGCTCAGGGCAAGGTGGTCGCCAATCAGCTGGAGTTGCTGGCCACTCAGTTGCTGGCGTTCGCCCAGACCACGCAGGTGTCGGCGTGATCGACCAGCACCGCGTGCTGGTCGGCGGCCTGGTCACCGGCTACCTGGAAGCCGGACAGGGCGACCCCGTGGTGCTGCTGCACGGTGGGGAGTTCGGAGCCAACGCGCGCATCGGGTGGGAGCGCACCATCGAGGCACTGGCCGTGCGGTACCGGGTGCTCGCGCCGGACATGCTCGGGTTCGGCGAGTCGGCCAAGGTCGTCGACTTCACCGACGGGCGCGGCATGCGGATCAGACACCTCGCCCGCTTCTGCGAGGTGGTGGGGGTCGACTCGGCGCACTTCGTCGGCAACTCGATGGGCGCCATCAACATCCTCGTCGACGCCACCTCGGAAGCGCCTGTCCTGCCGGTGCGCAGCATCGTGGCCATCTGTGGCGGCGGTGAGATCCAGCGAAACGAGCATGTCAGCACGCTCTACGACTACGACGCCACCCTCGAGGGGATGCGCAAGATCGTCACGGCCTTGTTCCACGACGCGTCCTACCCGGCCGACGAGAGCTATGTGCGACGGCGTTACGACTCGAGCATCGCGCCGGGAGCATGGGAATCGCTGGCAGCAGCACGGTTTCGCCGTCCCGGCCTGGAGCCGCCGAACACTCCGAGCAGTGCGCGCGCCTACGAGCGCATCACCGTGCCGGCCCTCGTGGTGGAGGGCGGCGCCGACAAGCTGCTCCCCAAAGGGTGGGCTGCCGAGATCGCCGGTCAGATCGAACACGGGTGCAGCGTGGTGATCGACCGTGCCGGGCACTGTCCGCAGATCGAGCAGCCCGACGTGGTCAACGCGCTGCTGTTGGATTTCTTCGAAGGGATCGGGAACGAATGACGGACGAACTGGCGGGCAAGGTCGCGATCGTCACCGGCGGCGCGTCCGGCATCGGCCGCGGTATCGCCGAGCGGTTCGCCGCGGAGGGTGCCAGCGTGGTCATCGCCGACGTCCGTGACGACCTGGGCGCCGAACTGGTGGACAAGCTGAACTCAGCCGGGCATCGGACGACGTACCGCCACACCGATGTCGGTGATCAGACGCAGGTCGGCGAGCTGGTGGCGTCGGCGGTCTCCGCATTCGGCGGGCTGCATGTGATGGTCAACAACGCCGGCATCTCCAGCCCGCTGCGCAAAGGGCTGTTCGCCGAGGACTTCGAGGAGTTCGACCGTGTCATGCGGGTCAATCTGCTCGGCGTGATGGCCGGCACCCGCGAGGCCGCCCGGCACATGACCGACAACGGCGGGGGGTCGATCATCAATCTCGGCTCGATCGGCGGCATCCAGGCAGGCGGCGGTGTGTCGACCTATCGGGCGTCCAAGGCGGCCATCATCCACTTCAGCAAGTGCGCGGCCATCGAACTGGCGCACTACGAAGTACGGGTGAACTGCCTGGCCCCGGGCAACATCCCCACCCCGATTCTGGCCACGTCGGCCACCGACGAGGACCGTGAACGCCTCGAGCGGTTCGAAGCTCGCATTCGTCAGCAAATGCGCGATGATCGGCCGCTGAAAAGGGAGGGGACCGCCGAGGACGTGGCCGAAGCGGCGCTGTACCTGGCGACGTCCCGGTCACGGTACGTCACGGGCACCGTGCTGCCCGTGGACGGCGGAACCGTCGCGGGCAAGGTCATCGTCCGGAAGTCCGACCGGGCGAGCGGCTGAGCGATGATCTTTTTAAAGCAGTCGATTGACTTAGCTGTTGTGACCCGGTTCACTGAAGGGGTGACGACGGCGAGAAGCGTGCGGGCAGACCGGGCGAGCACCACCCAGGAAGCGATCTTGAAGGCGGCCGAACGGCTCTACGCCGAGCACGGGGTTTTCGCCGTGTCCAACCGGCAGGTCAGCGAGGCCGCCGGGCAAGGCAACAACGCTGCGGTCGGCTATCACTTCGGCACCAAGGCGGATCTGGTGCGCGCCATCGAGCACAAGCATCGCGGTCCGATCGAGGAGCTGCGTCAGCGGCGCATCGCGGACATCGGTGGCTCGACCGACATGCGCGACTGGGTCGCCGCATTGGTCTGCCCGCTCACCGATCACCTTGCCGCACTGGGGAATCCGACGTGGTATGCGCGGTTCGCGGCGCAGGTGATGACCGATCCGGCCTATCACAACATCATCGTCAAGGACGCCCTGTCGTCCGAGTCGCTGGTGCGGGTGCTCGACGGCATCAACGGATGCCTGCCGGAACTGCCGGCCGACGTGCGCATCGAACGCAACATCATGGGCCGGAACCTGTTGATGCACAGCTGCGCTGAACGCGAACGCCTGTTGGCGCAAGGTGCGGCGGTGGCCCGGCCGTCCTGGCAGGCCGCCGCCACCGGCCTGATCGACGCCATCATCGGTCTGTGGCACGCGCCGGTGACGGAGGTGCCCTGACGTGCGGGTCACCGTCGACCAGGACAAGTGCGTCTCCTCGGGGCAGTGCGTTCTGAACGCCGGCGAGGTCTTCGACCAACGTGACGACGATGGTGTCGTCGAACTCCTGATCGCCGAGCCCGGCCCCGAACACGCCGAGGAGACCCGAAAGGCCGCGGCCGCCTGTCCGGCCCTGGCCATCCACATCGAGGAGTGATCCATGACCGACGAGCGCTTGCGCGTGGGGGTACCGCCCCGCCGAAGGCCAGGGGGAGAGGCGAAATGACCGACACGCTTGCCGAAGGCAAGGTTTCCGCTGACGTCCCGGAGTATCCGATGGAGCGGGATGCGCAGTGTCCGTTCGCGCCGCCGCAACAGATGCTCGACATGAACGACCGCAAGCCGCTGTCGCGGGTGCGGATCTGGAACGGAACGACTCCGTGGCTGGTGACCGGACACGAAGTGGCCCGGGCGTTGTTCGCAGATTCCCGAGTCAGCGTCGACGACCGCCGCGAGGGCTTCCCGCACTGGAACGAGCACATGTTGGCGACCGTCGACAAGCGGCCCAGGTCGGTGTTCACCTCCGATGCCGAGGAGCACACCCGCTTCCGCCGAATGCTGTCCAAGCCGTTCACCTTCCGGCGCGTCGAGGGCCTGAGGTCGGTGATCCAGGAGGTCACCGACGAGTGCATCGACCAGATCCTCGCCGGTCCTCAGCCCGCCGACATGGTCGCCGAACTCGCCCTTCCGGTACCCACCCGCGTGATCAGCGACATGCTCGGGGTGCCCTACGAGGACCATGAGTTCTTCCAGGAACACGCCAACGCCGGTCTGGCTCGCTATGCGGCGGCCGATGCGATGCAAAAAGGCGCGATGAGTCTTCATCAGTATCTGATCAATTTGGTCGAGGAGAAGCAGGCCAACCCTGCCGAGGACGCCGTATCGGATCTGGCTGAGCGGGTCACCGCCGGCGAGATCAGCGTCAAGGAGGCTGCACAGCTCGGCACCGGATTGTTGATCGCCGGGCACGAGACCACCGCCAACATGATCGGTATCGGTATCCTCGCGCTGCTGGAGAACCCTGAACAGGCTGCGCTACTGCGGGATTCGAACGACCCGAAGTTCATCGCCAACGCAGTCGAAGAGCTGATGCGTTACCTGTCCATCATCCAGAACGGTCAGCGCCGAGTGGCGATCGAGGACATCGAGATCGGCGGCGAGACCATTCGGGCCGGTGAGGGCATCATCCTCGACCTGGCGCCGGCCAATTGGGACGCGCACGCCTTCCCGCACCCCGAGAAGCTGGACCTCACCCGCGATGCGGGCCAGCAGCTCGGGTTCGGCTACGGCAGGCACCAGTGCGTGGGCCAGCAGCTGGCGCGTGCCGAGCTGCAGATCGTATTCCACACCCTGCTCCGCCGTATGCCGACGATGAAGCTGGCGATCCCGTTCGACGAGGTGCCGTTCAAGCACGACCGGCTCGCCTACGGCGTCTACGAGCTCCCGGTGGCCTGGTAACCACCGCAAGACCAGCCCTACAGCCCGATTGGAGTACCAACGATGTCGACCCCTACAGCCACACCGTCACCCGCCGCGACACCTTCACCCGCTCAACCCCCGGCCTGGTATCCGCCGGAGGGGTTCGGCGCACCCAAGAACCGGCACGGCCACTCCGGCGGCGGAATCCCCGGGCTGCCCGCCGACACGACGATCTTCTCCGCGGACAACCACATCTCGGTCGCCGACGACATCTTCTACGAACGCTTTCCCGAGGAGCTCAAGGGCGCAGCGCCGCGCATCTGGTACGAGGACGGCGCTTACATGGTCGGCATGAAGGGCAAGGCGTGGACCGGTGGTGACTTCGGTCGCGTCCTCATGCAGTACGACGACCTCGCCGGTGCGGCGTCCAACAACATCGAGGCACGCATCCGCGAACTCAAAGAGGACGGCATCGACAAGGAGCTGGCGTTTCCCAACGCCGTGCTCGCGTTGTTCCACTACCCGGACAAGTCTCTGCGCGAACGCGTCTTCCGCATCTACAACGAACACATCGCCGACCTGCAGGAGCGGTCCAGCGGGCACTTCTATGGGGTCGGGCTGATCAACTGGTGGGACCCCAAGGGCGCCCGCAGCACGCTCGAGGAACTGAAGGCGTTGGGGCTCAAGACGTTCCTGCTACCGCTGAATCCGGGTAAGGACGACGACGGCAACATCTACGACTACGGCAGCACCGCCATGGACGCGGTGTGGGACGAGATCGAAGCATCCGGTGTCCCGGTGAGCCACCACATCGGTGAGACCCCGCCCAAGACGCCGTGCCAGCACAACAGCGTCGTCGTCGGCATGATGGTCAACGTCGACTCGTTCCGCGAGCAGTTCGCCAAGTACGTCTTCTCCGGCATCCTCGATCGCCATCCCTCGCTCAGGATCGGGTGGTTCGAGGGCGGAATCGCGTGGGTGCCCACCGCGCTGCAGGACGCCGAGCACATGCTGGCGTCCTACCGGCACATGTTCAATCACCAGCTCGAGCACGACGTGCGCCACTATTGGGATCACCACATGAGCGCGTCGTTCATGGTGGACCCGCTCGGGTTGCAGTTGATCGACCACATCGGCGTGGACAACGTCATGTGGTCGTCGGACTACCCGCACAACGAAAGCACGTTCGGCTATTCCGAGAGGTCGCTGGCTTCCGTCGTCGAGACGGTCGGCCCTGAGGCGGCGGTGAAGATCGTCAGCACCAACGTGCAGAAGTTCCTGGGGCTGTGACAATGTCCGGGACTGCGTCCAGAACCGCGTCCACTGAACCTGGCGTCACCCAGATCGCCAAGACCGGGTACACCTGGCTGGACATCCCGCCCGAGCCCGATTTCGCCCGGATGCGCAGAGAAGTCGGTGCACGACTGCACGCGGCGATGGCCGAGCAGCGCATCGACGCTGTGGTCCTGCTCGGCAACGGCAACGTCACGTACGCCACCGGGATCAGCTGGCCGCTGGCAGACGCCGGGCTGTCGCATGTCGAGCGGCCGGTCGCCGTGGTTCTCGCCGGCGACGAGCATCCGCACCTGTTCCTGCCCTTTCGAGAAGGTGCGGCCACGGAGTCCGGCCTGCCCGACGACCACATGCACGGGCCGGTCTACCTCGAATTCGACGAAGGCGTCGCACAGTTCGCCACCATTCTGGCCGGCCTCATCCCGGTCGGTGCCACCGTCGCGACGGACGAGCTGACCGGGGCGATGCGGCGCGCCGGCAGTGCGCTGTTTCCCAGCGCTCCGGTGGACGCAGGCCCGGTGATCGGCGCGGCGAAACTGGTCAAGACCATCGACCAGATCGCCTGTATCCGGCGCGCCTGCCAGATCACCGAAGTGGCGGTCGGGGAGATCCAGAGGTCCCTGGCGCCCGGCGCCCGTCAGATCGACCTGTCCGCCGAATTCGTCCGGCGCACCTTCGAACTCGGCGCGACCACGAACATGTTCGATTCGATATGGCAGGTCATGCCCGCCTCGAAAGCCGAGGGAACCTGGACCACCACCGGTGATCTCGCCCTCCCGCTGCTGACCACCGAGCGGGAACTGGCGCAGGGCGATGTGCTGTGGACCGACGTGTCCATCGCCTACCACGGCTACTGCTCGGACCACGGGCGCACCTGGATCGTCGGCCAGGATCCGACTCCTGCCCAGCAGAGGCAGTTCGACAGGTGGGGACACATCGTCGACGAGGTGCTCGCGGTGACCAAGGCCGGTGTCACCTGCGGTGACCTGGGCCGAGCCGCGACCGCGGCGGCGGGCGGTGAGAAGCCGTGGCTGCCGCACTTCTATCTGGGTCACGGTATCGGGACCAGTGCTGCCGAAATGCCCATGATCGGCACGGACCTCGGTCAGAAATGGGACGACGAGTTCGCTTTCCCGGCCGGCATGTTGTTGGTGCTCGAACCGCTGGTGTGGGAGGACGGCACCGGGGGCTATCGCGGTGAGGAGATCGTGGTGGTCACCGAAGGCGGCTGGATGCCGCTGACCGCGTATCCGTACGAGCCGTATGAGGTGACCGATGGGAACTGAGATCGAGGCCGACGGCCGAGCGTTGCGCTTGAGCCGGCGCGAACGAGCGCTGGCCCAGATGGAGGCGCACGACCTCGACGCCCTGGTGCTCGGACGCCAGGCCAACGTCCGCTACATCTCCGGGGCCCCACAACTGTGGGTGGTCGGCACCCGCCCGTTCGGTCCGGTCTGCGAGTTTGTGCGGGAGACCGGAGAGATCCATCTCAACAGCACCTGGGACGAGGGCATACCTGCGGAGATCCCGCACGAGAACCTCTACGGCTTCGCGTGGAATCCGATGACGCTGGTCGGGATCCTGCAGAACATCAAGGGCGCCGAGACGTTCCGGCGCGTCGGCACCGACGCTCTGACCCCGATGTTCGCCCAGCTGCTACCGATGGCGTTCCCGAACGCGGAGCTGGTCGATGCCGAGCAGGCCTTGCAAGCAGCTCGTCGCATCAAGACACCCGAGGAAGTGGCGGCCCTGCGCAACGCTCTCGTGATCGCCGAGAAGGGCGTCGCCGCCGGTGTCGCCGCGCTGAGCGCCGGTGTCAGCGAAAAGGCCTTGGCGGGAACGATACTGGAGGCCGAGGCCGCCGGAGGGGTCAGTACCCCGGCAACGCAGGACGCCGCGTGGGTGACGTCGAAGCAGCATCCGTGGCGTCGCGCCGAGGGGGACGGCCGGGTACGCGACGGTGATCTGGTCGTGTTGTCGGCCGGAGTGCTGGCCGACGGTTATGTCGCCGAAGTGGCGCGCACGCTCGTGGTCGGCGAACCCACCGAGGCAAGCACAGCGCTCTACCGCCGCAGGGACGAGTTGTGGGACAGGCTGGTCGCGTCCTGTCGGCCCGGTGCGACCACGAGCACCTTGCTGGACGCCTATCAACAGGCAGGGGAGGCGCTGCCGGCGATGCCGGTCGCCCACGGTCTGGGTCTGGGATTCGACCCGCCGGTGGTATCGCCGGGGTTACGGGCGACCGCCGAGACCGACGTCCTCGAGGCGGGGATGGTGCTGGCGCTGACCGCCTATGTCTGGGAGCAGGGCGTCGGCGCGGTGCTCACCCGCGATGCGGTGCTGATCACCGACGACGGCGCCGAGATACTGTCGACGTTGCCGGCCTACGGCGAGGCCGTTCATGGCTGAGCGTCCGTCGCCCGAGGAGATCATCCTCTACGACAAAGACCCGAAGACCAAGATCGCGACGATCACGTTCAACCGTCCGGAGTTCCTCAACGCGCCGACCTCGATGGCCCGGCTGCGCTACGCCGACGTGCTGCGCGCAGCCAACGCCGACAACGACGTCAAGGTGGTCATCATCCGCGGCGTCGGCGACAACCTGGGCAGCGGCGCGGACCTACCGGAGTTCATGGAGGGCAACGACGATCCCGCCGTGCGGCTGGCCGAACTGCGGCTGGAGGACGACGGGGTCGGTGAGGTCACCTATCCTCCGAAAGGCACCTTCCGCAACGGTGCCACCATCAGCGCCTGGTACGCCAACTCGCAGGCCGGCAACCGTGCATTGCAGGACTTCAAGAAGATCAGCATCGTCGAGGCGAAGGGCTACTGCTACGGCTGGCATTTCTACCAGTGTGCCGACGCCGACCTGGTGATCTCGTCCGACGACGCTCTGTTCGGTCACCCGTCGTTTCGCTACCACGGGTGGGGTCCCCGGATGTGGACCTGGGTGCAGATGATGGGCCTGCGCAAGTTCCAGGAGATGGTCTTCACCGGTCGGCCGTTCACCGCCGCCGAGATGTACGACTGCAACTTCCTCAACAAGGTGGTCGCGCGCGACCAGTTGGAGGCAGAGACGCAGAAGTACGCGCTCGCCTGCGCGCGGAACCGCCCCGTGGACACGGTGTTCCAGCAGAAGATGTTCTTCGAGATCTTCAAGCAACAGCAGGGCGAGTACCTGGGTAGCCTGCTCAGCGCGTTCTTCGAGTCGATGGGTAACGGGGTGGCCAACGACAGCGACGACGACCTGGACATGTTCGAGTCGATCGACTCCGGCCTCTCTGCGGCAGTCAACGACAACGACAGCAAGTTCCCGCCCGAATTCCGGTTGAGCAAGCGCAACCGGGCCAAGGAGGACTAGACCTTCGGTGCGCCCAGAGCCTGACCCGCCTCTTGCCGGCCACGTCGTCGTCGACCTGTCCAGCGGGATTGCGGGCGCGTACTGCACGAAACTGCTCGCCGACGGTGGCGCCGAGGTGATCAAGGTCGAGCCACCCGAAGGTGACCAACTGCGCGGCTGGTCGGCATCGAGAGCCGAGATCCTCGACGGCACCGATGGTGCGCTGTTCTCGTTCTTGGCCTGCTCGAAGCGCTCCGTGATCGCCGAGCCGGACACCGACGGTGCGTTTGTCGACGCCCTGCTGGCGGGAGCGGATGCCGTCGTCTGGTCCCCGGGGCCGGGCGTGGCCGGCGACGGGCGGTTCGCGCCTGAGGCGATGCGGCGGCGTCACCCGCACCTGACGGTCACCGCGATCACCTCGTTCGGGCTCGAGGGTCCCTGGAAAGACAAGGCCGCGACCGAATTCACGCTGCAGGCCTGGTCGGGCGGGATCGTCGGTCTGGGCCGCGGGGCCCCGGACCGGGCGCCGGTCCACGTCGGCGGTCAGGTGGGCGACTATCTCGCCGGTGCCTACGCCAGCGCAGCGACGATGGCCTCCTGGATGCGCGGCGGCGCCGAGCTCGTCGATGTGTCGAGGCTCGAGACCTCCGTCCTCGGGCTGACCTACTATCCGGTCAGTTACTACGAGATGCTGGGTCGGCCCTGGCGCGACGCGCGCCGCCTGACAGTGCCGGGCATCGCCCGTGCCATGGACGGTCTGATCGACATCGGTTGCGGCACAGCTCAACAGTGGTTCGACCTGTGTGCGATGACCGGCCACGACGACTGGATCGACGAGGACTCGCCGCTGTCGATCACCCAACAGGCCAACGAGAAAGCCGACGAGCTCTACGCGTGGGTGGGCGAGCAGACCGTCGACGAGATCCGGGACCTGGCCACCGCCTTCCGCATCCCCAATGCCCCGGTGGCCAACGGTGCCAACGTCGAAGGGCTGGATCACTTTGTCGCCCGCCGATCGTTCGTGGTCAATCCACGCGAGGGGTTCACTCAACCCACCCACCCCTACCGCATGACGCCCGCGGCGCTACGCCCTCCCGAGCCCGCGCCGCGCCTCGGCGAGCACACCGAGCACTACCGCTCGCGAACGTGCATTCCCCGTAGTGCCGATGCCTGGCCTGCTACCGGGAATGCACGTTCGCGGAAAGGGTTGCCGTTCGCCGGTCTGCGGGTGATCGACATGACCACCTTCTGGGCCGGCCCGAGTTGCACCCACCTGGTGGCCATGCTCGGCGCCGACGTGATCCATGTGGAATCGACCCGCCATCCCGACGGCACCAGGCTGATCGCCGGCATCCCGGTCACCGAGGAACTCTGGTGGGAACGCTCACCGATCTTCTCGGGCCTGAACACCAACAAGCGGGGGGTGACGCTGAACCTGCAGAGCGCGGAGGGCCGCGACCTGCTCAAACGACTGATCGCCACCGCCGACGTCGTGGTGGAGAACTTCACCCCCCGGGTGCTGGAAAGCATGGGACTGACCTACGACGAGGTCAGGGCCGTCCGCCCCGACGTGATCATGCTGCGGATGCCGGGTTTCGGCCTCGACGGTCCGTGGCGCGACAACCCGGCGTTCGCCTACGTCATCGAAGCTGCCGCCGGAATCAGCTGGCTGACAGGTTATCCCGACCGCAATCCGTACGAGCCCTACTCGGTCGGCGACCCCAACGCCGGCATTCACGCCCTCAACGCTCTGCTGCTCGCGCTGGCGCACCGGCAGCGTACCGGCGAGGGCTCGATGGTGGAGGCCGCCATGGTCGACGCAGCGCTGAACGTGGCGGCCGAACAGGTCATCGAATACTCGGCATACGGCGCGGTGCTGGAACGTGCCGGCAATCGCGGTCCCGCCGCCGCGCCGCAGAACCTCTACCGCACCAACGAGATCGATGAGTTCGGCCGCGCTGACAGCTGGGCGGCGATTGCGGTGGCCACCGACGCGCAATGGTGTGGTCTGTGCGATGCGCTGGGCCGACCCGAGTGGATGGTCTCCGGTGAGCTGGCCACAGCGGAACGGCGGTATGCGCACCACGACCTGATCGACCGGCATCTGTCCAGCTGGTGCGCCGATCGCACCGGTGACGAGATCGTATCTGCCCTCTGGGCACATGACGTGCCGGTGGCCAAGGTGCTCCAGCCGCACCGCCAGACCGAACTCGCGCAGCTGCGGTCGCGGAAGTTCTTCGAGCCGGTCGGGCACCCGGTCAATCCGACCTCGCTCCACAGTACGTTGCCGTTTCGCTTCTCCGGAGGCCCGGACCGGGTGCACACCACGCCTGCCCCACTTCTGGGCCAGCACAACCGCGAACTGCTCCGGGAGATCGGGCTCGACGACGCCGACGTCGATCGGCTCGAAGCCGAAGGCGTCATCGGAAGCACGCCGGCCCGCTAGCCTCAGAATCCGTGACGATCGCGTCGACGGTGGCACCGAGGCCGCCGGTGGTTGGTACTTCCATCCGCGGACGGGCGGGGCCACCCTCGGGCCGGGGTGAGGGTCACGCGTCGGGGGACGGGTCTCCCAGCTTGCGGCGGACGGCACCCCAGGGATCGGCGTACTGCCCCGGCTGCTTCCAGTAGGCCCCGCGGCGCTTCAGCAGCGCCCGCACCAGCGGTGCCAGCGCAGTGAGCACATACCGGGACGGCCCGGCCTGCGCGCGTGACTCGTCGAGCATGTCCTGCCACGAATAGTGCTGGAACTGCAGCGCTTCCTGAGCTCGGGCGGTGTCCATCCAGTCGGTGACGAACCAGTCGTCGTCGCTGTTGGGGTCGCCCTTGCGGCCGGGCACCAAGCCGCCCTTGAGGCCGCGGGACTCGGCCAGCGCCTTGCCGACCTCACCCTGGACCCGTCGGTGGGAGTCGTCTCCGGCGATCAGCAGGATCTCACCCACCACGTCTGCGGTCGTAGCGGCGGCGAACGCCCATGCGACGTCGCGAACGTCGACGCTGTGCAATCTGCCGTCGGTGGGCAGCAGGCTCTCGAAGTACAGCGCGTCGGAGGAGAACGGGATCGCCTTGGGATCGGTGCTGAGGACCCCACCGAGTCGCAGCACCACCCACGGGAGCGACGACGCCCGCACAATCTCCTCGGCCTGCGCCTTGTGGGCGCTGTAGAGGTCGGAGTGCTTCAACGGCATGTCCGCGGTCACCGGTCCGGTTGCGCGGTGCGGATTCCGTGAACCGAAGACAGCATTGCTGGACGCCTGCACGAACCGCGGGGGTTCGGGCTGTCCCTCGGCGATCTTCACCAGGGTCGCGGTGGCGTCGACATTGACTTTCCGGGCCAGCGACCGGTTCTTGTAGATCCCCGGAGGAATGATCGCGGCCAGGTGGATGATGACCTCGGGGGCCACGTCGGCGACCAACTCCGCGGTCTGCTCGGCGTCGGTGAGGTCGACCCACCGTGCCGTGACTCCGGCGGGTAGTGCCGCCTGCGCCTCGCGGTTGGCGGGGCTGCCCAAGTCGGCGACGACGACGGTGCGTCCGAGCTCGGCCAGTCGTCGCACCGTGGCCGATCCGACCAGCCCGAACCCCCCGGTGACAAGCACCGTACCCGGCATCAACGCCCCCTAGCTGCGGATATGACATTCTCCAAATCTGAGAGTAGCATATCCATCTACCATGTCCGACGAGCCGGCCGAGACGGCCAAATGGGATCCCGGTTTCACCCGTCAGATCACCAGCTGGGTGGGGCCGGTCATCAAACGATACTTCCGTGCGGAAGTCCGTGGCATGGACGCCCTGCCCGCCGCCGGCGGTGCGCTCGTCGTGTCGAACCACTCGGGCGGCATGCTCACCCCTGACGTGCTGGTTTTCGCGCCGCAGTTCTACGGACACTTCGGCTTCGACCGGCCGCTCTACACCCTGGCGCACTACGGCGTGTTCGTGGGTCCGCTCGGCGACTACCTGCGGAAGGCGGGCGTGATCGAGGCCAGCCGGGAGAACGCGGCAGCGGCATTGCGATCGGGTGCGGTGCTGGTGTTTCCGGGTGGTGACTACGACTCCTACCGTCCGACGATGACGGCGAACGTCGTGGATTTCAACGGCCGCACCGGATATGTGCGTACCGCCGTCGAATCCGGTGTGCCCATCGTGCCGATGGTGTCCATCGGTGCGCAGGAAACTCAGCTGTTCCTGGCCCGCGGCGCCTCGCTCGCACGCCGCCTCGGCCTGACCCGTGCGCGGATGGAGATTCTGCCCGTCAGTGTCGGCTTTCCGTTTGGGCTCTCGCTGATCGTCCCACCCAACCTCCCGCTCCCGGCCAAGATCGTGACCCGCGTCCTGGAGCCGATCGACGTGGTCGCCGAGTTCGGCGAGAACCCCGACGTCGACGAGGTCGACGGGCACGTGCGCGCGGTCATGCAGGCGGCGCTCGACGATCTGGCTCGCAACCGCCGTTTTCCGATTCTGGGCTGAGCATGGCGGATGCCCGGGCGTTGTTCCGCACGCTGTGGCGTGCCCGGCTCATCGCGCCGATGCGCCCGGACCGATACCTGCGCATGGGGATGGCGATGCGTCGTGCCGGCCTGACCGCCACAGTGGGCTTCGCCGCGGCGGCCCAGCGCTGCCCCGACCGCGCGGGCCTGATCGACGAACGCGGCACATTGACCTGGAGGCAGCTCGACGACCGTTGTGACGCACTCGGTGTCGCGCTGCAGCAGAAGAATTCGCACTCCGGCCTACCGGCGACGGTGGCGGTGATGTGCCGAAATCATCGCGGTTTCATCGAGGCGCTGGTGGGCGCCAACCGCATCGGTGCCGATGTCGTGTTGTTGAACACGTCGTTCGCCGGGCCCGCCATGGCAGAGGTGATCGAGCGGGAGAGCGCCGGCAGGCCGATCAACGTGATCTATGACGAGGAGTTCACCGACACCGTCGAGCGGGCGCTGCGCGACATTCCGAACGCCACGCGGATACTGGCCTGGGCCGACAGCGCCGACGGAACCGACGTAACCCACAGCGCCACCGCCACAGTCGACTCACTTATCGAGGCTCACCTCGGCCGACGGCCGCAGCCTGCCAGCCGCAAGAGCGACGTGATCCTGCTGACTTCCGGCACCACCGGAGCGCCGAAGGGCGCCAAACGATCTGCCGGCAGCGGCGGCGCGGGCGACCTGAAGGCAGTCCTGGACCGCACTCCGTGGCGCGCCGAGGAGCCGATCGTCATCGCCGCGCCGATGTTTCACGCGTGGGGCTTCTCGCAGCTGCTGTTCGCCGCGCTGCTGGCCTGTCCGATCGTCACCCGTCGCAGGTTCGATCCGGAGGCCACGCTGGCGCTGATCGACCGGCACCGGGCCACCGGTCTGGCCGTGGTGCCGGTCATGTTCGACCGCATCATGGACCTGCCCGACGACGTGCGAAACCGCTACAGCGCCAAGTCGCTTCGTTTCGCCACCGCGTCGGGCTCGCGGATGCGCCCGGACGTGGTCACCGCGTTCATGGACCAGTTCGGCGACGTGATCTACAACAACTACAACGCCACCGAGGCGGGCATGATCGCGACCGCCACTCCCGCAGACCTGCGCGCGGCGCCGGACACCGCGGGCCGACCCGCCGACGGTACCGAGCTGCGCATCCTCTCCGCCGACCACCGGGAGGTGGCCGACGGAGAGGTCGGCCAGATCTTCGTGCGCAGCTCGACGCTGTTCGACGGATACACCTCGGGTGCCACCAAGGACTTCCACGACGGTTTCATGGCCTCGGGGGACATGGGATACCTCGACGCGGCCGGCAGGCTGTTCGTGGTCGGTCGCGACGACGAGATGATCGTCTCCGGCGGGGAGAACGTCTATCCCATCGAGGTGGAGAAGATCCTCACCGCCCATCCGGGCGTGGCCGAAGCGGCGGTGCTCGGTGTGGACGACGAGCAGTACGGCCAGCGGCTCGCCGCGTTCGTGGTACTCGACAAGGGGGCGTCCGTCGAGGTGGACGACCTCAAGCAGCACGTCCGTGACAACCTCGCCAATTACAAGGTGCCTCGCGACATCACACTGCTGCCCGCGTTGCCGCGCGGCAGCACCGGCAAGATCCTCCGCAACGAGTTGCGCAACCGGGCAGGTTAGCTCTCGGCCGGCGCCGGAGCCATCGCCGAATCCACGACGCCGGGGATCGGTAGTCCGCAGACGCGACGTAATTCTGCGAACGCGTGGACCATTGCGTCGGTGGCCTCGTGCGGATCGTCGAAGGTGGCATCGTCGGACAACACCGCGATGTCGACCTGATCGACATAGCTCCACACTGTCATGTTGAACGCACTGCCCGCCGAAAGCACACCCACCGAGTAGATCTCGGTGACCGGTGCCCCGCCGATGTGTCCCCGCCGTCGGGGGCCGGGCACGTTGGACACCGCGACGTTCATCAACCGGTTGTGATCGGCGCGCTTGGCCTGCAGGCGGAACAGCGTCGGCGCGAGCGGCGGGGGCAGGTACTCGAGCATGCGGCTCTGCAGGGCCGGCCCGAGCAGGTCGTTGTCCTCCTTGGCCCTGGCGGTCGCCAGCGACGTCAGCCTCACCCGTTGCATTGCGTCGTCGACGTGCACCGGCAGCGAGACCATCATCCCGCCGATTTCGTTGCCCGTGACCCGCTCCGCGGATTTGTCGATCGCGACCGGGACCGTCGCCAGGATGGGGCGGTCGGCCCGCCCGTCGTGACGCAACAACAACTCGCGCAGTCCACCGGCGGCCACGGCCAGTACGACGTCGTTGAATGTCACGCCCAGGTGTTTGGCGGTCTCCTTGACCTCGGGCAGCGACAGCGACGCCGTCGCGAACGTGCGGACCGGCGACACGACGTGGTTGAGAAACGTGGGCGGGGCATTGAAGGGTCTGGCCAGATCCGGATGAGCGCGGCGTTGGCGGGACCGCCGTCGTAACCGAGTGAAGCCCCGCGCCGCGTCGGCCACGAGTCCGGGTAACCCGGCGATGTTCCGAAAGTGGTCCAGCTGAGCTTCTTTGAGTAGTTCCCCGTCGGACGGGTTGTCACAGCCGGCCGGGGGATCGTCGCGTTCGTCCTGTTCGTCGCCGGACAGATCCATCAGCCGGGCAAGCAGATTGGCCGACGCCACCCCGTCGGCGAGGGTGTGGTGCACCTTCCCGATCAGGGCGAACCGCTGGTCGGCCATTCCCTCGGCGAAGTGGAATTCCCACAACGGCTTGGTGCGGTCCAGCGGCGTGCTGGCGATCTCGCCGATCAGCCGGTCGAGTTCACGGCGACCGCCTGGGGCGGGCACCCGGACCCGACGCAGGTGATAGTCCAGGTCCACCGGACAGTCCTGCAACCACATCGGGTGATGCAGGTGCCATGGTATGTCGACCAGCCGGTAGCGCAACGGGTCCAGCAGATGCAGCCGGCGCGCGACCGTGCGGTGGAACGCGTCGAATCCGTACGGGGCTCTGTCCTCGTCGGCGTAACCCGACGCATCGAGTATCGCGACTTTCAGCGTATGGGTGTGCAGGTTCGGGGTCTCGCTGTACAACAGCATGGCGTCCATGCCGTTGAGCCGCTTCATGGACAGACATGCAACCACCCGAACGCCATGATCACTGCGGATTCGGCGGAATGCCTCAGCCGCCGAGGATGTTCAACGCATCGGGGGTCTTCACGTCGACGGACGCCGCCGCGTAGCGCTGTGCCCAGTGCTGCGGGGAGGGCTACGCCGACGTCGTCACTTCAGGCAGCTGCCGCCGTCCACCGGCAATGTCACACCGGTGATGAAGCGCGCCTCGTCGGAGGCGAGGAACAACACCGCGTTGGCGATGTCCTCCGGCTCCACCCAGCCGATCGGCAGGGTGTGCATGAGCTGGCCGACCACCTTCATGTCGTCCGGACCCGGGTTCTCCAGATCGGGACGGAACAGCTTCATCGTCGGTTCGTTCATGAACAGCGGGGTGTTCACGTTGGTCGGGTGCACCGAGTTCACCCGGATGTTCTGCGCCCCGAGCTCGACGGCGAAGGTGCGCATCAAGCCGACCACACCGTGCTTGGCGGCAACGTAGTGCCCGGTGTGCGGGTACGCCTTCAGGCCGCCGACCGAGCTGGTCAGGATGATGGAACCGCCGTTGCCTCCGGCAAGGATGTGCGGCACACCGGCTTTCACCGTTTTCCACACCCCGGACAGGTTCACCCCGATCATGTCGTCCCAGTCGGGTTCACCGGTCTTGTCGAGCGTCTGACCGCCGTTGCCGATACCGGCGTTGGCGATGATGATGTCGAGCTTGCCGAACTCCTCGACACCGGCGTCGACGGCAGCCTTGAGCGCGTCGTAGTCACGAACGTCGACCTCTGCGGTGTGGATGCGGCCACCGGCGTTCTTGACCATATCCGCGGTCTCGGCCAGGTCCTCCGGTGAGGACAAGGGGATCAGCACACTGTCGATCTGCCTGCAGATGTCGACGGCGATGATGTCGGCGCCCTCCTGGGCCATGCGCACAGCGTGCGCCCGTCCCTGACCGCGCGCCGCGCCGGTGATGAACGCGACCTTGCCTTCTACCCGTCCTGCCATGATGTGTGGTCCTTCTGATCGATGTGATGGTTGAACGTCAGGAAATGAAAGTGGGCATGGCTTCCCAGCCCCGCACGGCGGTGGTCTGCGACGGCGCGGCGTTCGCCCAGTCGACATCCCACTCCGGGAACCGCTTGAGGATCTCCTCGAGCGCGATGCGGCCTTCGAGTCGGGCCAGCGCATTGCCCATGCAGAAGTGGGTTCCAGCACCGAATGTCATGTGCGAGCGCTGTTCCCGGTGGATGTCGAAGACGTCGCCATCGGGCGCGAAACGGCGGTGGTCCCGGTTGGCGGCGCCCACCAGCATCAACATTGCCGAGCCCTCGGGCACCGTCTGTCCGTAGTAGGAGACGTCTCGACTGACATAGCGCGCGATCTGCAGCGCCGGAGGCTCCCAGCGCAGGATCTCTTCGATCGCCTGCGGAATGAGGTCGGGGTTCTCGGCGAGCTCGCGTCGCTGGTCGGGGAAGTCGGCCAACGTCTTGCCGGCCCACCCGATCAGGCGGGTGGTGGTCTCGGCCCCCGCGGTGGCGACCACCGTCAGATACATCAGCAGTTCATCACGGCGCAGCCGCCGCACCGTCCCCGTCTCGTCGGTGAACTCGGCGGTCAGCAGGTCGGTCATGATGTCGTCGGAGGGATGCTCGGCGCGGTAGTCGATGAACTCGGCGAACACCTCACCGGTCGCCAGCAGGTCGACCTGCTCGTTCATCAACGTCGCCTCGCCGTGGTCGGCGACGCGGCGCTGATGCTCTTCGGGAATGCCGAGCAGCATGCCGATCACGCGCATGGGCATCTGTTCACCGAGGTCGTTGACGAAGTCGAAGCGCCCGGACCCCACGAGCGGATCCAGGCAGCGTGCGGTGAACTCGCGGATCTGCGGTTCCAGTGCCAGCACCTTGCGCGGGGTGAACATGCGCGACAGCAGATTACGGTGGATGTTGTGGATCGGCGGATCCTCGAAGATCAAGGTGCCGGGCGGGATCTCCATGCCGGACTTGATGATCTCGAGAAGCGCCCCGCGCCCCGAGATGAAGGTGTCGTGATCGATGACGGCCTTGTTGACATCGTCGAAACGGCTCAAGGCATAGAAGTCGTGCTTGTCGTTGTAGTACAACGGCGCTTCTTCGCGTATCCGGGCGAACACCGGATAGGGGTTCATGTTCAGTTCGACGCTGTACGGGTCGTAATACAGGTCGTCGACCGTCGAGGCGCCCGGTAGGTCGGAGTTCTCGGCGCTGATCGTCACAGGTGTCCTCTCGCTGGACCGGTCTTGGCGTAAGACATCAGGCTACGATTTGTCTCACAACTCTGGCACCGTGGCCATGTGCGTGTCAATGCCCGACTCTTCTGAGGCGAGTGCAACTCTTGGAAAAGAAGAATGGTCTTCTCGAATGCGGAAGTCTTGTCAACGGCGTGGTACGCGACGCCCCATGGGGCGCGCAAGCGTTAACAGGATTCTAGCGAGCGGAGAGCGAGATTCTTGCCTATTCGGCGGCGAAACCGTGGGAGCAGAAGTCCCACACCTCGTCGGCTGTGATCGGATGGGCAGCTCCGTCTTCGCCGTCGCTGCTCGACTGCGCGACGAACATCACCGTCTGCATGGTCATGGCTGCCATCCGCTTGGCATTGATGCTGTCGCGCAGCTGGCCCGCGGCGCTGGCCTCTTCCATCAGCTCGGTGAGCAGCGCGAGCAGCGGGGCGTGGGCCACCTTGACCTCGGACGGGTGGGACACCAGCAGTCGTGGGGCGAAATCGGTGAACAGCGGACGCTTGGCCGATGGGTCCGGGCGAGACGACTCGAACAGCAGCTTGACGGCCACTTCGAGGCGTTCCAGCGGGTCGGCCTGGCTCGCCGTCGCGGCCCGAATCTGGTCCGCGGACCGACTCAGGGCATCCTCGAACAGGGCGAGCAGGAGCTCGTGCTTGCCGTCGAACTGCAGGTAGAAGCTGCGCAACGACTGTCGGGACCGGTCGACGACTTCCTGGACGGTGAAGTCGGTGCTGCCCTTCTCGATGATGATTGCCTGCGCAGCGTCGAGGAAGCGCTGCACACGCTGAGCTGCCCGCAGTTTGGCGGTTTTGATGGAACGCTCGACCGCCCTTTGCTTCCAGGCGGGCTCTTCGCTGGGACTTGTCACCGGCGACTCGACTGTAGGCCGACTGGGGAGAACATGAACTGACTGTACCGGAGAACGCCTTGCCATAGCGGTCCTCGACCCCCTCTCGGCCCACGTGTCAGAGATTGTAACTTCCTCATCCTGAGAATAGTATTCTCATTTTCGAGATAACAGAAGGGCCTCGTGGATAGTCGGACGTGACACGGTTCAACTCAACCGTTGTGCTCGCTACCGGCATTCCCGTGCGGCCCGCTGCGCCATCCGTGGTACCCGCCCATGCCGTCCGTAACCCCGTCTGGAGAACGCCCCCGTGTACATCGAATACGACGTCGCCGACAGGATCGCGACCATCACGCTCAATCGTCCCGAGGCGGCCAACGCCCAGAACCCCGAGTTGCTCGACGAACTCGATGCGGCGTGGACCCGCGCGGCCGCGGACAGCGAGGTGTCGGTGATCGTCCTGCGGGCCAACGGCAAACACTTCTCCGCCGGACACGACCTCAAAGGCGGCGGGCCGGTGCCGGACAAGATCACGCTCGAGTTCATCATCGAGCACGAGGCCAAACGCTATCTCGAGTACACCCTGAGATGGCGCAACGTCCCCAAGCCGTCGATTGCCGCCGTGCAGGGCCGGTGCATCTCGGGCGGACTGCTGCTGTGCTGGCCGTGCGACCTGATCATCGCTGCTGATGATGCGCAGTTCTCCGACCCGGTGGTGTTGATGGGCATCGGCGGCGTCGAATACCACGGGCACACCTGGGAACTGGGCCCCCGAAAGGCCAAGGAGATCCTGTTCACCGGGCGGGCGATGACTGCCGAGGAGGTGCTGAGCACCGGCATGGTCAACCGGGTGGTGCCGCGAGACGAACTCCACACCGAGACCCGGGCGTTGGCCGAACAGATCGCCAAGATGCCCCCCTTCGCCCTGCGACAGGCCAAACGGGCGGTCAACCAGACCCTGGACGTGCAAGGCTTCTACGCCGCCATCCAGTCGGTCTTCGACGTGCACCAGACAGGGCACGGCAACGCGCTGTCAGTCGGTGGCTGGCCGGTCCTGGTGGACCTGGCGCAGATGAAGGCCGCCAACAGCAGCTAGATGCTCACGGAAGGCGTCAGAGGACGGCCAGGCGGGGCGCCGAACCGCGCGCCCGCAGGCCGGCACCGGCTCTGCGAGCCAATTCCCGTGAGCTGCCCAGCAACCCGTCGAGGACCAGCGCGCGTTTGACATGATGCTGCAGCGCGTGTTCTTCGGTGAAGCCGGTACCGCCGAGCACCTGCTGGCAGTGTTTGGCGGCCGTCAGCGCCGCCTTGCCGGCGGCGGCCTTGGCCAGCATCGCGGTGAGGTCGGGGCTCTCGATCCCGGGTAGACGCAGTGTCGCCTCGGCGCCTTCGACGGCGACCAATGTCTCGGCCAGCCGGTGGCGGACGGCCTGGAAGCCGGCGATCGGCTTGCCGAACTGCGTCCGGTCCAGCGCGTGCTGACGCGCCAGGGTGAGCATGGCCCGTGCGGACCCGACCAGCCACCAACCGGCCGCCCGGCGCGCTTCGCCCAACCGCATCGTCTGCCCGTCGGGCACACGATGGATCGGCAGCCCACCCAGGGTCGGGTCCTCGACCGGTGAACGGCTCCACACCACCCAGTCCCCGCCGGCATAAGGCATCGGCGGAGTACCGCCGGGTACACCGCCGATGGTCTCCAGGATGACATCATTGAGAATCGATGCGTGCGAACCTGTTTCGCCGAGGAGTCGGAAAACCAGCGGTATCGCCTGGTCGGGTACGTCGGCCAGCATCTCGGCCCAGCCCAGCTCGGCCAGTGCGGCATCCAGTTCGGCGCCCGAATGGCTCAGCATCGTCTTGCGCAACGCGTCTTCGAGCAGGTCGAGTTCGAGAGTCTCGGCGTCGCGGTCGGTCATCGTCATTCCTTCCCGAGGTCGAGCAACCGGCGCGCGATGATGTTGCGCTGCACTTCGGCGGTACCGCCGTAGATGGTGGCGGCGCGCGAATACAGGAACTCGGTGCGCCATTCGTCGTCGTCGAGCTCGATCGTGCCCGGTCGTAGGTCGCGCACAGTGTCGTAGAGCAGTTGCTCGGCACCGGCCAGCAAGACCTTGTCGACCGAGGTGTCGGGCCCCAGCTTCATGCCGTCGGCCAGTCGCTGCTGGGTGACCAGTGAGCGGCACCGCAGGGTGTGCAGCGCCAGGTAGACCTCGCCGAGCTCGGAGTCCACACTCTGACCCTGACCCTTGACATCCTCGATCAGCTCGTCGAATCGCGAGTACAGGTAGGCGATGCGCTGCCAGAAGCATGTCGAGCGTTCGTAGGGCAACAGATCCATGGCGAGCTGCCAGCCGTCTCCCGGATTGCCCAGCATCCTGTTCGCGTCGACGACGACGTCGTCGAAGTAGACCTCGCAGAATTCGTCGACGCCGTGCATGGTGCGTAACGGGCGCACCGTGATGCCCGCGGTGTCGAGGTCGACGAAGAACGCCGTGATCGCCTGGTGATCGGGTGTGCCCGCGTCGCCGGTGCGGGTGAGCAGGACGCACCGGTGCGAGTACTGGGCGAAGCTCGTCCAGACCTTCTGCCCGTTGATGACCCACCTGCCGTCCTTCTCGACGGCTCGGGTGGTCAACGAGGCCAGGTCGCTACCCGAACCCGGCTCGGAAAAGCCCTGGCACCACTGTTCGTCGCCGCTCAGCAGGCGCGGCACCATCTCGGCGGCCAGCTCCGGTGAGGCGTAGTCGATCATCGTCGGTGCCAACACCTCGAGCATCGAATACGGTCCCGGCTCGGCCAGTCGGCGGCCGACGACCTCCTCGCCCACGATGGCGCGCAACACCGCAGGCCCGCCGAGCCCTCCCGCATGCTCGGGCCAGCCGTAGCGGCTCCATCCGCCGTCGTAGAGCGCGCGTTGCACCCGGGCGAACTGCCGGAGGTGGCCCTCGAGGCTGTGGTCGTCGGGGGGAGTGAGGTCATTGTCACCGAGCCAGGCCTGCAGTGCGGCCCGGAATGCGGCGGGCTCGAACAGGTCCGTCATCCTGCTTCGGGCCTTCCGATGGCGTGCGGACGACCCGAGTCGTGATCGCCGCTGCGGCGGATGAACGTCATCGCGCGGGTCTTCAACCGCCAGCCGGCATCGGTGCGGACGTAGGTGTCGTTGTAATAGCCGATGCGCATGTCATGTTGGGAGTGCTCGATGAAACACAGCGGCTGGGTGCCGGTCGCGCTGTCCGGGTCCGCGGGGTCGAGTTCGACCAGTGACGTGCCGGTCATGAACAACCCTTTGGGCGCGGCCTCGACCAGTTCCGGGAAGCGCGCGAGCGTGTAGGTCGAGCCGAAGGCGCTGTAGGTCCCGTCCGGTGTGAACACCGACATCAGCCCATCGGTGTCACCCTGGGTGATCGTGACCGCGTATTTGGCGAGGAGCTGTTGGATCTCGACCAGGTCCGCGGTGCGTGAGGGGTCAGTTGGCACAGTCATTCTTGAAGACCTTACCGCCCTTCATTACAAAAATGACATTCTGTGTAACGGTAATGTCCGACAGCGGGTCACCGGGAACCGCGATGATGTCGGCCAGGCATCCTTCGGCGAGGCGGCCGAGCTCGGGCTTGTCGATCAGGTCGGCGGCCACGATTGTCGCTGCGCGCAACACCGCCGCGGGCGGCATGCCCCACTCGACGAGGGTGAGGAGTTCGTCGGCATTCCTGCCGTGCGGGATGGCCGGCGCGTCGGTGCCGACAGCGATCTTGACCCCGGCTTCATACGCGGCTTTGATCGACGTCTCGGCTTTCGGAAACATCTCGGCGGCCTTGTCCTGCAGTACTTTCGGCGCCTTGGAGACATCCATCGCCTGCGCCAGGCGCCTGGTCGTCACCAGGAAGCGGTCATGGTCGACCAGCATCTGGATCGCTTCGTCGTCCATCAGGAATCCGTGTTCGATGCAGTCGATGCCGCAGGCCACCGCATGTTTGACCGCTTCGGCGCCGTGGGTGTGCGCCGCCACCTTGAGTCCGCGGCGGTGCGCCTCGTCGACGATCACCCGCAGCTCTTCGTCCGAATAGTGCTGGGCGCCCGCCTCACCGGTCAGCGACATCACCCCGCCCGAGCAACACACCTTGATCAGCTGCGCGCCATGCTTGATCTGGTAACGCACCGCTTTGCGGATCTCGTCGACGCCGTTGGCGATGCCCTCTTCGACGGTCAACTCGAGCACTCCGGGCATGAACGCCGCGAACATCGTCGGGTCGAGATGCCCGCCTGTCGGCGTGATCGCATGCCCGGCCGGAATCACCCGCGGTCCGTCGATCCAGCCCGCGTCGATCGCCCTGCTCAGCGCGACGTCGAGCAGGTAGCCACCGGTCTTGACGAACAAGCCGAGATTTCGCACCGTGGTGAAACCCGCACGCAGGGTGCGTCGTGCGTTGCCGACCGCTCGCAGCACCCTGGTGGCCGGATCGTCCTGGACCTGGGACAGGCCGGGGTTCTCTCCCCGGCCGCCCATCAGCAGGTTGACCTCCATGTCCATCAGCCCGGGCAGCAGAATCGCGTCACCCAGATCGAGAACATCCCCTTCGTCGGCGGAGCCGACAGGGCCAGCCTGAGCCGTGCCGCCGATACCCACGATGCGGCCGTCGTCGACGGTGATGACACCGGGCCGGATGATCTCGCCGGCGTCGACGTCGAGCAGACCCGCGGCCTTGAGGGTCAAGCGCACTAGACCACCGGCTCCTTGACGAGCTGGATGTATGCCGCGCCGCTGTCGAGCACCCGCGGCTGCTTCCACACCTCCACCGGAAAGCTCACCATCACGATCGACTGTCCCAGATGGACGAGCGCCTTGGCATCGTCGGGCATGCCCTTGAGGGGAAAGCGCGCGTCGACGTAGACCATGATGTCCTCGAGGCGGGCCATGCCGGCATCGTAAAGCTCCTGCATCTCGTCCATCGACGAATTGAGCCGCTTCTGATAGCGCTCTTCCTCGGTGGGCAGGCACCAGTCGCTGAACCGCTCGAGATCGGCGAATTCCTCTGGCAACTTAGGCATTTACTTCGTCCTTCGTCGTGGCTTTGTGGCCGGCAGCGGCGTGGTCGGCCGACGAACCGTTACCGTTGAGGCCCGCCTTGTACGCGTCCACGTACTTGTGGGCGGTGTGGTGCAGGTGGCGGAGCAGGACCTCCTGGTCGCACAGCGGGAAGTCGAGAACGGCGCGCGTGCCGATCTGGGTCTGGGTGGCCTCCAACGTATTGGCGTCCTGGAACGCGTACTCCTTGAATGTCACCGCGGCGAGTTCCTGGGAGAGGCGTTCACGCAGATTCTTCGGCGGCACGAAATACAGGTTGGCCTCGAAGATGTGGGTGTCCACCCCGGTGGGCCAGTAGTTGTAGGTCAGATACCAGCCCGGCACCCAGAACAGCAGCGTGAAGTTCGGGAAGAACTCGAACGAGTCCTGGCCCCAGGTCTTGTGGCGGCCCGGGTTGATCGCCGGCGGCAGCTCGTCGGGCAGGATTCCCTTGATCGCGGGCCGGTCCCACGGCCCGAACAGGCCGCTGTGCAGGATCCGCTCGATGGGCTTGACCATGTTCAGATCCTTCGGCGGGCTCATCCCGCCCCACGACGAGATCATCGAGTGGTCACCCTTGATGTCGTAATGCAGTGCCTCGAAGCCGAATTTGGCCAGCTTCTCGGCTTCCGCCTTCTCGGCCTGCTTCATGTGCAGGATCGGCGCGTGGTAGAACTCGACGAACGCGTCGATGAACAGCTTCCAGTTCGATTTGACCTCGGCGCGATAGCTGTAGTGCTCGGTCATCTCGTGGAAGGGATAGCCTTTCAGGCCCTGGCCGAACTCGCCCAGATACTCCTCCAGCGAGACCGCGTCGTCATCGAAGTTGACGAAGATGAACCCCTCCCACACCTCGCACCGCACCGGCTTGAGCGGGTACTCGGCCTTGTCGACGTCGAAGAACTCCTGCTCCTGCTGGATGAACGTCAGGTTGCCCTGCAGGTCGTAGCGCCAGGCGTGGTACTTGCACACGAACTGGCGGCAGCTCCCGGACACCTCTTCGCCGGGGTAGTCGTTCCAGACCAGCTTGTTGCCACGGTGGCGGCACAGGTTGTAGAACGCGCGGATCTGCTCACCGTCGTTGACGATGATGATCGACGTGCCCGGGCCGACCGAGGGCAGCTCGCGGGTGATGTAGCGGCCCTTCTTGGGGATCAGCTCGACCCGGCCCATCTGAAGCCAGGTCTTGCGGAAAATGGCCTGCTGCTCCAGCTTCCACTGTTCCGGGTCGATGGAGTCCTCGTAGTTGACCGGGCCCGTGCCGAGCTCGGGCCAATTCTCGGTCCAGCTGCCGACATCCGGCTTCTTGAAAAATGCCACGGGTGTCTACCTCTCCTGATCGGGCTCTACGCCGAAGGTGTTGATCGCCATGGCCAGCGAGCCATAGCAGCCGATTGTGAAGACCAGATCCATCAGCTGGCGTTCGTCGAGATGGGCGGACAGCGTCGTCCAGGTCGTGTCGGAGACGTTCGTGTCTCGCTGCAGTTCGTCGACGGCCGCGATGATCGCGGCGTCGAGCTCGTTCGGTGCCTCACCGCGCTCGATTCCGGCGATCACCTCGTCGGTGAGTCCGGCGTTGCGGGCCATGGCGACATGGTGGCGCCACTCGTACTCGCACTTCGTCACGTGCGCGACGCGCAGGACGGCCAGCTCGCGCAGCCGCTCGGGCAGCGTCGAGCCGTAAAGCAGGTGGAAGTTGAACCGCAGGAAGCCGCGCGCCAGCTTCGGGTGACGCATCAGCGTCGCGACCAGATTCCCGGTCGACTCGGGGTTGCGGCGATCAGCGGGCATCAGGCCGGACAGTGCCTGGTCAACGGTGTCGTCCCACTGATCCGCAGGCAATGGAGCCACTCGCACCGCCGTACTCCTCTCGCTCACGAGAATCAGATTCTCATATTCGACCAACAGGTTTTCATTTTTCGGTCGGAACGTCAACGGTGCCGGGTGGGAACGGCGCCGGCGACGTCTCCGTCGGAGGCGCGACGTGCCAGCCAGATAGCTCCAGAACCGTCTTCGGACGTTGATTCTCGCCTGTGGAGAAGATAGTTTCCTCAGTAGGAGAACAGCGCGGTCGTTAGTCTGCGCCCGGGTCGCGCAGACGGGAGGAGCTTCGCCATGCACAGGGACGACATGATTCTGATCAGCGTCGACGATCACATCGTCGAACCGCCGGACATGTTCAAGAACCACCTGCCGAAGAAGTACCTGGATGAGGCGCCGCGGTTGGTGCACAACGAGGACGGTTCCGACACGTGGCAGTTCCGCGACGTGGTGATCCCCAACGTGGCGCTCAACGCCGTCGCGGGCCGGCCCAAGGAGGAGTACGGCCTGGAGCCGCAGGGGCTCGACGAGATCCGCCCCGGCTGTTGGCAGGTCGACGAGCGGGTCAAGGACATGAATGCCGGCGGCATCCTCGGCTCGATGTGCTTTCCGTCGTTCCCGGGTTTCGCCGGTCGGCTGTTCGCCACCGAGGATCCGGAGTTCAGCCTGGCGCTGGTGCAGGCCTACAACGACTGGCACGTCGAGGAGTGGTGCGGGGCGTATCCGGCGCGGTTCATCCCGATGACGCTGCCGGTGATCTGGGACCCGGTCGCGTGTGCCGCCGAGATCCGGCGCAACGCCGAACGGGGTGTGCATTCGCTGACCTTCTCGGAGAATCCCTCGGCCATGGGCTATCCCAGCTTCCACGACTTCGACTACTGGAAGCCGATGTGGGACGCGTTGGTTGACACCGACACCGTGCTCAACGTGCACATCGGGTCCTCGGGCCGGTTGGCGATCACCGCTCCGGACGCGCCGATGGACGTCATGATCACGCTGCAGCCGATGAACATCGTCCAGGCCGCCGCCGACCTGTTGTGGTCCAAGCCCATCAAGGCCTATCCCGACCTGAAGATCGCATTGTCCGAAGGCGGCACCGGGTGGATCCCGTACTTCCTTGAGCGTGTGGACCGTACGTATGAGATGCACTCGACCTGGACCGGGCAGGACTTCGGGGGCAAGCTGCCCAGCGAGGTGTTCCGGGATCACTTCCTGACCTGTTTCATCGCCGATCCGGTTGGCGTGTCCACCCGCCATTCCATCGGCATCGACAACATCTGCTGGGAAGCCGACTACCCGCACAGCGACTCGATGTGGCCGGGCGCGCCCGAGCAACTCGACGAGGTGTTCACCACCAACAACGTGCCTGACGACGAGATCAACAGGATGACCTTCGAGAACGCCATGCGCTGGTATCACTGGGACCCGTTCAGCCACATCGCCCGCGAGCAAGCCACCGTGGGCGCGCTGCGCAAAGCGGCCGAAGGGCACGACGTGTCGATCCAGGCGTTGTCTCATCGGGAGAAGACCGGCGCCTCTTTCGCTGACTTCGCGGCCAGCGCCAAAGAACTGACCGGCAACAAGGATTGACGCGCTGAGCGCAGAGCGAAAAGAGGAGACGACGATGCCGGAAGGCATGAGTTTCGAGTTGACCGAGGATCAGCAGTTGATCCGCAAATCCGTGGCCGAGTTGGCGGGCAAGTTCGACGACCACTACTGGATGCAGAAGGATCAGGACCACGAGTTCCCGCAGGAGTTCTACGACGCCATCGCCGGCGGCGGGTGGCTCGGCATGACCATCCCCGAGCAGTACGGTGGCCATGGGCTGGGCATCACCGAGGCCACCCTGCTGCTCGAGGAGGTCGCCCGTTCAGGTGGGGCGATGAACGCCGCGAGCGCGATCCACCTCTCGATCTTCGGCATGCAGCCCGTCGTCAAGCACGGATCCGACGAACTCAAGGCCCGCACGCTGCCCCGCATCGTCGACGGCGACCTGCACGTGTGCTTCGGCGTCACCGAACCCGGCGCCGGGCTGGACACCAGCCGCATCACCACCTCGGCCAAGCGGGAAGGGGATCACTACCGGGTCAACGGCCGCAAGGTCTGGATCTCCAAAGCGGTCGAATCCGAGAAGATCCTGCTGCTCACCCGGACCACACCGTATGACCAGGTCACCAAGAAGACCGACGGCATGACGCTGTTCCTGACCGACATCGACCGCGATCACGTCGACGTCCGCCCGATCAACAAGATGGGCCGCAACGCGGTGAGCTCCAACGAGGTCTTCATCGACGACCTGATGGTGCCCGTCGAGGACCGGGTCGGCGAGGAAGGCCAGGGGTTCAAGTACATCCTGGACGGGCTGAACCCGGAACGCATGCTCATCGCCGCCGAGGCGCTGGGCATCGGCCGGGTGGCGCTGGAGAAGGCCGTCAAGTACGGCAACGAGCGGCACGTGTTCAACCGCCCCATCGGGATGAACCAGGGATTGCAGTTCCCCCTGGCCGACTCGCTGGCCCGCCTGGATGCCGCCGAACTCGTGCTGCGCAAGGCGACCTGGCTCTACGACAACGGAAAACCGTGCGGACGCGAGGCCAACACCGCCAAATATCTTTGCGCCGAAGCAGGTTTCGGGGCGGCCGACCGTGCGTTGCAGTTGCACGGCGGCATGGGCTACTCCGAGGAGTACCACGTGTCGCGCTACTTCCGGGAATCACGGTTGATGAAGATCGCGCCGGTGAGTCAGGAGATGGTGCTGAATTTCCTGGGCGAGCACGTGCTCGGCCTGCCCCGAAGCTACTGAAGTGGGTGACGTGGCGTCCGCCGCGGCGTGCTACCCCACCGGGCAAATGCGGCCGGTCGACGGCGGAATGGTTATGTAGTCATTCATGACAGTCTCGGAAAGAGATGAGCGGCCTACCGGACCGTTGTCCGGAATCACCGTGGTGACGCTGGAACAAGCCGTGTCGGCTCCGATGTGCACTCGCGTGCTGTCGGATTTCGGGGCACGGGTGATCAAGGTCGAGAACCCCAAGGGCGGTGACTTCGCCCGCCACTACGACGACGTCGTGCTGGGCCCCGGCGGGCTCGCCGCGCACTTCGTGTGGTGCAACCGCAACAAGGAGTCGGTCGCGATCGACCTGAAGTCCGCCGAGGGTCTTGAGTTGTTGCACCGGCTGCTCGATGGTGCGGACGTGCTGGTGTCCAACCTCGCGCCGGGATCGACCGGACGCCTGGGCATCACCGCGGCCGACTTGGCCGAACGGCATCCCGGGGTGATCGCCGTCGAGATCGACGGCTACGGGCCGGGCGGGCCACTGTCGCACAAACGTGCGTATGACCTGCTGATCCAGGCCGAGTCGGGCACCTGCGCGGTGACCGGGCAGGCCGGCGCGCCCGCCAAACCCGGCCCGCCGGTGGCCGATGTGTCCTCCGGTTTGTACTCCGCCCTGTCCATCCTGGCGCTGCTGTATGCCCGGGACACCGGCCGCCGCCCCGGTGGCGGCGGCGTCGCGGTCAGCCTGTTCGACACGATGATGGACGTGATGGGCTATCAGCTGACCTACACCCAACACTCCGGCGTCGACCAGCAACCTCTGGGAATGAGTTCTCCCGCGGTCGCCCCGTACGGCTCGTATGCCACCGCAGATGACCAGATCGTGGTTCTCGGCACCACCAACGACAACGAGTGGCAGCGGCTGGCCCGAGAAATATTGCAGCGCAACGATTTGGCCGACGATCCGCGCTTTCGCGCCAACTCCGGGCGGGTCGTCCACCGAGCCGAACTCGACGAAGCCATCGGCGCCTGGTGCGGCCGGCACGACCTCGCCGAGATCCAGCGCACCGCTGATGCCGCGGGGATCGGGAACTCGCGATACAACGTGCCCAGTGAGGTGGTGGCTCATCCCCAGCTCACCGCCCGCGACCGGTGGCGCGAGGTCCAGACTTCCCGCGGCCCGATCCAGGCGCTGCTGCCGCCTCCCGTGATCGACGGCTTCGAACCTCCGATGGGTCCGGTTCCGGCGCTCGGGCAGCACACCGACGCCGTGCTCACCGAATTCGGAGTCGCGCCTGCCGAGCTCGAGTCGCTGCGGGAACGCGGTGTGATCGGGACGCCCCGATGACCGCGTCGGAGCCCACGCTGCTGTGCCGCGACGACGACGGGGTGCGAACCCTCACGCTCAACCGACCGCACCGTCGAAACGCGATCGACGCCCGACTGTGGGAGGAACTCGCCGATGCACTGCGCGCCGCGGCGCGTGACGATCTCGGGGCCCTGGTGATCACCGGTGCCGGAGGCGCATTCTGCTCGGGCGCCGACGTCGGAGCGGGCGAGACCATCCATCCGCGGCACAAGATGCGCCGGCTCAGCGAGGTCGCCCTGGCGCTGCACGAACTTGCGGTCCCCACCATCGCAAAGGTCACCGGTGTGGCCGTCGGCGCGGGCTGGAACCTGGCATTGGGCTGCGACCTGGTGGTGGCCACCCCCGAGTCGCGCTTTTGTCAGATTTTCGCCAGACGCGGGCTGTCGATGGACCTCGGTGGGTCGTGGCTGCTACCCAAGTTGGTCGGTCTGCAACAGGCCAAGCGGCTGGTGCTGCTGGCGGACATGATCGACGCCGCAGAGGCGCATTCGATGGGGCTGGTCACCTGGGTCAAGAACGCCGAGGAGATCGACGCCTTCGTCGCCGACCTGGCGCGGCGGCTGGCGCAGGGACCGTCTTTCGCGCTGGCGCAGAGCAAGGCTCTGCTCAACGACGGTGCGTGTACGACGCTGCCGCAGGCGCTGGCCAACGAGGCACGCGCGCAACCCGGTAATTTCGCGACCGAGGACTCGACGGAGGCGTACGCCGCGTTCGCCGACAAGCGCGACCCGGTGTTCACCGGACAGTGGTCGCCACACCTGAACACGAAGGAGTAGACATGCGTGACACGGTGATCGTCGAGGCGGTCCGCACCCCCATCGGCAAGCGCAACGGCGGCCTGGCGGACATGCACGCCGCCGACCTGTCGGCGGTGGTGCTCAACGCGTTGGTGGAGCGGGCGGGCGTCGACCCGAGCATCATCGACGATGTGGTCTGGGGCTGTGTGTCCCAGGTCGGCGACCAGTCCAGCAACATCGGTCGTTTCTCGGTGCTGGCAGCGGGATGGCCCGAGAGCGTTCCGGGTACCACCGTCAACCGCGCATGCGGGTCCAGTCAGCAGGCACTGGATTTCGCGGTGACTTCGGTGATGTCGGGACAACAGGACGTGGTGGTTGCCGGGGGAGTCGAGGTGATGAGCCGGGTGCCGCTCGGCGCGGCGCGTGCCACCGGTATGCCCTACGGACCGAGAGTGCTTGCCCGTTACGGAGATTTCTCGTTCAACCAGGGCATCTCGGCCGAACTGATCGCGCAGAAGTGGGGGTTGTCTCGCACCCGGCTCGACGACTTTTCGGCCCGCTCGCACGAACTCGCCGCCGCCGCCCAGGACGCCGGCGCGTTCGACGCCCAGATCCACCCCGTGTTGACCGACGCCGGCCCGGTGTCCGCCGACGAAGGCATCCGTCGCGGCACGACCGCCGACAAGCTGGCCGGTCTCAAACCGGCGTTCAAGGACGACGGTGTGATCCACGCCGGCAACTCGTCGCAGATCTCCGACGGTGCGGCTGCGCTGCTGATCATGGCCGAAGACAACGCGCTGTCGCTGGGGTTGACTCCGATCGCACGCTACCGCGCCGGGGCGGTCACCGGTGCGGATCCCGTGCTGATGCTGACCGGTCCGATCCCGGCCACCGAGAAGGTTCTGCACAAGTCGGGTGTGAGCCTGGACGAGGTCGGGGTGTACGAGGTCAACGAAGCCTTCGCCCCGGTGCCGCTGGCGTGGCTGGCCGAGACCGGCGCCGACGAAGCGCGGCTCAACCCGCTCGGTGGGGCGATCGCGCTGGGCCACCCGCTCGGTGCATCCGGTGCCGTGCTGATGACGCGCATGGTCAACCACATGCGGGACAACGACATTCGTTACGGGCTGCAGACCATGTGTGAGGGCGGCGGCACCGCGAACGCCACTCTGGTCGAGCTGATCGCCTGACCGGGAGAAGCACGTGCGTAGAGATCTGTTCACCGAGGACCACGAGGCGTTCCGTGAGTTGGCGCGCGACTTCGTCGAGAAGGAGGTCGTGCCCGACTACCCGCTGTGGGAGAAGGGCGGCCGGATGCCGCGCGAGGTGTTCGAGCACATGGGTTCGCTCGGCATGCTCGGCATGGCGATCCCCGAGCAGTACGGCGGCGGTGGCGAACCCGACTACCGCTACAACGTGGTGCTGCAGGAGGAAGCCGCCCGGGCGCTGGTGACGTTGTCGACCGTGCGCACCCAGCTGGAGGTGATCCTGCCGTACTTCCTGCACTACGCCAACGCCGAACAGCGCGAACGATGGTTCCCGGGATTGGCGGCGGGCACATTGCTCACCGCGATCGCGATGACCGAGCCCGGTACCGGCTCCGATCTGGCGGGCATGCGCACCACCGCCGTGCGCGACGGAGACGACTTCGTCGTCAACGGCGCCAAGACGTTCATCACCGGCGGTATGCAGGCCGACCTGGTGGTGGTCGTGGCCCGTACGTCGACCGATCCGGACAACCGTCGCAAGGGGCTGACGTTGCTGGTCGTCGAGGACGATATGGCGGGCTTCACCCGCGGACGCGAACTGGAGAAGATGGGCTGCAAGGTGCAGGACACCGCCGAACTGTCGTTCGTCGATGTCCGGGTGCCGGCGGCCAACGTCCTGGGTGAGGTCGACGAGGCGTTCGGCTACCTGGGGCACAACCTCGCCCAGGAGCGGTTGACGGTGGCCGTCGGATCCGTGGCCCAGGCGCGCTCGGCGATCACCGCGGCCATCGACTACACCCGCAACCGCACGGCGTTCGGCACGCCGGTGGCATCGTTCCAGAACACCAAGTTCGAGCTGGCGGCCTGCTCGACGGAGGTGGAGGCCGCCCAGGCGATGCTCGACCGTGCGGTGGCGCTGCACGTGGAGGGGGAGCTCTCCGGGGCGGACGCCGCCCGGGTGAAGCTGTTCTGCACCGAGATGCAACAGCGGGTCGTCGATCGGTGCCTGCAGCTGTTCGGCGGCTACGGCTACATGATGGAGTATCCGATCGCCAGGCTGTACACCGACGCGCGCGTCGCCCGGATCTATGCAGGCACCAGCGAGGTGATGAAGGTGATCATCGCCAAGTCTCTGGGTCTGTGACGTCGGCTGAGCATGTAATGCGAATGGCGCACCACGCCAGCCGAATACGCCGCCGCGGGCTCGACTCCCGACCGGTCTGACAGCGCTGACCTGCAGCGTTACACGTGTCAATAAATTTGTTAATTGAGACCCTTGTCACAACGCTCGAACCTACCTACTGTGTGTTCACTAGGTTGGATTGTGCCGAAGGAGTCATGTGTCAGCCCCCGAGCCCGCCACCGCCCTGGAGACGCCGAGGCGGCCCTATGCGGCCCTTCTCGCCAAAGGTGAGGATCGTCGGCAGCGCATCCTCGGCGTGGCCGAGCGGCTCCTGGCCCGCAATGGATGGCGGAACACCTCGCTCGCGCAGATCGCCAAGGAGGCCGGCGTCACCCCGGCCGGACTGCTGCACCATTTCGAGTCGAAGGAGCAGTTGCTCAACGCGGTGCTCGATGCGCGCGACGCCGATGACGACGCGCACGCTGATTACCGCAGCGGCGACCTGATCATCGAGCTGAGCCGGGTGCCGGAACGGTTCCAGCGCGCACCCGAACTGGTCGGCACCTTCATGGTTCTCCTGGCGGAGAACATCGCTCCTGACGCTCCTCTGCACGACCGTCTGCACAAGCGCTACCGCGACGCCGCCGACATCATCACGGCGATCATCGAACGCGGTCAGCGCAACGGTGACTATCGCAACGACTTCGACGCGGCCACCAAGGCTGTGGAGATTCTCGCCTTCATCAACGGAATGGAGACCCTATGGCTGCTCGATCCTTCAATCCCGCTGACCGAGGTATTCGAGGGGTACGCGGACTCGCTGCGTCGGGACCTGGCCCCGACAAGGCCGCAGCCCATGCCGACATGAGATACCGGCTCGACGTCGTCGCGCCGACGGTGCTCGATGCGGTTCACTCCGCCGGAGGGTGGATCTACGACCGGGTCATGGCCGGCTGGGACGTGACGGTTCTGGTGGGCAGCGGTGACAACGTCCGTCCGCTGGAGATCCTGGGGGCCGCGACGGCAGATCTCGAATCTGTCCTGGAGGAGTGGGCTGATCGCCCGCACCCGCAGACCGTTGCCGTGTCCGCGGATCTGTTCAGCCGCGACGAAAGGGTGCGCCGCGGCGTGGTCGGGGCGTTGGATCAAGGTGCCACGGAGGTCACGCTCTGGGGGCAGGCGCTGCCGGCGGAGTTGGACAGCAGCGTCGACTCGGTGGTGCATCGGCTCAGCGCCGCTGCCCGTGCCTTCAAGGCACAGGCGCTGGGTGCGTGCGGGGTCGCCGAGCAGGGTGTCGCGCCGGTGGAGACGTTCTGCTGCGGCATGATGGCCTCGGTCGCCGCGGATCTCGTTCCGGCAAGCTGATCACCGCAGATCGATCAGAACCTTGCCGATCGCGCGGCCATCGCGCACGTGCCGCAGCGCCGCGGCAATGTCGTCCAGCGCAAATACCGCCCCGACATGAGGTTTCACCCGTTCTGAGGTGAGGAGCTCCCGCAACTCGCCCTCGTTGCGGTCGAATTCGTCGGCGGGCACATCCTGGAACTGGAACCCCACCAGCTGAACACCTTTGAGCAGAATCAGGTTCAACGGGATACGGGGGATCGCGCCCGACGCGAAACCGACGGTGACGAACCGGCCACGGCGGCGCAGCGACCGAAGAGCCGGCTCGCTGAGGGCGCCGCCGACCGGGTCGAGGACCACATCGGCTCCCTCCGGCACGGTTTCGCGGAGGGCGGCGCGCAGGTCGACTGCCGTGTGATCGAGCAGCCGCGTGGCGCCGTAACAGGCTGCGGCATCGAGTTTCTCCGCCGAGGACGCCACCGCCGTCACCCTCGCCCCGAGCGCGACCCCGAGTTGCACCGCGGCCAGCCCCACACCCCCGCCCGCTCCGAGTACGACGAGTTCGTCTCCGGACTTCACCCGTCCCACCGAGCGCAGGCTGTGATAGGCGGTGCGGTGTGCGACGCCCGCGGCCGCCGCGGTGACGTCGTCGACGCCTTCGGGGGTGGGGGACAAGCTCGAGGCATCCACGACGAGGCGTTGCGCGAACGCGCCATGCATCGCGGTTCCCGTCACCCGGTCCCCGACGGCGAACCCGGTGCCGGAGGAACCGACCTCGTCCACGACGCCGGCGAACTCACTGCCCGGCACGAACGGCGTGTCCACGCTGACCTGGTAGCGGTCGGCTACCAGAAGGACATCGGGATGGTTGACCGCAGCGGTCGACACGCGCACGCCAATCTGCCCCGGTCCCGCCGGCGGCACAATGTGGTTCTCCACACGGACCACCTCCGGCGGTCCGTGTTCCCGGCAGATGGCGGCACGCATTGCCGTGCTATCCCCGGTAGTCCGTGGACTCGGCGAGGTCGGCGGCCGAGGCCATCAGTTCGGTGACGACCGGCCCGAATGCCAGCAGTTTCTCGTCGTTCCCGGCACGCTGGAAACCCTGCTCGAGGACGATGGCCAACTTCCACTTGGCGAGCACCAGGTAGTAGTCCAGGTCGTCGACCTGACGTCCCGACACGTCGGCATAGTGCGCGACCACGTCGTCGCGCGAGGGCATGCCGCGCATGTCGACATAGCCCATCTCGGAAGATCCTGGATGCGCCGTATCCGCCGGCCAGGACTGCACCATCCACGCCAGATCGAGCTTCGGGTCACCCACCGTGCCCATCTCCCAGTCGACGACCGCGGCCAGCCGGGCCGGCGCACCGTGGCGGTACATGACATTGGCGAACTGGTAGTCGCCGTGCATCAGGCCCGGGACGAAGTCGAGGGGTTTGTGGGCGCGCAGCCACGCCGTCGCGGTCTCGAGTCCCGGCAGTTCCCGGCGCTTGATTCGGTCCAGGAAGCCGATCCACCGATCCACCTGACGCTCGTGAAACCCGTCGGGCCGGCCCAGATCAGTCAACCCCCGGGCCTGCCAGTCCACGTTGGACAGCAGCGCAATACCTTCGGCCAACTGGTAACTCAGTCCCTGCCGAGCGGTGAGGTCGCTGTCGAACGGTTCGGGCCAACGGCCGTGGGTGTCCATCGGCGACCAGCCGTCGATGAAGCCCATCAGGTAGAAGGGGCGCCCGAGGATCTCGGCGTCGGCGCAGACCGCGACCGCCTCGGTGTGCGGGACATCGGTGCCGTCGAGCGCCTCGATGATGCGCCACTCCCGCAGGATGCCTTTGTCACGGTCCGGGGGCGCGCCGGGCGGAGGCATCCGCAGCACACAGCGGGCGTCGCCGCGGATGATCTCGTGGATGACGTTCTGGGTACCGCCGGACAGAAATCGGGTGTTCAGCGGCTCGCCCTTGCCCGGCAGGCCCGCGCCGTCCATCCATGCCGCCAGCCGGTGGGTGTCGAGCGGCTCGGTCACAGATTGCCCACCTCGTGCTCGAGGTAGTCGGCGAATTTGGCGTGGGCTGCTTCCCGTTTGGCCGGAATCCATTCGCTCGGCCAGGTGCCGTCGGCGGGGGTGTAATCGCGCAGCACCTGTTTGGCCACCGTGGCCTTGTGAACCTCGGTCGGGCCGTCGGCCAATCCCATCACCGCGGCGCCGGTGACCATCCCGAGGAACGGAACCTCGTTGGTGACGCCGAGCGCGCCATGGACCTGCATGGCGCGCCAGGCGATGTCGTGCAGCACGGTGGGCATGACGACCTTCACCGCGGCGATGTCCTTGCGGACCTTCTTGTAGTCGTTGTATTTGTCGATCTCCCAGGCCGTGTAGAGCACCATGAGCCGGAATTGCACCAACTGGGCGTAGGAGTCGGCGATGTAACCCTGGACGAACTGCTTGTCCGACAGGCGACTGCCCTGAGTCTGGCGGCTCAGTGCGCGCTCGCACATCATGTCCAGAGCCTTGCGGGAAAGTCCGATGGTGCGCATCGCGTGGTGTATCCGGCCACCGCCCAGCCGGGTCTGGGCGATGACGAACGCCTGCCCCTCACCGCCGAGCAGGGCCTCGCCGGGAACCCGGACGTTGTCGTAGTGGATCAGCGCGTGGCTGCCCTGCCCGGCCTGTTCCCCGTAGAGACCGATGTTGCGTTCGATCTTCACCCCGGGAGTGTCGGTGGGCACCAGGAACATCGACATCCCCTGATAGGCACTGACGTTCGGGTTCGTCACCACCATCACGATCAGGAAGGACGACGTCGCGGCGTTGGAGGAGAAGAACTTCCAGCCGTTGATGACCCAGTCGTCGCCGTCGCGGACCGCCGACGTGGTGAACATCGTGGGGTCGGCGCCGGCGTGCGGTTCGGTCATCGAATAGCAGGAGAAGAGTTCACCGTTCAGCAGGGGCTCCAGGTAGCGCTGCTTCTGTTCGGCGGTGCCGTAATGGGCGATGATCTCCGCGTTGCCGGTGTCGGGCGCCTGACAGCCGAAGATGATCGGCGCCCACTGGGACCGGCCCAGGATCTCGTTGAGCAGAGCGAGTTTGAGCTGTCCGTAGCCCTGGCCGCCCAGCTCCGCGCCCAGGTGGGTGGCCCACAGCCCGCGTCGGCGCACCTCCTGCTTCAACGGGTCGATCACCTCGCGCCGCTTGCCCTCCAGCGGCATGAACTGCTGGTGGGGGAATGCGAGGTCGAGCGGTTCGATCTCGTCCCGCACGAACTCGTCGGCCCAGTCGAGCACCTTCTGGTACTCGGGGTCGGTCTCGAAATCCCACATGCGGCCTCCTTGCCGTCAATGGATGGTTCGGTGCGCGAAGCCGTTGATCACGGCCATGATGTCGCCGGTGACGACCGCGGCGAACGACCGGTCGCCGAAAGCGCCTGCGGCCCAGTGCCGGGCGCCTTCGCTCACCAGCGTCTGAGACAGATAGGCCAGGTGGGCGATGTCGTCCCCGGACGCCGTGCCGGCGAGCTTCCCGTCGGCGTGCGCGCGGGTGAAGAGTTCGGTGAACATGTCGGTCTCGGCGTCCGAGGCCCTTCCCTCGGCGAGGATGCGGTGCTCGTGGCGGTAGCCCTCGAGGATGGTCTCGATGATCAGATCGCGGGGATTGCGCGCCATGGACCGCTCGAAGGCGGTGAGGGCTGCGTGGAGCACCGGTTCGACCTCGTAGGGCTTGTCGAGCAGGTCGTGGATCGTGCGATGGGCCGATCGGGTGGACAGCACGCCCACTTCGAAGAGCACATCCTCCTTGCGGGGGAAATAGAAGTAGAACAGCGCTTTGGAGACCCCCGCGGCGGTGCAGATGTCGGCGACGGTGGTCAGCGCATACCCCTGGGTGCGCCACAGCGCCATCGCGGCCTGCACCAGCGCGCGCTTGGTCTCGCGCGACTTCGCCCGCTGAAAAGACGCGCGACGCTGACCACGGTCAGCATCGGGGTTCGTTCGGGCTGCAGCCACGTTCCGGAAATTACAGCACCGAACAGGGGCGAACAATAGTTGACCTGAGTCCAACTAATTCCGCGCTGTAGGGAGTCGTTGCTCATCCGGGTCTGCCTTCTCCACGACGTGAGCCTGGTCGACCCCGGCTCGCCGGGTCAGGTAGTCGATCTGAAGGTGAATGGCGTACAACACCAACGGAGGCAGCACGATGAAGGGGATGTTCTCCGCGATGAACTTGAACCCCAATCCGTAGGCGCCCTGCCCGATGTTCGCGAACCCTGCGCCGACCTCCGCGAGAAAGTACACGGCAGTGCTGCTCATCAGCACCGCGCAGCCTGCGAATGCCACCCAGAGGCAACGAATGCGCGATTCGGTAGGCAGCGTCGGCCGGATGAGCCGGGTCCACATGGCGAACACGGTCGCGCCGGTGCAGACGCCGACGATCTCCAAGGCGAAGATCCAGGGGTTTCCGCTGACGTAACGGGTGTCAGCCAGTGCGTACTGCCACCACAGCCATTTCCAGCCGGGATCGTCGGTCGGGGTCCATAAGCCAAGCGGGTGACCGATCAGAAATACGAGTTCGTAGCCGATCTGGCTGCACGCGGTGTACGGCAGATAGAACAATGTCAGCTCGGCAGCCTTGTCGATTCGGGTTCGATTCTCCCCGGGCGCATCCCACAACAGCACGAAAGGAAGAAGTATCACCGGGATTCCGAACATGAGGTTCGCGACGACATCCACTGTGAAGCTCGGTGGGAGGACTCCGACGCTCACGGCGATGGTTATAAGGACGAACACGGCGACGGTGAAGAGCGCAACGCCGGTGTAGATCCGTAGTCGGTGGGGTGCCCACGGCTGCGCGAACTCTGGCTCGTTGTCGAGCGCCGTCCTGTGATCGGGCATCCCTGCAACCTCCGTCGCTGCCAGTTACCAACTGCTTGTCACTCAGCGGTGCTATCGGGTTTCCGGAGTTGCGGCGGGCCCCGTGTGTGCACCACCAGGGGGCCTGAGTAGTGCCGTCGTTGACGTCGGCCGACCGGTATGGAAACCTGATACGCAAAGATGAGAATAGCATTCTCGCTCGAAGAGATCGTCGGATGGAGTGACATGGCGGAGGACCTCACGAAGGTCGACTTCTTTCGGGACAGCCGGTTGACCGATGACCCCTACACGTTCTACGAGGCCTTGCGCGAGAAGTGTCCTGTCACCAAAGAGGAGCACTACGGCGTCACGATGGTGACCGGCTGGCAGGAGGCGGTGGATGTCTACAACGACGCCGAGACGTTCTCCTCGTGCATCTCGGTGACCGGGCCGTTCCCCGGTTTTCCGGTGTCCCTGGAGGGCATGGAGGACGGAGACGTCACCGCACTGATCGAGCAGCACCGTGACGAGATCCCGTTCAGCGACCAGTTGCCGACGCTCGACCCGCCGACCCACACCAATCATCGCGCGCTGCTCATGCGGTTGATCACGCCCAAGCGTCTGAAGGAAAACGAGGACGCGATGTGGCAGCTCGCCGACGACATCCTCGACGACTTCCTCGCTCCGGGGGAAGGCGAGTTCATCAAGGGTTTCGCCGGACCGTTCACATTGCGGGTCATCGCCGACCTGCTCGGGGTACCCGAGGAGGACCGTCCGGAACTCCTCGAGCGGCTGGCACGTGGCACCCACGGAAGTGGGCTGGGTAATGCGGACAAAACACTGACCAAGACGCCGCTGGAGTACCTCTACGACGTGTTCGCCACCTACGTCGAGGACCGGCGCGCCGAGCCCCGTGACGACGTGCTCACCGGACTGGCCACGGCCAGCTTCCCCGACGGCTCGATGCCTGAGGTCGGCGACGTCGTGCGGGTCGCCACCAACGTCTTCTCCGCCGGTCAGGAGACCACGGTGCGGCTGCTGTCCACCGCGCTCAAGGTCCTCGGCGACCGGCGCGACATCCAGCAGAAGTTGCGCGCTGACCGCAGCCTGTTGCCGAACTTCATCGAAGAATGTCTGCGCATCGAGAGCCCGGTCAAAGGAGACTTCCGGTTGTCTCGCGTGCCCACCACCGTCGGTGATCAACCTCTGGGCGCGGGCTGCACCCTGATGGTCATCAACGGTGCGGCCAACCGGGATCCGCGCCGTTTCGAGGACCCCGACGACTTCGATCCGGAGCGCAAGAACGCCCGCCAGCACCTGGCTTTCGGCCGGGGCATCCACAGCTGCCCGGGGGCTCCGCTGGCTCGGGCCGAAACGCGCGTCGGGTTGGAGCGACTGCTGGACCGCACCGCCGACATTCGGATCTCGGAGACTCATCACGGCCCCGCCGAAAAACGGAACTACCAGTACATCCCGACCTACATTCTGCGCGGGCTCACCGAGCTGCACCTCGAGTTCGACCTTGCGTGAGACGGCGCGAGTGAAAGTGTGAGTGTGAGAGTCACTGTCGACGAGGACCGCTGCGCCGGACACGGTATGTGTCTGACGCTGTGTCCAGAGGTGTTCACGATGACCGAGGACGGCTGGGCCGTGGCGGATCCCGGTGACGTCCCGCCCGCGCTGCAGGACGCCGCGCACGAAGCCGTCCAGAACTGCCCCGAGCGGGCGATCCGTGAAATCGACTGATTGGAAGGGGAATCAACGTGGCCAAGGGCTATGTGATCATCACCGAGGAAATCAAGGATCCAGAGGGGATGGCCGAGTACGGCAAGCTGGCGTCGAAAACCATGGCCGGCGCGACGGTTCTGTCGATCGGACACAACCCCACGGTCATCGAGGGTGACTGGCCCGCAACACAGACCGTGTTGCTGGAGTTCGAATCCGTCGATGCGGCCAAGGAGTGGTATTACTCGGACGCCTACCAGGAAGCGGTGAAGCTACGTCAGGCCGCGGCGGACTGCAACGGGGTGATTGTCTCCGGCTTCTGATGGCGTCGTCGGTTGCCGTCATTCGTCACGGATAGAGATGGCCTGCCGCGGGCACTGCCGCACCGCTTCTTTGACCTGCTGCTCGTTCTCCGGCGTCACCTCGTCCTGCAAGACGTGCAGATAGTCCTCATCGTCGAGGTCGAACACCTCCGGGATGATGCCCATGCACACGCCATTGCTTTCACAGAGTCCGAAATCGACGTCGATCTTCTGTGCCATCACTTCACCACCTTCACCGGAACATGGTGGTAGCCGGCGACATTCTGCATGTTGACCCGCTCGAGACGGTCGAATGCGACGTCGAACCGGGGCATGAAGTCGAGCAGATGATCCAGGGCGATGGCCGTCTCCATGCGGGCCAGTGCCGCGCCCAGACAACTGTGGATGCCATAACCCAGTCCGAGATTCTGCGCCTGGGTGCGGTCCCGGTCGATGTCGAATGTCTCGCCGTCGTCGAAAGCACGAGGATCGCGATTGGCGGCGGCGCCCATCAGGAACACCGGCTTGTTCGCCGGAATCCGGCCGCTGGGCAATTCCACGTCCTTGAGGCTGTAACGGACGTTGTACTGCACCGGCCCCACGTAGCGCAGCAATTCTTCGACGGCCGCGGGGATCTTGCTGCGATCGTCGAGCAGCTTCTGCCACTGCTCGGGGTGACGGGCGAACTCGACCACCGCGCTGCCGACCAGCTTCGTGACCGTCTCGGCGCCGGCGCCGCCGAGCAGCGTGGTGAAGCCGGTGATCTCGATGTCGTCGAGCCGGCGCATCTCCCCGTTCTCGTCGGGAATCTGCGCGGCGATCAGCCTGCTGATCATGTCGTCCTGGGGGTTCTTGCGACGCTCCTGGACCAGGCCGTAGTAGTACATCCCAGAATCGATGTTGGCCTGCATGTTCTCGTCGTCCATCTCGATCTGGCCAGGCTTGCGATGCAAGCTGGTGTCGATCCAGTGCCGGACCTGCTGGCGAAACTCTTCGGGGACCCCGGCCATCCGGGTGATGACCTCAACCGGGAACGGTCCGGAGAAATCCTGAACGACGTCGAAATTGTCCGGGTCGGCCTCACTCAAATAGTGCTCGACGAGCTCGACGACGGTGTCCCGCTGCGACTGGATCGCCCGAGGGGTGAACGCCTTGTTCAGCAGGCTGCGCATGTGACGGTGATCGGGAGGATCCATGAAGATGATGGACTTCTGCGGAACCTCGCCTGAGCGGACCATCCCGAGATCGCAGCCGCGCGCCGACGAGAACCCGTCATGATCCTTGAACGCCGCGGCGACGTCGGCATGTCGGGTCAGCGCGTAGAAGTCCTGCTCTTCGTCGTAGTAGATCGGCGCCTCGTCGCGCATTCTGCGATAAATCTCGTAGGGATTGTCGAAGTACTCCTGGGCGACCGGGTTGAACACCAATGTGGGCTTTGTCATCAGGTCCTCCTCGGCGCGGTATGCGGAGCCGGAAACGTTACGGAAGGCTGTTTCACTGTAATGGCTCCAGTATGTGACACTTGGTCTCGAAAGTCAGCTGATTGGGCAACGGCGCGGCGCGCGATCATGGCGTCACCGTCTTCAGGATTCTGTCGAATTCGCCCAGGTCATCGTTGAGGTCGCCCACCGTGTCCCGCACCACCGCGATGTCTTTGCCGATGAACTCGCCGACCGCGGCGAGGAACGCCTCGGCCGAGCCTGTCCTGGCGATCATCGAGAGCACCCGGCTCTCGGCGCTGCCGTGCGTCAGCGCGTTGAGCAGCGACGTCTCGCCGACGTCGAGCCGGGAGGCGAGCCGGACTGCTTCGGTGACCAGTCCGATCTGCGCCGCGAACAGCGTGTTGTTGACGAGCTTGACGGCCTGGCCTGTCCCGGTGGAACCGGTGTGCAGGATGGGATGGCCGTAGCTGCTCAGTACCGGGCGAGCCCGGTCCAGCGCCTCCTCGTCACCGCCGACGAACAACGTCACCGCCCCCGCGGCGATGTCGTGCGGCCCGCCGCTGACCGGCGCGTCGATGACCGCCACGTGGTGATGCCTCGTCGCGATCGACTGCGCGGTCTTCGGGCTGCCCGTGGTGTGCAGGATCAGGACAGAGTCTGGAGCCATGCGTGCCACCAGCTCACCGTCCAGACACAGCTCCCTGACCTGGTCGTCGCTGAACACACACACCACGACGACGTCGGCGCCGGTGGTCACCGCAGTCAGGTCGGTGACCGGCTCGGCCCCCTGTTCAGCCAGCGCAGCTGCCTTCTCGCCGGTGCGCGCCAGCACCCGGACCTCGTGGCCGGCGCCGAGCAGGCGGGTCACCATCGGGGTGCCCATGCGGCCCGCGCCGACGAATCCGACACGGGTCATCGTGTTGCTCTGCTCTTCGCGCAAGCGCTCATCGTGTTGCTCTGCTCTTCGCGCAAGCG